>JAVVTR010000007.1:0-81318 GCA_036653535.1 Bacteroidales bacterium | reverse complement strand
AAATACCATACAAATACAAATAAATATAAATATAAATAAGTACAAATCACTATGAAAAGTTTTTTTAAAATATTATTAGCTACTATTTTAGCGCTTGTTATTGTATCGGCATTTGGTACTATTTTTCTAATTAGTGCCCTTGGAGGAATGTTTGCGTCCGAACAGGTGGTAGAAACAAAGGATTCTTCTATTCTTGAAATTAAATTGGAGGAACCTATCTATGATCGAGCTTCTACTAATCCTGTGGATAATGTAGATTGGCAGTCGTTTAAAGTTAAGAAGGCCTTGGGCTTAAACACGCTTTTAGAAGCGATTCATAGGGCAAAAAACGATGAGAAAATTAAGGGTATTTATCTTAATACCGGATTAAACAACACCATGGGTTTTGCCACCGCACAGGAATTGCGCCATGCTTTGTCGAAATTTAAGGCTTCGGGTAAATTTATTTACGCATATTCCAATTTTTACACTCAAAATGCTTATTATTTGGCTTCCGTGGCCGATTCTGTTTTTCTGCAACCGGAGGGTGCTGTCGATTTTAAAGGTCTGAATATTAAAATGATGTTTTACAAAAATCTGCTCTCTAAATTGGGCGTAGAAATGCAGGTAATTCGTCATGGACGTTTTAAAAGTGCCGTGGAGCCTTTCATTAGAACCGATATGAGTTCTGAAAACAAGGAGCAATACAGGGTGCTCGTTTCTTCCATGTGGGGCAGCATTATAGAAGAGATAGCGCAATCTCGTAAGGTTTCGGTTGCGCAACTCAACCTTTCGGCCGATAGTTTAGCAGGGATGTTGGCTCAGGATGCCCTTTCGCACCAATTGGTAGACGTAGTGGCTCCTTATAAGGTGTTTCAAACTTCGTTAATGAAGAGAATGAAGGTGAAAGAAGAAGATAAATTGAACCTAATTTCCATACAGAAATACATGCAGACGGAAAAAGAGATTAAGAAGACTAACAATAAAATAGCCGTTATTTATGCTCAAGGCGAAATAGGAATGGATAAGGGAAGTTCTTATAGCATTGGAACCGAAAATATTAAGGATGCTATTAAGGCAGCAGCAGCAGATAAGAATGTAAAAGCTATTGTTTTACGTGTAAATTCACCGGGGGGAAGTGTGCTTACCAGCGATATTATTTATCAGGAGGTTATTTTGGCTCAAAAAAAGAAGCCGGTAGTGGCATCTTTCGGAAATTATGCGGCTTCTGGTGGATATTATATTTCCTGTGCGGCTAATAAAATTTATAGTGAACCTACAACCTTAACTGGAAGTATAGGGGTATTTGGAATAATTCCTAATGCAAAAAAACTACTAAACGATAAATTAGGCATAAATTTCGATGAAGTTTCTACGAATACCAATTCTGGAGCACTCTCTGGAGTTGATCGTCCATTGAATAAAATGGAACTATCTTTGATGCAACGAAATATAGAAAATGTCTATGCGAGCTTTACGAGCAAGGTAGCTAAAGGAAGAAAAATGAGTGTGGCTGAGGTGGATTCTATAGGTCAAGGTCGTGTTTGGAGCGGGAAAGATGCTATTGCCATAGGTTTGGTAGATGAGTTAGGGGGCTTGGATGCGGCTATATCTGGTGCGGCGAAATTGGCGAAATTAAAGGCGTATAAAGTAGAAGAATTTCCCAAGGAACCCAATCCTTATACTGAATTGATAAGTAGCTTGACCACAGCGAGAGTAAAGGTTTTGAATGAAGATTTAACCTCTACTTTTGGTCCGGAATTAGCTTCTTGGTTTATGCAAATTCGTGCCCTTAAGTTTCTCGATCGTCCTTCGGTGATGGCTCGTATGGATGTGATAGTAATAGAATAAATTTAAACCGTTTTATAATAGGAAAAGGGAAAAGGAAATTAAAATTCATTTTCCCTTTTTCTATTCTATTTATTTGGGAGTTCTATTCACAGTCTCTTTTATTTATAGGGCTTTTCATTGGTTCTCCTATTGGTTTTTTTTCTCTTCTTAGTTTCTCCTATTTCTAGGTTTTATCTTTATAGGACTATTTATTTTCTATTTATGGGGCTCTTCTCTTTATAGTTTCTCCTATTTCTCCTATTTATAGTTTCTCCCATTTCTATGTATAACACCATTCTCTATTTCTTAGACTGCTTCCAAATGGCAGTATGAGCAGGGTGGCAGGATATGTAAGATATGCAGGAGGAAAAATAATTTTTGTATTATTTTTTGTAGCATGTTTTTCTTATTTTTGTAGTTAAATAGAAATGAATTTAAGTTGGGCTTCGGCTACTTTTCTATAATTTCTGTTTGCTGTTTGCTCCAAGGAAAGATGCTTCGTTTTAATAAAATGGAAATGGAGTAAATTAAAATGGAGGGTATGTCGTGGTGGATACTTTCTTGCGGGTGTTTGAGATGAAATGGTCTTTGTTGGCTGTTTTATGCTCGTAAAAAAAAGGAAAAGTATGAAATTTAAACGTTTCCAATGGGTTGTTATAAAAGTTAGTATGCTTTGTATGCTTTTTTGCGTTTTTCTACCTTTACACGCTAAGGAGCCAACAAATAAAATTTATCCTACCAAGCTTATGCCTTCTCCGCTCTATACCTTAGAGAGAGTAGATGATTTTCGAAGTTCTAATCCCGATTCGGCCTTGCTTATTGTGGATTCTCTTTGGCGAAAAGAAAGTGCAGAGGGCTATAATAATATTTCTGAAATTAGTTTGTGTTATTCCTATGGTATGGTTTGCGCACGGGCTAATAGAGCACGAACTTCTGTTAAATATCTCTTACAGGCACATTCTACCGATTCGGCACAGGTAAATCCGGCTTTCCATGCCCGTATATGTGCTGCTCTTAGCGAGGAATATATGTTCTTGGGGGAATATGAGCAAGCCCTTTCTTTTGCCCTACAAGCGGCCGATTTAGCTAAAAAAAGCAAAGATGTAGAATATATGGCCACTTGTTTTGCCGTTATTGGCAATGTGTATAGTCAAATGAAAATGTACGATAAGGCGCATGTCTATATGGATCGTGCTATTAATAATGCAAATAATGTAGAAAGTAAAATTCTATATCAATATGTTAAAGGGGATATCTTTTCTCAGCAAGGCCAGTTCGACAAGTCTTCTAAATTGATGCAGAGGCTTTTACGAGAATTGGATGCGCTTAGTTCGGAAGAAATTAAAAAAACGTATTATAGAAATCCTATAGAATTAAATTATTTTCGTGCGGAACTTTTGTCGCAAATGGCCTATAGCCTTATTAAAAGTCATTCGCCGGGCAAAGCGCAGCAAGCTTGTAGAGAGGCTATGGAGTTAATTCGGAATATTGATCAGGTTCGTATGCCGGTTTACCTTAGTCTTTTTAATTATATGGAAGAAGCCAAGGATTGGAAAGGGCTTATAAAGGAGGTTCAGTGGGTACTTGCTAAAATAGAAATGGGGGATAGTATTAATAATTACCATTACATCCTTAAAGGTTTTCTATCGGAAGCTTATGCGGGTCTTGGCGATTATAAAAATGCTTATCTATATCGTACGCAGGCTGCTAATTTAAAGGAGAGCCTAACAGAAAAAATGAGAGTGGCTACTGCTATGGAGCTTGGTACTTTGTACGAAACTTCGGAAAAGGATGCGCAGATATTGACACAAAAGTATGTTATTCAAATGCAGCACCATCGTTTGTTGGTTCTTATTGCGATCCTGATCTTTTTTGGCTTCACTATAGTTTTTATTTATTCTAATTTGCAAAGGATTAGGAGTAAAAACAAAAAGTTGTTCGAACAAATTGCTTTGGTAAAAGAAAAAGAAGAGGAATTGCACCAATGGAAAATGCCGGAATCGGATAATAAATTATTTCGGGAATTACAGCAATGGATGGAAAGTAGCCAAAGGTATCTTGGTGCAGAAATTGGGCGCAAGGAAGTTGCTAATGCGCTTTCTACTAATGAAAACTATCTTTGTACGGCTATTCGTGAGGCAACGGGCCTGTCGTTTCAAAATTATATTCATAATTTGCGTTTAGAAGCGGCTCGTAAAATTTTGTTGGATCCCCAAAATTCCGCTACTATTGAAGCCATTGCTTTAGATTGTGGGTTTAATTCTACTCGCAATTTTCATCGTTTGTTTAGGGAAAGTTTTGGAATGACTCCTACGGAATTTCGGAATTTGGCAAAAGCGAGAAAATAATACGTTTTTTAGAGAAATCAATAGGGTAAATCAACGCCATTCATACGAGTAGAGCCTCTTGCTGGATAGGTTTTATTTTGAGTGGAAGAGGCTATTTCCCGTGGAGAGGGTGTGTTTTTCCGGATTTGTCGTATTTTTTTCCAAATTTGTCGTATCTTTTTCTGTCTCTGTCTTAGCTTTTTCTAAATTTGTCTTATTTCTTCTATGGGTAAAATTTATATTTGGACCATGAAAGTTTTTAAGCAGAGGTTCTGCAAAACTTTTTTTGTACCCTTTCCTAATTTTTAAACTTTTAACCAAAACATGCAAGCAAAATGAAAAAAAAATTATTAGCTACCGCTTCACTTATGATTGCCTTACGCCATAAAGCAGCTTTCAAGCTTGCTTCGGCTATGCTTGGGGCGTTTCTGTTTTTATGTATGGGTGGCCTTTCTGCCCAAACCCGTTTGTTAACTGAAAATTTCGATTATCCGCAAGGAGATATTGCCGGAAATGGCTCTTGGTTGCGTGATGGAACAGGTGGAGGCACGAATATTCTTTCTGTATCGAATGGGGCGCTTACCTATTCCGGTTATCAAGAGCTTCCTATTGGTAGGGTTTTATCTACTCGGATTATATCGGGTCAAAAAGCCTTGGTTTCCTTTCCCGCACAAACTACCGCTTCGGTTTATTATTCTATCTTACTTTGTGTGGATTCTGTAAAAGGAAGTAGTGCCGATTATTTTCTTGCATTTAGTACTGGGGAGGAAAATAGTCGTCAATTTGGTAAATTATACGTGAAAGGAGTTGCCGAAAAAAACATATTTTCTATAGGGGTGGTTCGTTCGGGTATGACTAATTATGGAGGTGCAGATTTTAAATGGGGCGATACGCTTTTAGTGGTAGTGAAATATGAATTTGTAGATGGGCCAAGCAACGATAAAGTTAGTGTTTGGGTAAATCCTAATAAGAGTGCAGAAACGGCTTCTGCTCCTTATATTCAAAATAAACCCGAAGAAACAGGGGATGATATTACTTCTATTGGGGCCATACAGGTTCGCCAAAGTACTACTACTCCTTTAACTCGAATGGATGCTCTTAGAGTAGCTACTTCTTGGCAAGCTTTATTTGCCGAACAGCCACCTGTTCCTATCAAGCCTACCATTACCTTAAATTCAAGTTCCGTAGATTTTGGTTTGGGCTACGACGATTTAGTATATTCTAAAACTTTGGTGGTGAAAGGAGAAAGGCTTACTGGCGATATTTCTGCGGCTTTGGTTCACGCTAAAGTAATTACTATGAATAAAAAAGTAATAAGCAAGGAAAAAGCTATGAGCCCGGAGGGGGAATCTATTATAATACAATTAAATGCCTCTCATCAGAATTTTAATGCCGATACCGTAATTTTTACTACTACTAATGCCGATACTCTTAAGTTGCCGTTGGCGTGGCAAACGTATGGGGTAACGGAAATGAAAAATCTTAAAGAATTACGTTCGCAAGTAGAAAAGGATCCGGATAATTATATGAATAAAATTTACAAGATACAAAACAAGGTGTTGGTTTCTTGTGTTTATCCTGTAAAAAGCGGAAATACCGTTTATCAAATGTTTGTGCAGGATTCTTTAGCAGGTATTACTATTAACGACCCGGAAGGTATTATCAGCGAAACTTATCAATCTGGAGATGAACTAAATCATTTGTTTGGTAATTTAAAACTTAGTTTTGGTAGCCTTTCCTTTACTCCTGTTCGAGATTTTCCTTTGCCCCTTTCTTCTGGAAACGAAGTGTTGGCTGTTTGTGCAAGTTTAGCGCAAATCAAAGCTAATCCTAAAGAATATGAAAGTCGCTTGATTGCTCTTACGCAGGTGGAATTCCCAAATAGAAAAAATGAAAATGGAGGATTTTTCAAAGAGGGAATTAATCCAAAAATGATGCAGGCTGCTACCACTATAGAGGAGGGTTTTATGCTTCGTGTTTTGAAGGGCTTCGATTTTATTGGAGATACTATTCCTGCAAAGGCCGATATTATAGGGGTGAGTACTGCTGGTACCGGTAAACTAATCGCTCCTCGTTTTAAAAAGGATATTCGGGCTTTAAATTCTACTCCTGAACCTATAGATACCTTGCCTCAAATACGACTTAATCCTGTGAATTTGCCCACTTTCGCAGCAAAGGTAGATTCTACCGTTTCCTCTGTGGAAATAAAGGTGGAAGGCCTTAATTTAACTCAAGAAGTGCAAATTAAAATTACAGGCGATAATGCGAATTATTTTACGTCCTCTGTGGCGTCTATCCCTACTAAAAACGGGCAAACTATGGGGAGTTTTTCTATTGCATACCAACCTAAGGTGGCTGGGCGACATTTTGCAAATATAGAGCTTAGTTCGCTGGGGGCTTCCACCCAAAGGATAGAAGTGGTAGGAGTGGCTACCGCCAATATATCGGGCAATAAGCCTAATATTGTTCTTTCTAAAGATTCTTTGATGCATTTTACCGCTGAGGTTGGCTCTAAAATGGTGGATAGTATCCTTTTGAATGCTACAGATTTAAAAGATTATTTGCATGTTAAATTAAGTGGGGAACAAAAGGGAAACTTTTTAATTTCTACTTCTATGTTTGGAAAAACGGTAGTGGATGCGAAGTTCAAGGTTACTTATCAACCCAAAGGGGAGGGTTCGCATACCGCTTATGTGCTATTCTTTTCCAAAGAAGCCGATACGGTGGTATTGGTGATTCATGGGACGGCTATTAAAAATGGGGATACTACCGTAGCTCCTGATTTCCATACGCATTTTGTGTTAGATACTACTAATCCTAAAACGAAGTGGGTGCAAGATTTTTCTTCGGTGCTGCACAATCAAAAAATAGAAGATAGTATTATGCAAAATGTGGTCTTGCAGTGGAATCGACCTTGGTGGGGCTATAGTTTCAAAAATGAAGCTGGAGAGAGGATAGAAAGTGCGGCTAAGGCTACGGGATATGTTTATCAACAAGATACAACTGGTAATTGCGAAATGTGGTTGGTAACTCCTGCTTTGGATTTTAAAAATGCGAAAGAAAAAATCTTTACTTTCCGTGTAAGGGGTGATTTTATGTTTGAACATCATAGTTCGAAAATAGAACTCTATTATATGGAAAAGGTGGGGGATAGCGTTTATAAGAGCATCGTTCCCATGCCTATGCCATCTATTCCCGATGAAAATAAAACTTGGCGCGAGTTCCATTTAGATTTAAAAGATCAAAATATAGCCGATATTTTCTTTATGGGATTCCGTTTCTATGGTCCTACTGGTAGCAATAGTAGCGTGGTTTATTACATAGATGATGTAAGTTTTGGACGGGAGGATTTGGGTTCTATTACCAGTACTACCGATTCTTTGTCGTTGCGTACAGAGGTGTACACACAGGTGGAATCTGCAGAAATTGTAGTAAAGGCAAAGAATTTGAAACAACAAATTTCCATTTCCGTTTTAGGACCTAATGCGGGTAAATTTGTGGCCTCCAAAGAGTTTTTAGAGGCAAGTGGTGGAAGTTTTAAAGTGACTTTTTCGCCTATGGAAGAGGGTTTGCATTTAGCTTATATTAAATTAAGTTCTGCTGGTTGCCCCGATGTAATTATTCCCATGGAGGGTAGAGGGGTGAAATCTATTGCTCAAATTCTTATAGCAAGCAAGGATACGAGCATTCATTTAAATTTGATAAAAGGAAGCGAACTTACTTCGCAGAAAATAGTGGTGAATTCTTTCTTGCTTACCGAAAATATTAGCTTGAGCATAGAGGGAGCCGATGCGACCAATTTCCGATTAAGCAAAACTTCTATAGATAAAAATGCTGTAGCAGATGGCTTCACGGTTACTTATGCTCCTATTCATGGAAATATACATTTTGCTAAAGTACGCCTACATTCCCAAGGGGTTTCCGATGTGCTTATATCGCTTTATGGTACTAAAACTACTGCCATAGAGACCTTGGAAGAAAATCCATTTTGCGTTTTAAGAACTAACTTTGGTTTTCATATAGAAAATAACGGGATTTATTATAAGAAAATAGAGGTGTATAATCTTTCTGGACAAAAGGTGTATCTTAAAAATTCCGGAAACTCTTCTTTGGATGTTCCTGTGAAAAATAGAGGAATCTATTTTGTGAAAATAACCACAGAAAAAGGGGCTCGCTTGGTAAAAACTGTTTGGTAGTAGAGCTTTCCAAAGAGTATATAAAATAGCTCCTTAAAAAATCCGGCTTCCCTGTTTGTACATACAAACAGGGAAGCCGGATTTTTTACTTGTTGGAAAGTTTGGCAATGCCTTTGATAGCAATAGGTAAATTTGCTGAACTAATTACCTAATTGCTATAAAATAAAAATAAGTAGACGATATATTTATGAATTCAGATCCGCTAATTTCTATACCATGGAGTGGAGTTGTTTTTCTACAATGGACCAGAATTTTTTTGCACTCTCGTCCCACGAAAACATTTTTTTACGCTCACGTCCAAGGGCAATAAGTTCTTTACAGTAGTTTTTATCTTCATAGAGTTTAATCATTCCATTTTTAATGGATTCTACCGAATAAGGTTCTACATAATAGGCCGCTTCTCCTGCAACTTCCGGCATAGAAGTAATGTTGGAAGTTAGTACGGGTACTTCGGCATGAAAAGCTTCTACAATGGGAATGCCGAAACCTTCAAAAAAAGAAGGATATAAAAGGGCTATGGAAGAGGCCATCAATGCACTTAAAATATCCGCATCCACTCTGCCTAAAAAAATCACCTCTTTTTTGTTTTGCATCCCCTCGTAAGTATTCTCAATTTCTCCTTTCCACCAAATTTTTCCCCCTGCTATCAATAATTTTACCTCCGTTTTGGTTTCTGCTTTGAAGAGATCAAAAGCCCGGAAAATATTGGCTAAGTTTTTACGTTGGTGAATGGTTCCAACAAAAATAAAATAAGGACAAGCCATACTATATTTTTCTTGTATCCTTGTTTGTTGTTCTTTTGAAAGAGGGCGATAAATGGATTGGGCTGCGTTATAAACCACCTCTATTTTTTCAGGATCTATCCCATAATTATGAACTATATCCTCTTTGGTAAAATTGGAAACCGTAACGAGACGAGTGGCTTGTTGCGCAAATTTCGGAAAGAAATAAGCGTAATATAGCCGCACTATAGGTTGGGCTATAAATTCAGGGTGATGTAAGAAATTCAAATCATGAATTACGTTAATAGAAGGAATTTTTAAATTTAATGGCATCCAACCATCGGTAGAAATAAACAAATCCACCTTATGCTTTTTCAAGATTGGGGGGATCCCCCTTTCAAAAAAAAGATACCACAAAAAAGGGTGCCTCGCCGGAGGAAATACCACCACAGCCTTTACGTTAGGACCGAAAATAAAGGAGGGATGAGGTTTGCGATCGAATAAAAATAAAAACTCATGTTCCGGATGAGCCAAGCTTATACGTTTAAGAATTTCGTAAGAGAACCATCCAATACCATCTAACTTTCCTGCCAATAAAAGCCGTGCATTAATTGCTATTTTCATAGGTATTTAATTTTGTGTAATATTAGACGGCTTACAAATTTCCGCAGTAAAGTTAATTCCAAAAAAGAAGTATTTTCTGAATATATAGTGATTTGGCCATAGCTTTTGTTCTTTAGCTATAATTTCGTTAAGGCTATATTTGCGGTAAAATCTTGGAAAATAGAAGCGTATGTATTCCACCGAATTGGGATCTATTTTCCAAGCGCTTTCTAATAATAATTTTTCCCAGTGTTCTAAAGATCTTGTATTTTCATTGCCGAAGGGAATGTTTATGTCTTTTTGTTTGTCGTAATAAGTGCCTACTCTTTTAAATCCTCTTTGTCTAAAATGTACCAAAGTATTAATTAAATTACTCCCATTCTCTTCACAAACAACCATTTTTCCTGTAGGATTAAGGCAATTTTGTAGATGTATCAAGGCTTTGGTGATGGGTTCAACATGATGCAAAGTATCTTGTGCAAAAATTAAATCAAAGCGTTTTTGCGAGGGCTGGCAATCGAATAAATTTTGGTATTCAAAGGTTAAATTGGATAAATCAAAACCTTTTTGTTTCCAAAAATCGAGGCGTTGGGGAAGCAGCTCGTAATAGTATTCTAAGGTGGAACCAAAGACTTGCGCATTGGGCAAAAGTAGAGCCATGAAAATACTTTCGCTGCCATAGCCACAGCCAACATCCCATATTTGAGCTTGATTTGGAAGTTTTTCTAAGCATTGGCGTAGATATGCTAAACGTTGTATAAAATAAGCTTTGCGAAATGCGTTGCGAGTGGCAGAAGTGTTTTCGCAAAATTTATGATAAGAGCGCAGTTCTTTGTTGATGGAAATTTCTTCCGATAATAACTCAAAAAAAGTATCTATGCTCAAAATCATGATATATATAAATTTAAAAACAGTTACAATTTGGTCAAAACCTCTTTTCTTGGGGGGGATTGGAGACTTAGACAGGGGATTAAAACAAAACACCCAATTTTACCTTATTGGGTGTAAAATTGGGTGTAAAATATACAACGGACGGCTATCCATATTGTTTGTTGGCCAACCCAAACTTCCCCTTTTTCCTATTCCAATGAAAGCAATTTATTTCTAATTCTGCTTTTCTACCTAAATTTTGGATGGATCCCACTTGTCGCTCTTGCATTTAAATCCATTTCATTTATTTGCCTAAGTCCCACAAGAATTCTTCTCAAAACTTAGCCTCTAACCAAACGAATATGCCTCCACTGGTATGTAAATGCTATGCAAATAGGGTGCAAATGGGGTGCAAATGAAACCAAAAAAGCACCCATGAAATATCCATAAGTGCTTTATTTTTAGGGTGGTCCCACTAGGGCTCGAACCTAGGACCAAATGATTATGAGTCATCTACTCTAACCAACTGAGCTATGGGACCGATTTTTCTTAAAAAAAGACTAATATTTAAAAAAAGATTCTAAAGTACACAAGTGCTTTATTTTCATTCATTAAATATATTTACTTTTGAAAAATCCCTGCAAATGTATAACTTTACGCCGAATTTACAAAATTATTTTCATGACTTCATTGAAAAATGTTATTCTTGATCTTGGCGGTGTTATTGTTAAGTTAGACCAAAAGGTAGTAATTAAAGCTATTGCAAACTATATAGGCATAGAAAATGTGCAGGCTTTTCAAACGGAGGACTTCCAATTGCTTTTATTACAATATGAGAGAGGAAAATGTTCCGATTCTGAGTTTTTAGTCCAACTACAGCAATGTTTTATTAACTGGAATGCCTGCCATAGTACCTATGCTCATAGCCATTTTACTCCCATTACAGAAAACTCTCTTTTGGGTTCGGTTCCCTCTTTAGAAGAGATTAAGCATATTTGGAATTCTATGATTTTAGATATGCCACTTTCTGCTTTGAAATGTTTAAAAGAATTAAAGCAAAAATATCGTCTTTTCCTTCTTAGTAATACCAACGGATTGCATATAGAATGTGTGAGAAATAAGGTAAAACAAGAATATGCAGGTTTGGAATTCGATACCCTTTTCCATCGTGCGTACTATTCTCATTGTATGGGAGTTAATAAGCCGGATCCGGAAATTTTTCGAATGGTGCTTCAAAACGAAAATTTGTGCCCGGAGGAAACACTCTTTGTAGATGATACCAAAGAAAACGTTTTGGCAGCCAAGCAGCTTGGCTTGCAACCCCATCATTTAGTAGATGAAAATTTAGCGAATTTTTTTTTGGAAAAGAAATAGGGGGAACCAACACCTTTCCGTTAAGCCAATTCTAAAATATAATTTTGTTCAGCAATTTACGTCGCTCTTTTTTTCAATTCCACCGGGTGTTTGCTAATGAAAACAAGTTTAATTTTGAATTTATGCTATATGAAAAAACAAACGATTTTAAAAAACTACTTATACATACTTCTTCCTATTGTGGCCCTTATCATTGCTTCTGGCTTGTTTCTTTATCATGTAAAAACAAAGGAAAAACCCTACGATGCCACCGGTTTTACTCAAGATAAAATTTTAGTAGTTGCCTTAGAGGAAAATTCTGTGGACTACTTTATTTATAAAGGTTTTCCTATGGGCTATCAATTGGAACTTTTGCAGCGTTTTGCCGATTATGCTGGAGTGAAACTGCTCATTAAGACCGATAAATCTTTAGAAAAGCAGATACAACGATTACTTAATAACGAGGTGGATTTAATCGCTTCCAATTTCACGATATCGGCCGAAAGAGAAGCGTATTTGGCCTTTTCTACTCCTCTTTATTATACGGAACAAGTATTGGTTCAGCGTAAAAGCCCCAAAGAGAAATTAGTAACAAAATGGTCGGATTTAAAGGGGAAAACGGTATATGTGCGTAAAGGAAGTGTATTTGAACAAAGTCTCCACGCCCTTAAGGCTAAAAATCCAAAAATATATGATTTTGAAATTGTTACGGATGCAGACAAAACAGAGGAAAATTTTTTATGGGAATTAGCAAGGGGGCATATCGATTATACCGTTACTTCTAAAAATCGTGCAAAAAGGTATGCTCGTAGTCATCCTAAGTTGGATTATAGTTTAGAACTCACTAAAGCACAGCCAATTGCATGGGCTCTTCCCAAGGCTGCCGACACCCTTATTTTTACCGTAAACCAATGGTTAGAGACTTTCTCTAAAACCGATACTTTTGCCTATTTATATCATAAGTATTACGATTTACCCAACGTTAAAGTTACTCGCTTTATAGAGGCGGGTATAGAAAAAATGGATTCTCTTAGTGCCGCTCGTTCTAAGTCCATGCAGAAGAATGCTACATTAAAAAAGGAAGGAAAAGACGCCCCCTCGTCTTCTACAAAAGCTATTGCTAAAGATGCTGTTTCTGCAACCGATAATTCAGCGGTAGCAGATAAGGAAGCGGAAAAAGAGGGCGTGGTGGTAAAAAGGACTCATAGGGTTCAACGTAATATCATTTTAGATGATAATACCATTTCTCCTTTCGATGTACTTTTAAAAAAACATAGTCAAACCATAGGGTGGGATTGGAGGCTCTTGGCCTCTTTAATTTATCAAGAATCACAGTTTCGATCTCATTTAGTTTCTAAGGCTGGTGCTACTGGCTTAATGCAAATGATGCCTGCAACCGCTAAAAGGTATCATATTACGGCATCTTCCTCTGTTGAAAAACAAATTGAGGCGGGAGTGGCTTATTTACGTTTGTTAGATAAATCCCTCCCTTTGGAAATTCCGGCAGAGGAACGTTACCAATTTGTTTTGGCTGGATATAATATGGGTATGGGGCATGTAATGGATGCCATGCGTTTGGCAAAAAAATATGGAGATGATCCCAACCGTTGGGAGAATCATGTAGCGAAATATTTGCTTTTGAAATCCCAACCTAAGTATTATAGAGATCCGGTGGTAAAGCATGGTTCTGCAAAAGGAAAAGCAACTACGGCTTTTATTAAGGAAATAGAAGAACGCTTTGGTCATTACCAAAATTTAATTCCGGAATAAAACCTACGAAGTTTTTTTTCCAAGTTTTCTTCTTAAAAAGATTAAAACTGGGTCTTTTTTCGATGAAAATCTTAAAAATTTTATAAAACTTAAAAAAAATTAAGAAAAAAAATTAAGAAAAAAACGGCAATATGTGCGATATATGGCTGTTCTTAAAAAAAACTTAAAAAATTTTAACATTTTTTAACAAAAAACTTGCAGGGGAATAAAATTTGTCCTACTTTTGTCCTCGTTTTGGTTTTGATACTTGTAAAAGAAAAAAGCAAAACAAACAACAAAGAAAATTTAAACCCTTTTTAATTTTATTAAACAATGAAAAAAGTAATGTCTGTATTAGCCGTAGTTAGCATGATCGCTTTCTGCAGCTGCAAAAGCAACACTCCCGCTGAACCAGTTGAAGGTGTTGAAGAAACAGTAACCGAAGAAGTTATGACCGCTCCAGTAGATAGCGCAGCTGCTGCAATGCCTGCTGAAACTGCTACTCCTGCTGCTGAATAATTTATTCATAGTATAAAAAAAGGGTAAGCCAATTTGGTTTACCCTTTTTTTATGTCTATAAGTGCTTGTCTTATTGGCAGAAGTCCTCCTGTTGGAAGAAGTCCTCTTATTGGGAGAAGTCCTCCTGTTGGAAGAAGTCCTCTTGTTGGCAGAAGCCCTCCTATTGGGAGAAGTCCTCCTATTGGAAGAAGTCCTCCTATTGAAAGAAATCCTCCTATTGAAAAAAAATTTCTTAAAAAGTATTTCTTAGAGATATGTAAAGGCGTCAAAGCGATATTCCTATCCATATTTCATTTATAAATGCTTGTTAATTGCATAGCCAACCTGGTATACTTTTCCGCTTTCTTTGGCTTTTTAATGGCTTGGGTTTCGTCTAAGTACACTATGGATGGCTTCTTCTATCCGCATTTTTATTTATTGCGAGTTTAGAAAGTAATAATGATTGTAGGTCTTTTACTTTATTTTTTTGATCTTTGCCTATAAATGTTTTCCAATCCTTTAAAGATTGGAAAGAATTATATATCTGCCTTACCAACCAATTCATCGAGTTTATTACCCTTTACATAACCTTTCTTTACTTTATTAAGCGATATTTCTTCCAATGCGCCAATTTTTATAAGGCCTTTAATATCGCTTTTAGCGGTTGTAGGTGTGATAGAGAAGCGAATCTCAAAATCTTTGACCGTCTGCATCTCCTTTGAGTTCTGATAGTACATTTTAATAATCTCCGCTTGCCGCTCGTTGATGTTACCAATTCGCAAGAAAGTTGTAGCCGCTTGTTTGTCTTCCGTCTTACGTTTGATATATAGCTGCAATTCTTTAAATGCCAATTCGAGTGTTCGAAGATTGTAGGCAATAAAGTAGCCTATGTCATTTTTGTCGGCTTCAGCATATAAAAACGATTTCTCATAAGACTTCTTCGATTTGCAAATAATTCTAGATATGGAAAGGTACTCGGTTAACCAATAGTCTTGTTTGAGCATATACCAATAGAATAATGCTCTTGCTGTTCTTCCATTACCATCAACAAATGGGTGGATATATGCCACCATAAAATGGATAATGATTCCTCGGATGATTGGGTGTATAAATAACTTGGCTTTGTCGGCATTAAAAAAGGTGCATAAATCGGCAATGAATGGAGCAATATCTTTATATGAAGGTGGGGTATGCACCACTTCGTGGGTAATACTGTTCTCAACCACCACATCGTCGTTTTGACGGAAACGTCCTGCATCGTCACTATTCTCCAATGTATTATCTGTCATCAACTGGTGTATATGCAACAACAACTCTTCGGTTAGGGGTTTATCTTTGTTGGATACAATGAATTGAATGGTTTGATAATTATTGAAAATCATTCTTTGAGACCTGTCCTTAGGTGCAATTCGTTTGCGAAGCATATCTTTTGCCACCTTTCGAGCTGTCGCTGCACCTTCCATTTGGCTGGAAGAGATAGCCTCCTCCATTAACGAACTGATAAGATATCGTTCGTTGTCTCCACTAGAAATAATGGAATCCGACACCCACGACCCACCAAAATTCATATCAAACTCGTGGCATTGCCGTTGCATCTTATTGGTAAGTCCAAAGTGAATATTATACTTGTCCCAAGCTTTGATATTATTTTTCCATCGATCAACAAGAACGGCACACCACAAATCTTCAGAAGAATAATCTGTAGGAACATTCTTGTATTTTACGGTGTCCCAAAATTCATAATCTTCATTAATCTTTGTGATTAATGAGATTATTTCATTCGGTAAATTAGACCAAATTGCGAATAGGTCAAAAAGTTTTTTGTCCGAAATTTTAGGTGCTGTTTCCATAAGAATGTCCATGCTGTTACAAATGCAAACATAATGATTCTTTCCAATGTTTCAAAGATTGGAAAGAATTAAGAAGCTTGTTATTTTTTTTCATGTCCTAAATACTTAAAAGCGTTCCATGTATTTGGCTTTAGACTATTGTTTATGCCTCCATAGTTCCGCCCGTGCTTATAACTTCTATAGCTTCGTTTAAAGGGAGCAAAAATTCAACCAACTATATCCCTGTGCAGTACACCCATTTGGATTGGCAAATAACTCTCTTGCCAATCCATGTACACATATATATCTTTACTCTGTGCCATTTTTTATTTTTTTGAAGCTCGTTCTTTTACTATTAGCTTTGCATCCTGCAATCTACGACCAAGTTCATCCTCTTTTGCAATCCATAAAATATCTTTATCTAATCCAAGAACGGCTAATGCCCGAAAGTAATACCCAATAGCGACGCCCTCCTCTCCTTTTTCAATCTTGATAAGCGTGTTACGTGATATTCCTGCACGCTCTGCAACCTGCTCCGAAGAGAGGTCACGGCCAAGGCGTGCATATTTGATATTCTCACCCAAAGTTGTTAGGCTTCGTTGCTGGCTGGGGAATAAGGCTTTTTTCATCACAATAATGTATCTAATTATGCGCAAGCTTAATCGATATTGTTCATAATTGCAGACATTATGCCTCTTGTTTCTGCGAGATTCGATTTGCCGACTATAGTTTCTTTTCGTTCACAAGTTCGGAAAGAATTGTTTAAGCCGAAGAAAATTAGGCCGTAAATTGGTGGAAATGCTTATTGTTATAGTTTATATGCAGTAACATTTTATTTATCCATGGAATGTGAAATGGAACAAAAATTTATGCATAAATTTTTGTTAGTTAAAAAAAGAGTATAAATTTTAGATATTGCAGGAAAGCCGTTTGGAGAATATTCCTCTTTTCCTTTTTCCCTATCTAAGACCAAAGGGTAAGAGGCGCCCTTATCGTAAGAGGGAGAGCTCCCCTTATTATAAGAGTGTCCCTTAGTGTAAGAAAGTCACTCTTATTATAAGAGTTCCCTTAGTGCTTTTTATTTCTTAAAGACTAAGGCCACGGCACAAAGCACTAAGAGTAAGGCCAAAAAATGATTCCACCGAAGCTGCTCTTTAAAAACAATGGAAGAAAAAGCAACAAAGATTACCAAAGTAATAACTTCTTGAATTATTTTGAGTTGATATAGGGTGAAGGGGCCACCATTTTCTTTAAATCCAATTCTATTAGCGGGAACTTGGAGGCAATATTCAAAAAAAGCGAGCCCCCAGCTAATTAGTATAAAAACAAATAAAGGAGAGCGAGAAAAGCTATCCATTTGCCCCAGTTTCAAATGTCCGTACCAAGCAAAAGTCATAAAAATATTGGAGAGAACTAAAAGTAAAATAGTGTAGAATCCATTCATACTGTTCTATGCCTATTTTAAATTTAATCCTAAATGATAAAAAATAAAGCTCCAAATTTCTGTTTGCTTTATTTGATTGCTTAGTAGAATAGGATTGGGATTGGGTTGTTGTATGCTTTGAAGATAGGCGATTAATTTATTTTGATGTATTAAGACCGCTAAAAAAGCAGGATATTTTTGAGGTTTTTGTGTGGTTGCAGCAAAAAAAGCACGTAAAATTTCCTTTGGCACGGTGTCTAAACTATGCTTGATTTGGATTTTTTCTATCTTTACGCTGTCTGTGTTTATCATTTTTACCTTATTTAAATTGCTGGTATCTAATATTATGATATTAGTGTCCAGCGCAGCACTATCGGCGTTTTTTATAGGTAGAAAAGAATCGTAAGGTAAAAAATAATCGGGTTTTTGTATGGGTTTTATCAGCGCTTGCATGGAAAATTGAGCTATTTGTTGTAGGCTCAGTTTCGTTTTTGGGTAGTTGAAATTGGGAGAATGTTGCCTATGTTTTCTCTTTCTCCTTGGCTTTGTATTCACTTCCTCTATTGCTACAACGGCTTTAAATAAATCGGGACGTTTTAAAAAACACATTTCTGTAGGAATTACCAAAGTGTTTTGCCCGTAAAGAACTATTTTAGAGGGGTTCGTATATTGTTTAGCAATTAGTAGTTCTGTAGCATAAATTATATCGAGATAGTTAATATTACTAAATTTTTGAACTGTTTTGGTGGGATAGTTTATGGGAGTTGGCACAGAGGGAGTAGAATCGGTAAGAGCAAGGTTTATGCTGTCGTTGCTTTTTTGTTTTATGTAGGCGGCGGTGTCTATTATTTGTATTTGGATTGGTTCCCCCAATATAGCAATTATCCCACCTTGTTTACAGAAAATATCTCGCGCAATTTGTAAATTCCTTTCTTTACACCCTGGGCTATAGGGTAATAAAACTAAAGGATTATGGCCGTTTTTATATAAATTTCCGTAATAATATAAGCAAAGAGAGAGGCTGTCGCCTTTTGGGTTTCGGAAAGAAATTATTTGCTTTCTATACGTTTTTTTAGAAAGTGCTTCGTTTTTCGTCTCTTTTTTAATTCGTTTAACTACTCTATATTGCTTTTTATTAAAAGGAGTGTTGGACGAGGAAACAGTCTCTTTCCATTCTCTATCTAAAAGAAAAGCCTTTTCTACTTCTTCTGCCGTAGCTAAACTTCTTTGTACATCGTTCCATTGATTTCCCAAAGAGATATAGAAAGGAATTTGTTGTATATATTCGTGAGTAGTGCGATTTTGCGATTGCATCCAATAATTTACTTCTTCTGTAGTATCTATGTCTAACCAATGATAAGGATCGGTATAGCGCTTGCCTTCGAAGAGAGTAGTGGCGGTAGTTCTTTTACTAGAAGGGTAGACTATGTTTTCCGGTCGGTTGGCATTACAACTTACCAATAAGATCAATAAAAAGAAAAATCCCCCCATGCAAAATTTGGCTTTGATTTTTGCAAAGAGAAACTTTTTTTTTCGCCGAAATAAATTACGAAAATCGTGGGACAGAGCCATAGCTAATGAAGTTTATAAATTTAGAAAGCTTCTAAGAAGTTCCCTTCTATTTATCTTACTTTTTCTTTTTCTTTTTCGATAAAACATCTCCGTGTTCCAAGGCTCGTATATCTATTAAAACAGTGTGTTTAGGAACACTTTCATTCGTAGAAACTGGAATTTTTTCTACAACACCATCTATGGGCGAAAGTAATTCATTATTCATTTTCATGGCATCCAATACCATTAATTTATCGCCTTTTTTTACCAGGTCGCCTGGTTCAACAAAAATTTTTCGGATAGTTCCAGGCATAAAAGCTACTACCGCATTGGGATTCGGATGAGTGTATTTCGAACGTTCTTTGTATTTTTTTGGTAGAAAGGTAAGATATTCTGTATCTTCTAAAAAGAAAGATTCCGTAGGCTCTTTTTCCGGTTCCGCCTCTATTTCTACTTTTATGTCTTGCTTGGTCTTAGATTCCGAGTTTACCGCCTCTGCTTCGTTTGCCACTACCACCGCCTCTGCTTTCTCTTCCGCTTTCTCTTCTGCTTTCGAGGTAATGTTAGCCGCTTTAACGGCAGCATGCAGGGCTAAAACTTTGGTTTTGGTGGAACTTCCAGCCGGTACCGCATTGGCCGTGCTTTTGTCCACAGTGGCTTTTGTAGCGGTTTCCGTTGTAGCGGCTTCCGTTGTGGCTTTCTTTGCTGCCGTGGCAGTCAATTTATTTTTATTTTCTTCTTTTACACTCATAATTTCTTCTTTACGCTTTAATTTTGAAATAAGCACTTAAAAAAAAGAAGCGATCTAAATTTAATATAATGTAGTTCCATTTAGACCATTTCTAAAGAAAGCCTTTTAAAAATTCCTTGGCTATCTATCTCTTGGCGATTTTCAATTTTTGGCGATTTTCAATAAATTTAAACACCCAAAATCGGGAGTAAAACCAACGATAGTAGAGATTAAGTTTTGCTTGTTCTCTAACTTAGGCTTTAGTAAAACAGGAAATATAATGGTGAATCTATTAATATATGTTATTGGTAGGGAATATCCTCGGCTTAAAAGGGAGGAATTCCGTGCTTTCTAATAGGAGTTTCCTCGGATTTATTTCGAGAAATTTCAATAGAATGTATAATAGAAGCCCGTGTTTCTTTAGGATCTATTACCGCATCTACATATCCATAAGCCGCAGCTACAAATGGGTTCGCAAATTTTTCTTTGTATTCTTGTACTTTCTGTTGACGCATTTTTTCCGGATCTTCGGCTTCTATAATTTCTTTGCGGAAAATAATATTAGCAGCCCCTTCCGATCCCATAACGGCAATTTCTGCCGTAGGCCATGCAAATACAAAATCTGCATGTAAATGACTCGAACACATGGCAATATATCCACCTCCATAGGCTTTACGTAAAATAACCGTAATTTTAGGAACGGTAGCTTCCGAATAGGCATATAAAATTTTGGCCCCGTGACGAATAACTCCAGCATGTTCTTGATCTACTCCTGGCAAATAACCCGGTAGGTCCACCAAAGTAACTAAAGGAATATTAAAAGCATCGCAATAACGAATAAAACGGGCCGATTTGTCGGAGCTATCCACATCTAATACTCCGGCCATAACCAAAGGCTGATTGGCAACAAAACCTATGGTTTCTCCGTCTATACGGCCAAAACCAACGACAATATTTTTAGCAAATAATTCTTGCACTTCCAAAAAGTCGGAATCGTCGGCTAGGGCACGAATGATATTTCGTACATCGTATGGTTTACGTACATCCGAGGGAACTATATTCTCTATTTTGTAAGATTTTTTGGGCGTTTTAAGAGGAAAGGGGAGGGCTTTTTTGGTGTTGTTCCAAGGAATAAAACTAACTAAAGACTTAATTTGTTTGAAACAATCTTGTTCGCTCTTAGCAAAGAAATGAGCGTTCCCGGTAATTTCTGCATGGGTTCTGGCTCCACCTAAATCTTCTTGAGAAATTTCTTCTCCTAAAACCGATTTAATAACATCTGGACCAGTGATAAACATTTTGGAAATTTTATCTACCACAAAAACGAAGTCGGTTAGTGCAGGCGAGTACACTGCGCCCCCTGCGCAAGGGCCTAAAATAACGGAAATTTGAGGAATAACGCCGGAAGCTTTGGTGTTGCGGTAAAAAATTTCTCCGTAACCGGCTAAAGCATTTACTCCCTCTTGAATGCGCGCTCCACCAGAGTCGTTAATACCTATTATAGGCACTTTCAACTTTAAAGCGTGATCCATAATCTTACAGATTTTTTTAGCGTGCATATAGCCCAAAGAGCCTCCTGCTACTGTAAAGTCTTGTGCATAGATACAAACCGGATGCCCATTAATAGTTCCGGTTCCTGTAACCACTCCATCTCCAGGCAAGTATTTTTTATCCATGTCGAAGTCTTTGCCGGAGTGTTCCACAAAGAGATCATATTCATAAAAGGATGCGGGGTCCAGCAAAGCTAAGATTCGCTCGCGTGCAGTAAGTTTTCCTACTGCTTTTTGTTTTTCTATTGCCTTTTGACCACCACCCAAAAGGGCACTTTCCATGCGTTTTCGCAAGTCAAAAGACTTTTGTTTAATAGACATTGTATAAAATATATTAATTCTACAAATAATAATAGATGCTAAGGAATAATAAGACCAACAAGGCCATTTTAGTAATTACAAACAGAGGCAAAAATAAAGCATTTACTTCATACTTACCTCTTTTCAAATGTTAAAAAAACTTAAAATTCGTATAAGATATTGTTTGGTACCATAGTAGTGTTTTCTTTTTTGTTTTGTTTTGCTCTAAAATCCATTATATTGGTACTAAAAATTTCAAATGGTTATGGATGCGGTTCTAAAGCGTCCTAAAGATACGCTTGTTGATATATAGTCCTTGTTAAAATCGGCCATGGTTTTATATTGAAAATATAAAACCATGGCCGATTTTAGGATATTGCTTGTTTTATTCTATTACTTGGATGTTAGTTCCGCAGTCTTGAATAATTTGTCGGTAAAAGTTTTCAGGATAAGGGGGTTGATTAGGAAATTCCGAATGGGAAGGTCCACTCTTGGTGGTTTTGAAATTTCCGTTTGCATCGGTTTTCTTCACATTTCCATCTATGTATTTTACTAAAAGAAATTCGTTGAGTTTCTTCCAATCTCTAAACATAAGAGCAGCTTGTGCATTGGAAAAATTATTTGCAAAAGCGACTAAGCTGGCTTGGTTGGTGTCTTTTCCCATGCGTTTGTCGTTGATAGCAATTTTTTGGATAAAGCCATCTTCTAAGTTGTTTTGAACCTTTTGAAGGTCTATAATCATATCTTTATAGCGGCTGTAAACAAAGTTGCTTACTTGATTAAATAACCAAAAAGCAGAAGTGGGAGAATAGGTAACCATATTTCCATTGCCTACACGAAAACAGTTAGGAATTTCTGTAATTCCGCAATACATGGGGGCATAGCAAGACGAATAACTATCATCTACTCCAAACCAAAGAATACCACCTATGGCATTAGGTAACCAAGAGCGGGATTGAGAAACAAAAGAAAAGCCGGTTTGTTGAGTGGAAGTTGCTCGTTCGTGCGTGTACTTTTTGTTGTCGATAGTAAAATCCATGGGTCTCCAACGATAAGGACAAGCAAAAGGACCTGCACCTACGTCTTTGGTCATATCCAAGGAGGTACCTTCGTAGTGATCCCGCATAAAAGAGAATACATCCTTTAAACTTATTTTACGATCTGCTTTAAAAAAGAGAGGCATACGGTGGGTTTTATCTTCTCCTCTTGCATATTTTTCATATTGCAAAGCTTCTGCTCGGTTTGCTTTCATATACATGGCCCAAACTCTAGCTTCACAGCCACGCATAGCACTAAAATCTAAAGGAGCATAAACGTCAGAAAAGCTAAAATTTTCGAAAGAACCTTGGTAGAGTCCTGTAGCAATAGCATAATCTACTACATCGGCCGAGTACACACATTCCAAATTGGGCAAATTAATTTTTTTAGCCATATCTTTGGAGGTAATAGAGGTTTTTCCGTCTGCTTTTTTGATATTGGTAATTCGGGCGTGATTGGCGTGTCCCGAAATATATCCATCCGGAATACGGTAGGCAACCCAAACAGCACCTTTGGTATTTAATTTAGCACTTGCTTTTCCGTTTTTATCTAAAATGGGCATTCCTTTTCCTATCATTTCCAAAATCCAAACTTCATTGGGATCGGCAATGGAAAAACTTTCACCGGAAGAGGCGTAACCGTAAGTATTAGTAAGTTCCGCCATGTTTTGTATTACTTCTCTTGCTGTTTTAGAGCGTTGTAAACAAATGTAAATTAAACTACCATAATCTACTATCCCAGTGGTGTCTACTAATTGGGGGAGCCCGCCATAAGTGGTTTCTCCAATGGCTACTTGAAATTCGTTCATATTTCCTACTACCGAATAGGTACGAGTAGCCTGTTTAATTTGCCCTAATTTCCTTCCACTATCCCAGTCGTAAATATCCATCATGGTGCCTTCTGCATAAGTAGCGGCAGGGCGGTAATAGAGTTCCCCATAAAGGACATGAGAATCGGCGGAATAAGTAATCATGGTAGAACCATCTTTAGAAGCCCCCTTGGTAATTAAGAAATTGGTACAAGCTTGTGCGCTACCAAGTCCGGTTAAAAATCCGACTCCTGCTATAAAGCACAAGTTTCTAATTGTTTTTTTCATACGTAAATGAATTTTAGATTAAAAGTGGATATTAAATCGAACATTCCTTGCTATAGAATATTGTGGTTTACTGTATTTCTACGTATAGTATAGCTTAACGAAATGTTTTAAAAATCAAAAAGAAGTCTCCCCTTAGGCTAAACCTCTGTAGATTTTAAAATTTTAAGAAGCAAAGGTAAGGATAAAAAATGAAAATCCGATAGGAGGAGCAAAAAGAGACCTATAAAATTTTCCTCAAGAATTTAGCCTCCTAATTTAGCTCTACAGTTTAGCCTAAAATTTAGGCTAAATAATTTAAAATCAAGAATTTAGATTTTCTTCAAGAATTTAGTTTCAAAAATTCCGCCCCCAATTTAGCCCCAAACTAACACTAAATAATTTGTTTTCAATAATTTATCGGCTATTCCAAATTTAGTCCCTCCTTCAAAAACATCACACTAAATAGTTTGTTTTCAATAATTTATATTTACCCCCCCACAATTTAGTCCCCAAAAATTTATACTAAAAGTTTTATTCGTTTTCTTTCTTTTCCTTGCTCCTGTTTTGCTCTCCAAAATATTGCAAATAAACCATTTCTACATCCTTATACCAAGCCTGCCCATATTTCCTAAGGAGAGGTTCTTTAAGAAATTGGAATACCGGAATTTTCTTTCTTTTTCCTAAAATACGGGCTTCCTTGCAAATACTCCAATGAAAATAATTTACAGCATCGTATTGGGGATAAGTTTGAATACGAATAGGAAAAAGATGACAGGAAATAGGTTTGCGAAAATCTATTTCCTTGGCTAAATAAGCTTTCTCTATTGCACAAGAGGCAATGCCATTTTCTTCCTTAGTAAGATATACGCAATCGCGACCCTGAATTAAGGGGGTAAGAAAACTGCCATCCAATAAAGAAATATCAAAAAGCTCGCCATGTTTTTCCAATGCCGACAAGCCCGCTTCCGACATATATTTTTTATAAATTGGGAAATACTTTTCTAACAAGGGAAGTTCTTCTTCTTCCAAAGGAGCGCCAGCATCGCCTTCTATGCAGCAACAACCTTTGCATTTATTTAAATCACAGCAAAAGCATTCGGTAAATATTTCATCCGAAAGCAAAGTTTTTTCAAGAGCAATCATATTCTTTAATATCTCCAATATATTATATTCGTGTGTTAGAAAAGAGAAAGACCATACCTATCATTTTCTCTACAAAATCTAATGCTATGCCCAAACCTAAGTCCAAGCATGTTTTTCCAAAAGCAGGCTCTTTCTATCTTATTTTTGAGGTAAATTAACCCTAATGCTTCCTCCCGCAGAATTAGCGCCAAAGCCTCCGCTAAATAAGGATTCTATAGTAGAGGGTCCATCTGCAAAGCTACCTCCTACCTCTGCTTTTAGATCGTAAGAAAGTATATATCGGCCTTTGGGTAAAAAATTAATATAGAAATCTATGGCGTGCATAGATACCGCACGGTAAAATCCAAAAGATGTTCCATAATCGTATGCGGAAGTAGGTTTCAACCATTCTAATCCTGCTGGTCGTAAACTGTGAATATGTACATAACTAAAATCTCTGTCGGCCTCAATTTCTAAAATAACTTTCACTTTATCTCCGAGCACAAACTCTGTTTTTGCGCCATTTACGCCCTCTTTTACATAGTATCTTGAAATATTTAGCCCGCCTCCTATATTTTCTTGTTTTTGTATTTGCTCTATTTCTTGCGTTGCTATTCCGCAAAGGCTTCCGTATCCCACTGGACTTATTTGAAAATCACTACTCTGTACTTTTGGACTATCCCATTTTATTTTTCCTTCTCCTATCATATTTTGTAGCTCTTTCCCGGTGAAAATCTTTTTAAAATAAAGGCTGTCGGGTTTTATCTGTGTTTTTCCTATTTGTATATGCATAGAGGGAAGCAAGCCTAAGCTCTCTTTCCCTTGTACTTTTTTCGACAAAGATTTTTTTCCTTGTTTGGCGCTATCCTTACTCTCTGCTGTGTTTTTGGGCATATAAGCCCAAGGGCGAAAATTCATTTTTTCGGCCTCTCGTAGCACGGATGCCATAGCTATAATCATATCTCCACTGCTAAGGCCACCACCAATAAAATCTACCGTTCTTTCCTTGGATAGCATCCAATTGAAAATTTCATTGGCTTGCCAAAGAGCCTCTGCGCTTTGTTTGCTTTTTCCTAAGAATAAATACATACGAGCCAGGTTGGAGGCGGTTTGCATCCTTTGGGTTAAGGTATAGCCCATACTTTCTTTTTTCCAATACAAACCGGTTTCCAAACTAAATAATTCCAAACGTTTTAAGTTTTTTAGTATAGGGGAAGCCTTTTCGTATTGGCCTATTCGCATAAAATACGAGGCGATGTAGGCTTGTTGATTTAAGCCGGTTTTGGTGGCATAGGAGGAACAAAGCGAGCGATAATATTCTCGCATTTTTAAAATATCTTCGGGTACCTCTTTGGCAACAAATAAGGAAGAAACATATAGATAAAGGATTTGCTGCTGCGTTAAAACGTTTTCCTTGTTGTTTGCCTGCTCTTGGAAGCGGCGGTATTCTTGAAGCATTTCCTTATCGAGGTACGATAAAGTTTGTAAACAACTAAGATATATCTTGCGATTTTGCATTTCTTTCTCTTCTATGTTTTCTCCCAAAACTTTCAGAATATAAAGGCTCATCCAAGGGTCCGCTTGGGCGTTTAGGGTCCACGAAAAACCATAGTCCCAAGTAATAAAGGAGCGGAGTTTTTCCCAATAGGGAGTCCAAGAAGTGCTACCGTCGCTTAGGTAGGCTTGCATCATTTTAAGCAGGGCTTCGTAAGAGGTAATACACGAATCTATTGGTAGGCTTTGAAGTAGTTGTGGTAGGATATGTTGGGGAGAGGCAAAAAATTCTATAATAATACTATCTTGTTTGTTTGGCTCCAAAGAAGGTTTTAAATCTGGAATCTTTAAGGCTGGTAGTTTTTTTTCTTCGCCCGGTCGCAAAAATAAATTTACAAATTGCTTGATGGCTATACGGTTAGAATAAACCGGGATGGTATCCACTATAGCATCGCTTAGGAGGGTATCTCCATAAGGATATTCTACATAAAAATAGACGGCAAGACTCTTGGCATCGGAGGGAACTACCAAGGTCCAATTTTCTGTAACCTTAGAAAAAGAGAGGGTATCGCTGAGTTCGTAAGATAGACTTTGAACGGCTTGGTCTAAGGGAATAGGAAAGCTCTTTCCTTGGTTTAAAGAAGATACTTCCAAACGAATTTTTCCTTCTGTTTTAGCGTTTTCCTTTATAGAATTACGAATTAAATCAATGCTACTTTGTATTTTGCAAAGTAAATTTATGCTGTCTCCGTTCCTTACGAAACGGGGCAATTGAGGATAAAGCATTAGAGGTTTATTTACTATTACAGAAGTTTCTTGGTAGCCGGCCCATAGCTTGTCTTGGTAGGCGAAAATACGAAATTTCCATCGCCCAAATTGGTCGGGTGCTTTAAAGCGTATCTCGCCTAAGCCGGTACTATCGGTTAGGGCAAAGGAATAGAAAAAGGAAGTAGGGTCAAAATTCGTTCTTAGGATAGAAGATATACTTTCCGGATTGGGAGCTTTCCAAGATTTTTCTTTTTGTAAAGAGAAGGCTTGCATGGCTACACCTGTTCTTTCTTGACTGCTTTCGGCCATGGCTCTATTGGGAGAAGGACTATAAAAGATCTGAAATCTTTGTGGCGTTAAAACCTCTTCCCAACTTACGAAGAAAGGTCTTTCTTTGTAGTTTAAAAAAGGACTTCTTCTATAAGAAAAAGAAACGGGTCCCCCAAAGGAGTTATCTCCTCCTATGTTGTTTATCAGATTGTCCCACGAGTTATGGGCCGTTTCTTTGAGAGGTAATAAGGCAGAGGATCTATCCTTGGCTTTGCCATATGGGTCGTATTCTACTCCGTTTACGGGCCAAATTAAATTTTCCCCTTCGGAAAATTCCTCTATGGAGGCATCGTAAAGGCCTACACTTAGGAAAGTGGGGCTAAGTTTCTTGGCATTGGAAGAAACCTTAAATTGCCAAGTTTGCTCGCTTTTTGTAGTTATAATTTTGGGAATTTGCAGAAGGTCTATCTTTAAATTTTGGTCGGGAATAGGTGTTTTTATAATAAAACTTTTTTGAAAAAGTTGATTGTTTTTTATACAGAAAAATTTGGCCGACCAATTAGAGCTTAGATCCAGGCTGTCGCAAGCAATTTCCCAAATCAGTTGTTCTTGGGAAAGGGTCTTAAAAACGCTTATTTTTCTTTTAGATCCATCTTCTATTTGCCCAAACCATAAAACACTAAGATCTTTTTCGTCCACACTTAGAAAGCTGCCGGTTAAAAAACGTAGTTGTTTGTTTTCTGCACTTACATTCGATTTAAGATTGGCCATCCATATACCATAGGCTTGGTTTTTGGAAGCCTTATGGGAGGTGGTATCTATATTGCTATAGTGTTCTTTTTGGGCTTGGTAAAAATGAAAACGTCCGGTAGTTTGTGCGCTGTTGCCTAAGCTATCGGTGGCTTTGATGCGATATTCGTAATAACCGGAGCTTAAATTTTGGGGTAGTTTCCCCAAAGCATTAGAAATATTTTGCGAAAAAACCAAGGTCTTTACCAAGGCAGAATCTCTTTCCTTGGGGCTATAGTAGGGCTGTAGAGGAAACATGGAATGAAAAACTTCATAACTTAAAAAATGCACCTCTTCTTCTTGAGCATTATTATTGGAGTAAGCGGAATTTTCGAGAGTGTCTTTTAAAGAAAATAGTTCAAATTTTCCCTGGAAGGGAACTAACTTTTCTTCGGCATTCCAAGCTTGAATAGGAAAAGTAGAGGGATCTTTTTTCGATTTTTCTACTATGATTTCGGGCAAGGAGGCAAAAATTCGGAGGGGAGTACTTTGGGCTCTTATTTTATATTCGGCACTTTGTGTTTCCCCATTTAGGTCGCTTACTTCACATTCTATGGCATAAAAGTAAAAATAATTATTTTCGTTAGAGTTAGAGAGAATTTCTGTTGGAAAAGAAAAGGTAAAACTTCCATCACTCGTGGAGAGTGTGTTTCCAATAGAGATAGCTCGTATGTTTTCTCCTTGAGTAGAAAATCTCCATGGCAATACTCGTAAAAGGTTCACCCTATAAGTAATTTTAGCATTTTGAATGGCTTGCCCATCGTAGCCTTGCGCTTGTCCTTTTATATAAATTATTTTTTGGGTATCGGCTCCTGTTGTATTGCTTTGGTTTTTGGAATCTAAAAAACTTCTTTCTAAAGTTACAAAAAAGGAGGGTCTTTTAAAGGCTTCTACTGAAAACGAAAAGACAAAGGGCGTTTTGTCTACTTCCAAGGTCCATCGACCGGGGGAAG
Organism: Bacteroidales bacterium; assembly: GCA_036653535.1. Taxonomy (GTDB): domain Bacteria; phylum Bacteroidota; class Bacteroidia; order Bacteroidales; family P3; genus JAVVTR01. The sequence goes on along the minus strand of JAVVTR010000007.1, from coordinate 52,299 downwards.
CTTGTGCAGAAAGGGGAAAGCAGCAGGAAAAAGCACCGCTACTGTCGGTTTCTACTACTATTTCTTTTTGCGTTTTTCTTCGTGCGTCTCGTAATTGGAGGTGTAATTTGGTGCCTTTGCTTAAGGAAAGTCCGTTTTGTGTACTTAAAACTATTCCTCTTATTTCCATTTTTTCGCCGGGACTGTAGACTGGACGGTCGCTAATGAATTTTATATCTACAATTTTTGCGTTCATAAGGGCGGTATCGGAGTTCTCTTCTTTTTCCTGAAAATTGGGATTAGAGAGATAGATGCTATGGCGGTTGTAAAAGGCATGGACACTATCGTTGGGTGTATGGAAAGAGAGTAAGAAAGAGTGTCCGTAAGAATTTTTTTCTTGTAATTTTTTTCCTTCGATTGTAAAAAAGCCTTGTTGGTCGGAAACTGTTTCCCCTTGTAATAAATAGGAAAACTGACGTTTAGGATAATTGTATTCTTTGCTATAGATTTGTATTTTCGTATGGGGTAAAACTTTTCCAGTGTTACGATTTACGGTATAACCCTCTATAATAGAATCTCCTTTTTGTGCGTAAGAACAAGCAAATCCAATATTGGAAACCTGAAAAATCTGAAAACATTCGCTTCTATTTCTTAATTCTGCTTTGGTGAATTTTTCTGAGCAAATTTTGGCGTTGCCTTGGTATCTAAGCGAATCGGTATATGCCAAAATTAAATAGGTGCCTGTGGCTAAAGAGGGGAAGCCAATGGATCCGCTATGGGTTTTTAAGTCGTCCTCTTTTAAAGATAAGGGAATGTTGCCTTTGATAAGTGCGTGTGAATTTTTAGATTTCCAATCTTCTATATACGTTTCTGTTTGGCTATAAAAGAGGTCTCTCTCTAGAGTGGAAAGTAAATAAATTTCGTATTTTAATTCTGCGACATTTTTTACGGAAACAGTTGCTAATAAAGGATTTTCTCTTGGATATACTTCCTCTAAATGAAGATTAAGGGTAGGGGTGAGCAGGTTTTCTTGTAGTATTGTAGCTTGAACGCAACCCCAGCTGCCCGGATAATGATTTATAGCATAGGCTGCTTTTTTTTCTGCCTCCAATGGATTTGTATTTTGCTGCGCAAGAGCATAGAGGTAGTAAGTATCTCCGGCGTTTTTGTCCTTTGCAAAAATTTGGCTTAGGCTTTGTAAATAGTCTAAATATTGTTTTTCCGACCAAAGATCTGTTTCGTATTTATATATGGCATAGCGTATTTCTACCTCTAATAGAGGAGAGTTTTTGGTAGGATAGGAGGAAGTGTCGCTTTGGCTTGAGAAAGAAGGATTAGAGATACTTTTTTCTACAAGGTGCCTTTTCATGGCGGTATATAAAGAATCTATTTCTTGTTGAGCATCCACATTGGCTGTGTTTGCTGCATCTTCTTGTGCTCTTTGTATTTTTTGCCAAAGGTCCCAATTCTGGTAGGCTAATAGTTCCCAAAGATCCATGTTGGGTAGGAGGCCTTTTTGTAAGGGAAGCGAGGAATTTTCTTCTTGGTTTTTAGGAAAAATTAAAGAGGGGAGATCACTAATGGAAAGGTTTAGATCTTTTGGATATAAAAGAGATTCTAAAAGATGATAGCGAATTTGTGTTAGAAAATCTGTTTTTTTCCAGTGGGATAGATTGGAATAATCCCCATTTAGTTTGCCTGTTTCCCAAAGGTTCAAAGGTGTTTCGCTTTCTGCTTCGGCGCTGTTATTATTCTCATAGAGATAATATTCGTATAGGGATAATGCTAAAAAACTATGTAAAATAGAACGTCCCGGTTGGGAAACTTTTGGGATAGAATGGCAAATTAAATTTATAATTTTTTCGGTAGCATCGTCTTCTTTTTCGCGAATTAATTTTGCTTGTTCTATAATAAAAGTGGTTTGGTCTATGCTTTTTTGTTGACTATGGCTTATCTTTTCTTTTGGATAGGAATTTTTGGTGTCGAATTTGGTCGTTGTTTCAACCCTCTGCTCCCCCTTCTGTTTGGTGTTTCTTTCGGTGTTTCTTTCGGTGTTTAATCCAAAACTATTTCCAATAGGCATTAAGCAAAGAATGGGAAATATAATACCCATTTGAATTTCTTTAGATATAATCATACATAAAATTATTAAAAATTAAGGGTCCTTTGCTTGCTATCCTTTACAACAAGGATTAGTTTTCTGCATCGAAAAGTAAACCGTTATCGGCCATATCTTCGTAAAAATAAATAAAATCTATGAATTTATGGGTGGGTATTTCACTTATGCTAAATATGTTTTCCATATTTTCGATTTTTTCTTGTAACTCTTGCATATTGTATAAATAGGCGGCCGTACCAGTGGATAAAAGGAAGTAGTCGGTACTGAAAAGTTTTGGTAGCCAAATGCTTTCGCTTTTGTTGGCTATTAAAAAAAAGTCTATATGGTGAACCATATCCGCAAAGCCGAAGAGGGAGAAGTTTTTATAATCGTTCAGCCGTCTAAACGACCAATGCAATTTTTTATTTAAGAAATGGGCTAAGGTATGAGGCGACATCAAGGGACATTGCAATGCTAAGACTCTTATTTCGTTAGGATCTATGGCGTAGTCGTCTTTGTCTAATTTTAAGGTGGCCATTTTTGTTTTTTTTGCTTACTTGCTTATTCTTTCGTTGCTCTGTTGCTGGGGTCGTTGATTTTATTCCTCTCTTTTGTTAAGCTATGCTAAAAGTAGTGGATTTTGATCTGCGATTTTCTAAGATCTTTCGCAAAAATAGCAAAAATCTCGTTCATGTATTATCCTTACGTAAGAATTATCTTATCTTTGCTGCCTAAATTATTCGGCTACGGTTTACTATACAAGAAAGGGTAAACACGCTTCTCTAAAAAACTAAAAATGTTTAGAAATATTCTATGGATTGGTATAGGCAGTGGCTTGGGAGGAATAATGCGCTATTTGCTTTCTTTTTGGGTGCAAAAAGAAACGACCTCTCTTTTCCCTATAGGAACCTTATTGGTTAATGTATTGGGTTGTTTCATTGTAGGTTTTTTATATGGCCTTTTTGAAAAGGGGAACCTACTAAATCCAGAATTGCGGCTTTTTCTTACGGTAGGATTTTGTGGTGGGTTCACTACTTTTTCTACTTTTGTACACGAAAATTATACTCTTTTTCAGGGTGAACATTTTTTCCATTTTGCTCTTTATGCTGTCGTAAGTTTTGCCTTGGGTTTGCTGGCCGCTTACTTAGGCCACGCCATCGTTAAACTTTTTTAAACCAATCGTTTCTTTTTTCAAAGTTTGGCTTTCTAAAAATTCTTGTTTTTAATCTATTCCACAATATGGAAGATAAAATAAGGTAGATAGTACCAGCAAAACAATGCAAAGGATATTTATTCAAAATCCGGAATGTACCATATCTTTTATGGAAAGATAGTCGTAGCCAAAAACAATGGCGTTGGGAGGGGGGCTACCGGTAACACATCCAAAGAGAATCATCCTTCGTTTTTCGTGAATGGTCCTTTTCCAAGGGCGTGGATCTGCTCTTGAATCAAATCGGCACCAAGAGGGAAACACATTTTTCGTACAGGGTAAAGAAGATAGACCATTAAAATCCAACATAAAGCCACCCATAAAGAGAAACATTGCCTCGTTGGCATACGACAGGGTAAGGGTGGAAGCGGAGGTAATTCCAAGGATAGGCAACAATACAATTGGTAATAATGCAGTAATACATAAATTAATAGCTTCGCTGACCCACCAAATAACAACGAGCGATACTACAGCAATCATTCGCTAAGCAGAGATACTCATTCCTACAGGATGAGGGTGTGTCAAAACCCTCTTTTTAACAAAACCACCCCTGCTACAGATCTCTGTCGTAGAGGTGGTTTTCATATTTTGGATGTTTGGACACACCCTCCTAATTTTTGTTTTGCTTACTCGGCTATTTGCCAATGGGTACTTCCAAAAATATTTATTTTTAATTTATTGGCTATATATTTAATGGCCTTTTGTGCTTTAACGGAATTTCCGGCTTTGTCTAAGGGAGGAGAAAAAGCGGCTATTCCCATTAAACCTGGAACAACGCCCATAATACCTCCGCCGACGCCCGATTTTGCAGGAATCCCTGAAGTATAAAGCCAATCACCAGTATGTTCGTAAAAGCCAACGGTGGCAATTAAAGATACTATTTTTGGGGCTAAATCGCAGGCAAAAACTTTGTTTTTTGTAATAGGATTTATTCCGTCATGGGCAATAGTGGCTGCTGCAATAGATAATTGCCGAGTGCTAACGCCCATAGAGCATTGGCGGGTGTAAAGATCGAGGGCTAAGTCGGGATCATCATAAATGCGCCCATAATTTTTTAAAAGCCAAGCAATAGATTTATTATTAAAATTGGTGGCGGATTCCGACTGATATAATTCCTCTATTAAAACTAATTTACTTGCACACAAGGCTTCTAAAAAAGAGGTAATAGTTTCCCATTTTTTAGTGGCATCTCCTATAGGTTTAATAAGACTGCAAGCCGAAATAGCCCCAGAGTTTACTAAGGGAGTAGAGGGGTGATCGTTTTCCAATAAAATAGCCATAATAGAATTAAAAGGTAGTCCGGTGGCATCGGCTCCAATTTTGTGTAGAATTTCGTTGGCTCCCCATTGCTCCATGCTTAGAATAGCAGTGGGTACTTTGGATATGGATTCTATTCCAAAAATATAGGAACTATCTCCCATTTCCACTATTTCTCCATTGGGTAAGCAAACCGAAATTCCAAATAAATTCGATGGGATATGGGCTAAATACGGAATATAGTTGGCGTTGTTTCCATCGCCTGGTTCGGCTTTAATTTTTTCGTAGGCTTCCCCTATAATCTCCTTAAGGATAGAAGCTGAAATTTTATTTTCCATCTTCTTTTATTTTTTTAGATTAGTTTTGGCTGGGGGAATGGTCTTAGTGCTATTGCTTCCTATTTCGGGCATAGTGCCAAAAGCTTGAAAATTTTTAGAAGCTTGAGGATCTTTCCAAGAGGGTTTACGTAAAGCATAAATAAGGAAAGGAATTCCTACCACTACTATACATCCAATAATCAATACGGAATACCATACGGTATTGCTTCCGGTGGCGATTTGTCCTGGAGGAATAAAACTGAGTACAAAAGCTAATAAAGAGCCCAAAAAGCCTAAGCCTCCAACTATCCATATAAGTAGATTTCCTTTACCAATACGGAAAGGACGAGCTACATTTTTCATTTTATAACGTAGTACAATAGCGGCAATAAACATAAGCATGTACATAATCAGATATAGTAGTACCGTCATTTGGGAAAGAATTTGATAGAAAGATTGTACGGAGGGCATTACTACAAAGAGCAAGGATAATAGGGTTACTATGGCACCTTGGATCAATAAAATGTTTTTCTGAACGCCTATTTTGTTGGTCTTTTGAAAAAATGGAGGAAGGTATCCGGCTTGTCCTACCGTGAAAATACCCTTGGACGGGCCCGCTACCCAAGTAAGAACCCCTGCTAATACACCAAACATTAAGGCTATAGCAATGATAGGAGAAGCCCAACTAATACGTAAATAATGGAAGTAATTATCGAAACCAATAAGCAAACTTTGGGTTAAATTAATGTCTTTAGCTGGAATAATAAAACCCAAAGAGAAAGTGCCCAATATAAAAATAAGAATGGTAATAAGAGAACCTATAAAAATGGCTTTCGGATAATTTTTTGCAGGATTTTTTACGTCCATTACGTGAATACCCATCATTTCCATTCCTGCATAAAACAGAAAGATACTGGAGGCTAAAACCAAATTATCTAATTTGGTAAGGTCGGGAAAGAATCCTTGACTCATATCCATTTGGTTGGTTCCACCGCTAAACATATAAATAGCTCCAAGAATAATTAGTAGAGCTGCTGGAATAATGGTTCCAACCATACCTCCTATTTTGGCAATTTTACCAACCCATCCTAAGCCCTTTAGTGAAATAAGAGTGGCGCTCCAATAAATAATTAGGACCACGATCAAGGTGAAGAATTTATTGGAAGCTAAGCCCATGTCATGAACTTCGTTCATGCCTATAAATGCAATAGAAACGGCACCAAAGGTTAATACGGTAGGAAACCAAATAGTGCTTTCTATCCATTGTAACCAAATAGCTAAAAAGCCGGTTTTGGGGCCTAATGCTTCTCCAACCCAGCGAAAAACACCACCTTGTCTGTTAGAAAACATAGCGGCTAATTCGGCGGCAACTAAAGCAGTGGGGATTAAAAAGACTAAGGCAGCAAAGAGATAGTAAAAAGCGGAAGAAAGGCCGTAAACGGCTTCCGAAGAGAGACCCCGTAGACTTACCACAGCGGTCACATTCATGATAGCAAGTGTAAGAACACTTAGCTTAAACCCAGTACTCTTTTTTGTTTCCATAAATTTGTATTTATTTTCGCTAACCCAATAACATTTATTTAATTGCGCCAAAGATAAGAAGTTTTGGATAATTCCCAATTTTTTTTAAGAGAAATTACGAATAAATTGGAATGGTATTTTTGTTATTGCTTTTATTCGTATTCCTCTCCCTTTTAATTGCTTTTAAAATAATGTATATTTGCAAAAAAAAGTCATGTACCTACGTTTTCTTAGTTCCCTTGGGGTAATGCTGTCTTTTACCTTGTTTTCTGTTTTCCCCTTTTCGGAATTATCGGCACAAAAGGTATCTCTTTCTTCTGTGTCCTGCTCTAAATCTTTGGTGTATCCCGATTTTCCATATATTGCCGATTTTGGAACCTTGTCGGTGGCGGGAGCCGACAATATTTATTGGCAAGACACCACTTTAGATGGATGCTCTTCCTCTGCTTGGAATTTCGAGGTTTTGCCCGGTTCGGATTCCCATTTGGCTCCTTGTTATACCGGTGGCGATATAGAAACGAATCCCACGCTATTTTCTCGTCCTTTTTCTTTGAAAAAGGCGGTTGGATATAAAATAAAAATCACCTACTATACGGCCTCTACTTTTAATGAATATCCTCTTATGCTTAGGCTGAACCGGCAACAAAACCATGGTTCTTTCTACTATACGGTTTCGGAGCAGAAGTTTATGCCCTCTTCTACTTCTATAGAAAGTTTGCTCTTAGACAAAACCACGGCCCCTATTGGTGCCGGAATTTCGGTAAAAGAATTTACAATTCCCGCACAGGAATTATCGGTAGATGGCATTTACGCTTTAAGTTTTTCTATAGTCAATACTTCGGCAGCTAAAGGAAAAGCTCTTCCCATAAAACTTTATATTGCTTCTTTGGAAATTCAAGAAGTTTTAAATTTAGATTTAGGGGTAGGACAAATACAGACTCCTTATGCTAATTGTTCTTCTATAGAGCAGAAGGTTTCCTTTTTTGTACAGAACAAAGGGAATCAAAATATTTCTTCTTTTTCGGCCTACTATCGCTGGGGTTTGGATCCGGTAGTAAAAGAAACCTTTTCTGTAGAGGTTCTTCCGGGAAAAATAAGCAAGGTCTCGTTTTCGGTTCCGGTTCTAATGCAGCTGAATCAAAATACTCATCATAGCCTCCAAGTTTGGTTGGATCCTTTGCCTGGAGATCTTAATCACAACAATGATAGTTCGGCTCTTTATAATTATAATTTGAATTACGAATCCTATTCGGTTCCTCATGATTTTTCTTTTTCGAATTTATCGGATAGTTATGGGTTTATATGCCAAAGTGATAGTACTCATAATAGAGCAGCTTGGCAATACGAAGCTCTTTCCAAAGAATTTCGACTCAATACGGCTAAAAAAGCTAATCAAGACTGGTTGGTTTCCCCTTGTGTAAACTTACAAAAAGGGAAAACTTATAGAATCTCTTTTACTTATAGGGCACAGGGCGCAGATGCTTACGAAAATTTAGATTTAGCGGTTGTTTCCAAGCCTTTGGCACCTTATTCCAAGGAAGAACGTCAAGCTATTTGGTCTACGCAAAACTTTAGCGCCACTACGAATCAGCATGCTTTTGCTTATTATACCGCTTTGGCGGATGGTACTTATTATCTTTCTTTTAGAGCCTTTAGTGAGGATGGTCAAAAGGGCTTAGTCTTAAATCAACTGAGTATAGATACGGCTGTGTTCAACGAAATGGATTTTTTTTACGAATATGATGTATATAGCGACAAGGAATCTCCTCTTTTGCAGGCCAATAAGTTTATGGATTTTATGGATTTAAATAACGATGGAACCACCTGGACCGTAAACGAGAAAGCCAATGCAGGACTTGCTTATAATAGTTCTTATGCGGCTAAAGCTGTTGCGAAAAAAGGAGTTACCGCTAACGATTACTTGCTTTTTCACCCGGTAAAATTACAGGCGGGTGTTTCTTATACGGTGGGTATAGCTGGCAAAGGTGGCTCTTCCAATGTTTTAAACTACGATCTTTGTGTATATCCATATGCGCCTCCTTACACAGGAGTAGCCCAAGAGAGTAAAGGGGAGTTTAAATGGACAGAAACGGCGGGTACCTTAGTTTATGCCGATGTAGAACATAGTTTTAGGGTGGTTCAAGATGGAGTGTATTATGTTTCGGTTCACTATAAGGTAAATACCCCTAACGACTTTAATACCAATTCGGCAAATTACGATTTGTATGTAGATAATTTTCGTTTATATGCTCGGAAAAAAACTTCTGCTCAGTTTTTGGGCACATCGGTGCCAATGCAGGCGAAAATGGGTTCCAATCGAGTTTATTTAACGGCTTTAATGAAAAATTATAAAGGCAGTTCTTTAGTTCCAAACGAGCTTACTTATTGCTATCAAATTAATGACAATGTGCCAATTAGAGAAAATTCTGTAGGAGATGTACCTCCTTATGCTTGCGATAATTTCACTTTTGCTACTTATGCCGATTTTTCTGCAGCTATTCCCTATACTCTCAAGTTTTGGATTGAAAGTGCTGGAAGCAACGATCCTATAGATACTGTTGGTTATTCTTTTGATGGTCTGCCTTCTTTTGCTATGCCATACTTAGAAGACTTTTCTTTGGCATCCTCTTTTCTTTGGACCACTCGTACTGCTCATAGTGGTGAACCTGTTTGGTCTATTAAAGAAAACGAATCATTGGCCTATGAGGGCAAATGGCTGGCCGCTTGCGAACCTAAGGGGATGGATGTACAAGATTATTTAATTAGTCCTCCTCTTGCCCTGGCTTTAGATACTACTTATTTGTTCTCTTTTTATTATCGGCATCCTAATGCCTCGTTTTCTTCTAATGAGAAAGAAAAATTAGAGGTTTATTATTCTTATAATGGGAATGATATTTATAATTTTACCGATACCTTATTGTTAGTGAAGGATTTAGTTAAAACGGAATATACAAAGTATTCTACTTACATTAATATGTCTGCTTTAGGAGAGCGTGCCACCACGCCTCTGTTTTTGGCATTTAAAGCCAGTTTGCCAGCTTTTTCCCAGCCTATTTACTTAGATCGTGTTTTGATAATGGATAGCATTTCTTCGGTCAAAACGCAGATAAAATTAAGCGATTTGCATTATCGTAAATCGGTGAGTGAATGTGAATTTAGAAATGCGGAGGAAATTTCTGTGCGCCTTACTAATATTGGATTTTTTAATTTGGATTCTGTAAAATTACAGTTGAGTTTAGATGGAAAAGCACCACAAGAAGTAAGCTATACCAAAATTCTTGGCTTTGGAGAAACGGTAGATTATATTTTGCCGGTAACATGGGATTTGTCGGTAGGCGGAAAGCATACGGTAAAAATATATGCCGCTATGGCTGATGAAAAAAATCGAGTCGATGATACCCTTTATGGAGAGGCAGAGGTGATTGCTTCTGAAACTTTACCTTTACTATTGGATTTCGAAGGAGGGATGGATGGTTTGAAAGGGAGTATAGTGGATGCCAATCAAGATGGTAACACCTGGAAATTAGGAACACAGCCGAGTTTGGCCCATAGTGGTTCCAATTATTTATTTTATCAAGGACAGGGGCGTTCTACGGAAGATCACTTCCTTACTACTTGCTTCACTGCTCGTGCTCAGGAGTATGGCCTCGTTTTTTATGCCAAGAATAAAAGCAATAACGTTTCAGATTATTTTCAAATATATCTTCGCCATTATTCCGAAAATCAAACTTTTACAGATAAACTACTACGAGATTCTATTTTCCCATTAGGGTCTTACGATAAATATGAATGCCTGTTTAAAACGCAAACAGAAGGACGTTATGCTATAGTTTTTGTTTTAAAAAGCAAGCAATCGGCTTCGGATGCTGTTTCCTATTTAGAGGATATTAGCTTGTCGGTTTATGGTATTCGAGATGTGGCCTTAAATGCTTTTGTAGAGCCGGTTCCAATAAAAGATACCATTTCAGAAGGCTTGGTCCCTTTAAATTTAAAGGTAAAAATTTCATTGACCAATAAGGGAAATTGGAGAGAAAGTAAGATTCCATTCACGGCACTGCTTAATAACGTGGTCGTATCGGATGCAGAAGAAATGATGGAAGAAATAAAGGGAGGAGCCACTTCTTTTTATACTTTTTCTAAAAAAATATCCTTGTCATCCAATAGAGATTCTCTCTATGATTTAAAGGTTTTTTCTTTTTGGAAATTAGACGAAAATAGAAAGAACGATACTATTGCTATGCGTTTAAGTATTACTATAAGGAGAGATACCATTCCAAAAGATTCTTTGGGGGTAGAGAAAAATAATTTTCGGTTAAATTACCTTTCTGCTTATCCAAATCCGGTAATGGAAACGCTAAATATAAATTATACAGAAGGCGTTTATGAAGTGCAAATTTTTGATATACAAGGGCGCTTATGGCGAGTACTTGCAGTTGGTAAAAGAAGTACCTCCTTGTCTTTAGATATAAGGGGTTATAAATCCGGATTGTACATTATAAAGGCTCTATCCGATAAAGGGGTGTCGACGGTTAAAATTTCAAAATTATAAATATTAGTGAAAATAGCGCTTTTTAGTAAACGGATAGAAGAAGGGGATTCCCTTTTATTGACAGCCTTGTTCCAAAAAATATGGGAAAGCACTTCTAAGGAGGATACGCAAGAGGAGTTTTACTTTTGTCCGGAATTAGTTCGTTGGATACAAGCACATCTTCCTCCATACCAAGAGGGTATAAAATCGTTTACGGATGTTTTGCCCGAAAATACGGAGGTGGTATTGAGCTTGGGAGGAGATGGCACTTTATTAGATACTCTCTCTTTGGTAAAAGATTCGGGGGTTCCTGTATTTGGGCTGAATTTAGGCCATCTTGGTTTTCTTTCTGGTATAGGACGAGAGGAAGTTGCTCTTGCATTGCAAGGTTTATTTTCGGGCTTGTATGTTCAAGACGAAAGAGGAGTTTTGCAAGTATGTTCTCAGAGCCTTAGTTGTTTTCCAAAAGAGGAGGAAAAGCACGCCATACAAGGGAGTAATGAGGCTATATTTTCAAAAATGTTTCCTTATGCGCTCAACGAAGTAGTTGTTTTTAAATGTGATACAGATTCTTTAATTTCTATAAAAGTAAGTGTAAACGGTGCTTTCCTAAACACTTATTATGGGGATGGGGTTGTTTTTGCTACTCCCACTGGCTCTACCGCCTATTCTTTAAGTTGTGGGGGACCTATTTTGCTTCCTCAGGCCGATAATTTACTTATTACCCCCGTGGCTTCTCATACGCTTACCGTTCGTCCGGTGGTATTGCCGGGAGATGCACAAATTGAAATACAAATAGAAGGTACTAAAGAATTTAAGGTGTCTTTAGATTCTAAAATATATACTCTTCAAAGTCCATTTACATTTTTTATTCGCAAGGCTTCTTTTCGTTTTTCTACTTTGAGATTAAAAGATCGTAGCTTTTTCGATGTTATTCGTGAAAAATTAATGTGGGGAGCCAACGCTCGTAATTCCAATTAGAGAGGGCCTGTGAAAAGTACTTTTGTCAAAGTGCAAAAAAAAATGTACCTTTGCCTTTAATTTTCTCGAATACCTATGATTAATAAAGTTTTTCCGAGGCTTTTTTATGTCATCTTTCTTTCTCTCCTAATGGCTTTGCCTGTAGTGCTTCAGGCGCAACGGTCGGAAGTGGGGGTTTTAGTGGGGGGCTCTTTCTATTTGGGAGATCTGAATCCTAAAAAACTTTTTTTTCAAACGAGACCTGCTGCTGGGCTTTATTATCGCTATAATATTAATACTCGTTGGGCCTTTCGTTTTGGGGGAACCTATGGGCGTATTACGGCGGATGATAAGAAATTGAATAATCCTCGCAATTTAAATTTTCGTAGTGATATTGTGGATGTTGCAGCGCAAATAGAGGTGAATTTTCTTAACTTTTTTATTGGAAGTAAGAAAAGCTATAAGTTTACTCCTTATCTCACCGCTGGGGTTGCTTTATGTTTTATGAATCCTAAAGGATATTATTTTGATGAAACCACCAAAAATACGAAATGGGTTGCTTTACGGCCTTTGCATACCGAGGGAGAAGGTTTGTCGGACTACAAGGTTAAAAATTATTCTTTAACTCAGTTTGCTATTCCTTTTGGGCTTGGGTTTAAATATAGCATAAGTTCCAGGGTTAGTTTGGGTATAGAATGGACTATGCGATTAACTTTTTGCGACTATTTAGATGATGTTAGTGGAAGTTATGCGGATGCAGGGAGGTTAATGTCGGAATATGGAACCTTAGCTGCTCATTTTGCCGATCCATCTGAAATAAAGCATGAAGTGGGTGCACAGCGTGGAGATAGCCGCACTTTCGATTGGTATTCTTTTGCTGGTATTACCGTATCGGTAAAGTTGGGAAATCCTCAAGAGAATTGCCCTGCATATTCTAAAAGTGCTTCCGAACGATTAAAAAGAAGATAAAAACAGAATGACTTTTCAAGAGCAAATTAACGCAGAAAAAATGCCAAAACATGTAGCTATCATTATGGATGGCAATGGTCGTTGGGCTACTGCTCGTAATTTGCCACGTGCACAGGGGCATATACAAGGAGCGAAAACGGTTCGCCTTATCGCACAGGCTGCAAGGGAAATAAACCTAAGGTATCTTACTTTGTATGTGTTTTCTATGGAAAATTGGAATAGACCATTGGAAGAGATAAATGCTCTTATGGGGCTTTTGGTACAATCTCTGAAAGAAGAAACTCCTTTATTAGTGAAAGAAGGTATTCGCTTAAGGGTTATGGGCGATATTTCGATTTTAGATGCTTCTATTCGCTTAGAGTTGGAAGATACTTTGCGCAAAACGCAAGAAAATGAAAAAATGGATTTAGTTTTGGCCTTGAGTTATGGTTCTCGTTGGGAAATAACCCAAGCGGTGAAACAAATTTCCTTTAAGGTATTAAATGGGTCTTTGGATTTGGAGGATATTAACCAGGAAGTGGTAGAATCTCATCTTTGTTCCTCTTTTATGCCGGATCCGGATTTATTAATCCGCACCAGCGGAGAATATAGAATTAGTAATTTTTTATTATGGCAATTAGCTTATAGCGAACTTTATTTTACGCCCGTCTTTTGGCCCGATTTTTCTAAGGAAATGTTTTTCGAGGCATTGGTCAATTATCAACAAAGGGAACGTCGCTTCGGAAAAACGGCCAACCAGATTATTTCCGAAAAATAGCATGGTAAAAAAAGTAAGTGTAGTAGTCGGTGTATGGCTATCTGTTTTATTGCAGCTTTCCGGAGGAGGTTTCTCGCCTTTGTTTGCACAGGAAGTGGTTTCTTATGTTTCCCCTAAAGAGTATCAAATAGCAGACATTAGTGTTAGTGGGGTTAGTTTTTTAGATAATAACGCTTTAGTGCACCTCTCCGGCTTGGTGGTTGGACAACAGATTAATATTCCTGGAGATGCGATAGCCAATGCAGTAGATAAACTTTGGAAACAAGGCCTTTTTGAAAACATTCTCATTACCATTACTAAAATAGAGGGGAAGCGGGTTTATTTGAATATCTTTTTAGAGGAAAGACCACGTTTGGCCTCTATGGCTATCATAGGGGTTAATAAAACCATAGAAAATAAAATCAAGGAAGATATTACGATAAAAGAGGGCGATATTATTACCGATTATAAAATAGGGCAGATAGAAAAGAAGGTGAGAGAAATTATGATCGAAAAGTCTTTTCTAAATGCGGAAGTTTCTATTATAAAAAAGGCAGATACGGTTCAAGCCAATTCTTTAATTTTAATAGTAAAAATCAATAAAAACGATAGAATAAAGATAGAAACCATTCATTTTGATGGGAATAAAGCTCTTATGCCGGAAGTGGAAGGGCTTAATGTTTGGCAAAAAATAAGCAAGGCTTTTGGAAAGGTGGGAAATAAGGAAAATTTGGCCTTTCCGTCCCAGAAGTTGAAGCGGAAGATGAAAAACACCAAAGAGGAGGCTTGGTGGAGGTTTTGGAAGAGGTCTAAGTATGTAGCTTCGGCTTTTCGGGAAGATTTGAAGTCTTTGTCGGAAGCCTACAATAAAGAGGGCTTTAGGGATTTTCGTGTGGTTGATGACTCGGTTTACACCATTAATCCTACTCGTTTGGGTATTAAAATAAAGGTTTTTGAGGGGGATCCTTATTATTTTGGAAATATTTCTTTTGTTGGAAATAAAAAATATAGTGAAGAGCAGTTAAAAGCCATTTTAAATGTTAAAAAGGGAGAAATTTATAACGAAGAAAAATTTACAAAAAACTTAATGATGAATCCTTCGGGTTTGGATATTAATTCTTTGTATTTCGATGATGGCTATCTATATTTTTCTGCTACTCCGGTGGAAACCTTGGTTTATAACGATACGGTAGATATTGAAATTCGTATTGTGGAAGGATCCCAAGCACGTTTTAACGAGATTCGAATTAGAGGAAATACCCGTACTAATGATCATGTTATTTTGCGAGAAACTCGTACCGTGCCAGGGCAGCTTTTTAGCCGTACCGAAATTATAAATTCTATTAATGCTTTGCGCCAACTTAGGTATTTTAATGATGAAACCTTAAATCCGGAACCACAACCTCGTATGGATGGTACTAATACCACGGATTTGGAATATCAGTTAGAAGAAGTTGGTTCCGACCAATTGGAACTTTCTGGAGGATGGGGCGGTGGTTTGATTGTGGGAACTATTGGTATTTCTTTTAATAATTTCTCTTTACGAAACCTCTTTAAAAAAGATAGATGGAAGCCTTTGCCTTCGGGAGATGGTCAAACTTTGAGTTTGAGGGCACAATCGAACGGAACTTATTACTGGTCGGTTTCTGCTTCCTTTACTGAGCCTTGGTTGGGAGGGAAAAAACCATTGGCCTTGAGTGTGTCGTATAATCACTCCATGCAATCCAATGGGGTTTCGAAGAAGAATCCTCTGTATGGACGTTTAATTGTAGATGGAGCTTCGGTGGGTTTGGGACAAAGGCTCAAATGGCCAGATGATTTCTTTACCTTGTATCAATCTATCAATTATGAGCGTTATCAGATGCATAATTACAATATGGATAATGGAATTAATGAGGGAATATCCAATAATATCAACTATAGTATTACTTTGCAGCGTCAAAATTTGGATGCTTCTTTCTTCCCAAAAACGGGTTCTTCCTTGTCGTTAACGGTGCAGTTGACCCCACCTTATACCTTGTTTGGAAGTAAGGCTTATGCCAGTAGTAATCCCAAAGATCACTATAAGTGGTTAGAGTATTATAAAATATCTTTTAAGGCGGGTTGGTATTTTAATCCTATTGCTAATTTAGTAATTAATGCGCGTTTGCGGGTAGGATTTTTGAGCTATTACAATAGAAAAACAGGTTATCCTTTGTTTGAACGCTTTTATTTGGGAGGGGATGGGCTTACGGGCTTTGGTTTAGATGGGCGTGAATTAATTGGTATGCGTGGATATTCGAATAATTCGCTTTCCCCTGCTACCGGAGCCACGGCTTACGACAAAATTACCTTAGAGGTTCGTTATCCTATTTCTAATAATCCGGCGGCTACTATTTATGCCTTGGCTTTTTTTGAAGCAGGAAATAGTTGGGCGGTAGCCAATAATTTGAATCCTTTTAGAGTATATAAATCGGCTGGTGTTGGCTTGCGCTTGTATCTTGCTGCCATGGGTATGTTTGGACTCGATTGGGGATATGGTTTCGATAAAGTGCCAGGAGATCCTAAGGCTAATGGTAGTCATTTCCATTTCTCTATTAATCAATCTTTGGATTGGTAGTGGGGCAGGTGTTATCTTTCTATGGTATTGCAAATACTCTATAGGGCATAGTCTAAGCAAGTTTGGCATATTATTTGATGTTTATTTCATCTTTGAGCCTCGAACTTTGAAACTTGAACCTCTCTTAGAGATTGGCTTTAGAAAAATAAAATAGGATTTAAAACATACATACATGAAAAAAATAGGAATGATGGCCTTAATGGCCTTGATGTTCAGTTCTTTTGTATATGGGCAAAAATACGCCTATGTAAATACAGAATATATTTTATCGAATATTCCCGAATACGATCAGGCGCAAAAGCAGATAGACGAGACAGCGATTACGTGGCAAAAAGACATAGAAGCGAAATTTTCGGCTATAGACGCCTTGTATAAAAAGTATCAAAACGATGCGCCTTTACTTACGGAAGACATGAAAAATCGTCGCGAAAACGAAATTATACAAAAGGAAAAAGAAGCCAAAGACTTGCAAAAAAAACGTTTTGGGAATGATGGGGATTTATTTAAAAGGCGTCAGGAATTGATCCGCCCTATTCAAGATAAAGTTTATAATGCTATTGAGAAACGAGCACAACAGAAACAATTTGTATTTGTATTCGACCGTGCCGATAATTCCAATATCTTGTATGCAGATAGTAAAATAGATATTAGCAACGATGTTCTTAAAGATATGGGATATACTCCCGATGCAAAGAAAAAGAACACCATTGATATTGGAGGGAGTACTAAACCAAATGAAATTAATACCGGTATAAAATTGGGAAATTAAAGCAGGAAGCAAAATTGGCAAAGGGGAATATTTGTTGAAAAATACTATCTTTGCATCTTATTTCGTTTCCTTGCTTATAGCAGAGACCTATTTTTTGGAAACTATGTTATGGCATTTTTTTGATTTTATATCCACTTTAACTTTAAAATTATTAATACATGAAAAAAATTTTGATGCCCATTTGTATGGGATTCCTTTTATTTGCATCGGTTAGTTTTACACAAGCACAGACCTTAAAATTTGGACATATTAATTCTGCAGAATTAATGCAAGCAATGCCGGAAACAGATTCGGCTCAGGCTACCCTGCAAAAATATGCTAAGGAGTTGGAAAATAACATTACTCTTATGCAAACGGAATTGCAAAATAAATATACCGATTATCAAAATAGTCAAGGTCAATGGTCGGAGCTAATTAAGCAGACTAAGCAAAAGGAAATTCAAGATATGCAGACCCGTACCCAAGACTTTATGCAACAGGCAGACGAAGATTATAAGACTAAATCTCAATCCTTGCTTACTCCCATTATGAATAAGGCCAAAAAGGCCATTGAAGAAGTGGCTAAAGAAGGAAAATATAGCTATATATTTGATTCCAGTGCAGGAGCCGTACTTTATGGGGTAGACAGCGATGATGTAATGCTTATTGTAAAGAAAAAATTGGGTCTTACTAAGTAAAGTTCTTTAAGTTTAGGTTTCTATCCTTTCCGTTTAGTGAACCATTACAAGAATTTATATAAAAAGGGAAGTAATTCATTACTTCCCTTTTTGATAGGATGGTGAATGGAGGCATCTTATTAAGAGGAAGCATAGTTGAAGAATAAGCATAGTTCAAGAATAAGTTTGAATTATGTAAAAACAAGAAATGGTCTGTTTTTATATACATAAACACCTATATTGGTCTTAGAATAATAAAATCATGATAAAAATATTAGTTACTGGTGGAACAGGTTATATTGGTTCCCATACCGTGGTGGCTTTGCAGGAAAAAGGTTATAAGGTGATTATCGCCGATAATTTATCTAATTCCAATGCGGATACTATTCATGCTATCGCTAAAATTACGGGTGTGAAACCGGAATTGGAGGTAGTAGATTTGAGTTGCAAAACAGCTTGTGATGATTTATTTTCGCGCCATTCCGATTTAAAAGCCGTTATTCATTTTGCAGCGGCCAAAGCGGTGGGAGAGTCGGTTCTTCAGCCTTTGTTTTACTATGAAAATAATCTTTGTGCCTTATTAAATGTGCTCCAAAATATGGCTCGTATTGGCTGTGGTAATATTGTTTTCTCTTCCTCTTGTACTGTATATGGTCAGCCCAAAGAGCTCCCGGTTCAGGAAACTTCCCCTCGTTTACCGGCTACCTGTCCTTATGGAAATACGAAGCAAATTGCCGAAGATATTTTAAGAGATGTAGCCAAGGCCTCTCTTTTGGGGGCTTCCCCCCTTGCTCTTAGTGTATTGGCATTACGCTATTTTAATCCTATAGGTGCCCATTCCTCGGCCCTTATAGGAGAATTGCCCAATGGAGTGCCTAATAATTTAATGCCCTATATTACTCAAACGGCAGCCGGTCTTAGATCTTGTTTGCAAGTATATGGGAACGATTATAATACATCCGATGGGACCCCTATACGCGATTATATTCATGTATCCGATTTGGCGGAGGCTCATCTTTGTGCCATGGAATATCTTCTATCCGGAAAAGTAAAAGGAATAGATTATATTAATTTGGGAACTGGCAAAGGCTATACGGTTTTAGAGGTGATCCAAAGTTTTGAAAAAATGTCGGGAATAAAATTGAATTATAAAATTGTTGCACGGAGAGAAGGCGATATAGAAAAAATTTGGGGAAATGTGGATAAAGCTCGTCAGATATTAAATTGGCAAGCCAAACGAGAAATAGACGAAATGACCCTTAGTGCGTGGAAATGGCAGCAATATATTTCTACTGGATTGCTTGGTAAATAATGTTGGTTAAAGAAGATATAGTTCGTTTGTTTGCGGCACATTTCCCCTTTGAACCTAATGCTGGACAATGGTGTCTAATGGAGGCTTTCAGCGATTTTATTCTTCGTTTTCGTGAGCCGGTGGCTTTTGTTTTGAAAGGATATGCAGGTACGGGTAAAACTTCCATGGTTAGTGCTCTTATTAAGACTCTGCCTCTCTTAAAGATACAAACGGTATTATTAGCTCCTACTGGGAGAGCAGCGAAAGTGCTATCTAATTATTCTGGTCTATCGGCCTATACCATCCATAAGCAAATTTATTATTCTCAAAGAGATGAAAATGGCATTCTTAGGGTGCAGCTACGAAAGAATGTGGCCAAAAACACCTTATTTGTAGTAGACGAAGCTTCTATGTTAGGTATAGAAAGCCGGCTATTAGTAGACTTATTCTCTTTTGTTTCTTCCGGTTTTCAGTGTCGTTTATTGCTTTTGGGGGATTCCGCTCAATTGCCTCCAGTGGGTTCCGCCTATAGTCCTGCTTTGGATTTAGATTTTCTACGGTCTAATTTTTCTTTTGATTTTATGGAAATGGAACTTTCGGAAGTGCTTCGTCAAGGGCTCTCTTCTTTGGTTTTAAAAAATGCCACTATTTTAAGAAATAGAATTTCTTCTCAAAAATTTTCTTTACCACTTTTTAAGCTAAATTCTCATAAAGAGAAGGAGGATATAGAGTCGGGATCATTTGTTCAAAATACAGATTTAAAGAGAATTAATGGAGAAAATTTAGAAGATTTGCTTCAGAGTTCGTATAGCCGTTTAAAGCGGGAGGAGGTGGTTTTTATTACTCGTTCCAATAAAAGAGCGAATTTATTTAATCAGCAAATTAGGGCCCAAATTTTTGGCATGGAAGGCGAATTGGCTGCGGGCGATTTGCTTATGATTTTGAAAAATAATTATTATTGGGTGCCCAAAACCTCTACGGTTGGCTTTTTGGCTAATGGGGATATGATAGAAGTATTGAAAGTGAAAGGGCGAAAGGATTTGTATGGCTTTCATTTTGCGGATATTGAGGCACGACTTTTAGATTACCCCGAGGAACCTTCTATAGAAGTAAAAATCATTTTGGAGACCTTGCATATCGATGGACCCGCTTTGCCTTATACGGCGGGACAGGCTTTGTTTTCTGCTGTATTAGAAGATTATGCCGATTTGCCCACTCGCTCTTTGCGTATGGCTGCGGCTAAAGAAAACCCCTATTACAATGCTTTGCAGGTAAAATATGGCTATGCTTTAACTTGTCATAAAACGCAAGGCGGGCAATGGCCCTGTGTTTTTATCGATCAAGGTTATTTTACGGATGAAATGGCTTCGATAGAATATTTACGTTGGTTGTACACAGCCTTAACTCGTTGTATGTCGAATTGTTATTTGTTGGGATTTTCCGATCAATTTTTCGAGCAAACCAACGAGGCCTACTAAGAAAGGCGACTTTTATAGTCGGAATAGTTAAAGTTTCTGCGAAAGAGGATATTACCATTTTTTATAATGCAGATAGATGGATGTTTTACTCCGTTAAAAGTACAAGTTTTAACCATGGTATAGTGAATCATATCGTTGAATAGTAATCTTTCTCCAATTTGTAGCTCGTGGTCGAATAGCCAATCGCCCATGTAATCGCCCGATAAGCAACTGTTTCCTCCTATTCTGTAGCGAAAGCTGTATTCATTAGGTTGATAGGGCAAACTGGCATCTAAAGCACCAATAATTTGTGGTTTATAGGGCATTTCAAGGCAATCCGGCATATGTGCGGTGAAAGAGGCGTTAATAATGGCGGTTTTTATATTCCCATTCTGTACTATATCTTCTATGGTGCAAAGTAAATATCCTGTTTCCCATGCAAAGGCACTACCAGGTTCTAAAATAATTTGTAAATGAGGCCAGCGTTTTTTAAAATTTTTCAAAGCTTGAACCAAAACATCTAAAGAATATCCTTTACGAGTCATTAAATGCCCGCCTCCAAAGTTAACCCATTTTAAATTAGGGAGATAATCTTTAAATTTGTCTTCAAAAGCTTTTATCATTTCTAAGGTATCTTCGGCGGAAGATTCACAAAGGGCGTGACAATGAAAGCCCTCTATATCGGAGGATAGTTCTTCCTTGGGGGGAAGGTCTTCTAAAAGGATACCTAAGCGGGAACCGGGAGCACAAGGATTATAAAGATCGGTTTCAACTTCCGAAAATTCTGGGTTCACCCTAAGACCAAAGGAAATATTTTCATTTACCTGTTTAGCTCTTGTTGCGAAACTTTGGTATTGATTCATGGAATTGAAAGTGAGATGGCTACTCATTGCCGAAATTTCTTCTATTTCTTCGGGCGTATAAGCCACGGCGTAGGTATAGGCAGGGCTTCCCATTTCCTCCATAGCTAAACGAGCTTCCCACAAAGAACTGGCGGTAGCTTTGTAAAAATTGGCAGCATTTAAAATAGGGAAAGCACTCCACATAGAAAACCCCTTTAGCGACAAAACAATTTCCACCTCCGCCTTATTGGCTACATTTTTAATTATTTGCAGATTATTTTCGAGAAGGCTTTGGTCTAAAACGTAGGCCGGAGAGGGTAGATATTGCAAGCAGGTAAAGGGTATAGGATTCTGTATGCTTGATTTCCCTTTTGTGTTTTCTTTTCCTAGTCCAAAGGGGAATAAATTTAGTAGACCCATATTGAAACATATTTAGTTTTAGCAAAGATAAGTTTTTTTTTGATAGAGGGAAATCAAAGCAAAAGGGGGAAATACTTTCCTGTAAAATACAAAAAAAACGTATCTTTACATGAAAAATTTTCAAGGAAAGACCAACAGAAGTAACCATAGAAGAGGGTCTTGCTTTATTTTGAAACGAAGTTTATTTATTGTAAATCAAAGGTTCTAA
Source organism: Bacteroidales bacterium (assembly GCA_036653535.1). GTDB lineage: Bacteria > Bacteroidota > Bacteroidia > Bacteroidales > P3 > JAVVTR01. Next base: position 30,482 of record JAVVTR010000007.1, on the reverse strand, counting down.
AATAAAATTCCTGGAGTTTGAGGATGTATTACTATAACCATTTCGAGCCATACGCATGGACTAAATAAGTTTGAACTATGCTATGGTGAGAAATCCTCTATTTTATATCCACATAATATGAAAAAAACGATACTATATATATTTCTTTGTTTTGTATTGGAAGTTCTTTCCCATACATTCCTCTTTGGAATAGAGCCTAAATTCATGCAAAATGTAGCCTCGGATCCATCTTTATTAGAAGAGGATACCATTTCCGGAGAGCAGAGAAAAGATTTGTTGATGCTTGCCATTAAAAAGGCCGATGCACATCCTGTAAAAAAAGAAAATGTAGTTTATCAAATTCGTTGTGTAGAAAATTTATTTTCTTTAGGTAATTATAGCCTTTGTGTAGAAACTTTGAAATCGCTTATTGCGAAAATAGAGAAAATAGAAAAAAAAGATTCTGCATGGGAGGCTTTGCATATCCATGCCTTGGTTAATTTGGGGCAGGCGGAAACTTATTTGGGTGCTTATGAAGAAGCAATGGGGCACTTTAATGAAATTAGAACTCTTTATGGGGCCGATATAAATTCCAATGCAACGGCTCATTCGTTTAATGGCATTGGGCTCGTATTTGGAGCAAGAGGGCAATGTAAAGTGGCGTTGGAATATTTCCAAAAAAGCTTGAAAATTTTCCAACGAACAAAGAATTCAAGGGGGCTTTATCGGGTATATACCAATATAGGAGGTGCTTTTTGTGGAATGGGTAATTATCAGGAGGCCCTCAATGCTTTCGTAGAGGCGCAGAGAATAGTGTTATCCCAAAAATATAAGGGAACTGAATTAGTGTATGTTCATTTAAATTTTGCTATAGCTTACGAGGGATTGGGTAAGACGGAGTTAGCGGAAAAATATTATATAGAAGCCGCCAAAATAGCCGAAAATAAGAAAGCCTATCATTTGCGGATGTTTGTAAATAACAACTATGCCAACACCTTATACACGCAGGGTAAATATGTTAAGGCACAAGAAATAAATTCTGCTTTAATTCAAGAGGCAAAAAAGTTAGGTGCGCTAAAAATGCAGATGATTGCTTTGCGGATGGAATCGTCTATTTTGGAGAAACAGGGAAAGTTTAAAGAAGCGAATGCCATATTACACGAAAGTTATAAAATTTTCGATACTATTTATAATCAAGAAAGTGAAAATAGAATAGCCAGTATTCGATACCAATTCGATCATTATAAGGTTCTGCAAGAAGAAAAAATTCAAAAGAAAAAATTGGAATTAGCAGAAGCAAAAGTGCTTAATAAAAATTTATGGATAGCTTTTTTGTCTTTGTTGGCAATTTTTGCTGGAATAGCCATTGCTTTGATGATACGTCGTATTTTGCGGCAGTGTAGAATCAATAATTTAATGAAAACAAAGGTTACAGAATATAAACAACACGAAAACACAAAAATAGAGGGAATAAAAACCTCTTTTGCACAAGAAATGGATGCTAAAAACAAGGAGCTTACCTCTAATGCTTTACTCTTCCTTAAATTTAACGAACTATCCTTGGCTATGAATCAGATTGTTAAAAAAATGAAAGTGCGTTTTTCTTTGAAAAAAGAAGAAAAAGAATTGGTGGAAGAAATGGAAAGTTTGCTGAGGTCTTTTTCCTCGAGTCAAGATTTAGCAGAATTTAAAACCTATTTCGAGCAGGTAAATAGTTCGTTTTTTAAGAAATTAGAAGCTGCATATCCTAACTTAACTCCTAATGAAATGCGCCTGTGTGCCTTTATTAGTTTGGGTTTGAGTGCTAAAGAAATAGCTTCTGTTACCAATAGAACCTTTCAATCTATATGGACGGCCAAATTTCGTTTAAAGAAAAAAATGCAGGTGGATCCGGATTCTAATCTCTACGATATTTTTCTGAAATTATAATTTTTTTTACAGTATATGTTTTTTTAAAACAACGTTTTGTCTATAGACGTTGAGGCTATGATGTGTACGCTAATTTCCATGTTCAATATTTGTAAAGTTTTTTTATATGCTATCTCTATGTTTATTCTCGTAACTTAGGCATATAAAAAAGCGAAAGTACGGTGTTTTTCAAAATAATTAAAAATCTACAAAAACTTTCAAAATGAATAAAAAATATTTTTTCTCTGTATTTATCCTTTGTTGTATTTTGGATTTTAGTTGTTTATGGGCTCAGCCTGCGGCAAGCTACCAATTTACCGCCTCTAATCGGACCTATGTAGAATTAAGTTCCGATACCCTTATAGGAAGCAAATTACAAAACGAGAATTTTGCCGAAAAATGTATAGTGGCAGATAGTGGCATTAGTGTTTCTGCTAATCAAAATCAAGTATTAAGAACCGTGGGATTTCCTATTGGTTTCGATTTTCCATTTGTTTCTCAAAATCTAAATGTTTTTACGGTCAATACCAACGGCGTAATTTTTCTTGGAAAGGATAGCTTGGAGGTTTCCTTTACCAATTATATTTACAATAATAGCCTTTGCCCTTATTTGGGGAATATTATTACTAATGCTTTTTTGTCTACGGTAAAAGCGTGTAAAAAAACAGCTATAAGTTATAAAACACAGGGGGAAGTAGGGGCACGCCATTTATGTATCCAATTTAAAAACATATTAGTTAAAACGAATAATGGGGGAGTAGAAGTATGGGATACAATTAATTATCAAATTATTCTTTATGAGGGAAGTGGAAAAATAGAGATTGCATATAAAAAATGCCAATCTACAGGGAATAATAAGTATGTTGGATTTCAAGTAGGCTTGCGTGGAAATAGGCTTAGCGATTTTCATCTTCGGGCAACCAATGCCACCCACGATTGGGACCATAGCCTGTTAGCCGCTACGGGTGCGCTTTATAATACTTTTTCTACTACTTGTTATCCTGCTGAAAATTTGTTGTATGTTTTTGAACAACCACCAGTATGTACAAGGCCGGAAACGCCAATTTCGAAAGGGGAGAATATTCAAAGAGAAACCTATAAAATAAAAGGTAAAATAGCACTTAATTCCAAACAAGATGCGTATTTGATTTTATTGAGCACAAGTCCTCAGCTTACAAAAAAACCGGAGGATGGTGTTTTTTATGTTACTGGTGATTCTTGTGGAAATGGGGAAATTTATCTTACAAAAGAAAAGGATGGATCTTTCGAATTAAATAAATTAGAGGCTTCTACTACTTATTATTCCCATATCTATGCTTTTAATTATCGTTGCAAAAATGGTCCCTTATACTCGGAATTAGCTTTGATAGATACTTTGAAAACTTTATTTTCCGCTCCGCAAGCTTCTGTTTTGCAGGTAGATACAAATTTTATAAGATTAGGTATATGGCCGAATGTAGAAAATTCTTCCGTCCTTATTATAGATAATAGTAAGGATACTAATCTGTTTTGTACTCCTATTGGTGCATTGCAAGTAGGGGATGAATTGGGGAATGGAGCTAAGGTAATTTATAAAGGAAAGGCGGATGCGTACAGCTTAAAGGATTTGTTGCCCAACCAAGCCCATTATCTTTATATTTGGAGCATAGATACTTCTTCGGAAGGGCAGGTGCTTTATTCCACAGATTATACCACTTTATTGGAAAAAACAGCGGCTTTAAGTCCGGTCTATTATAGTTTTGAAAAGGAAAGGCAATACTATAATGAATATAGATTGCCCGCCGGTTGGCATTCGGAATTAGGATCCATTCTTAGTACAAAAATTTCCGGTTTTAAAGTAAAAAAAGATATGTATGGTAATGCTATTCCTTTTTACTTAGAATCTATGGGCAATGCAAGCGATCCTAATAATATACGCAGAGAGGAGAATGAGCTAATAACTCCCGGCGTTTTCTTGAAAAAGGGAAATTATCGTTTGCGTTTTGAAATGTGCTTGGTGGCGACTTTAGCCAGTATTATGCCTGGAAACCCACCCTCTGGAATTAACTTTGCTCCAGGAGATTCTTTGATAGTAAGTGACCAACAAGGAAAAACCTTATTGGTAATAGATGCACAGAACTATGATATAAACAACGATTTTGTTAAAATAGATGTTCCTTTCTCTATAAAAGAATCACAAATAAAAAAATTTAATTTTCGTTTTACTACGGCTACCCTATCGACCTTACGGATAGGAAGTGTAAGGATAGAAGAAAAACCGAGTTGCGATTATCCTATAGAAGTAAAAATAAAGGATAGTAGTTTAAAAACTACAGAAGTGGAACTTTTATGGCAAGATAAAAATGAAAGAGAAGGAACAGGGTGGAATATTAGTTGGAAAGAAGAAGGAGTAGAGCCATGGAGTGATTCGGTTTTTTGTAGCGAAAATCCAACAAAGGTAGAAAACTTAAACCCTCAAACGAAGTACAGAGTAAGGGTGCAGGCGGTTTGTGGTGCGGAGAAATTAAGTCAATGGTCGCAAGCATCTTCGGTTTTTACCACCTACTATGCAGTTCCTTTTATACAGACTTTTTTGCTCCCTAATAAAAAAGATTTAACCTATTGGTCTTTTAATAAAGGTGTTTTGCCGGAAGTTGGTAATTTAACTTTATACACGAATGTAAATTCGTATAGTGCATGGGATCTTTCCTCTAAAAGTAATGATCGCAATCATAAACAAATGGCGGTGGGATTTTCCTCTACCGGAACCAATGATTGGCTTTTTACCCCTTCTTTCGAAATGCCAAATACCAAGACGGCCTTATCTTTTACTCTTTCTTTAAATAGAAGTAGTGATATACAAAGGGTAGATAGTGTAAATGCTCAAGCCAAATTTTTAGTAGTTCTCTCTTTAGATGGAGGTCAAACTTACGCCATGAAAGACACCCTCTTGGCTTTTGGGAAAAATTTGGGACATAAATTGGGGAATATAGATAGTATAAACTATCGTATTCTTTTACCACAGAGGAAAGGGAAAGTACAAATAGGATTTTATGCCGAAAATAAAGGAAAGTATAGTAATGTAAAAATGTTTTTGGATAGTGTGAGTGTAGAATATACTTGTCCCATTAAAGTAAAGCTAAATGCGGCAGTGGCTGGAGTGGATACGGCTTTGCTTTCGTGGAATAGCGAAAAGGAACAAAGCTACCAATTGCGTTACAAGGCTTCTTCCGAAGAGAAGTACACCTATATGTTAATTCAAAACAAAGAAGTTGTTTTAAAAGATCTAAGAGAAAATACGCTTTATGATTGGGGGCTTCGCTCTATTTGTGAGCTTGGAGATACGAGTTTGTGGACCTTGGCAACTTTTTCTACTAAGAGTTGGTATAGTTGCGATACGGTACAAAATGCAAGAGCGGAAACTTCTTATACTACGGTTATTCTAAGATGGCAGGCTCCTATGGCGGTTCGTTTCGATATTCGCTATAAAAAAGCAGGAGAAGTAGAGTGGAAAAAGCAAGTTTCTTTCTTGGATAGTGTGCTTTTACATTCCTTGCAAGAAGGATCCAAATATGAATATTCTATTCGTGCCCAATGTAGCCAAGATATAGGGGATAGTAGCCCTTGGATTCAGCCCAAAACTTTTTACACACTATATATGACTTGTAAAAAACCAGATAGTGTAAGGGTGGAAAGTATAAGTTCTACCACGGCTCTTGTGTTATGGAACAGCGACAAACTAAAATTTGTACTTCAATATAAAGAAAAAGAAGGAACTACTTGGATGGTGGATACTATCCTGGGATCCAAACAAAATTTTCTACTTTCTAATTTAAAGAAAGGCACCTCCTATAGCTTACGTTTAAGAAGTTATTGTGATAGGGATAATTATAGTCCTTTTACAGAAACGCTGGATTTTAAAACTAAAGTAGAGGATACGCTTTGTTCTAAACCAAGGGCTTTAGTTGCGAGTGCAGTAAAAAACGAGGAAGCTCTTTTGCATTGGAATGGAAGTTCATCGTGTATTTCTTATGAATTGCAGTTTAAGGAAGAGGGAAAAAAATATCTTTCGAAGGAAAATGTAAGTAGTCCGTATCTCTTAGCTTATTTAACTAAAAACACTTCTTATTTGTGGAAAATAAAAGCTTATTGTGGAAACGAAAATTATAGTGATTGGTCGGAAGAGTCTTCTTTTATTACAAAAAATGAAACCCATACCGAATTGGAGTTAAAAGCAATGTTAAACGTTTTTCCCGAAAATGGTCTTTTAAAAATAAAAAACAATTCCTTAGTAGAGGTGCTAAAATTAGAGATCTTAAGTGTGGATGGGAAACTTTTAAAAAGCTATTGGCCTAATTTAAGAGGCGACTTTGAGGTTTATCTTTCCTTAAATGAACAGATAATAATAGTTCGTCTCTATACTCCTTATCAAAATATAGTCTATAAAATATACTTTAAATAAAATAAACGGCCTTGATTTTTTTTGCAAAATTGGAGGAAAATATCAAGGACGATTTTAAATAGAACCTACTTAAAATATAGAAAACGCTTAAAATATAAATTATGAAAAAAATGAATAAACATATTGCTTTTTATTTATTGCTTTCTTTCTTTGTACCTCTTGGTTTACAAGCTCAAACACAAGAAGTAGTGAAAGGAACTCGCGCAGATGCGGTTTTTGTTTATGGGGCCGATAATGGGGTGGTTACGGCCTTGTCTAAAAATGGTCGTTATGCAGTGGGAACCTATAGCAATAAAGGTGGTTCCGGCTTTTTATATGATATAGAAAAAGATACGGTCGAATTTATACCACTTTATCCATGGGCGGTTTCTAATAATAAAATAGCGGCAGGGCAGGGAGCTTTAAAAATCAAACATCCCGCCACTGGAAAGGATTTTTTGGTGGATGCAGGGGCTATTGTGCGGGATGGGAAAACTATTTTTATGCCACAATATCCAGGGAGTGAGTATTTAAATGACGTTAGTGCTCGCTATGCTTCGGTGTATGGAATTTCAGAGGATGGAACAAGGGTAGCAGGAAGTATATATTACATCTATAAACAACAAATACAATTTGCTCCTGTGCTTTTTTTGGGAGATACGATTTCTAAAATTTATTCTCCTTTAGATAAAGATGGAGAAAGTTCTTGGATGAATGGCGCACGTCCGGGACCTGGGGGTATTTCTCCCGATGGTCAGGTTCTTTTTGGCTTTAGTGTTTGGCCTAAAATGGCACAGAGAAGTCCTGTTTGCTGGGTAGAGGATACTATTATTCATTTGGGTTTACAAACGGCGAAAGAACAAAATGGGTGGGGTGAAGTTTATGGATCTAATAAAAATGGGCATATTTTATGTGGGTTTACCGGAAATTTCGTAGCTACTATTTGGGAAAAAGGAAAAGAGGTGCACCAAGTGCCTACTCCGGCTGGTTATATCCGTTCGGAGTTTTGGGAAACCAACGAACAAGGAATGTTTGTTGGAAATATGATTAGCGCTACTGGAATAGAAAAAGCTGCCTTGTGGTCGGAGAGTATGGGTTGGATGCTTTTAGAGGACTACTTAATGGAGTATTATGGCTTAGATGTTTTAGGGAGGAATTTGGTTAATATATCCGGAATATCTGAAGATGGTAGAGTTTTGGCTGGATTTAGTAGTTCTCCTGCTGGCAATTATCTTCCTTTTGTTATAAAGTTAGGCGAAAGCCCGATTTTAGTTCGTCCTCAAAAAATGGTCGCCAAACAAATGAATGGAGAAAAAAAAGTAAAATGTACTTGGAAAAAACCGTTTTTTTCAGGAAAAACAGTATTAGGATATGAAGTATATAGAGATTCTATAAAAATATCCAATACTTTAATCACAGAAACGAGCTTTACGGATGTAGCGGCCATAATAGGTTTCCATTCTTATAGAGTAAGAGCAGTTTACGCAGAGGGCACTTCCAATTTTACGCTTCCTGTTGTATTGGAAATTATTGCTCCGGAAGGCTGCTATTCTGTAAAATACACCCAAGCCTCCGCTCTTTATAACAGAACAGCTATTCTTGAATGGGGTATTCCCTCTTCCATTAGTATAGGAAAAGCTCCCAAGCCAATTTATAGAGAAATGCCTGCTTATGGCTGGGGGGAAACTTGTCGTATATCGGAGGAATTGGAAAGGCTTAAAGTAGAAGAACCCGAAAGGCTTAAAGCAGAAGAACCCGAAAGTTTGTTTATGCAAAAGGCCGACAAAGAAAAGAATAGTGGGGCGAAAGAGGCTCCTGTTGTAGATAAGTATTTCGATGCCAATATGTTGTATATGGTTGATTATGTTGGAGTTGGAAGTCCAGATAGAACGACGGTAGTGGAATATAAAGGGAAATTTTATGCCAGTGATTGGCGTTTTTCTCAAATAGATGTATTTGATAAAGATTGGCATGCTCTTTATAGCTTTAATATCGACAAATTACCTCCTGTAACCAACTTTGTGGCGGTGGGCGAAGAGGTATATGCCGGTTGTGACGACCAGTATATTTATCAATTGGATTTAGAAAACAAGAGTATCAAAAGAATGATCCCTGTGCCAGAAAAGATAAATCATATAGCCTATATTCCCAAGGCCAACGACGGGAAGGGCGGATTTGAATTAGGGGCGTGGACCAGTAGTATTATAGTGGATATGGATGGAAACAAAATTAGCGATGGTTTTGAAAACATACAATATGCTTCCGGTTCTGTTTATTACAAAGATCATGTATATTTTATGTTTCAAGACAGAAATGGAATGGATATTCATCAATATGATTGGAATACCAAAAAAGCTACAGGGAAAAATGTAGATTTATACAGGGAAATGCGTTTATTAAATTCCTTGCCTTATGGTGGTATTGGTGCTGGTTTAAATTTATTTGTATTGGAAGATAGTACCATTTGTATAGGGGCTGTTCTTCAAACGCGAGGCTCAGAAAATATTATGGCCTATTTGGAAATAGAAAGTATGCCAAAGTTGAAAGGATATAATATTTATAGGAGCGGGGAGTCTACCCCTATAAATAAAGAACCAAATCCGGCACGAAGATTTTATGAAACCATATTAGAGCCTGGGATATATAACTATCAAGTATCTTCTGTTTTTGAAAATGGTTGTGAATCGAATCGTTCGGATAGCATGAAAATTGAAATTAATCCTATAGGGGTGGTTCATCCCGTTACCAAACTTCATGTTCGAGAATCCAATTTGAATGCTATGCTAAAATGGGGCTATCCACAAGAGGGATCCGACGGCTTTTTATTAGGATTTTATATATACCGTGATGGAAGCCTAATTACGGAGAAAATGGTCGATAAATTTATGTATATAGATGAAAAGCCAGGTTTGGGATTACATCGTTATAGAGTAGAAGCTTTTTATGATAATTCGGGGGTGGCTTCCGATTCTATAGAACTGGAAATTACCGGTTTAGGTACTTGCTTGCCGGTGTCTTATTTGAATTTGACTTCCTCCACTGTGGATAAAGGAAAAGGAAATGTAAGTGCGAACTGGGGTCTTCCTTTCTTTGAAACCCCTTTCACTGCCGGATATGCCGAAGACTATCCTATTGGTAAAATGGGAATGAAAGGTGGAACACTTACCGCTTGTATAGGTTGGGATAAAGCCGGTTTGCAGAGTTACAAAGGTTATTTTTTGGTGGGGATACAAACTATATTAGCGGAAGAATGTGACGCCATTACTCCGGTGGTAATGATCAACGATACCATAGTGTACCATCAACCGTATAACAAAAGATTAGTTACCAACGAACCTTTTATTATTTATTTAGACAAACCTCTTTCCATAGATTCGGCCATAAATTCAAATATGGGAGAATTAGTGGTGGGTTTAACCTATAAATTTAAAGAAGGGAAATTGCCGGCTGTTGTAGATAGAAGTGCTGCTGTTACAGGTTTTGGCGATTTATTTACTATAGATTTTAAGAAATGGGGGACCCTGCAAACCACCTCCTTGATTCCTCACAATTGGGATATTCTTGCCATTGTTGCTACCGAACGTCAAATTGGAGAGGGTATTCAAAATATACCACCCAAAGATTTGATACAGGTAAAGATAAAGGCTCAGAGTGGCTCTTCTTTGAGGAAAATAGAACCCCATACTGCTTGTAAGACTTCTATAGAAATGTTTTCCTATCCTTTTGTTCAGAATGTTTCAGCTCCTAAAATAGTATTGAATGGGTTTAATATATATAGAGATGCCATAAAATTGAACCAAGATACCTTGACCGATTTAAATTATTTAGACAAAGGATTAATGGAGGGAGAATATGTTTACCGCATAGGCTCTTTATATAATACAGGCGAAGAAATTCTTTCGGAAGAAAAAACGGGGAAGATAGTAAAGACCAACATAGAATCGGATTTAGATAAAATAAAAGTAAAAATTTACCCCAATCCGACCCGAGATTATTTATTTATAGAGGGAGAATATTCTAATTTCGAATTTTGTGATTTAGTTGGCCGTATTATGTTTTCCGAGCATAGGGCCTCCACTTTTGGACATACGCAAAGCTTGCAGCTTTCTTCGTATCCTAAAGGGGTTTATATTTTAAAGTTTAAAGACGATTTGGGTAGAGAATCTACGAGGAAAGTGGTTTTACAGTAAAATATTTTTGTTTTGGTTTTAGAAAGGAAAGGGCGCATTTATTAGAATGCGCCTTTCTTTTTTACCCTTGTTTAATTTATGAAAAAAGGCTTAAAAATTTATGAACAGAGGTGTTGAAAAATAATTAAAAGGTGGCTTTAGTTTGAGAGTAAGCTTGTTAAAAAATGTTAACAAGAAATGTTTATAATATCTTTGAGCAGAGGGAGTGGAAGAACTAAAAAAACTTCTAATTTCGCATTCGGACGGAGGAGATGTTGGAGCGTTATGATAAAGATTTCCATTTGTTTGATATAATATTTGTTTTTCTATCAAGGAAAGGAGAAAACTTAAGGCTCTGCGTTTTCTTTTTTCCTGTTTTGGGGAAACAAAGAGGGAATGGTGGAGAAAGGGCTAGCTGAAAAGTAGCCGAAAGTAGCCGAAGGGTGGCCGAAAAGCAAATAAAAAGTATAAGATTTATATAAGAAGATATGGAAGCAAGTTTATTTCCTGAGTTGGAATTCAATTCGTCCAAAAAAATGGATGGTTCTGTCGCGCTTTCCATTACAACACTATCTTTAGATCAAGAAGATGCTAACAATAAGTCGGTTAGTAATAATTACGAAAAATTAAAAGCCACAAGAGAGAAAATGGAAATAAGGGAAGAAAATTTCCCCAATTTTCTTGACGAAGAACACAAAGAAAACGAAAACAAAGAACACAAAGAATGCGAAGAACAAACAGTGAAGATGAATAATTTTAATTTGGAAGCAAAAAATTCCGCATCTTCTCCCCTGGGCGAAGATGCTCTAAAACCCTATACCACAGAGGAAATATTAGCCGCTGCAACGGAATATTTTAAGGGAGATACCCTAGCTGCTAATGTATGGATGAATAAATATGCACTCAAAGACAGTGCAGGAAACATATATGAACGTACCCCCGACGATATGCACCATCGTATTGCCAAAGAATTAGGACGTATAGAAAAAAAATATCCTAATCCGGTTAGCGAAAATCAAATTTTCGATTTGATGAAAGATTTCTGCTATATTATTCCACAAGGAAGTCCTATGGCCGGAATTGGTAACCGTTTTCAAATAGCATCTCTTTCTAATTGTTTTGTTATTGGAAATGACGGAAATTCCGATTCTTACGGTGGCATAATGAAAATAGACGAGGAGCAGGTTCAGTTAATGAAACGTAGAGGAGGGGTGGGGCACGATCTTTCTCATATTCGCCCCTCTGGAAGTCCAGTGAAGAATAGTGCTCTTACCAGCACGGGCATAGTTCCGTTTATGGAGCGTTATTCTAATTCCACGCGCGAAGTGGCTCAAGATGGGCGGCGAGGTGCCTTAATGTTGAGTATTAGTATTAAACATCCCGATTCCGAGCATTTTATAGATGCGAAGATGGAAGATGGAAAAGTAACAGGGGCGAATGTATCCGTAAAATTGACCGATGAATTTATGCAGGCTGTGGTCGATAATAAGCCTTTTCTGCAACAATACCCTATAGATTCTTCTAAACCAATTTATTCCAAGGAAATAGATGCTCGAAAATTGTGGAATAAAATTATTCACAATGCTTGGAAATCGGCAGAACCAGGGGTGCTTTTTTGGGATACTATTCAGAAAGAATCTATACCCGATTGTTATGCAGATCTCGGCTTTAAAACGGTTTCTACTAATCCTTGTGGAGAAATTCCCCTTTGTCCTTATGATAGTTGTCGTTTGTTGGCGGTAAATTTATATAGTTATGTAAAGGATCCATTTACGGCACAATCTCAATTCGATTTTCCTAAATTTAAAGAGCATGTTCGTTTGGCTCAGCGGTTTATGGATGATATTATAGATTTAGAGTTGGAACATGTAGATAGAATTTTGGCTAAAATAGAGCAGGATCCGGAAACAGCAGAGGTAAAGCGTACCGAACAGGATCTTTGGCTTAAAATAAAGAAGAAAAGTACGGAAGGTCGGCGTACTGGCCTTGGTATTACTGCCGAAGGAGATATGTTAGCCGCTTTAGGCTTGCGTTATGGAAGCGAAGAAGCTATAAAATTTTCCGTAGAAGTACATAAAACATTGGCTTTAGCAGCCTATACTTCCTCGGTAGAAATGGCGGGTGAAAGAGGGGCTTTTCCCATTTATAGTGCCGAACGCGAAGCTCGCAACCCATTTATTAACAGAATTCGCCAAAAAGACCTTGCTTTATACGATCAAATGATTCAACACGGACGTCGTAATATAGCCTTGTTGACTATAGCTCCTACCGGCAGTGTCAGTATTTGTACACAAACTACCTCTGGAATAGAACCTGTTTTTATGGTTTCTTACAAACGTCGTCGTAAGGTGAATCCAAACGACAAAAACGTAAAAGTTTCTTTGGTAGATGAACAAGGGGATGCCTTTGAAGAATACAATGTTTTTCACCCTAAATTTGTTACATGGTTGCAAACCAATGGCTACGATGTAGAAATGGTGAAAGCTTATGAGGATGAGCAATTGCAGGAAATAATAGCTAAATCGCCTTATTTTAAAAGCACTTCCAACGATATAGATTGGCTCAATAAAGTAAAAATGCAGGGTGCTGTACAAAAATGGGTGGATCATTCTATTAGTGTTACGGTAAACGTTCCAGAAAACACCAAAGAAGATTTGGTTAGTAAAATTTATCGTACCGCATGGGAATGTGGTTGTAAGGGCATGACTATTTATAGGGATGGTTCTCGTACTGGTGTATTAGTTTCTAATAAAAAAGAAAAGAAAGAAGAACCCATTTCTATGGGCGAAACAAAAATTCCCACCCGTCCACAAAGATTAGATGCGGAAGTGGTTCGTTTTCAAAATGATTATGAAAAATGGATAGCCGTAGTAGGTATTTATGAGGGTCGACCTTATGAGATTTTCACAGGTCCTGCTGAAGATTTTCCCTTGTCGGCTACTGTTTCCAAAGGAGTAGTTATTCGTGTGAAGGAATCACCGGAAACCTCTGCACGTTACGATTTTGAATACGAAGACAAGGATGGATATAAAATTTATTGGCAGGGTCTATCCCGAACTTTTGATGCCACTTATTGGAATTATGCTAAATTAATTTCCGGAATTTTAAGGCAGGGAACCCCCATTACCATGACTATTCATTTAATAGGAGGTTTAAAGTTGGGTTCCGATCAAATTAACACTTGGAAAAACGGGGTAGTACGAGCCTTAAAACGTTATATTCCAGATGGAACTATTGCGGAAAAAACCAAATGTCCCGAATGTGGCGAATCTGGTTTAATTTATAAAGAAGGCTGTCTGCTTTGTCCTTCTTGTGGCTATTCTAAATGTGGATAATATCTAAAGATGAATATCCTTAGATATTCATCTTTAGAGCAAATACTGGAGTAAGCGCTAAAGAGTAATATAACAACAGTGCTATTATACAAATTTTTAGAATGAAGATTATACAATTTACAGGAACAGACCCTTCATTATATAGATTAATGGCGCCTTTGGTCATGAATGCGGAGGTTTTACGTCAAAATAATAACTATCCTTTTAAAACCTCCCCGCAGTATACCTGGTTTATTGCTCAAGAAAATAACAGTATTAAAGGCTTTATGCCCGTAGAATGTCGAAATAATCAAAAATATATTATTAATAATTATTATCTTTCAGAAGATAATCTTCTTGTTTTAAAAGCTTTGTTAGAACAGGTGCATTTTTCTTTTGCTGGAAAATTGGATTTAGAAGCCGTGGTCTTTCGTCAGCATACCGATGTTTTTCAGGCTGCTGGATTCTTTCCAATAAAAACGTGGAAACTTTATGTAAAGATGGAATATCAAGGTCTTAACCATGAAGAAAAGGAAAAGGCGGAGTAAATTTGTATGAAAAACCTAAGAAATGTCTATCAAGTGTCTATGGAGCGGATAGAACGCATCTTTGCTGATTTTGATAATATATATGTTTCTTTTTCGGGAGGTAAAGACAGCGGGGTATTATTAAATCTTTGTATTTCTTATATTCGAGAGCATCATCTTAATCGAAAACTTATTGTTTTTCATATGGATTATGAGGTTCAATATGCAGAAACCACCGCTTATGTAAATCGAGTTTTGGCCTCCAATTCCGATATTTTAGAAGTGTATAGAATTTGCGTACCCTTTAAAGTAAGTACCTGTACCTCTATGTTTCAATCTTATTGGCGCCCGTGGGACGAAGCCTTACAATCTCTTTGGGTAAGAGAAAGACCCAAGGAATGTTATACGCAGGAAGATTTTCCTTTTTATACTCCAGAGATGTGGGATTATGAATTTCAAGTTAAATTTTCTCAATGGTTGCATCAAAAGAAAGGAGCAAGGCGTAGCTGTTGTTTAATAGGTATACGCACCCAAGAAAGTTTGAGTAGATGGGGGGCAATTCATAATGAAAAAAACAAGAGCTATTGGGGCTTGAAATGGACCTATCCCATAGGAAGTGGCGTTTGTGCGGCCTATCCTATTTACGATTGGCTTACCACCGATATATGGACCGCTAATGGGAAATTTGCTTGGGACTACAATCGACTTTACGATTTATACTATCAAGCTGGAGTGTCTTTAGATAAGCAGCGGGTGGCGAGTCCTTTTATTTCTCAGGCTTTGTCGAGTTTAAAACTTTATAGAGTTATAGATCCCAATATGTGGGGGCGCATGATAGGAAGAGTAAATGGGGTTGGCTTTGCCGGAATTTATGGGGGAACCTCTGCTTTAGGGTGGTATTCTATTAAATTGCCTGCAGGGATGACTTGGGCTTCCTATATGGAATTTCTATTGAAAACACTTCCGGAAAAAACGCGCAAGCATTACATAAAAAAACTTTCTGTAAGTATAAAATTTTGGCGAGAAAAGGGCGGTTGTTTGTCGGATGAAACTATAGAGAAATTGCACAAAGCAGGTATTCCCATTGGTGTTGAAGAAAAAACGAACTATAAAACGCACAAGCGTCCGGTGAAAATGGAATATTTAGACGATATTAATATTGCAGAATTTAAAGAATTGCCAACCTTTAAACGTATATGTATTTGCATACTAAAAAACGATCATCCTTGTAAATACATGGGTTTCACCTTAAATAAAGAGGAGAGAGAACGTAAGAAACAAATTATGGATGAATTTCGTTCTTTTCTTTAAATTTATGGGGAACCAATGAAAACAAGATTTGTAGGATGATATTTAAATGAGGAATGATGGAAAAGTATAAAAGTCCAGTTTATGCGGTAAAGGCAGTTCCCGTAGAAAAAGTAGTTGCTAATAGTTATAATCCCAATACTATAGCACCTCCGGAAATGAAACTATTGGAACTTTCCATTTGGGAAGACGGATACACTATGCCTTGTGTCTGCTATTATTTACCCGATCAAGATATGTACGAATTAGTAGATGGCTATCATCGCTATACTATATTAAAAAGCTCTCAACGTATTTATGATAGGGAAAAAGGCCTATTGCCGGTGGTGGTTATTCATAAAGATATTTCCAATCGAATGGCCTCTACTATTCGCCATAATCGGGCGCGAGGGGTACATAATATTGCTTTAATGACTAAATTGGTGTCGGAATTAACCCAAGCGGGTATGTCGGATAGCTGGATAAGGAACAATATAGGCATGGATAAAGACGAGCTCTTGCGTTTGAAACAAATTTCCGGATTAGCCGATTTATTTGCAGATAAAGAATTTAGCTTAAGCAAAAACTAAGAGGGTTCCACATAAATCGTTACTTTTGCAAGGATTTAATATCCACGATTTATATCCATAGATTTTGCTTTTCAAAAGGGTAAAAAGCCGGAAAATAGTTAATAAAATATGAGTACACCACAAGAAAATAAGGCTAAATACGAGGAATTACGGGAAAAATATCCGCTCTTTGTGTATGAAAGCTATCACTATAGCTCCAACAAAGAAGGAATAGATATACGATTTTGTTTTAAAATATACGATAAGGATAAAAAAGAAGCTTTTTGCTTTACCCCCACTTTGTTTATTCCTTTTCGCTCGTTTTATAGATTCGAAAAATTAGAAAAAGCGCAATGGGATCGTTTGCTTTTTCATTGTGGCTTAGTAGAACTAATAAGTTATTGGAAATGTGTTTGCTCTCCTAAGGTTGAAGTAAGGTGTGGTTTCTTAGACCAAAATCAAATTCGTTGGTTTCAAAATCTCTATTATCAAGGATTAGGAGAATTTTTCTATTTAAATGGTATTCCTGCAACGCCCCAAGATTTTATGTCTTTGCATTCTGTTTCTATCGCTCAAACAGAGGCGGATCCTCCCCTTTCTTACGACTTAAGTGGTAAGGTAATTATTCCAGTAGGCGGTGGAAAAGACTCGGTGGTTACTTTGGAAATTATTCGCAGTGTAGCCGACTGTAAAGGCTTTGCTTTACCCATGATTATTAATCCGAGAGGCGCAACCAAAGCCTGTTGTAGAGTAGCTGGTTACGAACCTATGGATATTTTAGTGATGAACCGAAGTATAGATCCTCTTTTGTTGAAGCTCAATGAAGAGGGATTCCTCAACGGGCACACTCCTTTTTCCGCCATGCTGGCCTTTAGCAGCCTTTTATTGGCAGCGTTGATAGGACGTAAATACATTGCCCTTTCCAATGAAAGTAGTGCCAACGAAAGTACGGTACAGGGTACGCAGGTAAATCATCAATATTCCAAAACCTATTCCTTTGAAACGGATTTTAGAAACTACACTCGCCAATATATCAGTCCGGATTTTGAATATTTTAGTTTTTTACGACCCTTAAGTGAAATAGGCATTGCCCGTTTGTTTGCTTCTTATCCTGCCTATCATAATGTATTTAGAAGTTGTAACGTAGGCAGTAAGCAGGATACATGGTGTGGTCATTGTCCCAAATGCCTTTTTGCTTATATTATTCTTTCTGTATTTATAGTTCCCGAAAAAATGGAAGAAATTTTTGGAAAAAATTTGTTAAATGATCCTACTCTTAAAACCATTTTAGACGAATTAATAGGTCAACTTCCCGTAAAACCATTTGAGTGTGTAGGTACTACGGAGGAGGTAAATTGGGCCTTGCAACAATGGATACAAAAATATGGGCTTTCTGAGGGATCCCCCCTTAAATATCCCAAACCTTATTTAATTACCTACTACCAAAGCCTAAGTTTGTCCCAAAAAAAGATTCCTAATAGTATATTGAACGATTTTAATGCTCAGCATCACCTTTCTCCCTATTTTGTAAGTCTGCTTAAAGAAACGCTTTATTCCAAAGAAATATGCCATGCAGAAGAAAGAGCTTAAAGAAAAGTTAGATGCGTATATAGGCAATGCTTCGCATATTGCCATTCTCGGAATGGGAAGAGAGGGTTGGAGTAGCTATGGTTTAATAAGAGAATTATATCCCTTGCAGCGTCTTACTTGTATAGATCAAAACCCTGAAATTCTAAAAAAGTGCGATGTTCCTTTTATAACGGGAGAAAATTATTTAAAGGAATTGGTTCAAAAGATAGATACTTTCGATTTAATTTTAAAGACCCCCGGAATTTCGTTGAAAGACTATCCTTTATTACTGCATTCTCCTAAACTTAGCTCCCAGGCCGATTTGTTTTTAAAACTTTTTGCCAAACAAGTTATTGGAGTTAGTGGAACCAAGGGGAAAAGCACTACCACGCATTTAATTTATCATTTTTTAAAAGAAGACCGGCCTTGCTTATTGGCGGGGAATATGGGCATTCCTTTTTTTGATATACTATCGCAAATAGAACCCAATACTACTGTAGTTTGTGAATTTTCCTCTCACCAATTAGAACAGGTACATACCCCTGCTCATATTAGCGTGCTCTTGAATTTATTCGAAGAGCATTTAGATCATTACCAAAGTTTTGAAGATTATCAGCGTGCCAAAATGCATATTTGTGCTATAGATAAGCAAAGCTCGAGTTCGCTTTTAGAGGACTCTTCCTCGGTTTTTATTTATCATATAGACGACAGTTTGTTAAAAATTCGTTCTACAGAAGTTTGCTTGCCCAAAAATATAGAAACTTTTAGTTTGCTTCATCCAGTAGAAAGAGGATTATATAAACAAGGGCATTATATAGTATCTACACAAGAAGGACGTATTTTAGATTTAAATAGGCCTCATCCTTTAATAGGGGATCATAATATTTTAAATTGGATGGCTGCTATGTTATCGGCTCGTATGGCGGGTTTGAGTTTTGCTACTATGGTTTCGCGAATAGACAGTTTTAAACCCCTTCCCCATCGTTTAGAATATATAGGTTGTGTAGGAGAGGTCCATTATTTTAACGATTCTATTTCTACTATCCCACAAGCCGCCGTAGAGGCGATAAAGAGCGTTGGCAAATTAGATTTTGTGAAAGAAGTGGGGTGTTTGATTTTGGGAGGTTTTGACCGAGGTATAGATTACCGTTTTCTAGTAGACTATTTGAAAGAAAATCCGATAAAAAATATTATTTTTGTGGGCGAGTCTGGGCAGAGAATATTTCGGTTATTGGAAGTAGAGAAAGCATTACCCATTCATTACTTAAAAACGGACGATTATACCCAAGTGGTGCGCTGGGCTAAGGAGAAAACTTTGGCGGGAGAGGCTTGCTTATTATCTCCGGCAGCAGCCAGTTACGATCATTTTAAAAACTTTGAAGAGAGGGGTAAAGTATTTACCAATTTAGTTTTACAAGGGGAAGCATCCTTATAGGTTATCCCCCCAATGGAAAATAAAATAAATCAAATCATAATGAAAAAACTAATCGAATGTGTGCCTAATTTCAGTGAAGGCCGCGATCAAGCTGTAATAAAACAAATTACAGACGAAATTGAAAAAGTGGAAGGGGTTAAACTTTTGGATGTAGATCCGGGAGCCGCCACCAATAGAACGGTGGTAACTTTTGTGGGTACACCAGATGCAGTAATAGAAGCGGCGTTTCAAGGAATTAAAAAAGCCAGTGAAATAATAGACATGCGCTTACAACATGGTGCTCATCCTCGTTTTGGAGCCACGGATGTATGCCCTTTAGTTCCAGTTGCTAACATTAGCATGGAAGAAACGGTAGAATATGCTCGGAAATTAGCTAAAAGAGTAGGGGAAGAATTAAATATTTCGGTGTATTGTTATGAAAGTGCTGCTTTTGACCCACGCCGTAAAAACTTAGCCTATTGCCGTGCGGGAGAATATGAAGGTTTGAAAGAAAAATTAACCAAGATAGAAAATAAACCCGATTTTGGACCGGCAGAATTCAACGCTTTTTCGGGTGCCAGTGCTATAGGTGCTCGCGATTTTCTAGTAGCTATTAATTATAATTTAAATACTACTTCCACCCGCAGAGCTAACGCTATTGCCTTTGATGTGCGTGAAAAAGGCCGTCCACAAAGAGAAGGTGGCAAAGTTAATGGAAAGCCGCTTAAAAACGAGCAAGGAAAAAATATTATGATTCCCGGTACCTTAAAAGCAACCAAAGCAATAGGTTGGTTTATTGAAGAATATGGTATTGCTCAAGTTTCCATGAATATAACCAATGTATCCATTACTCCGGTACATGTGGCTTACGAAGAAGTGTTTGCTAAGGCTGCCCAGCGTGGAATTCGGGTAACAGGAGCGGAAATTGTAGGTTTGGTTCCTAAAAAGGCCTTGATAGATGCTGGAAAATATTATTTAGCCAAGCAAGAGCGTTCCTTAGGAATTAGTGAAGGGGAGATTATAAAAATAGCTATAAAATCGATGGGTTTAGACGATTTACGCCCATTTAATCCTCAGGAAAAAATTATAGAATATGTAATGGAAGCCGGAGACAAAAGAAAAAGGCTAATTGACCTTAGTTGTAGAGGTTTTGCAGAAGAAACAGCCAGCGAATCGCCTGCTCCCGGAGGTGGATCCATATCGGCTTATATGGGCTCTTTGGCCGCTTCTTTAGCTACTATGGTTGCTAATCTTTCCTCTCATAAAGCTGGTTGGGATGAACGTTGGGAAGAATTTTCGATTTGGGCAGAAAAAGGGCAACAAATTAAAGAAGAACTTTTGCATTTGGTGGATGAAGACACGGATGCTTTCAATAAAATCATGGATGCTTTTGGTTTACCTAAGGGAAGTGAAGACGAAAAGGTAGCACGTACCAAGGCTATTCAAGATGCTACTAAATATGCAATAGAGGTTCCTTTTCGTACCATGCAAAAATCTTTTGAATCCTTTGAAGTGATAAAGGCTATGATAGAAATTGGAAACCCCAATTCTGTTACCGATGCAGGGGTAGGTGCGCTTTGTGCCCGTTCGGCAGTTATTGGTGCCCACTTAAATGTAAAGATCAACGCTGCGGGTTTAAAAGACAGAGATTTTGTTAATAAGGTATTATCGCAGGCAGAGGAAATAGAAACTAAGGCGGTAGAAATGGAAAGAAGCCTTTTAGCACAAGTAAATCAGAAAATTAACGATTAGTTTAGTTAGTTAGAGGAATACTTTCCACTGGTTTAGCCTTTGCGATAAGGAGAAAAACAAGGAAAAAGATAAGCAGAAAGAGAAGCAGAAGCAGAAAGAGAAAGATTATATCTATGAACGATTTGGTAGTAGGGGATAGGTTCTTCGTAATTTTGGAGAGATACCGTACGAAAAGTTTTCTCGGACTTTCTTAGGGAATAGGTTCTTCGTAATTTCAAAGAGGCCGTTGTATAATGCTCTAATGGGTTTTATCCAACGGCTTTTTTATAAGGTGGGGATGGGGCAAACTTTAGCAAAACTTAGCATGCTTGCATGAAGGAGAGTTCTGCTTTTATTGCATTTTTTCGCTTAGTTCCGTTTTGGTTCCGTTTCATTCCATTTCCGTTTCGTTTGGTTTGCTTCAATTTTGCTTCAATTTTGGTTTGGTTTCAGTCTTAGTCTTAGGTTCAACTTAAAAAAAATGGTAAAGGATGTTTATTATACTATAGAAGCTCCAACGCAAGGAGTGTATAAAGAAAAAGGCAGTAAATTTCTTTCTTTTGCTTTTCCTGTGGTGAATACAGAGGAAGTGAAAATTCATTTGGAAGCGTTGAGAAAAGAATATTTTGATGCTCGCCACCATTGCTATGCCTATATTTTAGATCCAGAACAAAAGATATATAGGATGAACGATGATGGAGAGCCTTCTTCTACCGCTGGCAAGCCTATTTACGGACAACTTTTATCGTATGGGCTTACACAAGTTTTAGTGGTGGTAGTGCGCTATTTTGGGGGAACCAAATTGGGTACTTCGGGTTTATTACAAGCCTATAAAACTGCGACAGAAGAGGCATTAAAAGCAGCTTCTATTATAGAAAAAAATGTGCAAAAATCTTTCAGAGTGGAGTTTTCTTATCCACAAATACATTCTGTCATGAAGATTCTTAAAGAGGAAAATTTAAGTATTTTATCCCCTAATTTTGGCGATAATTGCACCCTAATTTTTTCTGTTCGCTTAAGAGATATAGCCAAAATTTGCAAAAAATTGCAAGAGGCAGAAGTGGTCGTTTCCGAGTGTTAGTCAGAATGGATAATGCCTGCATAAAGATAGGCTTTATGGCAGTTGAGAGGCAATTTGCATACACTTTTGTGCCGCCTGATTATCTCCGGCTACTTGATAAATTTGAGCCATCAATTGATAGGCCGCTTTAAAATCGGGGCGAATTTCAATGAGTTTTTGTAGCTCGTTGAGCGCAAATTGCAAGTTTTGGGTTTGTATGTAAGAATAGGCTGCTAACCAATATCCGTTAATATCATCCGGACTAATTTTTTTCATTTTGTTGGCTTGCAATAAGGCGTTGTTGTAGTCTTTTCCGCTAAAATACACATTAGCCAATAGATTAAGTGCACTAATGTTAGAGGGTACATTTTCCGCCCAAAAAGAGGCTAAAATACGGGCACTATCTAAATTGGCCTTAGCAAGGTAAATATTACTGAGATTTTCCAAGGCTTGTTCGTTGTAGGGATTCACTTCCAAAGCATGTCTAAAAAGAGGAAGAGCCGTATCCAAAGCATTTCTTTGCATGGCTTGATAGCCTAAATAGTCCGATTTATCGGTTCGTTTTAGGACTATACAAATGGGCACTCCATCCACTTTTACGGTGTAAACCGTATTATTGGGAGGAAACATCTTAGCATTGGTAATCCAGTCGGGATTCATGCCAGTAACGGTAAATACTGCATAATCCCAGTCGTTATTTCCCATTTCATAGATACGAGAAAAGACGGTGGTAAAATGTGCTGTATCCTTACGTAGATAATAACTTACGGATGGAGTATGCCAAGTAGCTACTTTTATTTTTTCTCCTTTTTTCAAATTTTTAGTATCTGCATGCTCTAAAATCCATTCGGTTCCTTCTTTTGTAGAATGATAATAATAGTCTAATTCATAGGTTCCAAATGCGTTTTTGGTTCCCCCTACTAATTCATTAAAATAAACATACTCATAGGGGTGATTCCTTATTACGTGGGATACAGGACCTATTAATAGAGCAAGGGGCAGAGCCATAAAAATATATTTAAAAATAGGTTTGCGTGCTAAAACAACTAAGGAATCGAAGCCCAAGGCAGCGAAGACTACCAAAGGAGGATAGGCAAACATAGAGTGACGCCAACCTCCGTACACATTCGCTTTGGTATAGGTGATCCAAAATATGGGGAAAAGAGTGCAAAACAGCAGTAAAAAAGTGAAAAATCTGCGATCTTTTTTCCAACCGGTAAACAAATAGATGCAACTACCTATTAAAACGGCAATAGGGATAGTAATGACGATGAATTTACTGGTGTAATACCAAGGTAATTGATTACTCCATTGTAGGGAACCTTCAAAAAGTTGACGTATGCTTATGGAAAATTGCGACATATAACCGAAAACTTCGAGGGGATGTTGAATAGGACTAACTAAGGCATACGGCCATAGTAGAATTCCTAAAACATAGCCGGCTCCACCACAGAGCAGACCCCATAAAAATAGTTTTCCAAATATTTTGGAAGCAGGAGGAGTATATAAGCCTTTTAGCTTGTATTCCTTTATAAAATAGAGTAAAAAGAAAAGACCCATATAGGCAATCAGTATCAAACCTCCAATACGAACGGCAATAGCTATACCTATACTAATAATTAGTAAAATAACGGTACTTCGTTTTACTTTAGGAAAATCTTGGAGGAACACAACGATATAATAGATCCCTACTAATATAGCCACTGCTAAATTAAAGTCTTTTAGGTTGTTAAACGAATGCCCTAAAAAACGAGGAGAAAAGAAAAGGAGCAAAGAGGCGAAAATAGCAGGTAGGTATCGTTTACCGCTTAGACGAAAGGCTAATAGTCCGGCAAAGAGAACCGCAATCCATCCAAAGAGCGCATTGGTGGTATGCCTAACTTGCATCACATCTTCTATGTGGGCTACTTTGGCGAGAGTGTAGGCGAGGTTGTCTACAAACTGTCCGTAAGAGGGGAGGTTGTTTTTTTCGTTTAGGTCTATTGCAGTTGTATCTTTCCCAAAAGAGGTGTAATAATTAAAAACTCTTTCAGCTTGAATATTGTGGGTTTCTTCATCGCCCGACATTCCTGCGTCAAAACTACCTTTTATGGAAAAGAGGAGGCAAAAGGCGAGGAGAAGATAAAAAACAAACTGTTCTTTGTTTTGAAACAAGTTTTTAAAAAAGCTTTTCATAAGAAAAAAAAGTTTAATAAATAATTAGGAAAACAATTTTAATAAATAAGTCGTATGTAAGGATTGTGTTAAGCAGAAGTATGGCTAAAAGGTAGATTGGAACTTTATAGAGACGAGCAATCGTCGGTTTGCTTCCCTCCATAATGGCTTTTTTTAGCTTTTGCTTAAGATATTGCGCTACCTATCATTTCATACATAAAACTTTAGTTTAAAATATTATAAAAATTATTGAATTTTAGGGTTTGGGTCTTCTTCTGAAAAAGGTAAAGTAGGCTTCTTTCTAAAAACAAAGTATTGGTTTAACAAAAAGCCTAATAAACCAATGGGAAGAACCATCACTGCTGCCACCGCATAATCGCTCCATCCAGTAAGGTTTATTAATAGGGTCATAGCCCCTATATTACAAAAATAAGTAAAGATGTAAACGCTTATAAACCTTGGGAGTAATTTGTTCTTTTTGTTTTTAAATACTAAGGCACCGTAAGTTTTGAAATTAAAGAGTACACCTATAACTTGACCCAATAAAGTAGCTAAAGTATAGTGCAAACCACACCATATAAAAAAGGCAAAAACCAAATAGCCGAAAACGGTATTCAATCCAGCCACAAGAAAAAAGCGTATTAATTTTTTGGATAATAGTGTATGTATATAAGATATAAGCGCTTTCATCATTTAATTGTTGTTTCTTATTTGGAAGATATATTGCTTTAAGCAAGAAGCAATATATTTTACAAAGGTAATATTTTAATGCAAATTTTGATATAATCGGCCTAAGGTAGTTTAGGCGTTTTTAATGGTTTATTGGTAAAATTAATTATGCCAAGGATGTATATTTGTTTATTTTTGTGCGAAGGGGAAAGGTGCGGAGGGGAAAGAGGAAAGAGGAAAGAGGAAAGAGGAAAGAGGAAAGAGGAAAGAGGAAAGGTTCGAAGTGCTATAAAAAAGTAATTTTATATTTTATGAAAAAAGTTAGTTGTTATATTAGTCATAAGATGGTAGATCCGACTTTGGCTATACAAGGTTCTTATATGCGAGATACTATATTTTCCTATATTCAACAACGTTATCCCGACATTACGCCAGAGGATTATATTTCTCGTGTAGAATTTGATAAAATACGAAGAAGTTACCTTTTGCATATTATAGCCTTGGAAAATGAGGATATTTCCTTATCGGATAGAGAAGTAGTAGATGCTATTACTGGCAATAAAATTTTAACGGAAGACGTAGAACCGGTTATAGAAAGTCAATGGACTTTTGGGCAGAGAGTGGCTGATAACATTGCGGAGTTTGGCGGTAGCTGGAAATTTATAATCTTATTTTTTACAATATTAGTAGGGTGGATTATTCTTAATGTAGTTTTCTTGCAGACTAAAAGCTTTGATCCCTATCCTTTTATTCTTCTTAATCTTATTTTATCTTGTTTGGCGGCCATTCAGGCTCCTATTATTATGATGAGTCAAAATAGGGTAGAGCAGAAAGATCGTATGCGTGGAGAAAACGACTATAAAATAAATCTAAAAGCGGAATTGGAAATCAAACTCTTACACGAAAAAATAGATCATCTTACTTTGATTCAAAACAAACATATAATGGAAGCACAACATTTGCAAATGGAATATTTGAACGATATTTTAGAAGCTTTAGAAAAGAGAGAAGCCCGCCAAGGCTTATAAAATATTTAATTTGTGAAAGAGTTTCCCATAATGTACCGATATCTTGTCTTTTCATCTTTTTACTCCACGGCTAAATCCAAAATAACTACACTTTTCGCTTTGCGAAAGGAAAGCGAAAGGAAAGCAATTTTCCATATGGCCACGAATTGTTCGTCCATGAAATAAAACAAAACGGAGTTTACCATAGGGGTAAACTCCGTTCTAAAAGGAAAAAATCTTTTTGTAGAACTTGGTAGTTTAGTGATTTGGGCATTGATGTTGTTCGCCTTCTTCGTGGTGGCAACCCTGTCCGGAATCAGAAATACGACCCTGAAGATACTCTTGTAGAACCTCGTCTATAGCACCGGAACAACCCCGAATAACTTGAATTTTATGGCCTTCAAGAACCATTTTGGCTCCTTCTCCCATATTGCCAGCTAACATAAGCTCCACACCCATATCTTGTAGTATAGAAGAAATATTCGACTTACACCCACAACCCATAGGGGAGG
The DNA here is from genome assembly GCA_036653535.1 of Bacteroidales bacterium. Taxonomy (GTDB): domain Bacteria; phylum Bacteroidota; class Bacteroidia; order Bacteroidales; family P3; genus JAVVTR01. The sequence goes on along the minus strand of JAVVTR010000007.1, from coordinate 4,193 downwards.
GGAGATTTTCTCTATTTACTACTTTTTTGTTTTCTATTGTGAATATGGTGTAATACTCACAATGACCGAAATGGCTATCTATTTCTCCATCTCGTGTAGGCATTGCTAATTTCATATGTAAATAATTTTAATAAATATGTCTTATATAACTTCATTATAGCTCCAGGAGAGCTGTTTTTATGCTCTTCCTGGAGATATTGCGTTCCTGTTTGTTTCGTAATATATCGGTTTGCTTGGCGTACGAGCAATTTAACAAAAGTATCCATCTTTTTATAAGATGGATACTTTTAGAGAAGTTCATTATAAAATATTCTACGTAAATAAAAGGCAAAGGTAGTGAATTATTTTTCTAATTTAGATTCTACCTCTTCTTTGGAGAGTTGTTTGGTGCAGAAGAACCAATCATAGCATTTCATATCGTTTTTTTGGTTTTCTACTCTTTCTTTGGCAATACCGCAAGAACCGGCAGTAGGAACAATGACTTCATCGCCCGGACGCCAATCTGCAGGAAGAGCTACGCCGAAATTATCCACGGTTTGTAAACCTATAAGTACGCGCTTGATTTCGTCAAAATTGCGTCCTAAAGATAATGGATAATACATAAGAGTACGAATAATTCCTTTAGGATCAATAAAAAATACAGCACGCACGGCAGAGGTAGTACTTTCGCCCGGTTGGATCATGCCATATAAAGTGGCTACTTTCATAGAAATATCTTCTATAAGCGGAAATTTGATTTCGATATTCTTCATCCCTTTGTAGTCGATTTTGTCTTTAATGGTACGGAGCCAAGCAATGTGGCTGTAGAGTCCATCAATAGAAAGACCCACTAATTGGCAGTGAAGATCTTCAAATTCTTGTGCCATTTTTCCAAAGGTCATAAATTCGGAGGTACAAACGGGAGTAAAGTCGGCTGGGTGGCTAAATAAAATGATCCATTTGTCTTTAAAATCCGAAGGAAAATTAATAGGACCTTGTGTGGTTATAGCAGTGAACTTAGGAGCCATATCCCCAATACGGGGAATTGCATTTATTTGAGAATTTGTTTCCATAATGTTTTATTTTTTTTGTTTTGTTTTATTTTGTTTTGTTTTATTGATATAACGATACAAAGATATTTTATATATCCATATAGACCAAACAGATTTTGTCTATATTCATATAGATAAAATCAATAAGAAGGTTTGAACACAGGTGTCTTGCTTAATTTCCTAAAATTATTGTACCTTTGCACCGCTTAAAAGGAGAGGTGCCAGAGCGGTCGATCGGGGCGGTCTCGAAAACCGTTGTACCCGCGAGGGTACCCAGGGTTCGAATCCCTGCCTCTCCGCAAGTAACGCTGATAATTATCAAGTTGCACGGGCTACACCAAAACCTATATCAAAAAGTGGGTTTTGGTGTTTTCTTTTGGATTGTACTAGAGACCTAGCGTATATTCTGTTACTTATGGACTGTCCCTATTAATTCAATTATTTTTTGAATCATCCCTGTGCTATCTTTCAAACTCACATCATCCTTTTCTTTATCTCTTTTGCGAAGAGGATCTTGATGAATCTCTTTTAAGACAGTAGAAATGTATTCAGTATATCCTTTTTCATCTTTCATTCTCAACTCTTCCGAGAAAGCAACAATGGATTTAGATAATACAGTTTTATACGCATAATCTTCTATTATGTTTTTTTGTTTTACATATTGTCTAGCGCAAAAGAGAGCTCCTAATAAAGTAAATGGTATCATACTTAATCTTCCTATCATGGCAGGAATATTTATTTCAGCGGTTTTATCAATTCCCCAACCGAGGACAATCCAAATACCTAATCCCAGCGTTATTGCAACAAATCCACTGGCTCCAAGTAACCATGTCCATGTAGTCCATTTGCCGTTAGCTTTATCATATTGATCTTGGAATGCTTTGCTCATACCTCCAGCTGTTGTGTATTGAAGCGCAATGAGAGCCTTGTCTATTAATTGTTTAACCTCTTTTAATTTTGAAAAATGCTCCTCTGAATATACCTGTAATTCGCTATTATACTTGTCCGTTTGCTTTTTCTGTTCTATAAGTTGGGATTCTCGTGTTTTAATTTTGTCTATAAAAGCGTTAAATGACTCTTCACTTTCAACTACAGATTCAAGTTTTTTTGAAATAATGGTTTCGTTTGAGACTGCCGTAGAAACTAATGATTTTAATTGCTGAAATTCGGCATCGAATTTAGAGACATTCTCTATTAAAGCTTTTTTATCATTGTCTAGTTCTGTAAGTGCTTCATCATATGACTCTTTTGTTTCTTTAATAGTTTTATATGTGGATAAACTATCAGCAACTGCAGTTTTAACCTCGGTAATGTTTTCTTCTAATAACAACGCTTTCTTACGTAAATTATCCACTTCGTTACTAAACTCCAAATATCTATCTCTATCGCTTCTTAGATTATATTTTCTCAATCTAACTTTAATATCATCAAGATATGTCGCAATACTTGAATGGCTACTATTAACAATGTATGAGTTAAGATTAGATAACGCAGACTGCATCTCACTTCTCTCATTGTATGTTGATATTTTAATAAACAGATCATGGGATTTAACCAAATACGATACGTCGGTAAGGATGTTTTTAACTCCTCCGATTAATCCATTAAGACTGTATTCACTCTCATTACCGTACTGACCAACATTCATGTCGGCTTTCTGTTCTTTTAGGCGTTTACGATATCCTTCAAGGTTCAGGGTGATTGAATCTCTTAATTTTCTGATTTCAATGATGGTGTTTGTTTCCATATGCGGATTAGTTTAAGCGTGTTTTTGAATGCTCTTCAGATGCCGTATCTACACAGTCTCTTTATCGTTTCTGTGGCAAATAGGTAAGCCCGAGACTATTTAATAAGCTTCTTCCATTGCTCAACTCTAAAATTTATTCTAATTCACTATAAATTTTGTAGTCAAATTCAAGCAAATGATCAATATCTACACTGTTGTAAAAAACTTTAGTTACTCTAATTGCTACAAACTTATTGTATCTATTTTCCAGTATTACTATTTCTCTTTCTCGTACCGTTCTATATCCTGAACTAAAATCAAATTCTTTAATTTTATCTAAGGATGGATAATCCTTAAATGACGGATTATATCCTAATCTTTTCACTTGATCTCTGTAACAATGAATACTCCCCATTCCAGCAGAACTCCAATTAGTAGAAAACTCATACTCACCTGTTCCTATGACATAGTTACCATTATTCTTTTTATAATCAAATGAAGCTTTACCTTCAAATATAGGATTGTAAAACTGAATCTTTTTGACATCTATTTCATAACTAATATCCCTCGAAATTTTATCAGACTTAAATGGATTCTTGCCTAAGGCAGGTTTGGATTTAATATCTTCATCAAAAATACGTTCCAATAGCGTGGAGTATGAGTTGTAATAATTACAGTTATCTTCAAAGTCTAAATATAATGCTCCACTTAAGAAAGTCGGTAACTTCTTATCAGTAGTGTTATTTTTAATAATGGGTATGATGTAGTTTTGTGCTCCATCTCTCATTAAATCAGCAGAAAGTATCTTCTTTTCGTATCCTGCACCTCCTTTATTTGTGTTGGACTTTTCAATATATTTATCACTACAAATACACAAAACAAAATTAGACGTTGACAATCCCTGCTCCATAAAAAAAGGCAGGTCATCCCCTAATCGCGCATCCCACTGGTCAAGAATAATATCTACTCCGTGTCGTCTAAGGTCTGTTGATAACTTAAGCACCCACGCTTTATGTTCTTCGTTATCGTGTGAGTATGATACAAACACTTTTGGGTTTATCAATGCTTCCATATATTTAATATTTATTCGTTCCAAATTTGGGCGATGCGGTTAGTGATTTTTTTGGTGAAGATTTCGATTAGCTCTTTGGCACTATCTACTGCCGCCTGCTCTCGTTCAATCTCGGCAACTATTTGCTGTTGGGTTTCGAGATTGGGCAAGGGAATCTGCAATAATGCTAAATCTTTTGGAGATAAATTAGGCTGCATTAACGACTTCGATTTTTCTTGTACATAATCAACTACTCTCTGAGAGTTCATATAACAATATAAATACTCATTAATAAGAAGCCCTTTTTTTGCTCTCAATATGGCATTTCGTTGATTAAGTAATGCTCCAATATATTCAGTAGGAATTTTGCAAATCTTTAAGCCAT
>JAVVTR010000006.1:68052-85017 GCA_036653535.1 Bacteroidales bacterium | reverse complement strand
CGCCAACAATTTCCCGTAGGCTTGGTAAATCCCTCTCTAACTTGGTGTTCTCGGTCTAGTACTGCTCAATGAGTTTTGGAACCCGATCCAGCGCACCCGGAAAATTAGTCGCTACCGCCTTGTGGTCTGACATCGCCAACTGGGACGTTGTTGTCGGTGTACTTATACGCTCCTTCGATAAAAAAGCAGTTTTGCTTCACCTCCACGCCATCACGGATAGCACTTTCGGTCTTAACCACAATCGGGAACCCATAGAGTTCGCCAATTGGCGTGTATTTACCTGTGGTAGTGGCATTGTTTGCTATCTCCTGCAATCTTGTTCCGACACTTTTGGCATTGGTAGCCGTTAAGCCGTCTAGTCGCACAGGATTACGGTAGTAAGCATCCTCGTCGGTCTGTGCCCATGAGGTGGAGGTATAATCCACAAAACAAAATATCCCAAAATGAAAAACGAAATGTCCAAACAAAAGAAAGAGGGTGTGTCAAAATACCCAAAATATAAAAACCACCTCTGCCACAGACATATGTAGCAGGGGTGTTTGGTTAAAGGGTTTTCCCCCCTCTTTAAAATATAGTTTAAATATTCTTTAAACAGTGTTTTTTTTAGTGTTTTTAGTTTCTGCCTTGTCGAACCAGTTCCATGTATTCAGGTCCACTGGTTTGTTTCAATACGAAGGCGTTTTCGAGTAGGCGGTAGCATTGGTTATAATCTTTCGCATCAAAGGCCATTCTTATCTTTAAAGAACTCTCTTGTCTTTTTTGGTTGGAGATGTAGCCAATCGTATCGTAATGACCTATTCCGTCTCGGTAAGCATGCGGAAAATCATAGAGAAAATGCATTGGATTTCCAGTGCGGTCTATGGCGATGCGTAAAATAACATCATACCACCAAATAAAACCTCCTAATGTAATGGGGTCACGCCATGTATTAATTACGCTGATGCCATTTATCTGAAATATTTGTTTTAGAGTGTCTCTGCAGCACAAAAATCCTGGGTCATAGTCAGTGCCAAAAAAGTAAGTAACAGAGATACTATCTAGTACATGATCGCAACCTTTCGGTATCCAAGGTCTAAATTCGATTCCATAGGAAATGGCAAAGCGTTTGTATCCTAAACTATCTATTTAAATGGGCGGAGAGGTCTCCATTAGTTTTTTTGTCGGGTGCTGACAATAGATTAATGGATAGAATGGCAAATCTATCGAATTCGGTGGGGGCTGCCGTTTGTGTGGTGGAAATAACTGCCGTATTAGGTTGAGATAATTGATTTGCATGGCTTAGGATTGTTGTATTTCTTTAATGGAGATAGGGACGGCATCGTATTCAAAATAACCGCTTTCGAGTTCGGAGTATATATTTACATCGGCAAAAGTGGACATAGAGGCCCCTTTACGAGCAAAGGTTTTTAATTCATAGGTGATCTCCCCTTCTCCCCCCATTACTGCATCTATAAATTTCTGTTTGTAAATCATGGAGTCGAACCCAATTTCTGTTTTGAAATTATTTAGTCGAGCTTGTATGTTGGTGGTAATGGTGGTAGAGGGAATGGCGGGATTAAAATCCACCTCTAAGTTATATTTTATTTTATCTTCTATGGTAGAGATGACGTCTGTCGTCTGTCTGTCTGTCGTCTGTCTGTCTGTCTGTCTGTCTGTCTGTCTGTACGCCCGCAAATTTAATGGCATCAATGTAGCATGCAAAATTATGTTTTTCGTCCACCGTGAGGGGTACAATCTTCCCTTGCGAATCAAATTTGGCCACTTTGATGAAAATACGGTTCACGCCCTCGGTGACGGCTACCATTTTGATGATTTTTATGGTGGGGTCCTCTTAAATATTGTAAGAAGATTTTTGTAAAAAAGACGTTTTTTTTACAATTGTATGTATCTTTGCTCTTAACAGAGTTAAACCCTATTTATTTCCCCATATGCCCATACGTTATACACCAAGGCCATATGCAGCACTTTTAAAATGGTTTTCTTGCTTCTACCTATGGTTTAGAAAGAGGGTTCTCCAATAAAATAGACCTCAAAATATTTATCCATCATGTGGAAGTACTATGCTCTTTTATCTGCGTTTTTTGCTGCTTTAACGGCTATCTTTGCCAAAATAGGGGTATCGGCCATGAACTCCAACTTGGCTACTGCTATTCGTACCGTGGTTATTTTGTTTATTACTTGGTCAATAGTACTAATAGGCAACCAAGCCTCTACCATAAAAGACCTAAGTCTGCGAAATTGGGTTTTTCTTATACTCTCCGGAGCCGCAACCGGTCTTTCTTGGTTGTTTTATTTCAAAGCCTTGCAAGTAGGGGATGCCTCCAAGGTAGCACCAGTAGATAAGCTAAGCGTAGTTTTAGTCATTGTATTTTCTTGGTTGTTTTTAAAGGAACCCATAACGCTTAAAGTGATTATTGGTGGCTTACTTATATTTTGTGGTTCTATGATTCTTATTTGGAAATAAACTCATATCCCCTACCTATATCAAACAGACAAGCTCCACTTTATTCTATTTCATAGTAAATCATATAATAAAGGGCTTAAGCTTTCTATGGTATAATTTGCATAAACCTAACTTTTTTTATACCTTTGCACCCCTATTGTGTGAGGTCACCGCACTTTCCTTTGGAGGCCTTTATTAAAAAAATATATATGGCAACAACTGCAGATTTTAAAAATGGACTTTGTATAAAATTCAACAATGAACTTTGGCAAATAACCGAATTTCAGCATGTTAAACCCGGAAAAGGAGCTGCGTTCGTTCGTACAAAGCTAAAAAATCTTCGTAATGGTCGAGTTCTTCAAAATACTTTTCCTGCTGGTGTAAAAGTAGATACTGCGCGAGTGGAACGTCGTCCGTATCAATTCTTGTACAAAGACGAGAATGGCTACAATTTTATGCATACAGAAACCTTTGAACAAATTCTTATTGAGGAATTTATGATCACCAATCCCCAGTTTTTAAAAGAAGGTTGTGTGGCAGAAATTTTGGTTCACGCAGAAACCGAATCTCCATTAATATGTGAACTTCCGTCCTATATGGATTTTATAGTTACCTATACGGAACCTGGAGAAAAGGGAAATACCGCAACCAACGCTCTAAAAGAAGCTACTATCGATACCGGAGCAACCGTCAAGGTTCCTCTCTTTATTAATACCGGAGAAAAAATAAGGGTAGATACCCGTACTGGTGATTATTCTCAAAGGGTTAACGATTAGTAGAAAATACAAAATCGAACATTTCTTGCTATAATCTCAGTTTAAGTATTTTAAAACTCCCTTATAGTTCCAAGAAACGATAACTTCTAATTCGGCTGATACCAACTTAAAGCAGAATTATTTTAGTAAAAACAAATTAGCAGAACCTAAAATAAGGTTACATGAAATTTACAAAAACTTACAAGCTAAAAGAACTTACAGCCTTAATGGAAAAGGTTATTATCTTGGGGGATCCTAATTTTCCCGTCACGGGAATGAATGAGGTTCACATGGTAGAACCCGGTGATATTACCTTTGTAGATCATCCCAAATATTACGAAAAAGCGCTTCATTCTAAAGCTTCTGTTATTCTTATCAATAAAAAAGACGTAGAATGTCCACAGGGAAAATGTCTTATATTTACTTCCGATCCTATGGCAAATTTCAATGCGCTTACCCTCCATTTTCGCCCTTTTATTCCTTGTAGTTCAGCTGTTAGCCCTACTGCTTCTATAGGAGAAGGAAGTATTATACAACCCAACGTTTTTATTGGCAACCATGTTAAGATTGGACGAAATTGTATTATTCATGCCAATGTTAGTATTTATGATTATACCGAAATTGGCGATCATGTGATTATACAAGCCAATGCCGTTATTGGTGGAGATGCTTATTATTTTCAAAGAACAGAAAAAGGTTTTCGCAAATTTGAATCTTCCGGTCGTACCATTTTGCATGACCATGTGGAAATTGGAGCCCTTTGCGCCGTAGATAAAGGCGTTTCAGGAGATACTATTATAGGAGAGGGAACTAAATTAGATAATTTCGTACAAATAGGACATGATACTCATATAGGAAAACACTGTTTAATAGGATCTCACTGTGCTGTAGCTGGAGTTAGCACCATAAAAGACCACGTAATGCTTTGGGGAAATGTAATGATAAATAAAGATTTGGTTATAGGAGAAGGAGCGGTAGTATTAGCTACTTCTGCTGTAGATAAATCTTTAGAAGGGGGCAAAGCTTATTTTGGGTGTCCAGCTATTGAGGCCCGCAAGAAATGGAGAGAATTAGCCGCCATGCGTGCTCTTCCCGATTTATTAGAAAAATTGAAGTAAAGTTTATTTTTTTTACAACCAAAAGCCCATTTATCAATAATAAATGGGCTTTTGGTTGTAAAAGTAGGTCTCTCTGATCTTTTATTCCGTTTTGAAAAATACTAATATTATTTTTCTATTTCCATTTGGCTTTTCTGATATTCAAAAAACAAAATGGATAGAAAGAAAAATACAATAAAAGCAAGTTTATCGGTATCTAAAAAATTGTTAACCAAAGCATGCGAAAAATAAGTAGTTAAACTTAAAAGTATTGTTAGAATATATTTTTGCATACTTGGCTTGCTTTGCTTTTTATATGCTCTATAGCCAAGGAGAAAACCCACGAAAGTCATACATAGAAAAATACCAGCACCTATAATTCCTGTTTCGCTTAAAGCTGTAAAATACTCACTGTGTGCATTGCCTGCATCTCCTTTATAAGTACTAATCTCGGTTATTTCCGCCTCTTTTTGATAGGGTCCATAAAGGAAAGAATAGGTTCCTATGCCGGAACCACTAATAGGAAAATCCTTACAAATTCTATAGGCACATTTCCATCGATTACATCTTTCCATGCTCGACACATCTTTTGACCAATTCGTAAGCGACAATAAATTCGTAATAGGATTATTGGATTTGCTTGCCCCTACTCTTTCTCCCCATTGTAAAACCGGTTTCAAAACTAAGAATAGAAGCAAGAGAGAAACTACACTAATTCCTATCCATTTTTTTCTACTTAATTTCCACTGGGAAGCCAAAAATAGTACTCCTGCTATGAATAAACTGAGCCAAGAGGCACGACAATGGCTTATTATAATTCCAAACAAAATTAAAAAAACGGCTATAATACAAAATATTTTTACCCATTTTCTGCCCGAATAATAAAAACTAAAAAAAATAGAAACAGGCAGCATCATAGATAGCCATGCAGCCAACTGAGTATGGTCGTTAAAGAAGGGCTGTGAAATATAAAAAATTTTATCAATAGAGAGAGGAAGCAAGAAAATATAGTGTATAATTGTATAGCTTGCCACTAATGCCGAAGAAAACACCAAGCAAAGTAGCATCTTTTGTGCTAAACACGAACTATCAAAAAATCTATTGGTTTTTTGGACGAACTTTTCTGTTTTATTTTTTTTAGAGAAGAGATTTTCACGAAACAAACTTATGGAAACAAAAAAAGCAGGAATAATAAAGACACTATGAGCAATGGCGCTTTTAAAGCCTATCCATGGTAAGGGAGAAAAGGAAGCACTTACGAAGAGCCAAATTAAGTAAGCCCATATCCAATAAGGCAAATAAAGCAAAATAGTAGATACCGTTGTCTTTTGCATTGAGCAAACCCAATTAGGACATAATAAAAGATCCTTTACTCCTGATTTTTCTCCAAAAATCTTAAAAAAGAATAATAAACCTATAAGAACTAACAATGGTTCAGAAAGAAACTGCATTCCCAAACCAGGGCGCATAAAAACAGATATACTAAAAGGCAAACACAAGCATAGAAATAGCATTAAGCGGTCTATGTAAAAAGGATATTTTACCATATATTTTCTTTGTTTTAGACCTATTTCTTTACTTCCATTGGAACTTCTTCATTCTTAGTTTCATTCTCGGTTTCAAAATGTTTGAAGGAAAGGCTTTCTAAGCTTTTTTATTGGATCTTCTTCATTCTATGTTTCGTCCTTATCCCTATTTCACTTTCTTCTTTTTAAATAAGGTGCATGAAATTATTAGCAAAAAGCCTTACAGAGATAGCCAACAAAATAACACCAAAGAATTTGCGTAATATATAAATACCACCCTTCCCTAATATTTTTTCCACCCAATAAACGTTCTTAATAACTATAAAAACCACTATCATATTTAGCAAAACGGCAACAATAATATTAACGATATTGTATTCTGCTCGTAGAGATAGTAGTGCTGTTAGTGTTCCTGGGCCCGCAATCAAAGGAAATACCAAAGGTACAATATTGGCTATTCCTTTAGGACCATCATTTTTAAAAATTTCTACTCCAAAAAGCATCTCTATCGCCAATACAAAAATAACCAAAGATCCGGCTACTGCAAAAGAGGAACTATTAATACCAAACAAGCTCAACAAGGCATCTCCCAAAAAAAGAAATGCAATAAGTATACCTAAGGAAATAGCAGAAGCTTGAAAAGCATTGGCTCCGCCTTTATTTTGATTTATATCTATAACAATAGGTATAGAACCGGTAATATCAATAATAGCAAAAAGCACCACGAAAGCACTTAAAATCTCTTTAAAACTGAAATATATTTCCATGTAATTTAATTTAAACAGTTTCTAAAAGATCCTCTATAAAAAACAACGATCACGGATCACCATTTTTCTATAACTACAGCATTGCTATCTATGGCTAAACTTAACGGAATTCAACTACAAGCTATAGGCTACGCCATATTCCTCCCTAACGGAATTATATACAAGCCATTTTAATACCATCTATCACCATGGTGGTTCCAAGTATAGCAACAATAAGCCCCATCAATTTTCCTAATACCAAAATAATATTATTGCCTAAAGCCTTAAAGATGTAATTCCCAAAAATAAAGGAAATATAGGTTATACCTATTACTATAGCCGTTACTAATACAATAATAAGAATATGGGTGTAGTTTTGTCCTGCCGAATAATTCATAGCCGCCACAATAGTTCCTGGTCCGGATAGCATAGGAATGGCTATAGGCGATATAGCGACACTTTCATCGAAAGAAGAGTTATTGTCGGAAGTGTTTTGAATTTTCGATTTTTTAGATTGTAAAAGTTCGAAACCGACATAAAACAATAATAATCCCCCCGTAATTCTAAAGGCAGGAACCGTTATGCCAAAAAATCCAAAAATATATTTTCCTAAAAGAATAAATACAAGGATTATGACAAAGGCAGTAAGGGTCGACACCTTGGCCACCCTTCTTTTGGTTTTTAAATCCGCTTCTGCAGTAAGGCCCATAAAAACAGGAACGTTAGCAATAGGATTAATAATAGCGAATAAACTCGCAAAAACGGATAAAGCAAAAATACCTAATTCTTCCATCTGATTTTTTATACAAAGGCATATAAGATAGTGAAGAAACCTAATGAAATTATAAAATTCATTAACATAATAGATATAAAATCAACTATTCCATTATTAAACCATAAGCAATTACGCATATACCAAGATTGCTTGTAGTAATGGAATGATAAGAAATAGTCGGTTTTATATCCAGCGTTTCTTAAACAAAAGCCTTTTTTATCTTTTATTTATATTCAGAAACAATTTCTTTCACTTGATCGGGAGTCAAGCGACCATAAACCTTATCGCCTATCATTGCTACAGGCGCTAAACCACAGGCACCAACACAACGCAAACAATTTAAAGAGAATTTACCGTCAGAAGAAGTTTCTCCCACTTTAATGTTTAGTTGACGCTTAAATTCATCTAAAATTTTCTCTGCCCCACGAACATAGCAAGCCGTTCCCATACATACAGAAACCGGATGTTCGCCCTTTGGAGTCATGGAAAAAAACGAATAAAAAGTAACAATACCATAAACATGTGCTACTGGAATATTTAATTCGTGTGCCACCACTTCCTGCACTTCTTCCGGTAAATACCCTAAGGCACCTTGCACTTTATGCAAGACAGCAATTACCTCCCCTTTCTCATTATTATACGACTGGCAAATTTCCTTTATGGCTTTAACTTTGCACTCAGATAATTTTATTTTTTTTGTCATTTTATTTAAATTTTAACGTTTGGAACCGAAACGTTGCTGGGATACATTTCCCACAACCACGAAGTTTTATTCGTTCATATCCAAGGAATCGCTGGTATCAAAATATTTAGTATGCAATAAATGATGCGCAACTTCACTCATAGGATGTCCTAAAAACTCTGCATATAATTTTTGAATATACTCATTTTCGTGAGACTTACGAATAGACTTATTTTCATCTTCCCTATAAATAGCCTCTGCACGACGGCTAAGCACTTCCATCTTTCCATGATGATACGGTTGTCCGCCCCCACCAATACAACCACCAGGACAAGCCATAACTTCTATAGCATGTAATTGTATTTTATGAGCTCGAATGCTATCCAATAAATGGCGAGCATTCCCCAATCCATGGGCAATACCAATATGAATAGGGGTTCCATCAAAATCCACGGTAGCAATACGCACCCCCTCTAAACCTCTTAAGGAAGTAAATTCCACCTTATCCAATTTCTTTTCTGTGTACAATTCGTAAGCAGTACGAGTAGCAGCTTCTATAACTCCACCCGTTACTCCAAATATAACAGCAGCCCCGGTAGACTCACCCAAAGGTCTATCAAAATCAGAATCTTCTAAGTTTACAAAATCAATATTAGATTGTTTTATCAGGTGAGCCAACTCTCTAGTCGAAATAGCTATATCCACATCTGGATTGCCATTGGTTTTAAATTCATCCCGCTGACACTCATATTTTTTTGCCAAACAAGGCATAACAGAAACCACAATAAGATCTTCCCGCTTCAAATTCATTTTTTGAGCAAAATAAGTTTTGGCGATAGCTCCAAACATTTGCTGTGGCGACTTGGCCGAGGATGGAACATCCAACATATCGGGATAGTTATATTCAAAAAAGTTAACCCATGCCGGACAACAAGAAGTGAGTATAGGTAATTTTACATTTTTGTCGCCTTTCATATATGCACTTAAACGACCTAAAAGTTCACTACCTTCCTCCATAATGGTAAGATCCGCTGCAAAGTCAGTATCAAAAACCTTATCAAAACCCAATTGCCGCAAAGCAGAAGCTAATTTACCAGTAACTATAGTTCCAGGTTCCAGGCCAAATTCTTCGCCTAAAGCCACCCTTACTGCAGGAGCTGTTTGCACAATAACCGTTTTAGATGGATCGGCCAATGCAGAAATAACCCTAGAAGTATGGTCCACTTCTGTCAAAGCGCCTGTAGGACATGCAGTTACACATTGTCCACAAAAAGTACAAGGAGATTTTTCTAAATCCATTTCAAATGCAGGAGAAACTACAGCCATAAAGCCCCTATTCACAGCCGATAAGGCGCCCACCGTTTGCACTTCATTGCACATGGTTTCGCAACGACGACACATCACACATTTATCCACATCCCGAACAATAGAGGGAGAGAGATCTTTGCGATAATGAGATTGTTCGCCCTTGTAAGCTATTTCTCTTATTCCTAATTTTTGAGCTAATGTTTGTAGTTCGCAATTGCCGGATTTGGCACATACTAAGCAATCGGACGGATGATCGGATAGCATTAATTCCACTACCGTACGCCTGGCATTTAGCACGCGTATATTGTGGGTATGAATTTTCATGCCTTCCTCACAATTGGTAGAACAAGCCGGAGCCAAATTGCGACGTCCTTCCACTTCTACCACACACACTCTACATCCTCCAGGTTTGTTTTCTATCTTAAGATCTTCCAAACGATAATAGCATAAAGTAGGAATTTCTATTCCTATTTGCTTAGCCGCTTCTAAAATGGTAATTCCTTTGGAAACCGTAATTTCACGGTTATCTATAGTTAATTTTATCATTTCCATATTCTACGAAAATTATTTAATCATAATGGCATTAAACTTGCATTTTTCTATACAAGTTCCACATTTAATACAAAGGTCTTGGTTGATTTTATGTGGCTGTTTTTTCTCTCCTAAAATAGCATTTACAGGACAATTTCTTGCACAAGCAGTACAGCCCACACAATCATCCTGTTTTATTTCATAACGCATTAAAGCCTTACAGCGTCCTGCTCTACATTTCGATTCTGTAACGTGTTCCACATATTCGTCCCAAAAATTATTTAGAGTAGAAAGAACAGGATTAGGAGAACTTTGACCTAAGCCACAAAGAGCCGTATCCTTGATAACCGTGCCTAAATTCTTAAGCCGATACAAGTCTTCCATGCTTCCCTTGCCCTTAGTTATTTTATCTAATATTTCGTATAAACGCTTATTTCCCACTCTACATGGAGTACATTTCCCGCAAGATTCCTCCATGGTGAAATCTAAATAGAATTTAGATACCGATACCATACAATCGTCTTCATCCATAACAATCATACCCCCTGAACCCATCATGGATCCTGCTGCGGTAAGATGCTCGTAATCAATAGGGGTATCTAAGTGCTTTTCGGTAAGACAACCTCCGGAAGGTCCTCCGGTTTGCACCGCTTTAAATTTTTTCCCATTTTTTATTCCGCCTCCAATTTCATAAATAATTTCCCGAAGCGTAATACCCATGGGCACTTCTATTAAACCTACATTATTAATTTTCCCGGCTAAAGCAAAGACTTTAGTTCCTTTCGATTTCTCCGATCCAATAGAAGAAAACCATTCCGGACCTTTATTAATAATAACCGGAACATTAGCAAAGGTTTCTACATTGTTTACATTGGTTGGTTTTCCCTTATATCCACTTACCGATGGAAATGGCGGTTTTAGGGTTGGTTCCCCTCTCTTACCTTCCATAGAATGAATTAAAGCCGTTTCTTCTCCACAAACAAAAGCTCCTGCTCCATAACGAATTTCTATATCAAAACAGAACTTACTTCCTAATATATTATTGCCCAAAAGCCCATATTCTCTTGCTTGACCTATAGCCGTAAGCAAACGATTAATAGCCAAAGGGTATTCTGCGCGTATATATACCAAACCTTTGCTGGCGCCAATAGAATAACCACAAATAGCCATGGCTTCAATAATGGAATTAGGATCCCCCTCCATAATAGATCTATCCATAAAAGCACCAGGATCCCCTTCATCGGCATTACAAACCACGTATTTTTGATCGGCTTGCGATTTACTGGTAATATCCCATTTCAGTCCGGTGGGAAAACCCGCTCCTCCTCTACCTCTAAGACCCGATTTTTTTATAAGCTCTATCACTTCCAAGGGGGTCATTTCTGTAAGAGCTTTGGCTAAGGCTGCATAGCCATCGCGAGCAATATATTCATCGATACTCTCCGGATTAATAAAGCCACAATTTCTTAGGGCTATTCGAATTTGCTTACGATAAAATCCCATGTGTTTAGAGTCGGAAATATGCTCTCCTTTGGCAGGATCTTCGTATAAAAGGCGTATAATTTTACGCCCCTTGATAATATGTTCGTTTATAATTTCCTGTGCATCTTCCGGTTTAACCCGAGTATAAAAAGTATTATCGGGCATAATTTTTACAATAGGCCCCTTTTCGCAAAAGCCAAAGCATCCCGTAGGCACCACTTGAACCTCTCTATCTAATCCCTTTTCTTGCAAAGCGTCTTTTAGATTTTTTACAATTTCGGCACTTTCCGAGGCCTTACAACCGGTTCCCCCACATACCAATATGTGCATTTTAAATTCAGCCATTTTCTATTCTTATTTTATTTTTTATCAATGGTTTCATAATTGACAGGCAATATGCCATCCAACATTTCCCCTTGAAGAATATATTTATGAACAATTTCTTCCGCTTTGGCTGGGTTAACATAGCCAAAAACCAAGGGTTCTTCTCCGGGTTTACGAACTTCCACCGTAGGTTCCGCATAGCAATATCCCATACAGCCGGTTTGTGTTACCACCGCAGCAACATTGTTGTTTTCTAAAACTTGAATTATCCTTTCCATTACTTCCTTAGCTCCTGCAGCAATGCCACAAGTAGCCATAGCCACCTTGATTTGAACCAAATGGTCTGCATTTTCGCCTTTTTCGCGAAGATTCATGTGGTTTTGAACGCCCTCTTTGATTTTACGCAGATCGGCTAAAGATTTAATTTTTTCCATACGCTTTAATTTATTGTAAACTCGTTATATTACACACTTTTGTGTTGTAATATGGGAATATTTTCAAACTCACAAATATAGAACATTTTTTTTTCTACACCAAATTTGAATACTAATAATATCCCCCAAAGTCCTTATAAAAAAAAGGACTTTGGGGGATGTATATTGAGAAGTATAATATGGGAATAAGTTCTACAAATTATTTAGAACAAAGAGCAGCCAAAGCAATAGAATTTAATTTTACCTTTTGGCTATCTCCTCGAGAAGACAAAATACAAGGAACTTTCGCTCCTACTACCATAGCACCTAATTCGCCTTTACAAAATTTAGTATGCATTTTATAAAAAACATTGCCGGCTTCTATGTTAGGGAATAACAAACAGTCGGCATCCCCTCCTACTTGTCCACCTATCTTCTTTATTTCACAAGCTTCCTTGTCTACGGCCACATCCAAGGCAAGAGGACCATCTACATAAGCGCCTTTTATTTGTCCACGTTCGGCCATTTTGGAAATTAAAGCGGCGTCTACGCAAGCCTGCATACCCGCCGACATTTGCTCTGTAGCTGCAATAAGAGCAACCTTAGGCATGGATATACCTATCATATGGGCTGTAGAAATTAAATAATTGGTAATGGCTACCTTTTGAGCCAAATCAGGAGCCGGAATAATAGCCATATCCCCAACAATCAATAATTTATGATAAAAAGGATTTTGCATCACCGCCACATGGGTAAGCATTGCCTTAGGACCGGGCATTAATCCTTTTTCTTTGTTTAAGATAGCCCGCATATATTTATCGGTACTAACTAAACCTTTCATTAATAAATTACCTTCTCCATCATTAATTAATTTTACTGCCATTTGGGCGGCTTTCATCTCATCGATTTCCTGTACTATTTTAAATTTTTTTGCATCTATTTTTTCTTCTGCACAAATTTTAAGAATAGTTTCGTGATCACCTACTAAGGTACCATCCACTATTCCTAAGTCAATAGCTTCACTGACGGCCCCGATAGTATGAGAATCCATAGCATAAGCTACTATTAAGCGCTTTTTACTTTTGCTGCGAAGCAGATCATACATTTGATCTAATTTAGTTACACTCATAATTTTATATATTTTTTTGATTTTATTTTCGACCGTACAAAGGTACAATAAATAGATTTAATTATAAAATACCTATCTTTGCCGCCCATAAACAGGGCTGTTTTCCACGAATGCAACCTAATATTCGATGTTATTCCAGTATTGCCAGTATTGCCAGTATTGACGCCCATTAAAAACAGTTTCAAACCTTTTAAAGAAGCTATTTTAAAAGTAAGGAGAAGCAAGATACCTATATTCAATTTATGACCGAAAAAACGCCTATAAGCTACCGACATATTTTCGGAATAGCATTTCCTATTATTTTAAGTTCCATGGCCCAAAACGTAATTGCTTTGGCCGACACTGTTTTCTTGGGTAACATAGGAGAAGCGGAATTAGCCGCTGCTGCCTTAGCCTCCGTTTTTTACTCGGTTTTGGTAATGCTCATGACCGGTTTTGGAATAGGCACGCAAATTATTATAGCACGTAAATTAGGAGAAAGTCAATCTCGCAGTATAGGTCGAATATTTCAGCATTCCGCTTGGTTCATGCTATTCTCTTCTATTCTTATCTTCGCTCTTTTTCAATTATTTGGAACAAATATACTGCAATTTTTAATTCAAACTCCCGCAGTACGAATAGCAGTAAAGGAATATCTCTACACCCGAATATACGGGCTTCCCTTTGCATTCATATCTTTAAGTTTTAATGCTTTTTATGTAGGAACCGCCCGTACACGCACTATATCCATAGCCACCATCATTATGGGAATAGTCAATGTGATTTTAGACTATATTTTTATTTTTGGAAAACTACATTGCCCGGCCATGGGAATGCAAGGAGCCGCTTTGGCCTCTGTTATTGCAGAAGGTATAGGTCTTAGTGTTTATTTTATTAAATCCATTACGGCAGTTAACTATGTACGTTTCCGTATTTTTGATAAATTCAACTTACACCGCACCCTTTTCGGACACATGATAAATATGTCATACCCTATTATGTTTCAATATTTTATATCCTTTGCGAATTATTTTTTATTTTTTATTTTTATAGAAACATTAGGTCAAAAATCCTTAGCCATAGCCAATATAACCAGAAGCATGTATATTATTTTCCTCTTGCCAGTTTGGGGATATGCAGCCACTACCGCCAGCCTTACCTCTTTTTTATGTGGGCAAAAACGAGAAAATGAAATTTTTATGGTAGTGAAAAAAGCCATTATATTAGGCGTTATTTCTGTAAGTATTATTGTTTTACCCTATCTTCTTTTCCATAATTTTATTTTAAATTTATTTACCAATGACCCAAATTTAGCCACAGAAAGTTTCGTCCCCTCTTTAGTGTGTATTGTAGCTTCTTTTACTATGGCTTTAGGTCAAATAGTTTTCCATACCATTATTGGTCAAGGGAAAACAAAAGTTAGTTTAGGAATAGATTTTGTAAATTTGATTTTTTATATTCTATACGCTTGGTATGTTATTTTGTATTTAAAAAGTTCAGTAGCAGTTGCTTTTGGTGTAGAAATAATGTACACCGTAGGATTACTAATTATTTCCTGTATATATCTTTATTATACTAAGCACTTTTCTAAAAAAGTTTTAATGGACAAACAACTCTAAGGGCAAGACTCTCTTTCCTCTTGGCAGTTGTTTGGTTTCCCTTTCATTGATTAATACCATTACAACTACAACGAATAATAAAACAGGTTTAACAAAGCCTTAGACTATTACCGCATATTAGTCTATTTGCAGCACCTGAGGCTATTGATAACGTACAAATTGCAGCAAATGAGGCTATTTGTAAAGTACAAAAAAAAAGCAAAGTCTGCAAAATTTGTGCTTTCTCATAGATTTATTGTTACTGGAATAGCGTCGCTATTCCTCTTATATTTTCCGCCATAGTGTGGCTTAACATTTATAGTGTGGCTTAACATGGAACTAATTCATTTCTCCCAAGCAGAAATATTTTGTACTACTTCCTTTCTTAGAAATTCTAATATACAGCATAGACCTTGCCATTACGGGAGTTATGATTAATTTTAATGCTTGCAGAACCACTGTTTTGTTTACCTAAAAGAAAAATGTGGAACAACTACAGGCAATTTGAACATGCAATTAGAGTCAAATATATAGAAAATTGCCTTTGGTATTAGAATCTGACGGATTTAGTCTTAGTTCTATAATTTTGTTAAACTATAAAAAAGAACTATCTTTGTAAGTTTATACAAAATATATATGACTTATACAAGAAACACAGATTTCGGTAAAGATTCTCGCAGCCGTTTTGGCCACGAAGACAACCGAAACGCTTCCCGCCGGGATGGCGGTCGCTCTAAGGGAGAACATTTTACTCACCCATTTATTGCCGAGGATACTCCATCGGATGATAGTTCGAAGAACCGCCGAGATGGCGACTCACACAGCAGCTATGGTCGTAGCGATAGAGGCGATAGCCGAAATAGTAGCGAAGGCCGCAGTAGCTATGGTAGAAGCAGCTATGGTCGTAGTAACCGAGGCGATAGCCGAAATAGTGGCGAAGGCCGCAGTAGCTATGGTCGTAGTGACCGAGGCGATAGCCGAAATAGTAGCGAAGGCCGCAGTAGCTATGGTAGAAGCAACTATGGTCGTAGCGACCGGGGCGATAGCCGAAATAGTGGCGAAGGCCGCAGACGTACTTCTGCTCACGAAAACAATACTAACCCAGAGCAACATCAATTAAATCAACAACAAAAAGAAAACGGATACATTCGTTTAAATCGCTATATTTCTAATGCAGGTATTTGTTCTCGTCGGGAAGCCGATGATATGATTCTTTCTGGTGCCATTAAGGTAAACGGAGAAGTTTGTACCACTATGGGAACCATGGTAGGGCCTCAAGACCGCATACAATTTGGCAATCAAACTTTAAGCGCAGAAAAAAAAGTATATATTCTAATGAATAAACCCAAAGGATATATTACCACCTCCGATGATCCACAAGAAAGAAAAACAGTTATGGAATTATTAAGAGGAGCTTGCAAAGAGCGAGTTTATCCAGTAGGTCGCCTCGACCGCAATACCACAGGTGTTCTTCTTTTCACCAACGATGGCGAACTTACTAAAAAACTCACACACCCCTCTCATGGCGCTCGAAAGATATATCATGTAACCTTAGATTCTCCCGTTAGTAAAACCGATCTAAGTAGTATATCCGAAGGCATTGAACTGGAAGATGGTCCCATTAAAGTAGATGAAATTTCATTTGTAGAAAATACTAATCGTAAAGAAGTAGGCCTTCAAATACATTCTGGTAAAAATCGAATTGTTAGACGTATTTTTGAACATTTCGGTTACAGTGTATCTAAATTAGATAGGGTTTTATTTGCAGAACTAAGCAAGAAAAACCTTAGCCGTGGACAGTGGAGAGCCCTGACAGAAAAAGAATTAAACTTTCTGCGTATGAATACAGGAGAAAAAACCGATGGACTTTCTTTAACCGAATTGAACCAGGCAAGCGAATCGGATAACGAACCAGAGACCATGGACGAAAGACCTACGTCTCGCCCAAGAGCCAATCATAGATCCGAAGGCAGAGGTTCCGACTCTCGTTCCTCTTACGGTTCTAACCGATCCGACAGTAGATCGGATAGACCTTATAATAGATCCGATAGATCTGAAGGCAGAAGCTCCGACTCTCGTTCCTCTTACGGTTCTAACCGATCCGACAGTAGATCGGATAGACCTTATAATAGATCCGATAGATCTGAAGGCAGAAGCTCCGACTCTCGTTCCTCTTA
>JAVVTR010000006.1:24966-67952 GCA_036653535.1 Bacteroidales bacterium | reverse complement strand
TCCGACAGTAGATCGGATAGACCTTATAATAGATCCGATAGATCCGAAGGCAGAAGCTCCGACTCTCGTTCCTCTTATGGTTCCGACAGAAATAGTCGTTATGCAGGAAGATCCGAAGGCAGAAGCTCCGACTCTCGTTCTTCTTACGGTTCTAACCGATCCGATAGACCTGAAGGCAGCGGGGATAGAGATAGTAGCGTAGGAAAACCCAATTTACGCCAAGAATAAGCTAATAAAGAATAAAAGGTTGCCTAAACAACTTTCGAAGTTCCAAATATAATCCAATAGGAAGGCTAAAGAGTTTATTTTTCATGCCTATTAAATCGGTAAAAACAACAGCAAAACAAATATGTAGATATTCCCTCAAATTTTTATTTTGGGGGATGTCTCTTTTGTTTGCTCTCTTATTGAGCCTATCCACCTATTTTTATTTACAAAAAGATGTAGTAAAAGCACTTTTTGTAGAAGAAATTAACCAACATTTATTAGCCCCTATTTCTACGGAAAATATCACCATAGGCCTATTCCGCAGTTTTCCTATGGCCAGTGTGGAATTTTCAGGTATTCGAGGTATGGGATTAAATCCAAATGATCTGGAGCCTCTATTTAACGCCGAAAGTATTTCTTTAAATTTCAGTCTAATAGATATATTTCAAGGGCGGTATAATATTAAAGAAATTGTAGTACAAGGTGGAGAATTTAATCTAAAAAGATACTCCGATTTTAGCAACAACTACATTATTTGGAAATACATTTCCAAATCCAATGCAAATGTATCTTTTCACCTAAGACGAATAGTAGCACAAAATACCTTAATTCGATATAGGGATCTTGGCTGTCGTTACGACTTTCAATTTCTTTGTAAAAACATTAAAGCCAAAGGCGATCTTTACAAGCGGAATCAATTTTTTTCTATTAAAGGAAGCTATCATGCACAAAAATTTAAAAGTCAAGATTTTGTGTTTTTAAAAAACCGTTACGGAAAACTTAACTTAAAATTAAAACACCAGCTCAAGGATAGGATATTAGAAATTACACAAGGTAATTTATCGGTGGAAAATCTCCATTTTAAAGCTAATGGAAAAATAAACTACAACAAAAACAAAAATTTACTTTCCTTAAATATAAGCGGCAATAAGTTGGTTTTAAAAGACTTGATATCTCTTCTTCCCAACGAAGAACAATCTTATTTGAAAAATTATCACAGCGATGGTATTCTCGATTGTAATCTTTCTATTCAAGGAAATTATAAATACAACGATCTTTTAGTGATTGCCAAATTTGATTATACCAATGGGAAGATAATACATAAGCCCACCAAAACTGCTTTGGATCAAATAAACATAAAAGGTATATATACCAACGGAAATAAAAGGAATCTCTCTACCAGCTTTTTGAAAATAGATCAATTTTCCGCAACTCTTCCATCCGGAAAGATAGGAGGTTCGTTTATGATGACCAATTTTATTACCCCTACTATAAAATACAGAGGAACTTTAGAAGCTGATTTATTGGAATTAAATCAATTCTTTAATTTGCTACCAAAAGATGATTTGCATGGTTATGTACATGCGGATGTATATTATGAAAACACCTTTTCTTCTATGAGTCCCCAAAGATGGTCTATCACAGAATTTAGCCATTCCAAATGTAATGGATATTTAAATCTTTCTAATATTCAATGGAATATACGGCCTTATTCTAATGCAAGCCCCATACCTATACAAGCCGATAGTTTACATATACAATTCGATCCAAGCGTTATCACTATTCATCCTTTTCAAGCAGAGATAAACCACCAAATTTTACAAAGCCGCATACGCATAGAAAATCTATTACCCTACTATGTTTTACCTAATGAAAATATATATGTTAGTGCTAAACTTTCGGCCTCTGTCTTAGATATAGAAAAATTAAAATTTTTAATTTCTATATCCTCCATGCCTTCCGATAGTAGCAAAAATACCGAAAATTCCGCCTCCAAAAAAACAAAAGATTTGCTACAGCACCTTTATTTAGACTTGGATTTAAAAGCGGAGAAAATCGAATTAGAGCGAATGAATGTAAGCCAAGTTTCCACCACCATTCATTATACACCAAGCGATTTACGCTTAGACGATTTAGAATTAAATGCTTTTCAGGGTAACTTTAAAGGCAATATATCCTTAAATTCTCTTCTTAGTGGCTACGGAATAAAAGCCGAGGGACGTATAAAAGAAATGAATATTAGTCCTTGCTTTAAGGCTTTCAATAATTTTGGACAGCAACAAATTACCTATAAAAATATAGACGGACAATTCTCTACCGATTTTCGGTTCTCCGCCATTTATATTCCTAAAAAAGGGCTTCTTCCAGAGAGTATCTTGCTTTGGACCCAAATTCATTTGCATTCCGGAAAATTGCAAAACATGGAAAGTCTAAAAAAAATATCTAAATTCACGGGGGAAAACGATCTTCAAAATATCCATTTTGCCGATATAGATAATACCATAGAAATACAAAATCAAACGATTCGTATTCCGCAAATGCGCATTGTTTCTGATGCTGCCAATTTAGAATTTACTGGAAGCCATAATTTTAACAATGAAATAGATTATTTTATTAATATTGAACTATCGGATCTTTTGAGTAGGAACCGTAAAAAAAGAGTAACTACGGAAGAATTTGGCATTGTGGAAGCATCTTCTCCCGGAAGGCTTCATTTACCGCTCCGTATTACCGGTACTTTAGCACATCCTGTTTTTAAATATGATTTTAAGACTGCGAGAAAAATAGCCAAGGAACGCCGTTTAGAAAACAAAAAAGAAGAACAAGAGAGTGTAAAAGAAGCTCTTTCCTCCGAGTTTCAGGGCAGTAAAGGAAAAGCCGAAAATCGGCTTCAAAAAGAACAGTGGAAAAAACAGGAACAAGGAAAATTTATTATAGAAGATGAAACGGAAAACTTAAAGGATTCCTCTTCTAACAACTCTAAATCTACTAAAAAAGCATCCACTTCAAAAAACAAAGAAAAATTTCGTATAGAATTTACCGACGAATAGAAAAATAGATAAAATAAACAAAATAAAGCAAGGACAAGCTGTCAAGCCATCTAATACAAAATCATTTCCCCTTTATTTTACGAAAGTTTCCCCACCTTTAGGCACTCCTTTAAACTTTCGAAAGCGCAAAGAAATAACTCCAAAAAAAGCTTCCTTAAAAATTTTCTTGCTCATTTTAGAAGTACCTTCTTTTCTATCTGTAAATACAATAGAAACTTCTTTTATATTATAACCCAAACGAAAGGCGGTACATTTCATTTCTATCTGAAACGCATAACCTACAAACTTAACGGCATCCAAATCTAAGGCCCTTAATAAGGAGGCTCTATAGCAAACAAAACCGGCTGTAGTATCTCCGATTTTCATTCCTGTTACAAAACGAACGTAAGCCGAAGCATAATACGACATTAAAACTCGTCCTATAGGCCAATTTACAACATTAACTACCCCATTTACATAACGAGAACCTATAGATAAGTCGGCTCCTTCTTTTGTACAAGCATTATACAAGCGTTCCAAATCGTTTGGATTATGCGAAAAATCTGCATCCATTTCAATAACAAAAAGGTACTTTCTTTGTAAGGCCCATTTAAAACCATGTATATAGGCGGTTCCCAAACCTAACTTTCCCTCACGTTCCTCCATAAAGAGACGTTCTGGATATTCTTGCATCAATTTACGCACTATAGAAGCTGTACCATCTGGAGAATGGTCTTCAACAACTAATATATCGAAAGGCTTAGACAAAGAAAATACCTTGCGAATAATTTTTTCTATATTTTCTTTCTCGTTGTAGGTGGGAATTATAACCAATGTATCACTCATCTCTTTGCTCTTTCCGTTTAATTACCAAAATTATCGAAACGTATCATATTATCGGGTACCCCTAAGTTCTCCAACATCTTTACTATAGCATTGGTCATTGGTAGAGGTCCACAAAGATAATATTCTATTTCTTCCGGTTCGGGATGATTCTTTAAATAATTATCTAAAATAACCTGATGTATAAAACCTGTGTATCCCGTCCAGTTATCTTCCGGCAAAGGTTCCGACAGGGCTACATGAAAACTAAAATTTGGATTTTCTTTTTGTATTTTTTCAAAATCGTCCATATAGAATAATTCTTTCTTAGAACGACCTCCATACCAAAAAGAGGCTTTCCTTTGGGTATGCTTGCTTTCAAATTGATCAAATATATGAGAACGCATGGGAGCCATTCCCGCACCACCGCCAATAAACATCATTTCTCTTTGGGTGTCTTGTACGAAAAATTCTCCATAAGGGCCGGAAATGGTGATTTTATCACCAGGTTTCAACGAAAAAATATAGGAAGAACAAACTCCCGGATTTACTTTCATAAAACCACCTTTTTTACGATCAAAGGGAGGGGTTGCTATACGTACATTCAACATAATTCTATTTCCCTCCGCAGGATGGTTGGCCATAGAATAAGCCCGGAAAACTGGTTCCGGATTTTTCATTTTCAGATCCCACATCTTCATTTTATCCCAATCGGAACGAAAAGCAGGTTCCACCTCTATGTTTTTATAGTCTACCACACAAGCAGGTACATCTATTTGTATATATCCTCCGGAACGAAAATTAAGATTTTCACCTTCCGGTAATTTTACTACAAATTCTTTAATAAAAGTGGCTACATTGCGATTCGAAACCACTTCACATTCCCATTTCTTAATTCCAAAAATCGAAGGAGGAATATCAATTTTAATATCGTTTCTCAATTTCACTTGACAACTCAGACGCCAATTATCCGCTTGTTCCTTGCGAGAGAAGAAACCTTGTTCGGATGGCAATATAGAACCGCCTCCTTCTGTAACCTTACACCGACACAAGCCGCAACTTCCCTTGCCGCCACAAGCAGAAGGAAGGTATATTTTCTGAGAAGCCAGGGTGGAAAGCAAGGTATTTCCGGCTTCTACTTCCAATGTTTTTTCTCCATTAATCTCCAGCTGTACTTTTCCCTGTGGAACCAATTTCTTTCTCGCATATAACAATACAGCCACTAAAAGCAGTATAACGGTTAAGAATACTACCACACTTGCTATAACCACAATCCATGTTAAAGACATATCTTCTACTATAATTTAATTCCTAAAAAGCACATAAACGAAATTCCCATTAAACCGGTAACAATAAAAGCAATTCCCAAACCTTTCAAAGGAGCCGGTATTTGAGAATATCTCAATTTTTCCCGAATAGCGGCTATACCAACAATAGCCAAACACCAGCCAATTCCAGAACCTAAGGCAAAAACAGAAGCCTCTGCCAAAGACAAATATTCTCTTTCTTGCATAAATAAAGAAGCCCCTAAGATGGCACAGTTTACAGCAATTAAAGGCAAAAATATACCAAGAGAAGAATATAAAGAGGGAGAAATTTTTTCTATTAGCATTTCTAATAACTGTACAATAGAAGCAATAGTGGCTATAAACATAATTAAACTTAGAAAACTTAGATCGACCGCTGCTAAAGAAGGACTAATCCACGACAAAGCCCCTTCTTTAAGTAAATAATTATCTAATAAATAATTTAAAGGAACGGTAATAAGCATCACAAAAATAACAGAAATACCCAAACCGAAGGAAGTCTTTACGTTTTTAGAGATTGCCAAATAGGAGCACATGCCTAAGAAATAGGCAAAAATCATATTATCGATAAATATCGATTTAACGAATATATTCAATAAATTCTCCATATTCTTACTTTTCTATCAATTTATGATTCAGCGATCTTTGAATCCATATAATAACCCCTACTAAAATAAGAGCCATAGGAGGTAATATAAATAAGCCATTGTTTGCGTAGCCAGCACTATAAAAAGAAGCAGGAATAATAGTAAAACCAAATAAAGTTCCAGAACCTAATAATTCACGAACAAAAGCAACTCCTACTAAAATAAGTCCATAACCTATCCCATTCCCTATACCATCTACAAAAGAAGGCCATGGCTTATTTGCCATAGCGAAAGCCTCTAAACGCCCCATAACAATGCAATTGGTAATGATTAAACCCACAAATACCGAGAGTTGTTTACTTACATCATATACATAGGCTTTTAATATTTGATCTACTAAAATAACCAAAGCCGCTACTACTGTTAATTGTACAATAATACGAATACGAGGCGGAATGGAATTTCGCATCATAGATATAATTAAATTGGAAAAGGCAGTAACTACGGTTACCGAAAGGGCCATAACAATAGCAGGTTGCAGCTTTACTGTTACTGCCAAAGCCGAACATATTCCTAATACCTGTACCGTAATAGGATTGTCGGAAGCCAAGGGCCCGGTGAGCAGCCTTAAGGTTTTAGCCGAAAACCAAGGTTCTTTGGTTTGTTGCTCTTCTATCATCTTTATCGTTTTTTTCTATCTTTTTTAATTGGATTTTTTATAAGGCAAATGAACTTATAAAGGTTTTGCAACCGTATCTATTGCCATGGTTGTGGTATCGGTCGAAAGAGGAAGCTTCTCGATGTTCGCTTTTCTAATCTGTTCGAAATACGGAACATAATATTGAAGGCATCCCGATAACATAAGCGTTACACCATTACTGGTGATGGTTCCTCCTGAAATGGCATCTACCGCATGCGTCGGATCTCCTTTGTAATTTTTTACGCCCCCTTTTTGTACGGTAATAGAGGTAAAAGCACCCTGCTGGTCAAAAATTTGTTTGCCTACGAATGGTTCCTCAAAAATAGGAGTAGATATTTCTGCTCCTAAACCAGGAGTTTCTCCTTTATGATCGAATGTTACTCCCACCACCGTATTTAAGTCGCTTTCCAATGCCATGTATCCCCAAATAGGCCCCCATAAACCTTTACCCTGTAAAGGAACTATGTAAATTTTATTATGGCTGTTGGCCTTGCTATCTCCTTTTTCGCAAATAAAAACAGGAAATTGCGCCTCCGATTTATTAGATTTCGCCAATTCTAATTTCAAATCGGCATAAAAAGCTCTCTTTGCATTGGGTTTTCCTTCCTTTTCTGTCCATTGTCCCTTTTGAAAGCTATATTCGGAAAGAATATTTCCCTGTTGGTTTACCATTAACTCTGCCTTGATATGCTTATTATACAAATCTATAGCATTTTCTACCGTATTGGGGATACCGGCCGAGTTAAGAATATTCTGCATCTTTTCCACTTCTACATTGCGAGTTTGCATGGGTTGCAGCAAGGTTGCAGCCAAAGCTAATACAGCGGCCACTACTACTACCAAAACAGAAGTGTAAATGAAAATATATTTATTTGAAAACATGATCTTTATTTATGTAATTTCTACCTACGTAATTTTATCGGATTACGCCAAGCGTTTCTCCCGATATCTATTATTTTTCCGTTGTTTTAACCGATAATATTAACCTTTGTTTCCGGCGCTTTATGTTTCGGTTCACCACTAAATAATCTATTAAAGGAGCAAAAGTATTCATAAAGAGAATTGCTAACATCATTCCTTCTGGATAAGCCGGATTAAATACTCGAATTAAAATAGCCATAACCCCTATTAAAAAACCAAAAATAATTTTTCCTACATTGGTCTGTGCCGAAGTTACTGGATCGGTAGCCATGAAAACGGCTCCAAAGAGAAAACCACCCATAAGTATTTGTTCTAAGGGTGTGGCAGAAGAAATACCCAAAGCATTTACCAATAAAGCCATTAGAGCTCCTCCTAAGACGGTGGAAAACATTATCCTAAAATTAGCAATGCCTGTCCACAACAAAACCACTGCTCCTAAAAGAATACAAAATTTGGAAGTCTCCCCCACCGACCCAGGAATAGTACCCCAAAATAGATTTTGCAAAGAAGGTAATAAATCTACATGTCCTTGAGCCAAATTCGCCAAAGCAGTAGGACCGGAATTAGCATCCGCCACCCAAACCGCATCCCCTGACATTTGAGAAGGATAAGCAAAAAACAAAAAGGCCCGAGCCAAAAGAGCCGGGTTCCAAATATTCATTCCAGTACCACCAAATACTTCTTTTCCAATAATAACGGCAAAGGCAGTAGCCAAAGCTAACATCCAAAGAGGCACATCGGGTGGACAAATTAAAGGAATTAGAAAGCCAGACACCAAAAAGCCCTCATTTACCTCATGTCCTCTGTATTGTGCAAAAATAAACTCTATGCCAAGGCCTACCACATAGCTAACCACCAACATAGGTAATACTTTTGTACAACCAAACCAAAAACAATCCCAAAACCCTGCCGTTTCATTTAAAGCCACATAGTGCATGGCTCCAACATTATAGGTTCCAAATAGGAAACAAGGCATTAGTGCAATTACTACCATAATCATGGCCCGCTTCATATCAAAAGCATCTCGAATATGCGCACCAGTGGTGGTTACTTTATTCGGCACATATAAAAAACTTTCAAAAGCATCGAATGTAGAACGAAGGAACGAAAAACGTCCTCCATTTTCAAATTGCGGCTTTATTTTATCTAAAAAACTTCTAAGCATATCTATCTCTTATCATTTTAGCAAATCTCAGTTCATTTCTTCCCGAATCAAATCCAGCCCTTGACGTATAATCTGCTGAATTTCGGTTTTAGAGGGATCTATATATTCACATAAGGCAAAATCCTCTGGTGCCACTTCATAAATACCCAAATTTTCCATAGCCTCTAAATCGGAAGTAATACAAGCTTTTATCAATTGCAAAGGATATATATCCATTGGCAAAACCTTTTCAAATTCGCCAGTAAATACAAAGGCTCGCTTTCCTCCATTTAAATTGGTATCCATTTTATAAAAACGATCTTTGAAAATCCAAGAAAAAAACGTTTTTGAAAAGCTAAATGTATTCATTCCTAAGGTGATCCAACCTAAAAATCTATAACGATCCCCTTGTGGAATAACCGAAATCAGAGAATCATAAACCCCTAAATATCCCTTTGCACCTATATCTCTTCCTGTAAGTACATTTCCACTAACGACACGCAAATGCTCTTTCTGCTGTAGATTATTTTCCAACAAATAGCCAACATTTACCCCGGATATTAATTTGTAATATCCGCTATTTACTACTTCCGATCCGGCTAAGGCTACGATTTTGGTAGCATCGTATTTCCCCTGCATAAAAAGACGTCCTATAATAATTACATCTTGAGGATGTACAAACCAAAGCATTTCTCCCTTATTAATAGGAGCTATATGATGAATTTGTATTCCCACATTTCCACAAGGATGAGGCCCATCAAATAAATGCACTTCTGCATTTTTACACTGCAAATAGGCCTTGGATGCCGTTTTTTGCAAATGTACTCCTATATGAACCTTTCCATCGGTAAGCAAACTTAAAGCATTTACTCCCGCCTGAAAGGCATCTTCCCTACCATATACTATCATATCTAAATCCGGAGCCAAAGGAGCCGTATCGAAGCAAGAGATAAATATATCACGAGGAGTAAGGTCCGGATTAGGAATCACTTCGTATGGACGTTGACGAATCAAAGACCATAAACCCGCATTCAATAAATTTTCCTTTACTTTTTCTCGAGTTAAATCCGAAAATTCGCATGTTGGAAAATCTATGTAGCTAATTTCTTCCTCCGCCTTAATTTGTATTCTTTCTATACAACGCTTAGGACCATAAACAATTTCCGATACAAGCCCACTAACGGGAGAACATATTTTTATACGCTCCTCTCCTTTATCGTAAAACAAGGGAGATCCTGCCAAAACCCGATCGCCTTTCCCTACCATTAACTTGGGACGCAAGCCATAATAATCATTAGGCATCACCGCATAGTCTTCATAAAAGATAGTGGGAGCATGCAAAGAACCATCTGCATTTCCCTCCATACGAATGTTTAAGCCCTTTTTAAGCCTTATTACGTTTTCCATATAAACCTATTTTTCAGGCGCAAAAGTACATAAATTTTAATGCTTTCCAAAACGTTTTTCCCAAGCGGGATCTTTTTTGTAATAGCAATAGTCCTAATAAGAATTATCCCTACTGTATTTCAAAATATTTAATCCTAGTTACCGTAACATAAAATCCCTTTTGAAACCATGGTAACGAAAATTTATAGAAAAAACTTTTTTCATCCTTTTTTTATAAACATATATATTATTCGACTACGGTGCAATTATTCCTTATTTTTTCCTGTTGGAATCTTGGAATCCCCTTGTAAATTCAGAATTTGGTATTGCAATGATTTTGTATCTTGTTTATAAAGCTCAACTATTACAACGGTTTTCTAAGCTCCTATTTACTGGATATTTATATTTTGAACCTCGTAAAAAATTGCTCTAACATACTATTTAAACTTATTTCCAAACCTAAGAGTTTTCTCTTTCTTTTTTAAATGAAATTTATTTCCCTTATATTTGTGCTCTCAAGTGCCAATTTTGGAACTTTTATTGCTACCCCATACCCATTACCCTTAACTTCTTATAATTAATATGTTATTAAATTACATTTGGATAGCTTTTTTTCTTATTGCCTTTGTGGTAGCAATTATTCAGTTTATTTGTACAGGAGATCCCGTAATTTTTAAAAACATCATAGATTCCACTTTCGCTGTGACCAAATTGGCCGTATTAGACATAGCCTTACCTTTAGCTGGAATTATGACTTTATGGTTAGGCCTCATGAATATAGGCGAAAAGGCAGGAGCTATAAGAGTTTTATCTCGCATAGTTGGTCCTTTTTTTCATAAACTTTTCCCGGAAATACCTCCAGATCATCCGGCTACAGGACAATTGCTGCTAAACTTTTCTGCGAATATGTTGGGTTTAGATAACGCCGCTACACCCTTAGGCCTAAAAGCCATGGAAAGCATGCAAGCACTAAACCCCCATAAGGATACAGCCTCCAATGCCCAAATTATGTTTTTGGTGATCAATACTTCCGGCCTAACTATTATTCCCATTGCTATCTTAGCACAAAGATCCATCTTAGGTGCCGCCAATCCAACCGATGTATTTATTCCTCTACTTATGGCTACCTATTGTTCTACTTTAGGAGGAATTATCTATGTGTCTATTCGTCAACGAATAAAGCTATGGGACAAAACCATTCTATCTTGGATAGGTGGAATTACTATTATGGTAGGAGCCCTAATGGCCTATTGTTTATCGGTACCCCAAGAACAAGTAGAAAAATTTTCTACCTTAGTGGGAAACGGGCTTTTATTACTCATTATTACGGGCTTTGTAGCGGGTGGTTTTTATAAAAAAATTAATGTATATAATGCTTTTATAGAGGGAGCCAAAGACGGCTTTAATAATACACTTAAAATTATACCTTATCTTATTGCTATGTTGGTCGGCATTGGCGTTTTCCGGGCTTCTGGAGCCATGGACTACCTTATAGACGGTTTAGCTTGGTGCTTTCAAACCATGGGGTTAAATACCGATTTTGTAGGAGCATTACCTACCGCCTTTATGAAACCTCTAAGCGGTAGTGGCTCCAAAGCGATGATGATAGAAACCATGGCTAACTATGGAGCGGATAGCTTTGTAGGTAGGCTATCTTGTCTTTTTCAAGGTTCGGCCGATACCACCTTTTATATTATCGCTCTTTATTTTGGCTCCGTTGGAATTAAAAACGTGCGCTATTCGGTGCAAGCCGGCCTTTTAGCCGATTTAATTGGCGTAATTGCAGCCATTATCATTGCTTATATATTTTTTTATTGATCTTCCATATACCCAAGTGCTATACGCCTAAATACTTCTTTTATGAAAAAAAACAATTTTTCTTTTGTTCTTTTCCTGCTACTAATCTGCCTTGGTGCTTCCTCCACTTCTCTTTCTGCTCAATTCTTGCAAAGCATACAGGTACTTCCCTCCAATGGCAATTATGGCCTTGCGGTATTAGAATTAGGATCCAACGATAAAATCACGATTAGTTTCGACGACACCCAAGACAACGATTACAGTTTAAGCTATAGAGTCATTCACTGTAATGCCGATTTTACCCCCTCTTCTCTTAAAGAAATAGAATATATGGAAGGGCAAAATAAAACGGACATAAATCAAGTGGATCTTTCTTTTAATACTCGCATTAATTACACTCATTATCAATTGGAATTTCCAAGCCCCTATCAAAAACTAAAAGTATCGGGTTTATATCAAATAGAAATTTTTCAAAATGGTGCTCCTCAAGAAGTCTTAGCAAAGATCCCTTTTTATGTATGTGAAAGTAAGGTAAACATACAAGCTCAAGTAAGAGTTCCCCAAAGAGTGGATTATAGAAAAAGTCGCCAAGAGCTGTATATTACGGTAAATAATACCAATGCCCAATTAAACATTATACAAGCCCAACAAAATCTAAAAGTTTTTGTGCAACAAAACCGAAATACCAATATTTTGCGCCGAGTGCCATTACTTTTCAATGTAGGCCAAACTTTTGAATATAAAGACAACGACCTTAATGTATGGGACGGCTTAAACGAATTTAGAAATTTTGATACCCGCACGCTTTCCTATGCCGGACGAAATGTAGAACGTTTAGAGAAAATTAATGATATTTGGAATGTTTTTTTATATGATGAACATAGTAAATTAGGATATTCTTATCTTAACCAAGACGACATAAACGGAAATTTCGTAATTAAGGCCGAACGCTCCGAACATTCCGATATAGAGGCCGACTATGCTTACGTACACTTTTTTTTAAAAAGTGAAGCTCTTTTAGCTTGTGATGTTTATGTATTAGGACAATTCAATCAATGGCAAGCAAGCCAAGAAAGCAAAATGAGTTACAATAGAGATATTCAATCTTATGTATTATCGCTGCTCTTAAAACAAGGTTTTTACGATTATACCTACCTTTGCAAAACACAGCAAAAGGACGATTATATACGCATGGAAAACAATTTCCAAGATACAGAAAACGACTATTATATATTTGTATTTTACAGAAATCCAGGAGGAAGATACGATCAACTTATAGGAATACGTAAAGTCAATAGCCGAAATTAAAAAACCTCCTTTTAAACCTCTAAAGAAATGCAAAACAAAGAAGAAGAATTACTTCGCACCGCTTACTACCACTGGAGAAAGAGCGATTTTCACAGCATAGAATTATTACCTGCATCTGGATCTCATCGCAAATATTATCGTATTTTAAGTGATTTCGAGCCTTGTTTATGCGTTTATAATGAAGATGAAGCTGAAAACAGAGCCTACTTGGAATTTAGTAAGCAATTTCTAAAGTTAGATTTGCCAGTTCCCCATATTTTACAAATGGATTCGAATAAAAAAATATATTTTGTAGAAGATTTGGGAAATACCACCTTGTTTTCTTTTCTCCAAGAAAATCGTAAAAACGGGAAAATCTCTTCGCAAACGGAAGCCTATTATTTCAAAGCAGTAGAAGAACTTTTGAAATTTCAATTAGTAGCCGGAAGAGACTTTGATTATTCCTCTGCTTATCCCAGAAAAGCCTTTGACGCACAATCCATGCAATGGGATTTAAGTTCGTTTAAATACTATTTTTTAAAATTGGGGAATATCCCCTTCAACGAACAAGAATTAGAAAACGACTTTCAGACCTTGATTCGCTTTTTAGAGCAAGCACCCTCTGATTTTTTTCTCTACAGAGATTTTCAGGCACGCAACATTATGATTCACAACGATCGTTTGTTTTTTATTGATTTTCAAGGCGGACGAAAAGGGGCTTTGGCCTACGACTTAGCCTCCCTACTCTACGATGGAAAAGCCAATCTATCGCCAGAATTCAGAGAAATTTTATTAGAACATTATTTAAAAAAAATACATCCTTATTTTTCGTTGGATCCCACTCTATTCCGTAAACAATTTTACGGGTTTGTGGGCATTCGTATTTTACAAGCTATGGGAACTTACGGATTACGAGGTTTTTACGAGAAGAAAGAACTCTTTTTAAAAAGTGTACCCTACGCCATTCAAAATTTATCTTCTATACAAGATCATCTATGTAAAGCATTAGATTTGCATAGTATAGAAAAAATTATTGACTATTTAAAAGAAAGCAAATTCAGTCGTTTGGATTTGCCTTGTGGTACTAATTTAAACTTAGCTATTCATAGTTTTTCTTTTAAACAGGGAATACCTGACGATAGTTCCGGAAATGGAGGGGGCTTTGTTTTTGACTGCCGTTTTTTACCTAATCCAGGGCGAATAGAGGCTTACAAAAATCTCAATGGCCAAGATACGGAAGTAGTTCGTTATTTTAAGGAATACGATTCGGTAAGTAAATTTATAGACGAATGTGTGGAAATTACCACCCCTTCCGTCCTTAATTATATAGAAAGAGGCTTTAGTAATTTGCAGGTAAATTTTGGATGTACAGGGGGACGGCATCGTTCGGTTTATTGCGCCGAACAATACGCTCAACGTATGGCCGCCAATTTTCAGATTAAAATAGAATTAAAACATAGTAACCGTTGTAATTGGTAATATTTCTCTATTTTATGGCCCAAAAAAACTTTGGCTTATTGTAAAACTTTATGTACATTTGCAACCGCTTTAAAATACTACACGATATATGAATACTAAGCTTAAGATCGCTTTACAGATTGTTTTGGCCGCCGTCGCCGTTATTTTGGCTTTTGCTATATACAAAAGTATCATGCAGCCTGTACGCTTTAATAAAGAAAAAAATCAGAGGGCTCAAATTGTGGTACAACGTCTTAAAGACATACGTACCGTAGAAGAAGCTTTTAAAAAAGCTAACAATCGTTTTATTGGAGATATTGACAGTTTAGTGGATTTTCTCCAAAATGGAGAGCTTCCCTATACTAAAATGATAGGAAATGTTCCGGATTCCCTTACCGAAGAAGAAGCCGTTAAGAAGGGCATAGTATCCAGAGAAATTTTCAAAGAAAAAGCCTACGAGGTACTCTTCCCTAACCATCCCGATAAGGAAAAACACCTTGCCAATTTAGCCTACGTTCCTTTTACCGAAAAAACAAAGAAAATACACTTAGAAGCGGGTTTTGTTAGCAAAAGCGGCTTTCAAGTTCCTGTATTTGAAGCTACGGTTCCTTTTGAGGAATTTTTAATAGGGATGAATGATCAAGATATTCAAAACCTAAATTCTAAGTCGAACGATATGAATAGGTATCCCGGTATCAAAGTCGGGAGTATGAACGAAGCTATTACGGAAGGAAACTGGGAATAAAACGCCCTACCCTTCTTCTGTATATATTTTCCGTATATAATAAGGCCTATTTATGAGTATAAGTACAGAACATTTTTATTCGGAAAGATATATTCATCCAAGTATTGCCGATTATCAAGACACGGATTTACGCCTTTGCGTGACCCTACATCGTAGTTGTACCTACTTAGGCATATCCTCCATTCAAAGTCATAAAATGTTATGCTTGGCTTCTTACCTTATGCCAAGTATAGAAGAATGTAGCTATTTCTCTGCTTTAGAAAAATTAAAGGAAGAAGAGAAACTTCTACAGGCCAATTTTCAATATGGAGAAAGGGTTTTTACGGTATTAGATTTTCAGTCTACCTTAGTTCCAGAAGCCTTATATTCCCCAAAGGATTCCTCGGTTATTCTATCTAATTTATTTCATCTCCATGGAAAAGAATGTATAAGCAAAGAAAAAGAGCCCTTTTCCAATGCTTATATTTTAACCGCCTTTAATTCTTCTTATTTAAGAGCCGCTAAAATACTATTTTCCAATGATAAAGAGGCTCAATTTCAAAGCGTTTATGGTAATTTAATTCGAAATTTATTTCTTATATCCCACACCTATAGAAAATTCGAACATCACGTGCTCTTAAATTTAAGAAAAAATGAATTTGACCTTTTGGTTAAAAATCCGGATGGCCTCTTATTCATCAATACTTTCCCCTATCCCGACTTTTCTAATTTACTCTATTACCTACTCTATGCCCTTAATAAATTGAAATTAGATTTAGGCTCTATTGCCCTTTTCTTGTCGGGAGAATCTTTGGATAAGGACTTGTTTTCCTCTTTAGGGACACAGTTTTGTCATATTTTCTACCTACCCTCTCCCAAAGGCCTCTGTTTTCCAAAAGAAGCTCCTTACAATCGTTATTTTATGTGTTTATGAGAATTGTTAGTGGTAAATATAAAGGACGGCATTTTCAAGCAGACGACAGTTTGCCAGTAAGACCTACTACCGATATGGCCAAAGAAAGTTTATTTAATATTCTCCGTTCTCGTGTGGATTTTGAAGATCTAAAAGTATTGGATCTATTTTCTGGTATTGGCGGTATTTCTTACGAATTTATATCCCGTGGAGCCGCATTGGTTCACGCTATAGATATGAACGTACATTGTGTCGCTTTTATTAAATCTATGGCTGAGAAATGGGATATGCCCAATTTACGCGTTTTTCGACAAAACGCTTTCGATTACCCACGCCAATGTTCTATAGGCTACAATCTTATATTTGCCGATCCCCCCTACCAAGCCGATAACATTGCCCAATTACCCGATATTATTTTTTCCTCTTCTATTTTATTAGAAAACGGTATCTTTATTTTAGAACATTCCGAAAAATATAATTTCAAAGATCATCCTCATTTTTCAGAAGTTCGTAAATACGGGAAGGTTCATTTTAGTTTTTTCCTCTAAACCTCTTATCTTCTAAACCTCTTATCTTCTTATCTTCTTATCTTCTTATCTTCTTTCCGCCTAAAGTAAATAAAAGTAAGGGGACTATTGTTCCGAAAAGTTTAATTTCAGAAGGGCGAGCAGAACAGAACTCAAAAGCCTATCCATAATCCAAGCGAACCTATACTAAGAGCCACTACACTCTTAATAGCCTTAAGCCAAAGGAACTGCTTCCGTGATTCGGCCAATAAAACCAAAGAGGTATGCCCATCTTGTACTATAGCATTAGCGAAGAAAACACTAAATGGAATTAAGGAAGTAAAAAATAGCTGAATAAAAATGAAATGAGGTCCAGATTGTGGGATCCAACCCACTACCACCGCTACCATTAAAACAATAAACATCTTGGAAATATCGTTTTGTAACCAAGCATTTAAATCAAAAAAATGATTCAAAGCCAAAATTACATACAAAGTCCCTACGGTCCAAAGGAAAATGGGGAGAAAATGCTTTTTTAAAACATGTTTCCATAAATGCTCCTGCAAAAAATGTTCATTGGCTCGTACTATTAAAATCAAAGCAGCCAAAGAAAAAACAATTAAGAGAATATTTTCAAAATTCCACTCTAATAAAGAATGAGATTCCTGTGCATGTATAGGGCTATGCTCATGCCCCATCCAACCACCAAGTAAGGCAT
Organism: Bacteroidales bacterium; assembly: GCA_036653535.1. Taxonomy (GTDB): domain Bacteria; phylum Bacteroidota; class Bacteroidia; order Bacteroidales; family P3; genus JAVVTR01. The sequence continues at coordinate 50,665 of JAVVTR010000006.1, read as the reverse complement.
ACATATAAAAGAGAAGCATGCTAACTAACAAGGTCCGGGCCAAAGACCAATCTTTTATTTTAGGCCAACAATTATAAGAAGTATTTTCAATACCATTTTCCTCTTTCTCTATCCACTGCTCGTGTTCATGCTCCTGTCGGTGCAATTGTATATGTTCTGCAGAAGGGGGAGTAAAACGACGAAAATAAGGAATATAATCTACAGCTAAAGCACATATAAGCCCTAATATCAGCAAGAGAACTTCCACGTATAAAACTTTTTCGGGCATCATAGCCAACATTCTAAAAGCATCATCCCCCAAAGCCGTAAAGGAGGCCGCCAATACCGCTCCAAAACTAATAAGTCCATGCGAATACATACTAACAGCGGCAAATCCGCCCACACAACCTGGAATCAAACCTAACAACAAAGCCATTCCCAATTTTCCAAAATATTTTTTCCCTCTATGCAAAGAAACCCCCTCCATTTTGGTATGTTTTTCGGTATGCTTACTCATTTGCCATAATTGGAAAAACTCCATCAGCATCATAATAATCATAACGAAAAAAGAAATTTGCAAAGCCTCTTTCAATGGTTCTAAAAAAGAATACATACCTTAAAAATATTTAATATCTGTTAAAAACAAAGCCTTTGCAGGCACCGACATTCCTGCTCTACCCCGATCTTTAGCCTCTAAAACATCTATTAAATCCTCACAAGAAATTTTTCCCATTCCTATTTGTAATAGAGTTCCAACCATAGACCTAACCATATTTCGCAAAAAACGGTCGGCGGTAAAGGTAAAAAACCAACGTTCCTCTCCCATATAATTAAAATTGGCCTGTTTTAAATTACAAACATTTGTTTTCGTTTGCGTGTGCAATTTTGAAAAAGAAGTAAAATCGTGAGAGCCACAGAGTAGAAGACCCGCCTCCTGTATTAGATTCGCCTTAAAAGGCATACGAATAAAATAGCTATAATCCTCTAAAAATGGATTTTTATGTGTATGAATAAAATACTGATAACTTCGCTCTATAGCAGAAAATCGAGCATGTAAAAAATCTTCTACCTCAAAAATATGATAAATTACAATTTCTTTGTCTAATATGGAATTTAATTTATACAGCCAGGCACGGCGTTGCTCGTAACTATAATTTTTTTGCGTATCAAAATGAGCATAAAAAGAAGAGGCGTGCACGCCCGTATCGGTACGTCCCGCCCCTACTACTTTTATAGGTTCTCTTAATAAAATCTGCAAAGCATCTTGTACACAAGCTTGTACACTTCGCCCATTAGGCTGTTCTTGCCAGCCACAATAAGGTTTACCGCAATAAGCTAAATGTAAAAAAAAACGTTGCATGCTTATTTTTTGTCCGCATCCTCATTGGGTTTATACTTTGGCCCCATGGGTTTAGAAATAGATTCTCTCATATCGGTATCCGCTTGTATATTCTGAAAACGATAATAATCCATTATACCCATATTTCCACTTCTAAAAGCCGCTGCCATAGCCAAAGGTACTTCTGCTTCCGCTTCTATTACCTTTGCTTTTGCTTCCTGTGCCTTTGCTTTCATCTCTTGTTCTAAAGCCACCGCCATCGCTCTTCTTTCTTCCGCTTTGGCTTGCGCTATGTTTTTATCGGCATAAGCTTGATCCATCTGCAACTGTGCACCAATATTCTTACCCACATCTATATCTGCAATATCAATAGATAAAATTTCAAAAGCAGTACCAGAATCCAAGCCTTTTTCAAGAACTACTCTAGAAATAGAATCTGGATTTTCTAAAACTTGTTTATGACTTACTGCTGAACCTATAGAAGTTACAATCCCTTCGCCTACTCTGGCTAAAATAGTTTCCTCTCCTGCTCCTCCAACCAATTGCTTTATATTGGTTCTAACCGTAACCCTGGCCTTAGCAATCAATTGTATACCATCTTTAGCCACCGCAGCTACCGGCGGAGTATTAATTACTTTGGGATTTACCGACATTCTAACGGCTTCTAAAACATCGCGTCCAGCCAAATCAATAGCCGTTGCCGTTTTAAAATCTAAATTCATATTTGCTTTATCGGCAGAAATAAGCGCATTGATCACCGAATTTAAATGCCCCCCCGCTAAGAAATGGGCTTCCAACTCATTTCTATTCAACGACAAACCTGCTTTTTGTGCAGCAATCATATTATTAACAATAATAGAAGGGGGTACTTTCCTCCATCGCATTAAAATAAGTTGCAGTAAAGAAATATTCACCCCGGACACCAAAGCTTTGAACCACAAAGCTACCGGTATAAAATAAAAAATTAGCCATAATAAAAAAAATACGGCCAAGACAATAGCTATAATAAATCCGATTTCCATTCTTTTGTTATTAAATTGTTTTATATAATTGGAGACATACTATTTACGTTTCTTTAAAGGGGTATAAATTTATAAATAAAATTATACCTGCACTCTTACTGTGGCTTGTTCCTTTATTTTTGTTCTAAAAAGCCGGTTTCTAAAGGCTCTATTTCTAACGAATTTACAGACAAGGCCTTTACCCATATTTTAGAACCTTCTATTTTTACAATTTCCACTGGAGTTTTCGGATCTATAAAGCTTAATACCGACTGTACTTCAAAAAAATCCTCCTCAAATTCGGCTGTTCCCATAGGAGCCAAACGAGAAATACAATATCCTTTTTGCCCTACCTTTAAAACCCCTCTGCCATTTTCATTAACCTTAGCATTTATTTCGGTTTTTAAAGAAAGTTTCTGCCAGGCTTTGGTATGCAGCATATAAAATAAGAGTAGCCCTCCTAAAAGCAAAATGGCAGCAAGACTAATAAAACCTATAAAACTTCCATACAAAACAAAAGATTGATAGATAGCAAAAATTAAAGCAGCACCACCTAAAATTCCAGCCACGGTAGTACCGGGAAGAATAAAGATCTCTAAAAGTATAAGCACAAAACCTATAACCACTAAGGTTACTATTAAAAAAAACGACATATATTTTACTTTATAAACCCACTGTAAAAAGAGTTTTCTTGTTTAGAAGTACATAACGTTCCTCTATCTAAGACCTTTCTTTTAAAGTCCTACAAATATACGAATAATTCGAGTTCCTTGCAAACGAGAAAGAATAGTATTCATCTATTAAAAAAACAAAGAGACAGATTTATAAAAAAAGAGGCCATCCCCAAGGACGGCCTCTTTTTTTTATAAACAACTTAGAAAATTATTTATTAACAACTATTTTCTTAGTTATTAATCCCTTAGGAGTTGTTATTTTCGCAACATAAAACCCAGATCTCAAATCAGAAATACTAACGGTTGTTATATTATCGTCGGTAATAATGGTTTTTACTAATTGTCCTTGAGTATTGTAAATATCAATACGAGACATAGGATCTATAGAAGTAAAAGTAACATCCTCAATAGCAGGAATAGGATAAACCGATACATTCTTGGCTAAAGCGTTTAAGTTTTCGTTAGAATTACCCATGGTTACTACCGGCCAAATGTAAATGTCGCTCAAAAAAGGAGTATTTGGACCATCTTGCCAAAAATCGGTCATTACTGGAGTAAACATATAATTAGGAGAGGCAAATCTTTGTGGATTACCCTTAGGTAAAAAGCCTTCTTCCCCAGTTGGACCAGCTTCTCCATCTCTTTGTCTAAGTCTCATAGATGTGTCATTAAGATCAGCATCTTTTTTATACCATAAAGATTGGCGATAATAATCGTATAAAGAGAAAAAATCGCCAGGAATAGTACCTGTTTTCTCTTGTCCATACCATACAGGAGCATAATTATATATAGAATCTATTGCCTCATTGGAATGAGGGGCAACATAGCTAATGGCAAAGTCTTTATTAGCAGGAACCGGAGTTTTGAAAGCGGCTCCAATCCGAGTAAGGCTAAGTTCTTTTTGCTTAGTTTTATCATCTGTAGTTATTTTAGATGCATATGCTTCCGTAGTATCGGATGCCGCATACTTATAAGGATCTACCGGATATTTCATCGTTAATATTTCTGGTGTTGCCGACATCAAAGAAGAATAAAACTCTTGATCTTGCAAATCTTGATAAACTTTAAAATAAACTTTCATAGCAGGAGTACTATCATACCCATATAAAGCCCAATCGGTAGAACCCCAACGTACACCAAACATAACTGCACCACATATAACCTTTGTACTTAAGTCTACCCCCATATAAGCCTCGTACTGCCCGGCTTCTGTATGATAAATCATTCCAACTTCTCCAGAACCATTAAAATTAAAGGAGTGCATAGGTCCTTTTACAGAAATCATTATTTCTGGATTTTCCCATGCACCTTTAGGATAGATTCCCCATCCACCCCAAGTGTAAATAGGGTTAGGTAGAAATTGCGCAGGTGGTTTTAAGGTATCGGTTTTGGCTACTGGAGCTTTCGCCATTTTATCATTATTGAATAAGGAAGACTCCTGTTTTAGCTGCTTCATCTCTGAGAGCTTATAATTCATGTCGCGAACGACTTGACGTTGCTGCGCTTGTACTCCGGCTATTACACCGATAGCAAGCACCAAAGTCATAATTTTTTTCATTGTGTTACTTGTTGTTGTTGTTAATAATAATTTTTTTTATTTTCTCTTCACATAAAAGTTCATTGTGCAAATATATAAAACTTATTTTAATTTTTTTTACTTTTGGCTGTTTTTTCAAAAATTAAAGGTAATATTTCTTCCATTTGATCTACAAAAAAGAACTGCAAACCAGAAGTATAAACCTCCGGAATTTCTTCTATTTGAGGTATATTTTCTTTACACAAAACGATACGCTCAATACGTGCTCTTTTAGCAGCCAATATCTTTTCTCTTACCCCTCCAATAGGCATAGTTTGCCCTCTTAAGGTAATTTCGCCCGTCATGGCCGTATCCGCCCTAACTTTTTGTTTGGTAAAGGCCGAAACAATGGCGGTAAAAATAGCCATTCCAGCCGAAGGACCGTCTTTAGGAGTAGCTCCTTCTGGTACATGTATATGCACATTGCTTTTTTCTATACATTCGGAGGATATGTGCAATTTGGTAGCATTGGCTTTTATATATTCCAAGGCTAAGGTAGCCGATTCTTTCATCACCTCTCCCAAATTACCAGTAAGACTTATAGTTCCTTTACCCTGCGATAAGGCCGCTTCTATAAATAGTATCTCCCCCCCAGCAGAAGTCCATGCTAAACCAGTAACCACCCCTGCCATATTTTCTTTCAAACGCTCGGAATGACTATACGTCTCTATTCCCAAGGCTTTTTTTACATATTCTTTATCTATGCGATGCAAAAAACTTAAAGTCGGCTTGCTTTGTTTTTCCTCCTGTGTTTCTTCCTGCTTTTCTACTATTTCATTGGCACGATACCGTATTACCCCTGCAAGTCGTTTCTCTAACTGACGAACCCCTGATTCTCGAGTATAATTCGATACAATATACTTTATAACATCATCTGAAAAACTTAGGTCCTTTTTTTTAAGGCCATGCTCTTTAAGTTGCTTGGGAACTAAGTGTTTTTTAGCTATCTGCAATTTTTCTTCTTCCAAATAACCAGGTACCTCCACTATTTCCATACGATCTTTTAAAGCGGGATGTATCTCATTTAAAGAATTAGCGGTAGCAATAAAAAGAACCCGCGATAAATCGTAATCTATCTCTAAAAAATTATCATGAAAGGCTGTATTCTGCTCCGGGTCTAATAATTCTAACATAGCCGCCGCCGGATCCCCACCTATACTTCTACCCAAAACCTTATCTACTTCATCTAATACAAATACAGGATTCGAACTTTTGACTTTCAATAAACTTTGAATAATACGTCCTGGCATGGCCCCAACATAGGTTTTCCGGTGCCCTCTAATTTCTGCTTCATCGTGCAAACCACCCAAAGACATGCGAATGTATTTACGCCCCATGGCTTCGGCTATAGACTTGCCTAAGGATGTTTTACCAACTCCTGGAGGTCCATACAAACACAATATTGGCGATTTCATATCGCCTCTCAATTTTAAAACTGCTAAATAAGAAAGCACTCTCTCTTTTACTTTTTCTAAACCAAAATGGTCTCTATCCAATACCTTGCGAGCTCTTTTTAAATCGTATTTATCTACGGTATATTCCCCCCAAGGCAAATCTACAAAGGTGTTAAGATAATTGAGTTGAATGGAATAATCGGGCGACATGGAATTAATACGCTGTAGTTTGGCTATTTCTTTATCGAAAACTTTTTTTACTTCCGTACTCCATTTTTTAGACTCGCCCTTATGAATTAGCTCTTGTATTTCTTCCTCTCCAGAACTACCTAATTCTTCTTGAATGGTTTTCATTTGCTGATGAAGTAGATACTCTCTCTGCTGCTTATCTAAATCTACTTGAACCTTATTTTGTATTTGTGACCTCAATTCCAAGACCTGCTGGTTTTTGGTTAAAAATCCTAATACTAAATATGCTCTTTCGTGGAGGCTTTTCTTTTCTAATACGTTTTGCTTGTCAAAGGGACTAATTTCTAAAACAGAAACTATAAAATACAGTAAGAAATCCGGACTATCTATATTATTAACAGCAAATAAAGATTCGTTGGATATCTGATTGGATAATTTTTGCATTTTACCAAACAAATCCTTGACAGCATCCATTAAGGGGGCTATCAAAACCTGTTTTTTGCTTTTGGTCGGAACATCATCGTAATTACTTACTTTGGCTTTTAGATAAGGTTCTTCTTGGGTGTATTCTGTTATTTTTATACGCCTTTTCCCTTGTATAATTACTGTGGTGCTCCCATCGGGCATGCGCAAAGTTTTCACAATAACAGCCATGGTTCCTACCGTGTGTATGTCTTTTTGACCCGGTTCTTCTGTGTTTTGATTTTTTTGAGAAAAAACGCCTATAGGCTTTTTAGCCTTATAAGCATCCATTATTAAATTAATCGACTTATCTCTGGCCAAGGTTATAGGTAATACGGCTCCTGGAAATAATACATTATTGCGTATGGGCAGTATGGGTAACTCTTCTGGAATAAGGGTCTTTTGCATATTTTCCTCTTCCTCCTTACTAATTAAAGGGATGAATTCGGCCTCCGTTTCCATGGATAAAATATCGGAAATATCTCCGAGTCCTTTCTTTCTAAACATATATTTTCTCCTACTTCTTACTTCTGTTTTTATGGGTCATTTGGTAGATATTTCTCAATATTTCCGCATCTACCGACGAGAATTCTATTTGTCGTCGTGCACATACTCTCTCTGCCGTTTCTATCGCTTTTTCTACATCATATGGTAAGGTTCCCCACATAAACGAAGGGGTAAAGGGACGCGGAAAGCCGGATCCGAAAATATTTGCACAAACCCCTACCACAGAACCTGTATTAAACATCGTATTTATGGCCGACTTAGAATAATCGCCCATAAATAAACCGCAAAATATTTCCTCCGTAGGAACAAAGGTATCGGCAGTATAGCTCCAAACCTTTACGTTGGTGTAATCGTTTTTTAAATTAGAGGCGTTGGTATCGGCTCCTAAATTACACCATTCTCCTATAACGGCATTGCCTAAATAGCCATCATGGGCTTTATTACTATAGCCAAAGATAACACTATTAGACACTTCCCCTCCTATTTTACAATGAGGGCCGAAAGTGGTATCTCCATATATTTTAGCTCCCATTTTAATTACAGAACCTTCTCCTATAGATAAGGGCCCTCTTAACATGGCTCCCTCCATAATTTCTACATTTTTCCCAATGTAAATAGGTCCTTGATCTGCATTTAAATAAGCATTTTCTATATGGCAGTCTTCTTCTATAAAAATATGGTCGGCAGAAGATACTCTATTGGTTTTACTACACTTTTGAGAGTTTCGTCCTGCTGTAATACGCTCGTAATCTAAACGTATTTGTGCTCCATTAAGCAGGAATATATCCCATACATTCTGAATTTGAGCAAAGCCATCTCGATATTCAATTTCTTCCATGGCCTCTACATTTTCTTCTCCCATTTTATTCATTTCATCTCCACCTATTCTATAGGCAATAATAGAATCTTCAAAAGAAAGAGCTTGATTGCTCTTCAGTTTTTTGATTGCATCTACCAATTTTTCATCGGGGATAATAGAAGAATTAATAAGTACATTTTGTTTTTTTTGTACTAAAGGATATTTCTCAGAAAGATAGTTTTCAGTAAGAATAGAAACACTACTTCCCAATAAAATTTTCCATTTTTCACTAATGGTTAAAATACCAACTCGAATTTCAGCAATTGGACGTGTAAAGGTAAAGGGCAATAACTGAGTTCTAATTAATCCGTCATCAAAAAGAATATAGTTCATTAGGTTTGTATTTTTAATAATCTTGCAAATATACGGCTTAAAACATAAATAAAAAAGCGGAAAACCTCACGGTATCCGCTTTTTTTTATAGAGAAAAGACTATTTTTTAATTTGTCTTTCTATTATCCATGTGTTTTTGATACTTATTCATGAATTTATCTACTCGTCCGGCGGTATCTACCAATTTTACTTTTCCGGTAAAAAATGGATGCGAAGCACTGGAAATTTCTAATTTCACTAAAGGATATTCCTTGCCGTCTTCCCACTTAACGGTATCATTAGTTTTAACGGTCGATCTACACATAAAAGAGTAGTCGTTCGACATATCTTTAAAAACGACCAATCTGTAGTCTGAGGGGTGAATGTCTTTTTTCATTTCTATCTGTATTTTCTCAATTCAAGAGTGCAAAGGTAATTTCTTTTTTTATTTTTTCCAAATCATATCGTAAGTTTTTGCAAAAAATGCAAAACATCTAACTCATCGGCATACTCCCATAAGGCTGGCTTTTGTGCGGTTCCAAAGGCACAAGCCCCTTTTATATTCCCTACTACACACTGTATTCTTTCTTTATTTTCAAACAGCGTTTTTTCTACAGAAGCCTTATCTTGGTAATATTCATAATAAATCATAGACAATGGGGAAGCCAACTCTATGGATTCCTTCCATAAAACGCCTCCTGTATCCAAATGCTTTTCCCTATTAATAAGTAAAATAGATTTATAATAATCGTAATTGTTTTTGTAGGCAGAATGGGTAATTAGTTTTTGTGAAAAATTTTCAGAAACCGATAAAAGATGTTGAATATCATATTTATCAGGCAAATATAACTTAGAAACACTTCTGCAGCCCAAACCAAAATAGGTAAACATATCTTCGCAAAGCGCTGTTAATTCTTGCTCCGTTTGGCTACCATCTAAAACAGCACACCCATTCCGATGGTGCCGAATAATATGAGGATATTTCCCAAAATAGTAATCGAAATAGCGAGAAGTATTGCCACTGCCAGTGGCAATAATCGCATCAAAATCAATAAGTTTATCTTTCGTAAAGGAGATGGAATCCGATAGTATCTTCCTATCTTTCTCTGCAGTAAAACTAAGGAGCTTTTCAGAGAGAAAAGGTAACAAATAGGGATCCTGTGAAGAAAGTTTTACTAAAACTCTCTTTCCGGAAAGGAGTACCGATAAAAAATCGTGAAACCCAACTAAGGGAATATTCCCGGCCATAACAATGGCTACCCTTGGTTTTAACAAGTTTAGCTCTTGTTTTTCTAAGTTATAGGGTTTAAGCCATTGTCGTATATTTTCCTCGCTTAATAAGCGAGCCCATTCCCCAATGGCTTTATTTATATTTTCTATCGTAAAAAAAACATTTTTAGCCATCGCCTGTTCTTTGACGACTTCTAAAGACCTGTCTCCCTCTTGTTGGAGAAGATAGGCTCCTAAGGAGGCAAAGGCTTTTATTCTCGCTTCTAAATTCATACTTTTTACTTCATTTTAAGATGGTCATCCCCAAAATCTTTATCTAAATGTTTTACCCATTTTCTCTGCTTTTGCCCTTAAGAAAAGCAAAGTTAAAATAAAATAGTTAAAGTAAAATAGAAACCTATGCGAAAATTATATTCTAGTGCTTAGCCTTACTAAGGAAAGTAGGGATAAACTCCATTTTTAATTCAAGGAAATCCTATAAGATATAAGTTGCTATGTACTTCCTATTCCATTTCCAAATTATTAAATTTTTCTGTACCTTTGTCCTTATAGTGTTTTTCAATAAGTTTCTCCTAGGAGAAGACTTTGTATTTTAGACTTTAAACTAGTCTACTAAACCGCTTGCAAGCAAGTTAATAAATTGTTTCATTTTACTCAAAACTTTTTATATGTTCTCCTTTTGTTTTTGGAAAAAAATAAGACTTAAACCTTCTAAGCGTTTTGTGGATTTAAGTGGAAAAAAATTTTCCGATGAGCAATATAATATTTTGCGCAAAGAACAAGAAATTTATGCGCTCTCTTTACTCGACAAAATACAAAAACACGGAAAAGACAGCCTTTGCAAATCGGAAAAAAAATTTTTAACCCAATACAGCCAAAGCTCCTTTTTAAAATAATATGGAGAAAAACAACAAACGTATTACTTTTCTTGGAGTTTGCCTTTTCTTAGTGGCGGCTTTTATTCCATTGGGTTTGTTGGGCTCCTTCCTCTGCTCCTTTATAAAACCATCTATTTTGTGGATTCCAGGAATTTTTGGTTTGGCCTTTCCGCTTTTAGTAGTGGGGGCTCTTGTTTTTGGTCTAATTTATCTTTTTTTTCTCCGACGCCGTTGCCTTATTTTCTTTTTCGCTATATTGTTGAATGTAGGTAATATATCTCATTTTATACACTTTGCTCCCAAAGCTAACTTGGAGGAAAGAGAACAGCAAAATTCCCTAAAAATACTTTCCTACAATGTTTGCTTATTGGATTATTACCAATATATTAATCCAGTAAGAGGAAAAACAAAAAACGATATATTGAATTTTTTATCCGAACAAAATTCTGATATTATTTGCTTGCAGGAATATTACGAAAGCAAGGATTTACGCTTTTTGGTTTCCCCAATACTAAAGAAAAATGGATATATATATCACACACAAGCCGAAGCAAACAAAAAATTCTATTACGGAAATATTATTTTTTCCAAATATCCTATTATAAAAGAGGGTAGCTTGGAGGGTCTCTCCAAATTTGATATCGTTTTTGCCGATTTATTAATACAGAACGATACACTTAGGGTATATAATATGCACTTAGCTTCTAATCGATTCGACAAAAAGGATCAAACGTTTTATCAAAAAATCACTACCAGTCCTACCCACAAGGATTTAAAATATCGTCAAGGATTGAAAAAGATTATAGGTAAGTTGGGTAATGCCTCCATTAAACGAGAAAAACAAGTGGAAAAAATAGAAAATCATCTAAGCCTATCTCCCTACCCTACTTTCCTTTGTGGCGATATGAACGAGAATCCAGTGTCTTATTCTTATCACCGCTTTGGGTCTCTGCTTGAAGATGCGTTCTGTGAAAAAGGACGAGGATTAGGACAAACCTATAAAGGTATTTTCCCTTCCTACCGCATAGATTATATTTTTTACAAAGGCCCCTTTTGTCCTTTATGGTTCAAAACTTTTTATGTAAACTATGCCGATCATCGTCCTATTGCAGCCGCTTTTTCTTGGACAAAAAACAAAAAAAAGCTACATTAGACTTCGGGGGCTTTCCATATATCCCATGCGGCCTGCGCTTGTAAGTGTAGCATTTCTAATCCGTTTTTTATGCTTGCACCCTGTAAAGCACATCGTTTCAAAAACAAAGTCGTTTCTGGATTGTAAATTAAATCGTAAGCCAAACACTGGGGGTTTATATGTTCGTAAGAAATTGGAAGACTATTCTCTACCAAGGGATACATGCCTAAGGGGGTGGCATTTACAAGTATAGTATAGGAACTTAATATTTCTTTATTCAATTCTTTATAGCTTAAAATCGAATTTGCAGACAGCAAAGAGAAAGACGAACTTTTTTGGGAACTTTCACTTCGACTTCCACTTCGACTTCCACTTAGACTTCCACTTAGACTTTCACTTCGACTTTCACTTAGACTTCCACTTCGACTTACTACCAAAAAATCTATTTTTAATTTTTTAAATACAAATTGTATAGCCTGTGAAACACCTCCGTTTCCAAAAATCAGGGCTCTTTGGTTGGTTCTATCCGAAAAAGAAGATAAATAGGGCAATAAACTTTTATAAAAACCTATACAATCGGTATTATAACCACACAAATTACCATTTTTTAGCACTTTAACTACATTGACTGCTCCTATAGATTGGGCCTCCATACTCAAAGTCGATAAATAAGGAATAATAGCCTTTTTATACGGAATAGTTACATTAAACCCTTGAATACAGGGATTGGATAAAATTTCATTTAAATTTGGGGAGAGCTTTTCTAAAGCGAAATTTTGATAGCTATAGTTTAAAAGGCCCTCCTCTTGAAATTTTTTTTCAAAATATTTCTTGGAAAACGAGTGTTCCAAAGGATAGCCTAATAAACCATAGATATGCTTTTCTTCCGCTTGCATCCGATCGTTTTATTTAAAACAAATGAAATGTATCTCCTCTAAGACCATTCCTTAATGTTTCTAAAGCAACTACTTCGTTTTGAGCTATATTTCCCAAATTCACATTGTTCCCAAAACGCTTAATAAACCATATTTGCTGTGCTTTCATGGGAGCTTCCCATAATACTTTTTCTTCTGGAATAGAAGCGAAAATAGCATCAATCAAAGAAACGTGAATGGAACCATCGCTCATACAAATTCCCACATTTCCGCCCTCCCGAGCCTCTGCAATAACTAAAAAAGAGCCTGCTTCTAATTCGGTTTGCATCATGCTTACCCAATTTTCGGCCAAAATTTCTTTCTTGGCGTCTTTGGATCCCACTTCCGATAAAACGATATGATCTTTGGCCAAAATAGAGATATACTTGCATTTTTCTTCTGTCGGAATGGCTAAGGATCCATCCGAAACTTCTACGGTATCTAACTTCCAACGATCTAACAAACTTCTATATTGATCGAATTTATTTTGCTTTATAAAAGCTTCAAACAAAGTGCCTCCCAAATAGGGATGTATTCCAGATTTTTTATACAAAGCTATCTTTTCGTCGGCTCTATTGGTAAATATAGAGGTTCCAAACCCTAATTTTACAAAATCGATGATATGCCCGCAAGAATCCACTAAATCTTCCGCTTGCCGAAAACTTAAACCTTTGTCCATAACCATAGTTACCCCATTACTACGAGGTTTTTCTTCTCTCTTCGGTAAATCCAAACCGTGTTTGCAAGTTGATGTCATATTGTTGTTTTTTTATTTTTTAATCTATGGAATCTACTAATTTCTCTAATTTAGGATCTTCCATAATATCTGCTAAATACTTGTCCGCATCCTTTATGGTATCCTTGTCTGTCATAAAAGCTTTGGCAAACCAAGATAGAGCTTCTTCTTTCTTTTCCATATAATACCATATCGCACCATACATAAGTAAAGAAGGCGCATGGGAAGTGGAATGAGATAAGCGCTCTTCTATATATTCTTTGGCTTTTTCTATATTTCCAAAGGTATAAAGATATAGAACATAAGTATATAGGTATTCTTTTTGATCCGGGTCCAAATCTATCGCTTTTTTTTCATTTTCCTGCGCTTGCTCCTCTTGTTCTACAAAAGAACAAGAGCGCGCTAACCAATGATAAGCAGAGGCTTTCACTTCCTTATCTAATGGGGTACTGGCGTCATCGCCCTCTATAGCCAAATTCAAATAATAAACCGCCGTTTCTATTTGGTACATTTTATTATTTAAAACGCCCAATTTATACAAGGCGTAATTTTTTTCTATCCCATAAAACAATAATTTTTTATAACACTCCTCCGCCTTTTCATTCTCCATATCAAGCTCATAACGTGCGCCCATTTTTAATAAAACGCTAATATGTTCTTCTTCCTCTTGTACAATAGGTTCCAAAGCTTCATAAAAATCTAACAAATCGCCTTGGTAGTCTATATGATTCAAACAGTGAAATTTATTTATTAAAGCTTCTTCTTCATTAGGAACAATGGCTAAAACGTAATCATTGGCCTCTATTGCTTTTTCGTAACATTGGCATTCTGCATACAATTCGGCTAATACCTTCCAATATTTTATGTTATAAGGATCCTTATCGCTTATTAATTTAGATACATATTCTGCGGCTTCTTCCTTTTTATTGGCTTGGCATGCCATTTCTATAAAACGATTGCAGGTATTGGTGGTATCGGGATCTTCTGCTAAAACTATTTTTAAACTTTCTAAGGCTTCCTCGTAGTGCTTTTGCGCTATAAAATTTTCGGCTTTCCCTAAATGCACATCTACCAAATCGGCTCCATTTTGCAAAGCTTTTTCGAATTGTGCTTCTGCTTTTCCGTATTTTTTTTCATTGGTATATGCGTGACCTTTTATTAAGTACACTTCAAAGAAACCGGATTCAATCGCCGATACTTCCTCTGCTAATGTTACAGCCTTGGCGTACAATTTCAATTCTAAACAAATTTCTGCTTGTTTGAGTTTCAATTCTAAAGCGGTAGGATATTGCTGTTGTGCTCTTTTTAAAGCAATTTGAGCCTTAGATAAGTCGGATATTAATAAATAGGTTTCTATAATAGCCAAATACTCGTCCACATCAAAAAAAACACTTTTATTTTCTTCCATCATGGTTTCGTAACGTTGTACGAGTTCTTCCGCATCACAATCTAAATAATTATCTAATGAATCTTCCATATCTTCCTACTGTTCATTCTTTTATCAATTCTTCAGCCGCCTTTAATGCCGCTTGTGTAATTTTTCCATTACTAATCATTGCCGCCACCGTTTGCAAATGCGCTTCTTGGTCTAAGCACTGTAAATAAGAAATCGTATGTCCCTCTTCTTCTTTTTTTAATACATGTAAATGAGTGTGAGCCATCGCTGCAATTTGAGGCAAATGCGTTACGGCCACCACTTGCATGCAATCGGCCATTTTACGCATCATTCTCCCTACTTTTCCTGCAATTTCGCCCGACACTCCAGTATCTATTTCATCGAATACTATACAGGAAAGTAAACTTTTATGATGAATTACCGATTTAATAGCCAACATTAATCGAGACAACTCTCCTCCGGAAACCACTTTGGCTATTTCTTTTAATTCTCCTCCCAAATTGGCATTAAACAAAAAATGAACCTGATCGGTACCCGTAGTTGTATAGGTATTAGTTGGCACAATGGATATTTGTAAACGAGAAGACCCCATTCCTAAATTCAACAATGACGAAAGAACCTGTTTCTCTAAGAGAGCGGCAGCTTCCACCCTCTTCGTATGCAGTTGCGAAGATAGTTCTTTTAATTTCTTTTCTACTATAGCATATTGTTTCTTTAAGTTTTGAAGCTGGTCGTCGCAAGAAGATATTTTGCTTAATTTAAGGGATATAGAATCCTTTAACTCTATTAATTCTTCTACTGTTTGCAAATGATGTTTGGCTTCTAAACGATAAATAAGATCTAATCTTTGCTCGTATTTTTGACGTATATTTTCATCTACTTGGAGATCCTCTCCCCATTTTTCCAAATCGGTATTCAAATCTTTCAATTCCACTAACAATGCCTCCCAACGGGGCAACATCGTTTGTATTCCAACATGATAAGTCGATATTTTTTTTAAATTTTGACTTGTATTTTCTAAACGAGAAATCAAAGAATATTCATTGGCCTGTAATTCTTCGCTGCAACTTAAAAGCGTGGTTTTAATTTGTTGACCATGTTCTAAAATACGGAGATTATTTTCCATTTCCTGCTGCTCGCCCGCTTGAGCGTGAAGATCGTCTAATTCTGTATATACAAAACGTAAGTAATCCTCCTCTTCTTGTAATTTTTTCTGCTCCCCATCCAAAACTGCTATTTCCTTTTCCAATACTTTATATTCCTTGTATTTATTGGCATAAGCTTCTATAAGTACGGCATCGGCACTATAACTATCTACCAGTTTTAATTGAAAAGCAGAATTAGTTAAAGTTAGGGTTTGGTGTTGAGAATGAATATCTATTAAACGAACAGAAAATTCTTTTAATATCGATACGGAAACTGGGCTATCGTTGATAAATGCGCGCGATTTTCCATTGGGAAATATCTCTCTTCTTAAAATTAGACTGTTATCTATACAACTATCTTCTAAATCGTATAACTGGAAAAAATCGTCTAAATTTAAATCGGAAATATCAAATACGCTTTCTACTGTACATTTTTTATCCTTAAAAAACAAAACTTGACTATCGGCTCTCTGTCCTAAAATTAGGCCCAATGCTCCTAAAAGAATAGATTTACCGGCTCCTGTCTCTCCCGTAATAACGGTAAATCCCGAAGAGAAATCTATATCTAACGACTTTATAAGGGCATAATTTTCTATAGTAAGATGAGTTAACATAAAACTATTGCGTATTTCCGCCTAAAATTTTGCGGTATTTTTGTATATTGGAAGCATCTATCTCTATTAATAAATCTACTACTTTTTGCTTTTCTTCCGCTTTAGCTGGAGTAAAAATATTAATTAGCTCTTCCACTTTGGGCTCTAAAAAAAGTTGCTTACAGGGCAAGCCATTTTTCATTTCGTTTAAAGGCTTTATCTTTAATAAGGCATTATATATATTGTTTCTAGCTGTTGCAGGATCTTGATACATCATATCTAATCCTTTACGATAATATTCATAAATAATTTCATGAATGGAGGAATAGTTCCCATTGGTGTAATTTTCCGCAATCCAATATCGGTTTCTTGAATTTCTATCCCGCCCCTTCCAGCCCGTTTCTCCTAAAGCTTGTGCTTGGTTCACAATATTTTGAGCTTTATTAAAAAAAACATCTCCCGCCCTAGGTGCAAAAGAATCAAAATAATTTCCTAAAATAACATAACAATAGAATGCTATAGTGGCGGTAAGATTAGAGGTGATAGCATTATCGGAATATTCAATAGGATCGTTTTGTGCATATTTAAAAGACAAATCTCGGTCCAACACGTTTAATACATTGGTGTTGTACGAGGCATTATAAACTGGACGTCTTAACTGAACAGAGATATAAGCTTTGATTTGAGAGGTATTGGGATCCCACTCTTGCACATCTACGGTAATATTGCAAGGAACACGTTCCTGAGAAGCCATTTTGATATTGCTCCACTGACGACCATTCACCAATTGCATTAATGCTTTCTCTAAGGTTGTAAAAAGAGCTTTATCGCCTGCGGAGGTTATTTTAGTGGTATTTATTTTAAGAGTACAATCTAAATCCTGCCCTTGCCCTACGAAAAAAGCAAAAAACATACAGAAAAGAAGACTGAGAATTTTGTATTTCATATTCGTTTTTATGAAGATTTTATCATTATGGGAATATAAACTATAACAGGCTCAAGAAAGAAAACAAAATAAAAGAAAAAAAAGTACAGAAACTATAATTTATAAGGTTTCTATGGCCTATAAATTTCTGAGATTCCTATGTTTCTATCGTATCGTTTAGGATATTGATTTTTTTCTTGCATCGGACAAAAATTTCAATAAATCGTAAGCAACCTCTTTTTTAGTTTTTAATTCTTGAGGAAAAACGCCGCCATTATTATCTAAAAAGGTAACTTTATTGGTTAGGCTTTCAAATCCAGCCCCTGCATCTTTCATGCTATTTAAAACTATAAAATCTGCATTTTTATTTTTCAATTTTGCTTGGGCATTTTCTAATTCAGAATTGGTTTCCAAGGCAAATCCCACCAAGGTTTGGTGCTTTTTCTTAGATTTTCCTAAGGTGGCTAAAATATCCGAAGTACGAACCAAAGTTAAGGATAAACTTTCCTCTTTCTTTTTAATTTTTTGTTTACAAGGAGTTAAAGGAGTATAATCGGCTACAGCTGCCGTGAGTATGGCCAAATCCATTTGGGGCCATAATTCTACACAGGCTTCATACATCTGAGCGGCACTCTGTACTTTGGTTCTATGGATGGAGGTAGCTTCTATATTTAAATGGGTGGGACCACTTATTAAGTAAACCTCAGCACCTTGCTCACATAAAGCCTCTGCTATACAAAAGCCCATACGTCCGGAAGATCGATTACTAATGTAACGAACCGGATCTATAGCCTCTACGGTAGGACCGGCCGTAATTAAAATTTTTTTTCCTCGGAAATAGGTATAAGTAGGCTCTGTTAATGCGTTTTTTATAGAATCTAACAAGCTATCCACTTCTGGCATGCGTCCACACCCCTGTGTTCCACAAGCCAAAAAACCGGATTCCGGTTCTAATACGTCTATCCCCATGCTCCGCAATTTCGCAATATTAGACTGCACTGCAGGATGTTGATACATATAGGTGTTCATAGAAGGAGCTAATAGTACTTTTTTATGAAAAGCTAAAAAAAGAGTAGAAAGGGCATCGTCTGCTATTCCATTGGCAAATTTTCCTATTAAATTAGCCGTAGCAGGAGCGACTATTAACAAATCGGCCCAATCGGCGTAAGCAATATGGGAGGTGGTTTTTGAAGAGTGTCCCTCAAAAGTATTGCAATAAAGTTTATAATTGGAAAGGGTTTCTATGCTTAGAGGGCTAACAAAATTCAAGGCATTATCGGTACAAACCACCCTTACCTCTGCCTTTTCGCACACTAATAATCGTATCAAAGACAAGCTCTTATATGCGGCTATGCCACCTCCTATTCCTAAGAGTATTTTCTTTCCCTCCAAAGACATTTTTCCTTATATTTCTTCGTCTTTCATTGGACGTTTAAAACAAAGTACCTGATCATTTAATTCTTGAATAGCCATTAGTGTTGGCTTTGGTAGCTGTTCGTAAAAACGGGCAATTTCTATTTGTTCTCTATTTTCAAAAATTTCATCTACACTTTCACTATTGGTAGTTACGGCAGAAAATGCAGAAATTTTATTAACCAACTCTTGACGTAAAGCAGAAGAAATTTGATTGGATCTCTTGGAGAGTACT
This sequence comes from Bacteroidales bacterium, assembly GCA_036653535.1. Classification (GTDB taxonomy): domain Bacteria; phylum Bacteroidota; class Bacteroidia; order Bacteroidales; family P3; genus JAVVTR01. Next base: position 31,776 of record JAVVTR010000006.1, on the reverse strand, counting down.
ACAACCGTTTCGTATAAATTTCCCGTCAATTCATCGAATTTGCAAACATCTCTTGTGATTGCTTCTTGACTGGCTTTAATTCTCTTGTAATCCATAAAATTATATTTTTTTTAACTTTGATTCTTTGTAATATTTATCTACTTCTTTGCGATATTTGGAATCGGAAAAAGATCGTAAAAAAGCTTCATATCCCTCTATAACCTTTGCATAGCGTTCGGATTGCTTTTCTTTAATACTATTTTCGGCATATAAAAATCGACTTTTAATCATCATATACAATGCCTGTTCTCTAACGTTAGATTCCGGATAATCTTTTAAAAAATTACTATACGCAATAGAGGCCGCATTATATAAACTTCTACGATAATACATATTAGCCACGTTATACGCTTTTAAGGCTAATTTTTCACGCATGTCATTAATTAATTTCCCAGCTTCTTCACTTCTACGGCTATTGGGGTAATAATTGATAAACAATTGTAATTGTTTTATTGCCTCTACGGTTGCAGTCTGATCCAATCGAAAATCGGGCGACTCTAAGGTTTTACAATAAGCACTCATGTAGGATGCTTCTTCTAAATACTGACTATTAGGAAATTGACGGGTTAAAGAACGGAAATAATAAGCCGACATAAAGTAGTCTTTTTCGTAGAAATAAGAATAGGCAACATTGTATAACAACCTTTCCAATATATCTTTTCCTCTATAAAGGGGAACCAATTCTTCAAATAGCTCTACAGCCTTTCTATAATCTTGTTTATCATAGGCTTTTACTGCAAAGTTGTATTTTTCGTCCAAGGTTCCAGAACGTGACACCTGAGAGTACTCCTTTTGATAAGCACAGGAACTAAGCAAAAGCATGCTTAAAACCAATAATATATGTATTTTTTTTACAAAAAGCATGTGCAAAGATACAAAAATTTTACAGATCTTTTTTATTGGGCGAAAACGATCTTCTTTTCTTACTATAATATCGTAAAATTTCCATTTTTATCGAGATCTAAATATTAATAATAAGTTAATTTTATAGGGTAAAGGTAAACCCCAAAACCAAAAAAGACAAAGGTCCGAAAAGAACAAGACCAAAGGTCCAAAAAAAAGGAGATTACTCTCGAACTTCCTTTTATTTTTTTCGGACAACAATAATTATTTTAGTACTTTTGCCGAGTATTTGAAAAAGCCATGACAAGAAAGCACAAGAATAAGAGTAATTTAGGAAAAACCTTGAAAAAAGTTTTCCTTTGGACTATGGCTATTTTCTTTGGAAGTAGTCTCTTTTTTACTCTTTTATATCGTTTTATTAATCCACCAGTCACTCCTATTATGATTATTCGTTTGTTCGATCAGATAAAGGAGGATCAAGCCTTAAGATTAAGTAAAGATTGGGTCGATTTGGAAGATATTTCGCCAAAGATGGTGCAAGCCGTCGTCGCCGGAGAAGATAATCTTTTCCTTACGCATCACGGATTCGACTGGAAAGCCATAGAAAGAGCCCGCCAGCATAATGAGAACGGGAAACGTATTCATGGAGGTAGTACTATTTCTCAACAAACAGCCAAAAATGTTTTTCTTTGGCCCAATAGATCTTATATACGTAAAGGCTTTGAAGTTTATTTTACCTTCTTAATAGAAACTTTATGGCCTAAAGAAAGAATCATGGAGGTCTATCTTAATATCATAGAAACTGGCAAAGGAATCTATGGCGTGGAAATGGCGGCGCAAACTTACTATCACAAATCGGCTAAAAAGTTGAGTTCCTCCCAAGCGGCTATGATAACCACTATTTTACCGGCTCCACGAAAAAGAAATCCAAGCCATCCAAGTTCTTATATGTATCGACAACAAGCAAGAATACAAAATCTAATGCGCAAAATAGGACCGGTACATTTCCATTAGACCGCTACCTTTCCATTAGACCGCTACCTTTTTTTAGACAAAACCTAGCCTATAAGCTTATTTATTCCCCCATAAGTTCCGCTAAGGCAAGCCATTTATTCTCACACAAATCTAATTCGGATAAAACTTGTGCTATCTCTTGAGAGGCTTTTACTACCGAATCTCTATCTAAGGAAGCAGTATCACTTAATTTAGACTCTAATTCTTTCTTTTGTTTTTCTAAATTTTCTATTCTAAGTCCTATTTCTTCATATTCCTTCTTCTGCTTATAGGTAGGTTTGTTCGAAGGACTTACCACCCTTTGCTCTGACCTTTCTTTCCGTTGTTCCTTTTGTCCAATACGTTGCATGTCCATAAGCGCTTTCTTGTATTGGGCGTAAGTTCCATAATAATCCTTGATCTTTCCATCTCCTTCAAAAATAAAAAGATGATCGGCTAAACCCTCCATAAAACTACGATCGTGGGAAACCATCAATAAACAACCTTGATAATGGGCAAGAAAATCTTCCAAGAGCATCAAGGTAAAAACATCTAAATCGTTAGTGGGTTCATCTAATATTAAAAAATTAGGATTAGCCATTAAGGTTCTCAATAAATATAAACGTCTTCGTTCGCCCCCACTCAAATTCGAAAAATAATTATATTGGGTGGTAGCATCAAATTGAAAATAAGTTAAAAATTGAGAAGCGGAGATTTCACTTCCATTTTCCATTTTTACTACTTCTGCCACTTCTTTAATAATGTCTATTACCCGACGATCTTCCCCTCCTATAAGCCCATTTTGCTGATAATAACCGAATTTTACCGTTTGTCCTATCACTACCTTTCCCGAATCTGGCTTTATTTTCCCGGTAAGCATATTTAACAGGGTAGATTTCCCTATTCCATTGGCCCCCACTATTCCTATTTTTTCCCCTCTTTTAAAAGTATAAGAAAAATCGTCTATTAATTTATGCCCCGCATAACTCTTTTCTAAATTATAAACTTCTAAGATCTTACCTCCCAATCGTTCCGTTTGTACACTTAACTCTGGTATCTCTTCTTTTACGGATACAGAGGTAAAATCCTTTAAATCGTAAAAGGCTTCTTTTCTTGCTTTGGCTTTGGTTCCTCTGGCACAAGGCATGCGCCTCATCCAATCCAATTCGTGTCGATAGGTATTACGGGCCTTTTCTAATTCTGCCCTTTCTATACTTTCTCTTTCCGCTTTCTTTTCTAAAAAATAGTTGTACGAACCTTTATAGGTATAAATTTGCCCTTTATCTAATTCAATAATTTCACTACAAACCGCATCTAAAAAAGCACGATCATGCGTTACTAATAAAAGTGCTAAATTTTGCCTACTTAAAAAATCTTCCAACCATTCGGTCATAACCAAATCTAAATGGTTGGTGGGTTCATCCAATATAAGCAAATCTACCGCTTCTATAAGTACTTTAGCCAAGGCTGCTTTTTTCTGTTGTCCCCCAGAGAGTAAGCCCATTTTCTTATCTACTTCCAACAATTGCAATCGAAAAAGAACTTCTTTTAGTCGCCCCTCATAGTCCCAAGCAGCTGTTCTATCCATGTTAAAGGTTGCTTCTTCCAACTTTTTCCGAAGTTCTGGACTATCCTCTTTTTCCAATTTCCATAGAACCATCTCATAGTCGCGAGCGGCCAACAAGGATTCGTTTTCTGCTTCAAAAAGAAAATCCATAATACTTTGTTCCGGATCAAAAGGTGGATTTTGAGGAAGATAGGCCACCTTTATGCCTTTACGAAAAATCACTTTCCCTTCCTCGGCTAAATCATTCCCGTTTATAATGTTCAATAAGGTACTTTTCCCGGTGCCATTACGTGCAATCAATGCTTTTTTTTGCCCTTTTTCTATACCAAAAGACACATTGGAAAAGAGCATTTTGTCGCCATACGATTTAGATAGATTCTCTACCGATAAATAATTCATAAAATTTTCTTTTAAAAGGCAGGAAAGCCAAAGAACATACGGTTCTTATTTGCTTTTTGGTTTCCCATAATTAGGATCGGTAAGGAAATTAGGATCACTCAAGGATAACAGAAAAGACTTAAGACATGTTTTTTCATAAGCCGTAAGTTGAACCCCCGAATCCTTTACGTGATGCATTAAAGGACTGATATTAGGAGAATAATGTAGCTGTTCGCTATACTGGTCTATTACTTGTTCCAAGCTTGTAAATCGGCCATCGTGCATATAGGGTGCAGTATATTCAATATTTCTTAAAGAGGGAACCCTATAAGATCCTTTATCCTTAGGATTTTTACTTATAAAAAAACGATCATAAGGGTCGCTATAGTTGGAAGCCACATCCAAACCGTTGTTTAAACAGGCATAGGTAGAAAATAAAACGTTTCCACTTCCACCATGGCAATGAAAGCAATCGGCTCCTTCTTCGGTGGTAAATAAGATATAACCCTTCATTTCCTCGTCTGTAAGCGTGATTTCCCCACGAGTGTAACGATCGAAACGAGAGTTGGAAGATACTAAAGTTCGTACAAATTGGGCTATGGCCTTACAAATTCTATCTACTGTAACCTGTGGGCTGCCAAAAGCGGCTTCAAATAAGGGTGGATACAGGGGAATAGAGGCTATACGTGCTACTATACTGTCTAAATTCCCTGCTATTTCATTCGGATCGGTAAGGCTTGCCTTTACAATATCTTCTATATTTTTGGCCATGGGTTCCACTGCTCCATTCCAACCATAAGCCTCCTTGTTAAAAGCTACATTAATTAAAGGCAACATACTATGGGGTGTAATTCCACCTTTTAATCCTCTCATTTTTCCTCCCACATAATAAGGATTATCCATTCCAGATTCAAAAGCATGGCTTTGAAGATGACAAGAAGCACAACACATTAAAGAATCGGTAGATCTACGTCCAGAAAGATAGCCTTCGTAAAATAAATATCTTCCTAATAATACCCCTTGGATGGATAAACGATTATCGGATGGCACACTTAGTTGATTTGGAAAATAAGTCGGAATTTGTAAATCAAAATAATCAGGTTCGAAAACCTTTTCAGGTGTAAATGGCTGACAAGCCACTAAAAGCAAGGAAAAAAAGCATGTTATACCTCCATGTAAGATACTTTTCGGAAATTCATTCTGCTGCCTTATTCTAAAGCTTTGCTTGCTCATCCTACAATATTTTTATACTAAATACATTCCATGCATTCTCTTTCAAAGCTTGCTGTGCCTTCTGATTTTGCATAATACCACCTCCATAAAGCTCGAAATTCCATAAATTTGGATTAGAAAACCAATTACTTACTTCCATGTTAATTTGAAGAGTTCGTGAAGAGGAAGCGGTAACAAATAATTGCAAACTGTCTCTAATAACAACATAATTAGGATGAAAACTCACCGCAACTCCGTTCTCCCAGCTTTGACCTACCCCCGTATGCAATCCAAAATTCTGAAATTCTACACTATCGGCATTAGCTCTTTTCCATTTCCCGTTTATTTTCATATAATGATATCCTCCACCTAAAGCTTCCGGCCAAAACATAAAGCTTTCCGGTGGATTAACAAATCGATTGGAACGATTTTCACTTTCTGTAAAACCATATACAAATTCTACGTATTCGTACACACCTGCATTCAGATTTTCCCTTGTAGTCCAAGTAAGAGTGGGGGTATCCTTAATATCTACATAGTGTGCCGTATTTCTTGTCTCTACTAAACTCTGTCGATTGCCAGAAGCATCTATCAAGGATACATTGGAAATAAAATACTGAATTTCATCAATTTGAATAAAATTTCCGGATGGTATTTGATATAGAGTATCGCCTAATTTTATGGGTTTACCATCGTAGGTAAAAGTAAATTGAAAATCTATGCTGCCTTTCATTTCCTGCTTTTTACATCCAACTAATGGTAATATACATAGAAGTAATAAGCATTTTATAAAAATCAAGCCTCTTCTTGAATGTGGATTAGTATTCTCTTGCAAAACTTTATTTTTTTAATTCAGAAAGGCAAAAATACTCACATTTTATCTATCCTACAAACTATACAGAAGCCTTGTCTTATAATTTAAATTTATTTGTGCAAAGAGGGCCCTCTAAAGAGGAATTATGAGGGTGACTATGTAAAAAAAAATTATCTTTGTGCTCTTATAAAACATGCTTTATGAAACGAACGGAAGATCCATTCTTTCAACCAGAGTATGGAAATAGCCCTCATGGAGTGAACAAAGTTGACGATTACCCGAATCAGCAAAGCTAAAAACCACGTTTTGTTTCTACTTTCGCTTAGCGCAATCGTTACATAAGACCTATTTATTAAAATTATTTTCTTATGAAATTACAAGTTGGAGACAAGGTTAAGTTTATGGACCAAAAAGGCGGCGGAGTCGTTAGTCGTATTCTAAATTCTACTACGGTAAACGTACTTACAGACGATGATTTCGAAATTCCTTTTGCTGTACACGATCTACTTAAAATAGAAAAACCTAAGTCTTATAGTGAAAAAATCTTTTTCGAAGGTTTAAGTCCCTCCTTCCCTGGATCTGAATCTAAATTTGGAGCTGGCTCGGGAAAAGAAGCAGAAAATCTTTCTTCTCCTCCTATGGAGGAAAAAATGGAAGCCTCTTTAGAAAACACAAATTTAGAAGAAGATACCGACAAGCGTATATCGGCTCTCCATCACGGTTATGTAAGCAAAACTTCCCAAGCGGAAGGTCTTTACTTAGGCTTTCTTCCTCACGACCAACAATGGATGATGAAAGGGGGAATAGATTTATACATTATCAATTACACTCCTTATTCTATTATCTATAATTTGGCAAGCAAAGGAGTAGAGTCTTTTTATGGCGTGGATTATGCATCGGTTCCCCCCTATTCCAAAATTTTAGTAGAAAGTTTAGAAAGAGACGAAATAGGACTTTGGAGTGA
>JAVVTR010000006.1:0-24867 GCA_036653535.1 Bacteroidales bacterium | reverse complement strand
AGATTATGCATCGGTTCCCCCCTATTCCAAAATTTTAGTAGAAAGTTTAGAAAGAGACGAAATAGGACTTTGGAGTGAAGGAGTATTCCAATGTCTTTTCTATCAAGAGGAAAGTAGCTGTTGGCTGATGCCCGTGAGTTGTGCATACGAACTAAAAACCAAGCGATTTTTGCAAACGGAAAATTATATTTATCCTGTATTTTTGAGAGAAAAAATCTTGCTTCTACCATTAGTAAATATAAACGAACATAAAGCACAAAACGCCATAGTACATAGCACTCCTTTTGAAGATCGTAATTCCTCTGCCTCAAGCCAAAAACAAATGCTTCGTCCTATACAAAACGAAAGTTTTTTGGCTCCCTTTTTTATAGATAAAAACACAGTAGAAATAGACTTGCATATAGAATCTTTAGTGGAAAATATTTCCGATATGCAGGCTTATGAAATACTACAGTTGCAAATAAAGCATTTTGAACGCTGTCTAAATGAAGCGATAGAAAAGAAAGTCTCTAAAATTATCTTTATCCACGGAGTGGGCAACGGAAGCTTAAAACAAGAAATGAAAAAGATTTTAAAACCTTACACGGGTCTACACTATTTAGATGCTTCTTCTGCCAAATATGGGCACGGAGCCATGGAAATTTATTTTTCTGGGAAATAATAGCTTTTAGAAGCTGCCTAATTTAAAATTCAGGCAGCTTCTAAGCTACTTTATAATAAGAAATTAACATCCGATCCGGGGACTACTTCCAGGGGTTCTTTTCCTGCATGAAAAACACGCATAGAACGTTTTCCCACCAATTGCATACTGTTGTTTTCTACCAATAATGAGGTGGCCTCCCGTAAACCAACAATGTAAATATCCGGATTTACTACCATAAATTCCACTATGCGATCTTCTCGCGTTTCCCCACCATGCCCTAAGGGATTGGCGTCTAAGTAATGGGGATTTATTTGAAAAGGCACTATATTTAAAGTATTAAAGGAGGATGGCTCTATAATAGGCATATCGTTGGTGGTTTTCATGGTAGGACATGCAACGTTAGAACCGGCACTCCATCCTATATAAGGAGTGCCATTTAATGCTTTTTTTCGAATAGCATCCATTATACCGGTTTGATGCATTTGGTGAACCAAATGAAAAGTATTGCCTCCTCCTACTACTATACATTCGGATTCTTCCACTGCCTTAAGTCCGTTTTTATAAGTGTGAACCGAACTTAGGTTCACCCCCATAGAAGCAAATACCGCCGACACTTTTGCTGTATAAACATCATACCCCATACTTACTCCAGCATAAGGTACAAATAAAGCATTCTTTATACCATGCTTAGAAAAAAAATCAGCAATATCTTTCTTGGGCCATTCTAAATAAGCTTCTCCCGCATTAGTGGAATTACTTATCAGCAACAAATGTCTATTCATAATTATTTTATATCCGATTCTTTTACACCCAATATTTCTAACATTTTTGCAGCCGATTCCGAAATAACCGTACCGGGTCCAAAAATAGCACAAGCCCCCGCTTTATAAAGGAAATCGTAATCTTGAGAAGGAATAACCCCTCCTACTGTAACCAAAATATCGGGACGTCCCAATTTTTTTAATTCTGCTATAATTTGGGGAACCAAGGTTTTATGCCCTGCTGCCAAAGAAGATACCCCTACTATATGCACATCGTTTTCCACCGCTTGCTTTGCGGCTTCAGCCGGAGTTTGAAATAATGGTCCCATATCCACATCAAATCCTAAATCGGCATAACCAGTAGCGACCACTTTAGCACCACGATCGTGACCATCTTGCCCCATTTTGGCGATCATAATACGAGGACGACGACCTTCTTTTTTGGCAAAAGCATCGGCCATTTTTGAAGCTTTTTCAAAGCTTGCATTGTTTTTTGTTTCTGATGAATACACGCCTGCAATTGTTCTAATTACCGCTTTATAACGGCCAAATATTTTTTCTAACGCATAAGAAATTTCTCCTAAAGAAGCTCTTTTACGAGCTGCATCAATAGAAAGTGCTAACAAATTACCATTCCCTGTTTTTGCACATTCGGTAAGAGCATCCAAGGCCTTATTGACTTCCGCTTCATTACGATGAGCTCTCAAATCGGCTAAACGAGCCAACTGAGCATCCCTAACCTTGGTATTATCTACTTCCAATGTTTCCAAAGGAGCTTCTTTATCTAAACGATATTTATTTATTCCCACAATGGTATCGGTTTTGGAATCTATACGAGCCTGCTTACGAGCAGAAGCTTCTTCTATACGCATTTTAGGAATACCAGTTTCTATAGCCTTAGCCATTCCCCCTAACTCTTCCACTTCTTGAATTAATTTCCATGCCTTTTCGGCCAATTCCTGTGTTAAGGTTTCTATATAGTAGGAACCAGCCCAAGGATCCACCACCTTACAAACCTTGGTTTCTTCTTGGATATAAATTTGGGTGTTACGAGCAATACGAGCAGAAAAATCGGTAGGCAAAGCAATTGCTTCATCTAGGGCATTGGTGTGTAAAGACTGGGTGTGACCCAAAGCAGCCCCCATAGCTTCTATACAAGTACGGGTAACATTATTAAACGGATCTTGTTCGGTAAGCGACCAGCCTGAAGTTTGGGAGTGGGTACGCAAGGCCATAGACTTTGCATTCTTAGGATTAAATTGCTTTACAATTTTAGCCCAAAGCATACGTCCTGCACGCATTTTTGCAATTTCCATAAAATGGTTCATTCCTATGCCCCAAAAAAACGATAAACGAGGAGCAAAGTCATCAATATTCATTCCTGCATTTACTCCGGCTCTAAGATATTCCAAACCATCGGCTAAAGTATAAGCTAATTCAATATCGGCCGTAGCTCCTGCTTCTTGTATATGGTATCCCGAAATACTAATAGAATTGAATTTGGGCATATTCTTAGAAGTAAACTCGAAAATATCTGCGATAATACGCATAGAAGGCAGAGGAGGATAAATGTAGGTGTTTCTAACCATAAACTCTTTCAAAATATCATTTTGAATGGTTCCGGTAAGTTGTTCCATTTTCACGCCTTGCTCTTCGGCTGCTATAATATAAAACGACAAAATAGGCAAAACGGCTCCATTCATCGTCATAGAAACCGACATTTTATCCAATGGAATTTGGTTGAATAATATTTTCATATCCAAGATAGAATCCACTGCAACCCCAGCTTTACCTACATCCCCTACCACTCTCTCGTGATCGGAGTCGTATCCACGGTGAGTAGCTAAGTCGAAAGCTATAGACAAGCCTTTTTGACCAGCCGCCAAATTACGACGATAAAAAGCATTGGATTCTTCAGCGGTAGAGAATCCGGCATACTGACGAATAGTCCAAGGACGCATCACATACATGGTGGAATACGGTCCACGCAAGAAAGGAACGATCCCGGCTGCATAATTCAAATGTTCCATACCTGCCAAATCCTCCTGTGTATATACAGGTTTAACAGGAATTTGCTCCGGCGTAAGCCAACTTTGTGTATTTTTAGACTCCGGTTGTTTTTTCGCAACATTAGTCTTGTAATCCACATCTTTAAAATCAGGTCTCATATCTTATACGGATTTATAATTTTTATCAGAGATAAAGTGCTAATAGACAGAATTATTGCCTGTCCCTCAAACAAAAAGCACTGCAAAGGTACGATTTTTCGCCCAAAGTTTCAATAGATTGACGTATTTTTGCCTTATGAAAAAAAATCTTGACTTACTACCCTATGGACTTATAGCTCTATCTTTTTTTATAGGAGCCATAATCGCCCTTAAACAAGGGGCCATATTAGAACCTTATTGGTTATTAATTTTAGTTTGTGTGGAACTTTTTTTTCTCTCTTTTTCTATTTATAGTCGCCTTTTTCGCTCCCAAAAAGAAATTTCTTACACCTCTTTTTGGATAAGTTTTCTATTATTTCTTATTTCTTTATCGGGTCTTTATATAGAAACGAATTCTGTAGAGTTATGGAAATATGTCATAGTGGGCCTTTTAGTTGCTTGGTTTTATATGTGGCCTCTACGTTATATTGCCCTTGGAGAACTTACTTTTGGCCTATTATTTGGCTGCGGATTAATTTTCTTCTCCGCTTCTTTATGTGGAAAATTTAATGAAAATTTAATCGATCTATCTATTGGAGGATACCGCAATATAGCTATACTTACAGCATCTTCCCTGCTATTATTTGCCTACCAATTTACAAAAGAACTTCCGAACTATAAGCAATATAAAAAAGTGCAACATTATTCCTTGGCTGTAATTTTAGTTTCTATTTTCCCTTTTTTAGACTCTCTTTTTCAAAAACAAAAAGACAACTACAAGATCTCTTATATTTTAGCCATACTTTATCTTTCTCTAACTGTAGTTGCTGTTTTTATATAGAGTAGTTATCCTACCAACAATCCAAAAAATGGAAAGAAAGCCAAAATAAAAATTAAAATATAAGGTAATAAGGGCCTTATTTTTGAAAAAAAGTTTTTTTTGTAATAGCATTCTATTATTGCTAAAGCGAGCACCTACAACGACCAAGGTCCTATTGGCGTATTGGATGTGACCATTCTTTCCAATTTAGTACCCGACAAAATTTCAGGCATTAAAGATCTCCGCACTGAAAAACGAATTGATTTTGTAGGCGAAATTAGAGGTTTAGGTGAATTGAAACATCGTGTAGATAATAGCGAGATGAAAGTAGCTTTTGCCCTTTATCCTGTATCGATGAAACAATTTGTCAATATTGCCGATAGTGGAAATATCATGCCCCTAAAACCACTTGGTTTGAACCTAAATTACGTTCAGGTCTCGTGATTCATGCATTGATATAATTTCACAAAATATCCATACGTATAAAAAAAACAGTCAAACAAAAGTTGGCTGCTTTTTTGGTATTGCATTAAGCACGTTTTATTGAATTTTGCTGCCTGTAGTCTGATTGGTCGACTCTACTATATACAAAGGCCGTTGTCGTACATCTTTAGTGATACGCGAAATATATTGTCCTATAATCCCTATGGAAATTAATTGAATTCCCCCTAAAAACATCACAGAAATGATTAAAGAAGTCCATCCACTCATTGTTTGTTCCAATATAAAATGGGAATATAAAGCATAGATAATAATCAAAAAAGCCAAACTGGACATACTTATACCCCAAAAAGTTACCCAAGCTAAGGGTTTATCCGAAAATGAAGTAATTCCATCCATGGCTAAATGCAACATTTTATTTAAAGGGTAGGCCGATTGCCCATGTAAACGCTCTTGTCTTATATAGGAAACCCCCGTCTGTCTAAATCCCAACCAAGCAATTTGCCCTCTAAGAAATTTATTTTTTTCAGGCATCTCTTTCAATAAATCAACTATACGCCTACTAATTAATCTAAAATCGCCTGTATCTAAAGGAATATCTAAAGCGGTCATTTTTTTTAAAATTCTATAAAAACATTTGGCGCTTAGTTTTTTAAATAGGGTTTCACCTTCTCTTTTGGCACGTTGTCCATATACTACTTGATATCCCTCTTGATATTTGCTATATAATTCAGAAATTAATTCTGGAGGATCTTGCAAATCGGCATCCATAATAATCACAACTTCACCTTTACTATAATCCAAACCCGCCATAACAGCTACTTGGTGACCAAAATTTCGACTGAAATTCAAATATACAATTCGAGAATCTGTTTGAGCCAAATGTATCAATTGAGTCAAAGAGCTATCTTTACTACCATCATTTATAAATAGTATTTCATACGAAGGTGTTAGCGTATCTAAAACAAGTTTGAGTCGTCGATACAATTCTCCAATATTTTCTTCTTCATTAAAAATAGGAATTACTAATGAAATTTCTATGGTTTTATTTTCGTCCATGAATTTTATATATTATAACATTTTCTATACTATCCATCTTTTCGTATATATATTCAGCCTCTATGTATTTTTTGAGATGTGCCTGTTGCACAATTATCTTTTTACCAAATGCGGCTTCCATATTTTTTTTATCCGCAACAAAATCAATATCCACCCCTTTTTGTTTGAGTATATGGACATAAAAATCATAATACGAATTATGCTCTTCATGTAAAATGCGATGCGTATTTACATCACATTCTCCTTTTACTGCTTTTTGTAAAATTGTACTGTACGCATAATATGATTTAACACAAAGTGGATTTTCTTTTGATTTTATAACAATTTTAGCATAAGGGAGTACAAAAATTAGGCATAAAAATATACATGGTAGTACATTATATTTTAACTTTTTAGTTGCATAATCCATGGTTTTGAGCCAATCATATACAAAATAAATACTGAGGCTTGACAATAGTGCCAATAAGGGAAACAATGGCGTAGTATACCAAGGAATTTTAGTTTCAGATACCGTAATAACACAAAAAAAGCCTAAAATACAAAATAACATAAATTGCATTAACTTCCTAAGTTTCAGATTTTTTAAACTCAAAGCCAAAATTGCAGATGCGCCTGCAAATAGCATCCAATATCTATATTGAAAAAGCACTAAGTGTTTAATATAAAAAAAGATACTACCATCATGTCCTTCTATTACCTGTGAAAATCGTCCTAATAAATCATTATCCCATACCGCTTGTAAATAGCCTGGATTTAAGCTTTCTCGTCCCAAATAATAGGCAGCAATCAGCAAAAAACCCAGTCCACTTGCGATATACAGATGCTTATTGCTTAAAACAAATTTTGTTTTTTTTGTAAATACGGTATAGATAGCCAAAGGCAAGAAAAATAAAAGCCCCACTATAGATTTGGTAAATACGGCTAAGGTAAATCCCAAAGCAAATAAATAGATATATTTGTTTTGCTTGCGTTCTAAAAATAAAAAATAAAATAAACAATAGGCCGTGGTAAACAAACTTACCATGGCATCATAATCGCCCGTTCGTACAGCATGCCCTTCCACATAGCCCCAGCTAGTCATTAGCACTAAGGCTGCAATAAATCCCAAAATGCTGTTTTTTAAATAGTTTTTTGAAAAATAAAATAGCAAAAAACAGGTTAACATAGCTGCAATAGCTGAAGGTAATCGAACGGCTAATTCATTTTCTCCTATTAATTTCATCCATCCTACTTGACACCATATCATAAAAGGCGGTTTTGTATTCCACATATCAGGAGCTCCCTCATAATACGTAACTAAATACTTACCGTTTTGGTTCATCTCTTGCGCATTCACTGCCAATTGAGCCTCATCCCAATGTTGTATAGGATACGTATCCAACAATCCAAAAAATGGAAAGAAAGCCAAAATAAAAATTAAAATATAAGGTAATAAGGGCCTTATTTTTGAAAAAAAGTTTTTTGGTAATATCATGGTGTTTCCTTTATTTTATTTTTTCTAAGGCTCCTTCTGCCGCATCCAAAATAGCTTGTACCGATAGTTCTTTTTGTACCGCTTTTTTCATCCACCACTTAGGGGTCAACTTTCCTTGTTCAAACCAAGGCATAATTGTATTGGCAAAATTCTTTTCTTTTACGGCTTGTTCTAATTGAAAATCAATTAAATGACCTATTGGATAAGAAGGTAAATACAAGGGATCAATAATCATGTGTGAATATATAGCCAAAATAGGTTCCTCTTTTTTACCAAACACAGGGGCATAATAGGTATTCCAAACTTCTTTGGCAATACGAATTACCGCTTCTTTTAACTCGTCTGCATTGCAGTTTGGATGTGCATACATCCATTCCCATACACGAATATCCACCAAAGATACGCCCATAATCTCATAGGTCGACCACAAAGTTTGTAAACATTCCAAATCATCCGACTCTTCCGATTTTACAGCACTTACCCCCAATAAATCCAAATTACGGACTTGAAACATAAAAGCCAAAGCCTCTGTAAAAGCCGTAGTAGGCACCCCTCCTAACATATAATAATCCATATCGTACAACGAAAGCGTTTGTTCCACATTGTGGCCAAATTCGTGTACGGCAATATTATAGCCTTTATAATTCATTCCATCCGCCCCTATTCGTGTACGTAAGCGAGCATTATCTCCTTTCATTTTCGCCTCCCAAGCATGGCCAGCTCCACGCGAAGCATCCACCGTTATTTTAGAACAAATAAAATCGGCTTTTTCGGGGGTAAAACCCAATTGCATTAAGACACGAGGTAAATCGGCTTTAAAAGCTTGAGTGGTAGGATATTTTTCCTTTGTCCATTGGTCTAATTGGGCTTCCGAAAGTTCGTTGTCCACTTTGAAACCCGCATACCAAATGTCATACGCTTCTAATTTTCGCCCCAAACGTTTAGCAATTAGATTGGCTGTTTTTTTAATTTGTTCCGAAGAGAGCAAAGTGGTAAATAATTTTTCTACTTCTTTTTGTCCCAATTCCATATCTAAATCAAACACTCTTTGAATGTAGCTTGGATACATGGGATAATAGGCATCCATTTCTTTGGCTACCCCAAAAAATTTCAATAAATATTCATATCGCACATTTGCCTCTGGAAGCGTTTCTATTAATTTTCCTTGATCGCTCACCTTATTCGTGTAAGGATCCCATTCTAAATTTGCATTATTAATAACGATGGAAGGAATATCTTGGGCTATAATTCGCTTCATCACTTGATAAATTAGCTTTTGTTTTTCAAGCCCCTCTTTTTGCCCATATTGCGATTTGAGTTCATCTCGCAAGCCCCAATGGGTAATTAAATGGGTATTGGGCGCAAAAAAATCCTTTTTCTTACCCTTTACTAAGCCTTCCATACAAATATTATAATCGGAAATATAGCTATCACTTTCGGTTTCCAATTGCGCAAATTTTTGTGACAATAAAGCGGGTATCCTTGCTCCAAACACATCTCCCATACGAGCATACGCCCATTGTTGACGACTCCATTGTCCCCCTTGCGCATTTTTTTCACTCAAACTATACCTTGGAAAATTGAGTAGACATACAAAAGCAATTTTACTGGCATACATATCGTCTGTAAAATGAGCCGATGGATTCAAACCGCCAAAAAGTTCATCTATATTTGTAATTTCATCCCCAGATACTTGTATAGGAATTTTTAGATCTACACTCATTTTATTATGATACCCGAAAAGCAATTCCAAATTACGAGACAATTTTTGAAATAAAACATCTAATTGTGCACTATCCGCTTCAAAATTGTTCACACAAAATTGCACAAATTCAGGGCGAGTTCCATCGGTTTCTAGCCAAGTTTCCGCCACTTGTTTCACGCCTATGGCAATACGCTTTTGTGCATCCTCTGCCCTATATTTTTTATTAAGGGCAGAGGTAGCTTCCATAATTTCTTTTGCTGTAATAAAGGAGCTTTCCAAACTATTCTTATCGGAACTAAAGCCGAAACATATCATCGATAAAGTACACAAACCTATCCATTTGGATATTTTTTTTGTTTTCATATATAAGCATTATTATCTGTTCCATTTTGTCGTCTATTCAAACTTAATTGTCTGTTGCACTTTATTATATCGTTTATTAGCAATAGATAATCTATTCGTCATTTATTATATCGTTTATTAGCAATAGATAGTCTATCCGTCATTTATCGTCTCGTTTATTTGCAGCAAATAGTCTATCTACAATTAGTCGTCTATTCGAAGAAAACTTCCTTCTTTATCAAATTCCAATTCCAAACCATTGGAAAGTTTTACTTTATACTCGAAGGAAAATAAACCACTATCCTTTTCAAATTTAAATACTTTGTCCTTTGGATAATTTGTTTTTAGATAAACAAGCAATTTAGAGGGCATTAATACCGAAGTTGGGACTCCCGATAGATTCCTATTTTCTACACTTTTCCATTCTCCGTTTTTATTAAACTCTATTTTCGTACCATTAGCAAGAGAAACTTCGAATTCTCCATCCTCATTATCCTTTAAAAGAGAAAGATATTTAATTCCTGAAAAATGTTTTTTTACGTAATTTTGAGCAATAACCGGCAATTGTTTTTGTGTTATAGGCGTTTCATTTGCATTTAGCATACTACATCCCAAGATGGATGCAAATATTAGTACCATTAATTTTTTCATAGTGTTTGTTGTTTTTAGAATGTATATTAGGGTAGATGGATCCATATATTATTGTCTATGGCGGCCCAAATGGCAAGCCAAATGGCGACCCAAATCATAACATAAATTGCAATATTACAATACTACATTAATAATCCGTCCGGGAACTACGATGATTTTTTTGGGGCTTTTCCCATCTAACCATTTCAAAGACAATGGACTATTCAAAACAGCCAGCTCTATTTCCGCAGGAGACATACTTAGGGCCAATTCTATACTAAAACGCATTTTCCCATTAAAAGAAACCGGATAATTAAAATTGTTTTCTATAGTGTATTTTTCTTCATAAACTGGATAGCTTGCATAGGTAATACTTTCCTTATGCCCCATCGCTTTCCAAACCTCTTCCGCTATATGAGGAGCATAAGGGGACAATAAAATACATAGAGGTTCTAAAATAGCTTTTTTATCGCATTTCAATTCTGTTAATTCGTTAACCGTAATCATAAAGCTACTCACCGCCGTATTAAACGAAAAGCGCTCTGTATCCTTTTGTATTTTTCCTATTGCACTATGTAATAGTTTCCATTCCTCTTTGGTAGGTTCTTCTTCGGAAAGTTTAAAGTTTTCCTCCTCCTTAAAGTATAAACGCCAATACTTTTTTAGAAATCGAAAAACGCCCTCTATTCCTTTGGTATCCCAAGGTTTAGATTGTTCTATAGGCCCCAAAAACATTTCATACATTCTTAGGGTATCGGCTCCATATTGAGAAACTATTTCATCGGGATTTTGAACGTTATACATGGATTTCGACATTTTTTCTACTTCCGCTCCACAAATATAATTTCCATTCTCTAAAATAAATTCAGAAGAAGCAAAATGAGGCATCCAGGTTTTAAAGCCCTCGGTATCTAATATATCATTGTGAACCAAGTGTATATCTACATGAACCGTATCTGTGTACTCGGAACGATCGTGCAGATTTTTCGACACAAAAATAAGGCGAGTTCCGTCTTGAATATCTTTATCCGAAATATCTTTTAATTCGGTTGGTATAGGATTTTTCTTCAAATACTCTCTATACGAAAAATAATTAAGACGAAAAACGAAACTACTTCGTCCTTGTATCATCCCTTGATTGATTAGTTTTTTATAGGGTTCCTCTTTGCAAACTATTCCTAAATCGTAAAGAAATTTATTCCAAAAACGAGAATAAATTAAATGTCCCGTGGCGTGTTCGGCTCCCCCCATATACAAATCTACTTCTTGCCAATATTGATTAGCTTGGGAACCAACTAAGTTTTGGTCGTTATGGGGATCCATATACCTCAGGTAATAAGCACTGGAACCAGCAAATCCAGGCATAGTATTGGTTTCTAAAGGATAACCATCTTTATTTACCCAATGCACCGCTCGTGCTAAAGGAGGCTCTCCTTTATCGGTTGGCAAATACTGATCTATTTCCGGTAATTCCAAAGGTAATTCATTTTCGTTCAAGGTATAAGGCATATTATCCTTGTAATACACTGGAAAAGGTTCCCCCCAATAACGTTGACGACTAAAAATAGCATCTCTTAAACGATAATTGACCTTAGATTTACCTAAACCTAAGCGTTCAATTTCTTCTATCATCCTCAAAATAGCCTCTTTAACCTTAAGACCATTTAAAAAATCGGAATGAATTAACACCCCATCCTTCGCTTCATAAGCTTGCTTACTTATATCTCCTCCAGAAACCACCGGCTTAATAGGCAAATTAAACTGACAAGCAAAACGATAATCTCTACTATCATGAGCCGCTACTGCCATAATGGCCCCTGTTCCATATCCAGCTAATACATAGTCGGATACCCATATAGGCAATTTTTCGCCGGTAAAAGGATGTAAAGCATAAGACCCGGTAAAAACCCCACTTACCTTATTCACTTCCGATTGACGTTCCCTCTCCGTTCTGTTTTTGGTTAACTGCAGGTAAGTTTCTACCTCTTCCTTTCGGTCGGGAGTGGTTAAAGAAGCTATAGATTCGTGTTCGGGACAAAGCACCATAAAACTAACCCCAAAAAGCGTATCTGGACGCGTAGTAAAAACTTCTATACTATTTAGAGCAGGGAGGGAAGAACTTTGGTTTTCGTCCAATCTAAAACGAAGGGAAGCACCGATACTCTTTCCTATCCAATTTTTTTGCATCTCCTTAAGGGAGTCGCTCCAATCTACCTCCCTTAAGCCATCTAATAAACGTTCGGCGTAAGCAGTAATACGAAGCGACCATTGACGCATACGTTTGCGCTCTACTGGATGTCCTCCTCTTTGAGAAAGTCCATTAATCACTTCATCGTTCGCTAATACGGTTCCTAATACGGGACACCAATTCACTAAGGTATCGGATAGGTAAGCCAATCTATAATTCATTAAGACTTGCTGCTGCTCTTTTTCAGAGAAAGATAGCCATTCTTTAGCCGTAAATAAAGGGTGAACGCTACAAGAAGCCTGCTCTTGCTCTACTATCCTCCTATTTCCCTCTTGGTTGAAAATTTTTATTAAATCATTTATGTCTATAGCTTTATTTCTCTTTTTATCGTACCAAGAATTAAATAAACGAATAAAAACCCATTGGGTCCAGTGGTAATAAGCAGGATCGCACGTTCTTACCTCTCTGTCCCAATCGAAAGAAAAACCAAGTCTATCTAATTGCTCGCGATAGCGAACTATATTCCTTTGTGTAGTAATAGCAGGGTGCTGACCCGTTTGTATAGCATATTGTTCGGCAGGCAGACCATAAGCATCGAAACCCATAGGATGTAAAACATTAAATCCTTGTAAACGCTTATATCTCGTATATATATCTGTGGCAATATAACCTAATGGATGCCCTACATGTAAACCAGCCCCCGAAGGATAAGGAAACATATCCAATACATAATATTTCGGTTTTTCAGAAACATTGCTAACTTTATAAGTCTGATTTTCTTTCCAATACTTTTGCCAAAAAGACTCTATGCCCTCAAAATTATACTCCATGGTATATTCAATTATTTAGAAATGGTTTAATTAAAAAAACAACTTCTATGTTAAAGATACAAAATATTTAGAAGTGGTTTTCTCCAAAGAAAGGGCCAACTTCTACCTTAGCTTAAAGGTACAAATATAGATATATTTTTTTATTTGCTACTATCTAAACAGTAGAGCGCCCAATAACTTGACAATAATAACTTGCCGCTAACTTTAGCCATAGTAAAACAACAACGTTAAAAAAATGCTGCTCTTAAAAGGAAGGAACGTCCTGCTTTTTTTACTGAAATCTAAGCTTTTATAATAAAAAATAGAGTTATAATGGAAAGTTTGTAGAGGCCTTACTCCCTCTCTCTTTTTTAAATCGCTTTTTTTAATGTAAATTTGCAGCGCTAAAAGAAAATTCATGATTCAGCAGGAAGACGAAAAGTTTCAAAAAAAACGTATTCGAGGAGCTCATTTTACTACCATTTTATCCATTGCTATGGTTCTTTTTCTATTGGGAGTACAAGGGCTTATTTTAGGCTATACCCATAAGATTTCCAACTATGTAAAAGAAAACATAGGCTTTACTCTAATGATTAAAGAATTTACACGAGAACAAGATATTTTAGATCTCAAAGCAAAATTAGACTCTTCGTCTTACGTGAAGTCTACCCGTTA
This sequence comes from Bacteroidales bacterium, assembly GCA_036653535.1. Lineage (GTDB taxonomy): Bacteria > Bacteroidota > Bacteroidia > Bacteroidales > P3 > JAVVTR01. Next base: position 11,173 of record JAVVTR010000006.1, on the reverse strand, counting down.
TATTACTAAGGAGGAAGCCGCACAGGAATTACAAAAAGATTTGGGACACGATTTTATAGACTTTTTAGGCTATAATCCTCTACTACCCTCCATTGAAATTCATCTTAATGCCCAATATACCCATAACGACAGTATTGCCCGTTTTGAGAAGATACTTACTCGCTACCATCTTGTTAAGGAGATGTATTACCAAAAAGATTTAGTTAGTTTGGTAAACGACCACGTAAAACAAATTAGTTTTTGGTTAAGCTCCATTAGTTTGCTTATTTTAATTGTTTCTATAACATTAATAAACAATACGTTACGCTTACTTATTTACTCCAAACGTTTTACTATTAATAGCATGCAATTGGTAGGAGCTACGGCCAGTTTTATACGCCGACCATTCCTTTTAAAAAGTCTACTGCAAAGTTTAATAGGTTCGTTGATTGCTATTTTATTTTTAAGTTTAGCCCTATTTTATTTGGATACTAAATTTCCTGATATTATTGGCACACAAGATTTTAGTATGATTCTTTGCGTTTATGGACTTTTATTCACCATTGGCCTGCTCTTTACATTTTTATCTGCCTGGTTTTCAGTAAATAAATACCTACACATGCGTAATAGCGACAATATCTATCGCTAATTCTATGAAAAATTTCTAACTTAGAAAATTATATAATATCAACAATCCTAAAATTTACATAATGAGCAAAGAACCAGCAACCCCTCAAAAAAAACTTTTCGATTTCGCTTTTGGAAAAGAAAATTATATTCTCATGATTGTCGGCCTTGTGGTATTAGCCATTGGTTATCTTCTAATGGTTGGCGGAGGAAGTGAAGATCCTAACATTTTTAATGAAGAGTTATTCAATACGCGCCGATTAGTAGTTTCTCCCTTGGTTTTATTAGCAGGTATTATCATTGAGATAGTGGCTATTATGAAAAAACCAATCGATAAAACCGATAAAAGCGATAAAAACGACTCTACCAATAAAGCTCCAAAAACAAAATAAAGTTTTTGAAACAGCTTCCACACAAATATTTTAAACTTTTCATGGCAAGAAACCTACTACGGATACTCGCCTTATAATTAATTATACATTTATGGATTGGTTAGATGCACTTTTATTGGGTATTTTACAAGGAATTACAGAATTTTTACCGGTAAGTAGTAGTGGTCATTTGGAAATAGGCAAAGCTATTTTGGGAATTCATACGGAGGATGATCTTTTATTTACTGTTGTTGTACATGGAGCAACCGTTTTAAGTACTATTGTTGTCTTTTGGAAAGATATAGTTCGCCTTTTTCAAGGGCTTTTTAAATTTACCCTCAACGAAGAAACACTTTATATTATAAAAATTGCCATTTCTATGATACCCGTGGCTATCATTGGCGTTTTTTTTAAAGAGGAAGTGGAAAGTCTTTTCGGAAATGGACTTTTATTAGTCGGTTGTATGCTTCTATTAACCGCTACCCTACTTACTTTAGCCACTTATTTAGGATCTGGGAAAAAAGATATTAGCTATAAAGATGCTCTTATTATTGGATTGGCTCAAGCTGTAGCCGTTCTTCCTGGCCTATCACGCTCCGGAACCACGATAGCCACCGGCCTTTTATTGGGAGATAAAAAAACAGAGATTGCTCGCTTCTCTTTTCTTATGGTTTTGATTCCTATCTTGGGAGAGAATCTTCTAAATGTGGTCTCAGGCGATATTTTCACCTCCTCTATTTCACCTATTTCTTTGTTAATAGGATTTTTAGCCGCCTTTTTCTCTGGTTGGGCTGCTTGTAAATTTATGATTAACATGGTAAAAAAAGGTAAATTAATTTATTTTGCCATTTACTGCTTGGTGGTAGGTCTTTTAGTGATTTTCTTATAATGAATGCTTGGTGGCGTTTTCTATGTATTTTACTTATAGGCGGGAACCTACTCTCTTTTCCGGTTTCTGCTCAAAGTGAATTAACGCCCAATTTAAGGCGAGCCATGTTATCTTTCGAGCATGCAAGAAATTTTTATCAAGAAGGCGATTCTAAACGTGCTTTCCTTTTTGTAAATACTGCTTTGGAGATAGAACCTCTCTATGCGGAAGCTTGGCTTTTAAAAGCAGTAATTTTAGAAGATCAGCATCTTATAGATTCTGCTATTTTTTGTTATAGACAAAGTTTAGATATCAATCCGGACGTGTTTCCTAATGCCTATTTTACCATAGCTAAATTAGAACATAGTATCGGCCTTTACGCACAAGCCGACCAAGATTTTACCTCTTTTTTAAATCATCCTTCCCACAGTAAAAAATTAGAGGCTACTGCTATTGCAAGAAAACTACAGAATAAAGATTCTTGGGAACTATCCAAAAATATAGTTCCATTTCAACCTGTAAATTTAGGAGACAGCATCAACACTCCAGAAGAAGAATATCTCCCTATCGTTACCGTAGATGGTTCTAAACTTATTATTACCCGGCGTTATACTCCTGACAAAATGGAAACGGCCCCTTTAGAAGAAGATTTTTTTATTTCGCATAAGGATTCTTCTGCTCGCTGGACCAAAGCCCAACGTATGCCCGAACCGGTGAATTCCGATGGAAACGAAGGAGCCCAGTGCTTATCGCCCGATGGACGTTACCTTTTTTTTGCTGCTTGCAATAGAGAAGATGGGATAGGTTCTTGCGATATTTATGTTTCTAAACGCAAAGGCGAACAGTGGGAAAAGCCCTTTAATTTGGGACGTACCGTAAACACCGAATTTTGGGAGTCGCAACCCTCTATGGCTGGAGATGGAAAGACTCTATATTTTTGCAGTAACCGCCCTGGTGGCTTCGGACGAAGTGATATATGGAAAACAGTTTTGCAAAATAATGCCACTTGGTCGGAACCGGAAAACTTAGGTTCCCCCATTAATACCCCTTCCGATGAAAATTCTCCTTTTATACATCCCGATGGAAAGACCTTGTATTTTTCCTCCAACGGACATCCAGGTTTAGGCGGATTGGATTTGTTTTACAGCCGACTACAAGCAGATAATCAATGGAGTAGTCCGGTTAATTTGGGCTATCCTATTAATACATACGCCGATGAAGCCACCCTAAGTGTAAATGCCTTAGGCGACACCGCTTATTTTTCCAGCGACCAATTGGGCGGAAAAGGGAAAAGAGATATTTATTGCTTTCGCCTTTACGAACAAGCTCGGCCAAAATTAGTTTCCTACATGAGCGGAACGGTAGTGGATGCCGTTACCAATCAGCCTTTAGGAGCAAAACTCGAACTAATTAACCTTTCCGATGAAAAAGTTAGTATAGAATCTTTTGCCGATGATAAAAACGGCTCCTTCCTTCTTTGTATCCCTTCTAACGAGGCCTATGCCTTAAATGTATCTTATCCATCTTACCTATTTTTTTCGGAACATATTGCTATAACCGATAGTCAAGCAATAGAACCACAACATAAAGTTATTCGCCTTTCTAAAATTATTTCCGGAGAAAAAATGACCTTGAAAAATATTTTTTTCGAAACAGATAAATATCAATTAAAAGATGCCTCCTTTGCCGAACTAAATAAACTTTATCAGCTTTTAAAACAAAATGCTGATATTACAGTGGAAATAAGCGGGCATACCGATTCGACCGGAAGCAGCAGCTACAATTTATTATTGTCCAAACAAAGGGCTGACGCAGTAAGTTCTTATCTGCAAAACAAGGGAATTTCTACCAAAAGAATCATTACCATTGGTTACGGAGATACTCATCCTCTAGCGGATAATGGAAACGAAGAAGGCCGAAGCAAGAACCGACGAACAGAAATAAAAATACTTTAATGCAGCTATAAATAGCTACTAATTTTTTCTATACTAATTTTAACCCATTTATAAGACAATAAGCGTGATAGCTTTTTCCCTATGCCCCTATGCCCCTATGCCCCTGATTGTAAAATTAGAATAAATTTAAGCCTTATATGCTAATTCTTTCTCTTAAAATGCTCTTTCAATATGAAAAAATTTGATCCTAATGCTGCCTGCCCTTCTAACGACCATTTTTTCGGATTCCCTTACTCTGTAGAAGAAGCCTCCACCGTTTTAGTATCCGTTCCTTGGGACGTAACCACTTCTTATAAGCCCGGTGCTGCCAAAGGACCGGCAAGCATACGGAAAGCATCCTGTCAGCTCGATTTTTTCGACTATGAGGTTCCTTTCGCTTGGGAATCGCGCATTGCTACCTTGGATTCTAATTTATGTGCCGGTGTGGAATTAAGTTCTTCGCAAATTCGTCCCATGGCAAGTAGAATTATAGACCATGCTGAAAATTTTTCTTTCGACCCAAACGATGACTTAGACAATGAAAATCGAAAAGACGATTTACTTATCGTGAATCAAGCCTGTGAAATGCTCAACGAATGGGTTTTCGACACCTGTCAAGATCTTTTAAATCAACATAAAAGAATAGGAATAGTAGGAGGAGATCATAGTGTTCCTCTTGGATTTTTAAAGGCTCTTTCCCAAAAGTATTCCCAATTTGGTATTTTACATATAGATGCACATGCCGATTTAAGAGAAGCCTATGAGGGTTTTACTTATTCTCATGCCTCTATTTTCTATAATGCCCTGAAAATAGAACAAATACAAAATTTAGTGCAAGTAGGCACCCGAGATTTATGTCCAGCAGAGGCAGAAATAATACAAACTTGCCCCAATCGTATTGCTTCTTTTCCGGATATTCTTCTTCAAAAAAGAAGATTTGAGGGAGAATCTTGGTCGCAACTTTGCAAAGAAATAATAGAAAAACTACCTCAAAAAGTGTATATTAGTTTTGATATAGACGGCTTAGAACCATCTTTATGCCCTCATACCGGCACCCCTGTTCCCGGAGGATTAAGTTTTGCTCAGGTTCGTTACCTTTTAAGTCAACTTCGAAACAGCGGAAAAGAAATTATAGGTTTCGATCTTTGTGAAGTTGCTCCGGACTTAGACAATCCAAAAGAGGAATACGATGGGAACGTAGGGGCTAGAATATTATATATGCTTTGCCTTTGCTTAAAACCATTAGCATAAATCCATAGAAAAGCATCTCAAAAAAGAACTTAGAATTTATCTTATACTTCTATATGTTCTTTGGAGGAATCGACAAGCGACAAACGACAAACGGCAATTGAGAATCGAGAATCGACAAACAACATCCTCCGAACCCTTTTCCGTGTTTTACAAGAAATTTTTAAAAAGTTGGATCTTACCATATTTAATAATGATAAGTTTATTCTTTTTATTAAAATAATTATGTAAACATCTCCACTTTTCCCATATCTTTCCATAGCCCCTGCTGCTGTAAGTATGCTTTTATCCTTCTGTGAGACGATGATTTTAGATAAGCATCAATAATAGAAAAAGGAAGCTCCTCTCCATAGAATTGCTGCCATTCCTTTATTAAATCTACTTTTAGTATATGTATTCCGCTAAAGGCATAGGCATTCCACGTACTTTCCGGCTTTTTCCCTTTATATGCTCCATTTTGTGTATCTACCCAAGCACATAAACAAGACATAGTAGGTTCAAACAAAAGTTTTCTTCTCGTTTCTCGCTCTCGAACCGCCAACAATGCATCCATTTGCGTGGGTTCAAACCGAGAAACTAGGGCCTTTATGGACAAATCACTAATTATATCTACATTATGAACCAAAATAAATTTCTCTTCCCTAAAAAAAGGCAAAGCATGAACCAATGCCCCTCCTGTATCTAACAGACAATTACTTTCATCGGAAAGTTGTATTTTCATCTTAGGGTGAGCCAAGGCATAGGCCGTACAAAATTCCCGCATTTGATCTGGAAAGTGGTGGATATTAATAATAAGATCGCAAAAACCCTGACTTTCTAATTTTTCTAAAAGATAGACGATTAATGGTTTTCCTTGATATTGCACCAAAGCTTTGGGATGATAATCGCTTAGGGGTTTTAAGCGAGTTCCAAGACCGGCTGCCGGTATAAAAACTTTCATTGTTTATTTTTTTTGATCTTAGGAATAACGTCCTATTTTTCACAGAGGAAAGGCCCATTAAACACAAAGGATGCATACTATAAATTTTCTTTTTTCCGCTAAAGTTAATCTAAGTCTGGCTAAGATGAACCACCCTTAGATTTCTTTCATTACATATATAGCAAGTACTTATCTCTTATTTTTTTATATGATTCTATGTCTTTTTTCCACGACTCCCGTATTTCCTCTTCCAGCAAACCCTGCCTTATTTGTTTAGAGAGTTGCTCGGTTCCAGCTAATTTCTTAAAAAAAGGGGTAAAAAAGTTTGCTTTATCGGGATAATCTTCATACATCTTCAACAAATATTGTAAATTAATTTTTCCCGATTCTCTATTTTGTAAAGCCTCTTTTGATTTAATCTCAAACCCTCTACAGCATCTGTCTTCATAGGGCGGATTTTGACTCATCCCTTTTATCGACTGGGGGGTAAACCTGTATTTTCCTATATGGGACTTAGGATAGCCAAAACATTCAAAAGGCTTAAAAGTACCTCTTCCTACACTAATGGGGGTTCCCTCAAAAAAACAAAGAGAAGGATAAGCATAAATAGCGCTCATACTACGTAAATTAGGCGAGGGGGATACCGGTAATATGTATATACTTTCGTGCGTGTAATTTTCTATGGGAATAACACATAAATCACACGAAATAGCATTTTCTAACCATCCTTCTCCATTAATCATTTGGGCATATTCGCCTATCGTTAGCCCATATACCACCGGTACAGGATGTAAGCCTATAAAAGAGCGACAATTATGCGTGTCTAAAACAGGGCCATCTATATAGGAGGCATTGGGATTGGGTCTATCTAAGACAACGACCGGTATTCCCGCCTGAGCACAAGCTTCCATTACATAATGTAAGGTAGAAATATAGGTATAAAATCGAACCCCTACATCCTGCAAATCTATAAGCATAAGGTCTACCCCTTTTAATTCGCTTGGACTTGGTTTTTTATGAGAACCATACAGAGAAATAAGAGGCAATCCCGTTTTTTGATCTATAGAATTTTCTACTTTCTCGCCTGCCTCTGCTTGGGAACGAAAACCATGTTCGGGAGAAAAAACAGCTTTAATAGAAATACCGGCATGTAATAGGGAATCTATTAAATGAACCGGCGTTTCTATAGAATTATTATTGAGCGGATCCCAATGGGAAGAATTTAATTCTTGATTTTCTAAAATTCTTTGAGTGGAAGTTATATTCGATTTTTCAGGAAAAAGACCGGTATGATTGGTAGTTACTGCTACATTCTTACCTTGTAGTAGAGGAAAATAGTTTTCTGTTTGCGAAATTCCAGGTAGAATAGAAACTTCCGAAATAGAAGGTCGGCTCGCTGTGGCAGGGGGATTTCTTTTTTGCTCGGAAACCGGAAAGGGAAAAGCATAGGCCGTTTGGGCGAAAGCAAAGGAGTTGGATAGTATCCCAACAGTATATAAACCAAACAAAAATAAGAGAAGGAAAGGATAAGCGATTTTTTTTGTTTTCTTTTTCATAGCCGTGCAAAGATAATTCAAAATGCTGTATCTTTGCAAAAAAAAGTGAATTTATCTACCTTTATTGCACATCGTTGGGCCTTTTCTGTTCCTTTAAAACACACCCGTAATATTTTACGAATGGGAATAGGGAGTATTAGCCTGTGCATAGCTGTAATGATAACCTCTCTTTGTATTTTAGTAGGATTCAAAGAAGAAGTAAGCCAAAAAGTTTTCGGGTTCGGATCTCATTTACAAATACAACCCTATTTACAGGATACTTTGACACAAGAAACAGCTTACTCCATCCACACAAGCAAGTCTTTATTACACTTACTTTCTCAACAAAAATATATTAAACACAGCCAAGCTTTCGCACAAAAAGGAGCCTTAATTAGAGGAGAAGAGGAAAGTTATGGAGTCTTATTCAAGGGATTTCCTAAACACTACGACACTTCTTTTTTTAGTAAACGTCTTAAAGCAGGACGAATGCCTGTGTTTTTAGGCCAAGTTACAAGCCAAGAAGACTCCGTCCAAAAGCCAAAGACCATGTCTTCCGAGATTCTAATTTCCGAAATTATTGCCAATAAATTAGGACTAAAAGTAGGCGACAAAGTGCGGAGTTATTTCACCAACGGAGAATTGCTTAAAGCTCGCGCTTTTACCGTCAAAGGCATATATTCTACAGGATTAGAAAAATTCGATGAAGCTTATATTTTATGTGATATTGCTCAAATTCAACGTTTAAATGACTGGAATACCAACCAAGTAGATGGTTTTGATTTGCAACTGTTCCAACCCAAAGAACGCGAACAAAATGCCAATGCGCTTACAGAGATGCTACCCTACGAATTATCTTGCTATCCCTGCGATCTACTGTTTCCTGAAATTTTCGATTGGTTAGCTTTAATAGACGTAAATGTATGGGTTCTACTAATTATTATGCTTATAGTAACCCTAATCAGTTTGGTTTCGGTATTATTCATTTATATCATAGAAAGGCGACCTCAAATTGGCATTTTAAAAGCACAAGGAGCAGGAAACGCCCTAATTCGCCGAATATTTATAAAACAAACCCTATTTATTATGGGAAAGGGTATTCTTTATGGAAATGTTATTGCGCTTTTTCTCTGCTTTTTACAACAAAAATTACATCTCTTACGCTTAGAGGAAAGCGTTTATTTTTTAGATTCCGTACCTATAAAATTCCCTTGGTTGATGATTCTGGGGGTTAATGTTATTTGCCTTATTACGGCCTTTCTCCTATTAAGCCTCACCTCCAGGATATTAAACCGAATACATCCAGCGAAAATAGTTACAGAATAAGGACATAGCGCCCCTCTTAGACAAAGTAACCCCTTTGCAATATCGGTTTTTGAAAGTACACCCTTGGCAAAGTACCCCCTCTTATCCTCTACTAAAATATTCTTCAAAGCTACCATCGGTATAGAAAAAAACAATTTTATCCACTTTATTTCTATTTTTAGAGGGAGAAAATATAATATTTTCGTTGGGATTTTCTTTATTCTTACAAGCAGTAGAAGAAACTTGCAAAGGCGGATCCTGGTCCTTATGCTGATCTATTCCATCTGACATACAATCTTTTATCTCCTGTTTGTTTCCCTTATCATCTATTCCTTCTCTATTATAATTTTCTATCTCCGAAGGATAGGGTTTCTCCGACCAGGATCTATGTGCATTTTCTACAGCATTTTCTTCCTCATATAAATCGCTTTGCTTATAGGTCTTGTTGGTAGCTACCTCCATATTTATCCCCTTTTCCTGTTCTTTCAATTCTGCCGTTTTGACATACATGCTCCCTTGTCCGAAAAGTAGCCACTCGGTACGAATAGCAGGGAAAGCTTGTAAAACTTTCGTTACAAAATCCAAACTTGGTTTATTACGTCCAGCTAAAATATGAGACATACCCGAACGTTGTATTCCAATTTGATCGGCGAACTGCGAAACCGTCAAATTTTGAGTTTTTAAAATTAGCTCTATTCTCTTTTGCATAATTAACAAATGTAAACTATAGACTATAGGTTATCTAATAAACTATTTATAAATGTAAAAGTACAACAATTTACATTTATAACCAAATATTTTTAATCCAAAGCATACATCAATCCTTTAGGTGGTAATTATAAAATATTAATAATATGTATGTTTACTGACAACAATACACCTGTAGGAATATGTTAATAACTATGGGCTTCTATCTAATGGTATCCTTGCTTTACTTTTCAATACTAACTGATAAATAGTATTTTATAATTTAATATCTCTTGTTACTCTCTATTTTACCATCTATACACATGTATGCTATTTACATTTGTATATTCTGCCATTTTGTTTCTTTATTTCTTGGCTTATACAATTGTAAATTCACAATTGTATCCCGCTTTTTGGGGAAAATAAAAAGACCATACATCGCTTCTAAGCGCAAAAGTTAAAACATTAGGATTAATGAATCATTTACAGAAGATACTGCCCTACCCTGCCTATTTTGCAAATGATATAAACTCCAAATTCGATTCGTTTGTTTTCAAGCCTCTCCTTTCCTCTCTCCCTGCCCATCTCTATACCTGACAATTTGACTTTATTGCTATGGATGATATTTGTCGAGAATTTGTATTTTACAGGGCTTATCGCTACATTTGTGAGTTATATTCTAATTTTTTATTTTTCATTTTATGCAAAAACAAGTTCTTCAAACACGCCGGTTTATTACCCTTTTGTTGGGATTTTTTTTAATGTACGCCCTTTCCTCTTGTGCTGCACACCAGGAACTGTGTCCTGCTTACGGAAATTCTTATCACAAGGAAGCTCTACCCTATTAAAATGCTTACTCCATGCGCATTTTATACAGTTTACTAATTTATCCAATCATTTTTTTTGCTTCTCTTGCGAACCTGCGGGCCCAAGTGATAGTATATGAAGATTTCGTTCCGGAAAAACAAAAAATATATTCTAAGGAGCGTTTTTTTTATGGATATATACAAACTGCCGGCTTTGGTCTTGGCTATGAACAAGGGCATTACAACAAAAAATTTGTTTATTCTGGCTGGAACATAGAGTTTGCCACCCAATTAGATCCTAAACGTTTTGGAAACAACTGGTATCGTGGACGGAAGTACGTATACGGCCAAATCAATAGTTTCTGTATGCTTAGAGTTGGATATGGCAGTTCTTATGTGTTCAACGACAAGCCTTTTTGGGGTGGTGTCACCATAGCCTTACGATATTCAGGTGGCTTGTCCCTTGGCTTAGCTTTTCCACAATACCTATATATACTCTATGATTCTACGGGAAATGATATCCGCTTAGAAAAAATGAATCCCAACAATCCTAAACATTTACAAATAGAAAATATACTTAGAAGAGGCCCCTATATGAAAGGAGTTTGGCATCTTCGTCCCTATCCTGGTATTTACGCAAAAATAGGTCTCAATTTTGAATTTGGAAAAACGCAAGAACGAAGCCACGCAATAGAAGCAGGGCTTATGTACGATTTTTACTTTACCCGCATTCCCATTATGGCAAAAAATAAATACCCTATGGGCTTTCTCAATTTTTACATTGCCTATCGCTTTGGTAAACGATACGGACAATTATAATCGAGTAGGAGAAAATTAAAGTAGTTTTCTCCTACTTTAATTTTCGACCTCTCACACCACCACGCATGCCGTTCG
>JAVVTR010000005.1:0-88054 GCA_036653535.1 Bacteroidales bacterium | reverse complement strand
ATTCTAAAAGTTTTTCCAAATGAAAATACGGAAATTCGCACTTATAGGGTGAATCCGGAAATGCATATTCCAGAATCCTCTTCTTTAATTCATGGAATTTATGATGCAGATGTAGCAAAAGAGCCTGTTTTTAAAGAAATTGCTCCGCAGTTAATACAGTTTATAGCCAATGGTGATTTGGCTGGATTTAATTCCAATCGTTTCGATATTCCCCTATTGATGGAAGAATTTCTAAGAGTGGATATGGATTTTGATTTGAAAGGTCGTCGTTTTATAGACGTACAGAATATTTTCCATAAAATGGAAAAAAGAACCTTAGCTGCTGCATCCTTATTTTATTTAAATAAGCCATTAGAGGGGGCGCATGGGGCAAAAGCCGACACGGTGGCGACCTATGAAGTATTAAAAGCGCAGGTGCAAAAATACGCAGGAGTACCGTATTTCGATAAATTAGGAAAAGAGTCTTTATCTATAAAAAACGATATACCTGTTTTGGCGGAATTCTCTACTATGAATAAAACTGCAGATTTCGCTGGTTTTATTGGATATGATGAACAAGGAGAGGAAATTTTTAATTTCGGGAAATATAAAGGACAAACGGTGGAAAAAATTTTCAAGATGGAGCCATCGTATTATGATTGGATGCAAAAATCAGATTTTCCTCGTTATACAAAAAAAATTTTAACAGAAATAAGACTTAGAGGTTTGGGTTCTTAGAAGGTTTGTCTCTTAAAGGTTTTCTAATGGCGAAAATAAATTTGTAAAGATTTAAAAGGGTTTCAAACTATTTAGAGTAAAATAGTTTGAAACCCTTTTCTTTTTTATAGTTTAAAAATTTTGGTAACGAATTTTCCTTTTTCGGTTTCTACATGGAGTAGATAGGCTCCTTTGCGAAAGTGTTCTATAGACAAAGTCGCCTCATGGCTTTTTATCGTAGGTACAGTGAGAACCGTTTGTCCTTGCATATTACAAATAGAAATATGTTCTATATTGGCCACATTGCAACGTATGTTTACTTCGTTATTCGTTGGATTTGGACTTACGCTAAGGAGAGATGGATCTAATTCTTCCGATGCAACATCTTTTTCAAAAATAGCATACAAAAGGATATTTCTGCTGACAGCGAAAGTGTAATTTGGATTAGTGAAGTTTACCTTTCCATTATCGGTCCATTTCTTGAATTTATAGCCTTCATTGGGAGATGCTTTTACGGTAATAAAAGCATCTTTATTGTAGACTCCGTCCCCTGTTAAGATCCCAGCACTATCGGGGCTACAACGCAAGGTTACGCTATAGCGCATTTTGACATTAGCGGTTATTTCTTCTCTTACAGAAATGCCATCAGGGTACATGGCTGCAACTTGATATAAATGGGTTCCTGCTGGAACCAAAGTGTCTCTAAAGGAAGTTTCTTGTATGTTTTTGGCAACTAATTTTCCAAAACGATATACGTTATATCCGGTGATTTTTAGACTGTCTGCACTTTGAGGTGCTTGCCAAGAAAGTCTCACGGTGTCTAACTTAACGATAGCACGTAGGTTGGAGGCCGGAGCATAAAATTTAGTAGAGGCTATGGATAATAAAGCTTGGTAGGCATCTATAATTCCTGCATTTTGAGGGAAACCACTGTTGTTTTCTACTTTTTGGGAAGTATTTTGTAATATGGTTTTTATTTCTGCTGGGCTTAAGGTGGAGTCATTAGAAAGCATTAAGGCGCATAAACTTGCTACTAAAGGACAAGCCATGGAGGTGCCTTGCATTTCGTCATAATAATGATCATTGAAAGTAGGTACACCTGAGAGACGTAAACTTTGATTTTTACAAAAAGTGGTACTAAAAATACCTAAATGAACATTGGGATAAGTAGTGTTCTTAGGTGTATATGCGCCTCCGGGAGCGGTAATGTCTACCCAGTATCCATAATTGGAAAAATCGGATTTTTGCCTATTATAGTCTACGGATCCTACGCCAATACAGTAGGGAGAAGAACCGGGATATTGTAGATCGCTACTGTTGTCGTTTCCTGCTGCAGCTACAATCACAATACCCTCATCGTAACAACTCTTTAATACGGCATCTTCTGTAGAGGATCCAGCTCCGCCCCAAGAACAACTAATAACTTTAGCGCCATGTTCCGCAGCCCATACAATACCATTGGTTCCTCCCAATACACGATCCGGATCAGAAGGATAAGGACAGCCTACACCCATTAAGGTAACACCGGAGGCTAAAGAAGCTATTCCCTTGCCATTATTATTAAGGGCACCCACAACTCCCGCACAGTGTGTGCCATGCGACCAATCATAGGTGGGACAGGCTTGATCGTATAAAGCGGGGCAAGTTAGATGTTGATTTACCGTAGATGGGGGGGCCGAGTTTCCGGGTAAATTACTGGTAACATTATACTGTAAAGAAGCTGGAATTTGCAAATCTTCATGTTCTCCCCAAATAGCATTGTCTACAATGGCGACTTTAATATTGGGTTTTCCGCGTTGTATAGTCCATGCTTGGTTAGTATGGATAAGATCCAATGGCCAATTTAAAACGAAACCATCTACTGTTCCGTAATAAGGATCATTAACAATAACGGTGTCTGCTTTTTTTGCTTTATTGCTTACACTAGAAATACGTGCTACGGGTACTTTTTCTACATATTCTACATCCGCACGCTTTTCTATTGCTTTTATGATTTTATCTAAATCGGTGGTGTTATCAAAAGTGATGCGAAATGTTTTATCTAATATTTCATTATCAAATAAACTCATAGACAATGCGTTGGAGTGTATACCGTATTGAGAAATTAACGCATTAGAAAATTTTAATTGGGAAGTAGAAACCAATTTTTGATTCGAGTTTTTTTGTTCTAAATTTTTATAACTGAATTTTGCGTTGTTTTTAAATTTTACATAAAGAGCATTGCTTTCATATTCCTGTGCTTGGATGGGAGAAATAAACACAAGAAAGCCTAAAAACATCAGGGTGTTTAGGAGTTTTTTTTTGTTTAGATTCATGAGTTATTTAAGTTATTTTTTATGTTAACATTTTTTTTGCTTTTTGTAAAGCCAAGATAAATTGATCTATTTCTTCTATGGTGTTATATACGGCAAAACTGGCACGTACCGTTCCTGGAACATGAAGCGTTTCCATTAAGGGTTGAGCACAATGATTACCCGTTCGTACCGCAATGCCCATTTGGTCTAAGATTATGCCTACATCATAGGGGTGTATGTTTTGGAGGTTGAACGATAAAACACCAGCTTTGTTAGGTGTAGTACCATAAATGGATATATTTTTTATTTCTTGCAACTTTTGGCTTGCATATAAAAGCAATTGATGCTCGTGTCGTGCAATATTTTCTATCCCTATATGGTTTATATAATTTATAGCGGCTTTTAATGCTAAAGCTTCTGCTACTTGAGGGGTCCCTGCCTCAAATTTAAAAGGTAATTGATTATAGGTGGTATTCTCCACATGAACCTCGCTTATCATTTCTCCTCCAAATTGATAAGGGGGAAGCGCTTCTAAATATTGTTTTTTACCATATAAAACACCTATTCCCATGGGAGCATATACTTTATGACCGGAAAAACAATAAAAATCACAGTCTAACTTTTGTACATCCACTTTTAAATGGGCCACAGCTTGGGCTCCGTCTATTAGCACCGGAACTCCATAACTATGGGCAATCTCTATAAGGTTTTCTATGGGATTAATAGTTCCTAAAACATTCGATATATGCGTTATAGCCAATATTTTTGGTTTTGTTTTGAGCATGATTTCCGCTTGATCCAAATCTATGCCGCCTTGAGAAGTGATAGGAATAACTTTAAAATGGGCGTCATTACGCTTGCAAGCTTCCTGCCAAGGAACAAAATTGGAATGATGCTCCATTATGGTAGACAAAACTACATCGTTCTTATGTATAAAAGCTTTTTCAAAGCCGGAAGCAACCAAGTTAATGCTTTCCGTAGTCCCCTTGGTAAAGATGATTTCAGAAGAGTCGGTTGCATTTAGAAATTTGGTAACAGATTCTCTTGCTTCTTCATAAGCGGAGGTGGCTAATTGGCTTAAATGATGAACTCCTCTGTGGATATTGCTATTTATTGAGGTGTAATAAGAAGAAAAAACATCTATAACTTCTTGGGGCTTTTGGGTCGTGGCTGCATTATCTAAATAAACCAAAGGATATTTACCATGTATAGTTTGCTCTAATATTTTAAAATCTTTCCTAATATGATTTATATCCATGGTGTTTGGGGATTTTGTAGCTGTTTTGATTTTTCCCACGTTTATGTGTGCGCCTTTTGTTACGATTGTAAAGAAAATTTCGCAAAGATAAGAAAAAAAGTGATTATTGGTTTTTTATTTATATGTTTTTTGTATTTTTGCTCACTTTTTAAAATTCAACAAAGTTAGGTTGTTGAAAAGAGAAGGATCCAAGTAAATTACTTTGGTAAAATGAAGAACAAGTATATAGATCTGATTGACCAGACATTTGAGTTTCCACAGGATGAGTTTAGGGTGGAAGAAGGGGAATTGTGTTTTCATGATGTGCCTTTAATGGATATAATAAAGCAGTACGGAACTCCTTTGAAAATTAGTTTTTTACCTAAAATAACTTCTCAAATTCAGCGAGCGAAGCGTTTATTTAATGTGGCTATGGCCAAAGTAGACTATCAAGGCGACTACCATTATTGTTATTGTACGAAAAGTTCCCACTTTTCTTTTGTATTGGAAGAAGTTTTAAAAAACGATGTGCATTTGGAGACTTCCTCTGCCTTTGATATTAATTTAATATTAGAATTATATACCCAAGGTTTGATAGATAAGGACCATTATATCATATGTAATGGATTTAAACGTCCGCAGTATATAGAGAATATAGCGGAATTAATTAATATGGGATTTTCTCACACAACCCCCATTATAGATAATAAGGATGAAATTAATTTATTAGAAGAATATATAAAGAAGCCTTGTCAGGTAGGTATTCGTATAGCTTCTGAAGAGGAACCTCGTTTCGAATTCTATACCTCTCGTTTAGGCATAAGATATAATGATATAGTGGATTTTTATAAAGAAAAATTGTCGCATAGTAAGAAATTTTCTGTAAAAATGTTGCACTTTTTTATTAATACAGGAATTAGAGATTCTGCATACTATTGGAATGAGTTGGCAAAAAGTGTTCATGTGTATTGTGATCTCAAAAAAGTTTGTCCTACCTTAGATTCTATTAATATTGGAGGAGGTTTCCCTGTAAAGAATACCCTTGCATTTAGTTATGATTATGAGTATATGGCAGAGGAAATTATAGCACAAATAAAAAACATATGTAGCCAGCATGGAGTGGCGGATCCGAATATATTTACAGAGTTTGGATCCTTTACAGTGGGAGAAAGTGGTGCAATTCTATTTTCTTTGATAAACCAAAAGCAACAAAACGATAGAGAGTTGTGGTATATGATTGATAGCTCTTTTATGACGACTCTCCCAGATACATGGGGAATCAATCAAAGATATATTCTTTTAGCTGTGAATAATTGGGATAAGGAATATCAGAGGGTATTTTTAGGTGGGCTCACTTGTGATAGTCAAGATTATTATAATGCGGAAGCACATTCTAACGCTGTATTTTTGCCCAAAATGCAGGATAAAGAACCTATGTATATTGGCTTTTTTCATACAGGGGCATATCAAGAATCTTTGGGAGGCTATGGTGGAGTTCAGCATTGTCTTACTCCGGCTCCCAAGCATATTATTATTGATAGAGACGAAAATGGTGAATATTTTACCAAATTATTTGCCAAGGAGCAGAGCCATAAATCTATGCTTAAAATTCTGGGATATTGATTTTTTTTTCCTATCTAAAAGCTTATCTTTGCCAAATAGTTTATTAATAGAAAGAAGATAAGTGATGAATCCAAACTATTATGTAGTTATCATGGCTGGTGGTGTAGGCGCTCGTTTTTGGCCTATGAGCAGAACCAATCAACCTAAGCAATTTATAGATATATTAGGTACAGGAGAAAGTCTTATACAGCAGACTTATGATAGATTTAAAACGGTTTGTCCGGAAGAAAATATTTATGTGGTAACGAATGCTGCATATAAAGATATGGTTCTATCGCAGTTGCCTAAAATGACAGAAGATAGGGTTTTATGCGAGCCACATAGAAAAAACACTGCTCCTTGTATCGCATATGCCAATTATAAAATAAACAGTGTTAATCCAAATGCAACCATCATTGTAACCCCATCCGATCATATAGTCTTAAAAACGGATGTTTTTAGCAGTGTAGTTTTATCTGCAGCCAAAGCTGCCAGTCAAAACGATTGGCTTATCACCTTAGGTATTCGGCCTTCCTATCCTAATACAGGATATGGATATATACAGTTTGATGATACGAAAATTTGTGCAGAAAATAATCAAATTAAAAAAGTAAAGGTTTTTACAGAAAAGCCAGAACTTGCCATGGCAAAATCCTTTTTAGAAAGTGGGGATTTTCTTTGGAATGCAGGCATTTTTATTTGGTCTTTAAAAAGTTCTATGCGTGCGTTTAAAGAGTATTTACCAGAAATAGATGAACTTTTTGCCGCAGGAGAAAAAAAGTGGAATACCCCCGAAGAAAAAGACTATATAGAAAAAGTCTATTTAGTTTGTAAAAGCATATCCATAGACTATGGGGTTATGGAAAAGGCAAAAAACGTATATGTATTGGCCTCTGATTTTGGCTGGTCTGATTTGGGAACTTGGGGGTCTTTGTATGAAATTCAACAGAAAAATCAAGATCAAAATTCCATTGTGGGTAAAAATGTAATGACTTACGATACTAGAGGGTGTATAGTGCATGTATCAGAGGATAAATTAGCCGTTTTACAAGGCTTAGAAGATTATATAGTTATAGAAAATCACAATGTACTATTGATATGTAAAAAGTCGGAAGAACAGCAAATCCGGCAGTTCGTAAATGATGTAGCATTAAAAAAAGGGGATAAGTTTATATAGCTAATTATTTGGCAAATATTTTCGATTGAAAGAAGTTGTTTGTTTAATTTTAATTGTAATTTTAATTGTATGAAAAAAATATGTTTGGCTTTTGCCATAATGATGTTTAGTTTTTGTATACCTGTTGCTAAGGCAGATGAGGGTATGTGGTTGCCGATTCTATTGCAGAAAATGAATATAGAGGATATGCATAGATTAGGTTTAAAATTATCGGCAGAAGATATCTATGCCATTAATCACTCGTCTTTAAAAGATGCTATTGTTCAATTTGGAGGCGGTTGTACTGGAGAAATGGTATCTCCAGATGGTTTGCTCTTTACCAATCATCATTGTGGTTATGGACAGATACAAGCGCATAGTTCGGTGGAGCACGACTATCTTACGGATGGATTTTGGGCTAAAACGAAAGCAGAAGAACTGCCAAATCCGGGATTGACTGTTAAATTTTTAGTCAAAATGGAAAAGGTGACGGATAAGGTTGTAAAGCATCTTGCTCCCAATATGACAGAAACACAACGCAGGGATACCATTTTTTCCGTAACTCGTCAAATTGCTAAAGAGGCGGAGGAAAATGGTAAGTACGAGACCAATGTGAAAAGTTATTACGAAGGAAATGAATATTATTTGTTGGTATACGAAGTTTATGAAGATGTTCGATTGGTAGGAACTCCTCCTAATTCTATAGGTAAGTTTGGTGCAGATGCAGACAATTGGATGTGGCCCCGTCATACTTGTGATTTTTCCATATTTAGAGTATATATGAGTCCGGATGGGAAGCCTGCACCATACCATAAAGACAATGTACCTTATCAACCCAAACATTATTTGCCTATTTCTTTGGCTGGGGTTCAAAATGGTGATTTTTCTATGATTTTAGGATATCCTGGTACTACACAACGTTTTCTCACCTCTTTTGGTGTACAGCAAATAATGGATATACAAGCTCCTGCGATAGTGGAAATTAGAGGTGCTAAATTAGATGTTTTTTCTAAATATATGGATGCGGATCCTAAGGTTAGAATACAATATTCTTCTAAGTATGCAGGGGTAGCTAATTATTGGAAATATTTTATTGGACAAGGTAAACAGTTGAAACAAAACAACGTTGTAGCAAAAAAACAGCAAATAGAAAAAGAATTTGCAGCATGGGCGGCAGATAAACCGGAATATTCTAATGTATTAAAAGATTTAGAAGAGGGTTATACTTTGCTTGCAGAAAATGGCAAACTATTGTGGTATACTATGGAGGCTATATTAAGAGGCCCCGAAGTATTTAGTATGGCTCTAAATTTTAACAGTTTGGAAAAAGCATTGGAATGTAAGGATGAAACTCAAATTCAAAATGCAGTAAAAAGCATTCGGTCTATTTTACCGGATTTCTTTAAAAACTATAGCCCTGCATTGAATAAAGAACTTACTTTTCGCATGCTTCAAATGTTTAATGAAAATATAGTCGACAGTCTTCAACCTGCTAATTTTATTGCGTGGGTAGATAAAAACAAAAAAGATTATCTAAGTTTAAGTGATCAAATATTTTCTAAAACCATGATGGGTGACTCTGCTAAAATAGAAGCCTTTTTGGCAAATCCTAATCTAAAATCCTTAAAAAAGGATCTTGCATATCAATGGGCTATATGCTTTAGAGATAATTACAATCAGCGTCATAACCAATTAGCAAATGAAAAAATAGCGGTAGCAAAAAGACTTTTTGTGAAGGGAATTAGAGAAATGAATAAGGATAAAAATTATGCTCCAGATGCCAATTTTTCTATGCGTATTAGCTATGGTCAGGTAAAAGATTATGCTCCTGCAGATGCTGTTTATTATGATTTTAAAACTACATTAAAAGGTGTGATGCAAAAAGAAGATCCCAAAAATCCGGATTTCATAGTGCCTTCTAAGTTGAAGGAATTGTATAAAATAAAAGATTTTGGTCGCTATGGCGATAGTACATTAACGACTTGTTTCCTTACAACGAATGATATAACTGGAGGAAACTCCGGAAGTCCGGTAATTAATGCCAAAGGAGAATTAATAGGATTGGCTTTTGATGGAAATTGGGAGGCCATGAGTGGTGATATTTTTTATGAACCCAGTTTACAAAGAACTATTGTGGTAGATATACGGTATGTGTTATTTATCATTGATAAATATGCCGGAGCAACAAATTTAATAGAAGAATTGGTTTTTGGGAAATCCGATATAGCACCCGTTTCATTGCCTGTTAATAGATCTAACAGCATGACTTCCCCTGCCACCGGTTTGAAAAAATAAAAAAATAAAGTATAAGAGTTTTTAAATATATCCGATATGGACGAATTAATTCAAAACGACGAAAAAAACGTTATCCCTGAATCCACTCCTAATACTGGGGCTTCGGTTAAAACCGGTATCAAAGAATTGGAAGAAATTGCTCAACGTCAAAGATTAGAGGCCGAAGAGGAAGCCATAGATCGGCAAACGGAAGAAGGAAATATTTCTGTAGCAGAAGTTGTGGAAGTAAAGTCTGACGAAATTACTAAAGAGGAAGAAGACAATGTAGGCAAATTAGATAGAGATGCCATTGTTTTAAGTTTGGAAGATTTATACAAGCAGAATAAACTTACCATTTCTAAAAATATGATTGCGTTATTACGATTGAAATATCGTGAAAAAACAACAGAGTTAAAAAAAGCAGCTTTGGATCATTTCTTGGAAAATGGGGGGGTGAAAATGGATTTTCAGTATGTGGATGAATTAGAGGCTCGATTTTCAGATATAAATCAAAAAATAAAAGATTTTCATCAGAAAAAAAGTGAAGAGTTAGAAAAGTTGATGGAAGAAAATCTGAAAAAGAAACTTGCTCTTTTGGAAGAATTGAAACAGTTGATAGAGTTGGATCAACCGTTGAAAAAAATCTATGATGAATTTAATAAACTTACGGAGACTTGGAGAGAGATAAAACCTATAGCGCGAACAGAAGCAAATAACTTATGGCAAAGTTACCATTTTCTTGTAGAAAAATTTTTCGACAAAGTTAAAATTAATAATGAGTTAAGAGAACTGGATTACAAGAAAAACTTAGAAGAAAAAATACAACTTTGTGAGAAAGCGGAAAGTCTTTTATTGGAAGAATCTTTGAGTAAAGCGTCTAAAGAATTACATGAATTACACGATCGTTGGAAAGAGATAGGGCCCGTATTTATGGAAAAAAAGGACGAAATATGGGATCGTTTTAAAGCGGCATCGGATACTATTTCTCAAAAGCGTAAAGATTATTACGATAGGATGCAAGGCGAGATGGAGCAGAATCTTTTGGCAAAAACTGCGCTATGTGAAAAAATGGAGGCTTTGTTAACTGTAAAAAACGAGACTATAAAGGCTTGGAATGAGACTTCTACACAGGCAGATGAGTTAATGAAATTGTGGAAAACCATAGGTCGTGCTCCTCAAAAAGACAATGATACTATTTGGGAACGATTTCGCTCTGGAATTAATATGCTTTTTGAAAATAAAAAAGAATATTTTCAGAAAGTAAGAGATGAGCAAACCAATAATTATAATTTAAAAATAAATCTTTGTGTACAGGCGGAAAATATAGCCGAGCAGAGGGTGGATTGGAGAGTTGCTACAGCCGATTTATTGCGTCTACAACAGCAATGGAAAGAAATAGGGCCTGTACCTTACCGTTTGTCGGATAAAATATGGAAAAGATTTAGGAGCGCTTGTGATGAATTTTTCCGTAAGAAGTCGGAACAATATGAATTAATGCGTGGGCAGGAAGTAGATAATATGGCCATTAAAGAAACATTGATAGGAGATGTTAAAGATTTGGTCAAAGATACGAGAGAGGCTCTTTTGATTTCGGTCAAGGAAATTCAACGTAAGTGGATGGAAATAGGGCATGTTCCAATGAAAGAAAAGGATCGTTTATATGCTGAATTTAGATCGGCTATTGATGAAAAATTTCATGCTTTTGGAATGAATAGGGAAAATCAACGAGATATTGTTGGTCGTATTGCTAGTATTGAAACTACGGAAGCTGCCTCCAAACTTTCTGATAAAGAAGTGTTTTTCTTGAATACGAAAATTACGCAATTAAGATCGGATATTCATTTATGGGAAAACAATATTGGATTTTTGTCTAATTCCAAGAATGCGGAAATTCTTAAACAGGAATTTGACAAAAAGATACAAAAAGCCAAACAAGATTTAGCCCTTTTGGAAGCTAAGATGAAATTAATTAGAAATAAGTCTGTTGCTGCAAGTAATAATGTGCGGAATGTAGGGGATGGCAATAATACAAAAGATTCTCATAAGCCAATTTTAGTGAATAATATAAAATCAAAAGAAGAAGACGCAAAAGAAGTAGACGTGAAGGAAGTGGAAACAAAGGGAGAGAAAGAGAAAAAACAAGAAATGGATACCGAGGATAAATCGGAAAACAAATAGGAATCTGTGCAAACCCCCAAATTGAGAATAGATATTATTAGTCTTTTTCCGGAAATGTTTGAGGGATTTCTTCGTTATTCTATTTTGAAAAGAGCTCAAAATAAAGGTTTAATGGAGTTGTTTCTTCACAATCTGAGAGATTATAGCTTGGATAAGCATCATTCTGTAGATGATGGCTCTTATGGAGGTGCTGCGGGTATGGTTATGTCCATAGAACCTATAGCTCGGTGTATAGTTTCTTTACAAGAGGAGCGCCATTATGATGAAGTTATTTTTCCTACTCCGGATGCTCCGGTTTTGAATCAATCTATGGCAAATACCTTGTCTCTATCTTCTAATTTGATTCTCCTTTGTGGACATTACAAAGGGGTGGATGAGAGAGTGAGGGAGCATCTGATAACGAAAGAAATATCCATAGGTGATTATGTCTTATCAGGAGGAGAATTAGCAGCAGCGGTAATTACAGATTCAGTAGTGCGTCTTATTCCAGGAGTATTAAATGACGAAACTTCTGCTTTGAGTGATTCTTTTCAGGATGGTTTACTTTCGCCCCCTGTGTATACTCGTCCTGCGGAATATAATGGGTGGAGGGTGCCGGAAATATTGTTGAGTGGTAATGATCGAAAAATAGATCAATGGCGTTATGATATGGCTATAAAAAGAACCAAGGATAGAAGACCGGATTTATTAAAAGAATAACAAAGTAGATGATTATGGGAGCATTTAAAGCATACGATATTAGAGGGGTATACAATAAAGATTTTGGAAAAGAAGATGTTTATAAAATCGGATATTTCCTTCCAGAATTATTGGATACAAAAAAAATATTGGTAGGAAGAGATGTTCGCATTTCTTCTCCTGAAATTTTTGCTTTTCTTTGTAAAGGAATAGAAGATGCTGGAGCTACAGTGTATGATTTGGGAATAACTACCACTCCTATGGTTTATTGGGCAACGGCAGAATTTAAGTTTATGGCATCGGTTATGATTACGGCTTCCCATAATCCGAAAGAGTATAATGGGCTTAAAATATCTCGAGAAAATGCACTTCCTGTAGGCTATGACACAGGTTTGGGCCAATTAGAAAGATGGCTCCAAGAGAGGATAGTTACTCCTGTTTCTAAGAAAGGGAAAGTCGTGGAATTTTCTCAGAAAGAAGCCTATCTACAGTTTCAAAAAAAATGGGTCAAGGACATATCTAATTTAAATATAGCGATGGATTGTTCGAATGGAATGGCATCCATTTTTGTAAGAGATTTGTATGGTAATCAGCCGCATTATATTTTTGACACCTTGGATGGTACCTTTCCAAACCATGAGGCAAATCCGTTGGAACCGGAAAACATTGTAGATATTCAAAAGTTAGTACAGAAAGTACACGCAGATATAGGGGTTGTTTTTGATGGAGATGCCGATAGGGTTATGTTTGTAGATGAAAATTCCAAATTTATATCTCCAGATTTAATGATAGCGGTGTTGGGGCTTTATTTCTTGAAAGAGAAGGGTTTAAAAGGGAATGTTTTACAGGATATACGAACTTCTAAAGCGGTGAAAACCTATATTGAAAAATTAGGAGGAAGTATGGAAATGTGGAGAGTTGGACGGGCTTATGCCGCTCTTAAATTAAGGGAAATAGATGGTGTTTTTGGCGGAGAATTGGCTGGACATTATTATTTTAGAGATTTTAATTATTCGGATTCCGGATTAATGGCTAGTTCTTTATTGTTGCACATTTTTAGCGAATATAAAAAAAAGGGGAAAACGGTTTCGCAACTGATAATGGAAATTGCTACATACGCCAATTCCGGGGAAATTAATTTACGAATTGAAGATAAGGAAGGAGCTATGGAGGCGCTGAAAAATTATTTTACAGCGAAAGAAGAACCAATAGCATTTTTTGATTTTGATGGTTATCGTATAGAATTTACTCAATGGTGGTTTAATGTGCGCCCGTCTAATACAGAACCTTATTTACGTTTGATTATGGAGGCTACGAACCAAAAAATATTACAAGAAAAATTGGCTAAAGCCAATGAAATTTTGGAAAAATGGCTCGCCTAAAATCAGATATAAAAATTAAAAACAAAAAAGCAGAGTATCAGTTTTTTTTGTTAGATAGAGTTACTGCAGGATTAGTATTAACAGGAACAGAGATAAAATCTATTCGGGAGAGTAAGGCCAGCATTAACGAAGCATATTGTCTTTTTGTAGAGCAAGAGTTATTTATAAAAAACATGCACGTATCGGAATATACCTATGGTACTGCATTTAATCACGATCCCCGTAGGGATAGAAAATTATTACTAAGCAAAAGGGAATTACATAAATTACAAACTAAGGTAAAGGAAAAAGGACTCACTATTATACCTGTATTGTTATTTATAGACGAAAAGGGAAGAGCCAAGGTGGAAATAGCATTGGCTAAGGGTAAAAAATCTTATGATAAGCGAGAAATAATTAAGGAAAAAGATTTAAAAAGGGAAATGGAGAGAATTTAATTCTCTCCATTTTTGGTTGTTATATCTAATTGTTTCTTTTCTGAATTACTGTCTATTACAATAGTTTGTCCACTTTTTAGAGTGCCTTTTACAATTTCTTCAGCTAAAGGATCTTCCACATATCGTTCAATGGCTCGTTTTAAAGGTCGTGCTCCAAATTCAGGATCCCAGCCTTTCTCATTTAAAAAACTTTTGGCTCCCTCTGTGACAAGTAATTGCATACCCATTTCTTGGAGACGATCTTTTAATTGAATTAGCTCCATATCAATAATTTTGAAAATATCTTTTTGTTCCAAATTATTAAAAACAACAATTTCATCAATACGATTTAAAAACTCTGGAGCGAATTGCTTTTTTAGCGCTTTTTCTATTATTGCACGTGCATATTTACTCTTTTCCGCTTCCTTAGACATGGTATAAAATCCAACTCCTTGCCCAAAGTCTTTTACTTGACGTGAACCGAGGTTGGAGGTCATGATAATAATAGTGTTTTTAAAATCTACTTTTCTTCCTAATCCATCGGTGAGTTGACCATCATCTAAAACCTGTAAAAGTAGATGAAAAATATCGGGATGTGCCTTTTCTATTTCATCGAATAGTACGATAGAATATGGTTTCCGTCGTACTTTTTCCGTTAGTTGTCCTCCATCTTCGTAGCCTACATACCCTGGGGGGGAGCCTATAAGGCGAGAAACAGCGAATTTTTCCATGTATTCGCTCATGTCAATTCTAATAAGTGCCGATTCGGAATCAAACATATATTTGGATAGCATTTTAGTAAGATAGGTTTTTCCAACCCCTGTGGGACCAAGAAAAATAAAGCTACCTATGGGTCTAGAAGGATCTTTTAGACCGGTGCGATTACGACGTATAGCTCTTACAATATTATGAATGGCCTCATTTTGTCCAATAACCAAAGACTGCAATTGTTCTTCCATTTTTAGAAGTTGTAACATTTCGTTTTGAGCTACTTTTTGGATGGGGACTCCAGACATCATGGCAATAACTTCGGCTACATCTTCTTGCTTAACTTCTATCTTATTTTCTCTTGCTTGTTTTTCCCATGCGGTGTTAGCCTCTTCTAAAGAAGTACTTAGTTTACTCATTAAATCTCTGATTTGAGCGGCGGTTTCGAATTCTTGTTTTTTGATTGCCGTCATCATATCCTCTTTAGCAATAGATAGTTGTCCTTCTATTTCCTCTACCTCTTTGGAAGTTTGTACATCGCGAATATGCACTTTAGCACCAGCTTCATCTAAGGCGTCTATGGCTTTGTCGGGAAGAAATCTATCGGTAATATATCTATTAGTATAAGAAACACAGGCTTTTAAAGCTTCTTCGCTGTAGCTAACTAAATGATGATCTTCGTATTTCCCTTTAATATTTTGGAGTATTTCCAAAGTCTCAGCAGGGGTAGTGGCTTCTATTATTACTTTTTGAAATCTTCTTTCTAAGGCTCCGTCTTTTTCTATACATTGGCGATACTCATCTAAGGTTGTAGCTCCAATACATTGAATTTCTCCTCTGGCCAAAGCCGGTTTGAGCATATTGGAAGCATCTAATGCACCGGAGGTATTGCCGGCTCCTACAATAGTATGAATTTCGTCCATAAAGACGATGATTTCCGGATGTTTTTCCAGCTCATTTAGAATCGCTTTCATTCTTTCTTCAAACTGTCCTCGATACTTTGTTCCAGCAACAATAGAGGCTATGTCTAAGGTAATGATCCTTTTGCATAGCAGTATGCGGGGTACTTTTTTTTGAACAATGCGTAAAGCTAAGCCTTCTGCAATAGCAGACTTTCCTACTCCCGGTTCTCCAATAAGAATAGGGTTGTTCTTTTTTCGACGGCTTAAAATTTGAGCAATACGGTCTAATTCTTTTTGACGTCCAACGATGGGATCTAAGCGATTTTCTTCTGCTGCCTTAATTAAATCTCGTCCAAAATTATCTAATACGGGGGTTTTGCTTTTGGGATCCGAAATTTTAGAAGCAGAATTTTTATTTTCGTTTGGTTTATCTTCTCCGTACTCGTGCATATCAATTCCCTCTAAGGAATCTGAACTTTTATGGTTTAATGGTGAGATTTTTTGGAGCTCGCTTCTATAATTTTCGTAATTAACTCCCATGGTATTTAAAATTCCGGTTAATAGAGCAGATTCGTCTTTAAGAATTGCCAATAAAGTGTGTTCTGGTTCCACTTGTTCTTGCTGTAGGCTCCTGCTCTCTAAATACATAACTTTTAGCATACGGTCAATTTGCTTATTTAAAGGGAGCTGTATGTCTTTTTGTTTTGGAAAGGTTTCGCTTTCTAATTCTGGTTCTATAGCTTCCTCTACTCTTTTTTTTAGGTCTTTTAGATCTATGTTAAATTTAGATAGTGCTTTGACAGCATTGTTATTGCCCTCTCGTAGTATTCCTAAAAAAACATGTTCAACTCCTACGTAATCGTTACCTATGCGGTTTGCTTCTTCTATACCGTATGTGAGTATGTTTTTAAGTGCTTCTGAAATGTTAACTTCCATAAAATATTTAGTGATGATTATGTACAAAGATAATAGTATTTCTATAAAAGCACAAGTTTAAAAGGGTTAAAATAAAATGCAGAATAAGCTTTTGTAATTGTTGATAAGTGTCATTATTGTTGATAAAAAAGCTTGGAAAATGCAGGAAAAATGATTAATTTCGTGTTATAGTTTTAAATACGGTAATATGCTGTATTACAGTAAGATATAAATACAAAAATGGAAGAAACAGGAGAAAAAGAGCGGATTGTACGGGTAGATATTGATAAACAGATGCAGTCGGCTTATATAGATTATTCTATGTCTGTGATTGTCGCTCGTGCTTTGCCCGATGTGAGGGATGGAATGAAACCGGTTCATCGTCGTATTTTATTCGCAATGAATGAAAACGGAATTAATTCAACGAGCTCTTATAAAAAATCTGCAAGAATTGTCGGAGAAGTACTCGGTAAATATCACCCGCATGGGGATGGTTCGGTGTATGGAGCTATGGTTCGTATGGCACAGGATTGGTCTATGCGTTACCCGCTTATAGATGGTCAAGGGAATTTTGGATCTATAGATCAAGATCCACCAGCAGCTATGCGTTATACGGAAGCTCGTATGTGCAAATTAACGGAAGAGCTAATGGCCGATATCGACAAGAATACCGTAGATATGCAAAATAATTTTGATGATTCTTTGCAGGAACCTACTGTTTTGCCGTCTAAAATACCCAACTTGTTGGTTAATGGGGGCTCTGGAATTGCCGTTGGGATGGCTACTAATATGGCTCCACATAATCTTTCGGAAGTCTGTGATGGAATTGTGGCCTATATAGCTAACCATGACATAACGGTAGAAGAATTAATGCAATATGTAAAAGCTCCTGATTTTCCTACAGGGGGCATCATTTATGGTTATGATGGAGTGAAAGAAGCTTTTTTAACCGGTATGGGGCGAGTGATAATGAGAGGGGAAGCTACAGTAGAAACTACCGATACTGGACATAATCATATTATAGTTACTTCTATTCCTTATCAAGTAAACAAGGCGGAAATGATTAAAAAAATCGCCGATCTTGTGAATGATAAAAAAATAGAGGGAATTAGTGATATTAGAGATGAGTCGGATCGAAATGGATTAAGGGTGGTTTTTGAATTGAAAAGAGAAGCTATTCCTAATGTGGTATTAAATAAATTGTATCAACTTACAGCCCTACAATCCTCCTTTAGTGTTAATAATATAGCTTTAGTTAATAATAAGCCGCAGTTATTGAATTTGCGGGATCTTATTAAATATTACGTAGAACACAGACATCAAATTGTAATTCGAAGAACAGAATTTGAATTAGCGGAAGCGGAGAAACGTGCTCATATTTTACGAGGCTTACTAATAGCGTTAGATCACTTAGATGAAGTTATTGCTATAATAAGAGGCTCTAAAACAGTGGATTTAGCCAAGGCGGAACTTATGGCAAGATTTGAGCTAAGTGAGATTCAGGTGAAAGCCATTGTGGAAATGCGCTTGGGACAACTTACGGGATTGGAGCGGGAGAAAATCGAACAGGAATATGCCGATTTAATGAAGTTTATAGATCGTTGTCATAATATATTATCGGATGAGGCTCTGAGAATGGATATTGTTAAGCAGGAGACCTTAGAAATGAAAGAAAAGTATGGGGATGAGCGTCGTTCGCATATTGTTTATGATTCTGCTGATTTTCGTATAGAAGATACTATTGCCGACGAAGATGTGGTGATCACCATTTCTCGTTTAGGTTATATTAAGCGTACTCCTTTAAGTGAATATCGCTGCCAAAACCGAGGTGGTAAAGGCATGAAAGGTTCTGAGGTTAGAACGGAAGATTTTGTAGAACATTTGTTTGTGGCCTCCATGCACAATTATATGTTGTTCTTCACGGAAAAAGGAAAATGTTATTGGATGCGTGTTTTTGAAATACCAGAAGGAACACGTCAGTCTAAGGGGCGAGCTATTCAAAATGTAATTAATATTACATCGGAAGACAAGGTGATGGCTTATATTAACGTAAAAGATTTACGGGATCAAGAATATGTTAATAATAATTATATAGTTCTTTGTACTAAAAAGGGTATTATAAAGAAAACCTCTTTAGAGGCCTATTCCAAACCTCGGCAAAACGGGATTATTGCTGTTACAGTTAGGGAGGGAGATCAATTATTGGAGGCTAAACTTACCGATGGAAAAGCAGCCATTATGATGGCTTTGCGTTCAGGAAAGTCTATTCGTTTCCAGGAAACAAAGGTTAGGGCTATGGGACGAAGCGCTTCCGGTGTAAGAGGTATTAGTTTGTCGAATGCGGAAGATGAAGTGGTGGGAATGATTTGTATAGATTCTCCGGATTGTGATGTTTTAGTCGTATCGGAAAATGGATATGGGAAACGCTCTAAGTTAGAAGATTATAGAGAAACTAATAGAGGCGGTAAGGGGGTAAAAACCATAAGTGTTACGGATAAAACAGGAGCGCTTATAGCAATTAAGGATGTAACCGATAATAACGATTTAATGATCATAAATAAATCTGGTATTATTTTGCGTATGGCAGTGAAAGATTTAAGAATAGTAGGTCGTGCTACACAAGGGGTAAAATTAATAGACCTTCGTGGCAAAGACGCTATTGCTTCCGTTACCAAAGTGGATGCTGATCCGGAAGAGGAACTATTGGAAGAGGAAATGATGGATGTGACTTTGGATCCTACAGAAACCATTCCTTTGGAAACGAAGGAGAGTGCAGATTTTTCCGCCTCCGATAATAACAGTTCAAATATCATAAAAGAATAATAAATTTAAATAAACGAAAAAATGACAAAGAAAATCTTTATTGTTGCTTTAGCTTTGTTGGGAACATTTGAGATTGGGTTTTCACAATCTAAATTAGTAAAAACAGCAACTAAAAATCTTTCTTCACAGAGTTTAGATAAGGCTGTAGAAGCTATAAATGAGGCTATTAAGGATCCGGAGTCTATGTATTCGGCTAATACTTGGATTGTAAGAGGTCGTGTTTACATGGGAGTAGCCGCTAATGCTTTTTTTGCAAGAAATTATGTGAATGCGGAAGATTCTGCTTATGCTTCTTTTCTTAAGGCTTTGGAATTGGATCTTTCCGATAAAAATCAAATTTTGGTAAGTTTAGAATGGCCGAAATTGGCCTTGGCATATTACAATAAAGGAGCGGATAAGTTTCAGGAGAAAAAGTATAATGAAGCAACCTCTGCTTTTGAAAAATCGGCGGTGCTTAGCGAAAAAAACGGGGCTTTAGATACTTCTGCAATTTTTAATATAGCCTTATCTGCAGCTAATGATGATCAATTGGAAAAAGCAGCGGAAAAATATCAATTTTTGGTAGATTGTAAATATCCTATGATGGGAATTTATACCGGTTTAGGGGATGTGTATTTTCGTTTAGATAAGAAAAAAGAAGCGGAACAAATTGCAGCTTTATTAGTAGAACGTTTTGGAGAAGATTCTATTGCATATACTTCGGCTGCAGCTATAAACTTACGATTGGGTAATAACGAAAAGGCAGAAAAAATTCTATCGGAGGCTCTTGCTAAATGGGCAACAACACCTTCTTTATATTTGTATATTGGCATAGCTTATGAAAATGGCAATCAAGAAAATAAGGCAGAAGCTGCTTATAAAAAAGCTTTAGAGTTGAATCCAGAATATAAAGAGGCTGTTTACAATTTAGGTGCATTTTATGTAAATAAGGGAATAAAGATAAAATCAGAGGCCGATAATCTTCCTTTGGAAGAAACTCAAAAATATGAAAAGGGGCAAGCTTTAGCGAATGAAGCTTTGAATAAAGCGATTCCTTATTTGGAGAAAGTGATAGCGACACAACCCGATAACATTGATGCAATGACTACACTAAAGGGTATTTATACACATCTTCGCAAGACAGAGGAAGCAAAGAAAATGCAGGAAAAAATAGATGCTTTGGGAGCTACTAAACAATAAAATAAAATTAAAGCTATAAAATCCGGATTGATAATCTCTAAATAAGGGTTGTTAATTCGGATTTTTTGTCTTTCCCCTTAATACGAG
Organism: Bacteroidales bacterium; assembly: GCA_036653535.1. Classification (GTDB taxonomy): domain Bacteria; phylum Bacteroidota; class Bacteroidia; order Bacteroidales; family P3; genus JAVVTR01. The sequence goes on along the minus strand of JAVVTR010000005.1, from coordinate 67,527 downwards.
ATAAAAAAATATGACTGAAAATCGGAAAAATTCATGGGTGATTTTTGCTTTGATCTTTACGCTGGGTTTATTTCTTGGAACCAAAATTCCATCTTTATCTTCCTTTTCTAAATCTTCGAAAGAGGGGCATAGGAAAATAGAGGAAATTTTTAGGATTATTCATTCAAGCTATGTAGATACGGTTAATGATGGACAATTGACTACTGTAGCGATAGAAGCTATGCTCCGTAGTTTGGATCCTCATTCCGTTTATATTCCGGCTCAGGATTTTGAAGCAGTATCGGAAGATCTTAAGGGAAATTTCGAGGGGATTGGGGTGCAATTTCGTATGATTAAAGATACGGTAGTAATCATTATGCCAGTTAGTGGAGGTCCTGCAGAAAAAGTAGGGGTAAGATCCGGAGATAGAATTATTATGGTTGATAAAGACACCATTGCAGGTAAAAAAATGTCTACCGATGAGATTATGAAAAAATTAAAGGGGGTAAAGGGGACTAAAGTTAAATTGGGCTTGCAACGATCGGGCGATAAAAAACTAACATGGGTAGAGATTACAAGAGATGTAATACCCTCTTATAGTATAGATGCTCATTTTATGGTTAAAGATGGTTTGGGATATGTAAAAATTAGTAAATTTTCAGCTACCACTACAGAAGAATTTTCTCAATCCATGCAGCATTTACAAAAGCAGGGATTAAAAAAATTAATCATAGATCTGCGTTCCAATGGAGGGGGATTATTAGGACCTTGTATAGAAATTGCAGACATGTTTTTGAAGAAAGATGCCGTTATTGTTTATACACATGGAAATCATCGCAAAAAAACAGAGATAAAGGCTTCGGGTAAAGGTGCCTATCAAAATATAAAATTGGTAATTTTAATAGATGAATGGTCGGCTTCTGCTAGCGAAATTCTTTCTGGTGCTATCCAGGATAATGATAGAGGAAAAATTGTAGGTCGACGTTCTTTTGGGAAGGGCTTGGTTCAGGAACAGATGGAGTTTAAAGACGGAAGTGCTTTGCGATTGACGGTGGCTCGTTATTATACTCCCAGTGGCAGGTGTATTCAAAAGCCGTATAAAGGGAAATATGAAGATTACGAAGAGGATTTGTTGCAGCGCTATGTTAGTGGAGAAATGACAGGAACCGATTCTTCTTTACATGCGGATACCGCTAAATATTATACCTTAAATGGTCGGATAGTCTATGGTGGTGGTGGCATTCAACCAGATGTTTCAGTGCCATATAGAACGGATCCTCTTTTTGTTTATTTAAATCAAATTGGAAACCAGGGTTTAAGCTATCAATTTGCTTTTGATTATTGCGACTCCCATCGTGCTAAATTGAAAAAACAATATCCAACGGCCTCTAAGTTTATTAAAGAATTCAACATAAGTAATGCCTTGTTTGAAGAGTTTCTTCAATATGTTCAGTTGCATGGTGTGCGTAGAAATAATGCTAGTATTGATAAATATGGAGAAAAAATGAAAACCTTATTGAAAGCGTATATTGCTCGAGATTTATATGATGATCCTGGATTTTATCCTATATATTTAAGGACAGATGAGGATTTTATCCATGCTGTAAATGCTTTATAGTTCATGTGATTGCATAAAAGTAGAAAATTAAATAAAGCAGAGTGCGAACAATTAAAATTGGGAAAAGAGATATATTTTGGAGCTATTCCTCACAGATACTTCGGGTAATATCGGGAATAATACTCTTACCAATGATTCTTAAATTACTTAATACGGAGGAAATAGGTTTTAATTATATTATCGCTTCGGTAGGGGCTTTAGTGGCATTGGTAGATTTTGGTTTTGCTCCTCAATTTATTAGAAATATAGCTTATGTTTTTAGTGGAGCAAAATCTTTAAAAAAGGAAGGCGTAGCAGATTTCGTAGAAAGTAATGATATCAGTTATCATTTATTGGCAGCCTTAATTACAACTGCAAAAAAAGTATACGCTATATTGGGCATGATTGCTTTGTTGCTTTTGCTTTCCGTTGGAACCATTTATGTTTATCATGTAACGCAAGGTTTTACTAATGTAGATCACAGCTTAATTATTTGGATAGTATTTTCCATGTCTATGTTTTTTCAAATTTATTATGATTATTACAATTTCTGTTTAATAGGTGCTGGGAAAATTAAACAGGCCCAAATTGCACAAATCTCTACTCAGCTTTTTAAAATTATACTGACGATAATTCTATTGTTATTAGGTTTGGGACTTTTGGGCGTGGTCTTGGCCTATTTGATTTCCCCTTTTTTAAATAGGTTTTTAGCTTATCGTTTTTTCTTTGTTACTGCTATGAAGAAAGAGCTAAAAAAATGGCGAATAGAGAAAGAGGAAATAAAACAAACTTTTTCTATTATTTGGCACAATGCTAAAAATGCGGGAATATGTAAATTAGCTCAATACCTTACCTATAATACCACTTTGCTATTAGTTGGCGTTTTTTGTAGTTTGGAAGAAGTTGCTTCTTATGGATTAACCATACAGTTGTATGGTGTTATATGTGCAGGAGCTATTACGCTTATGGATGCCTACCAGCCATTATTAGCCTCTTTGATTGTATCCAACAAGCAAAAAACATTGAGAAATAAAGCCGCATTGGGAATGTTTGCCTTTTATGGAGTCTATGTTTTTGGAGCTGCTATTTTAATCTTATTAGGTAATCCTATTTTAAATTTAATGGGGGCAAATGCAAACTTACCTTCCTCTACCATATTACTAACTTACGCAATTTTTTATTTTTTATATAATAATATGTGGCAGATGTGCCAAGTTCTTATTGCTGCAAATCAATATCCGTTTACCAAGAGTTTATTATATACTTCTGTATGGATGGTAGTGCTTGGTATATTAAGTTTAAAATATACAGAATTTGGTCTTATGGGAGTAGTCTTAGTTACAGGCATGGTACAACTTTACACAGATTATTATTGGGTGAAAAAGGTGCTTATATTTCTAAAAATAGATATGTTTTCTTTTATTATTTTAGGACTTAGACAGGGAGTAAACATTTGTTTGAATGGGGTAGAAAATATGGGATTAAGGATGAAATATGGTAAATAAAAAGACAATATAAAATTTATTGTATGTGTAGTCTGTAAAGTTAAATTAGAATAAGTGAAAAAAATTATATTATTTACCCATTCGTTTCCGTATGAAAAGGTTGGGGAAGAATTTGTGGATACAGAGTTGCGAATGGCACAAAAATTAGAGGTGCAAATTACGCTGCTACCTTGTAAGAGATCTTCTTATATACGTGAAAATTCTTTGGGCCGATTTATATTGGATAATACCTTGTCGGAGTATTCACTTTTAAGAAAAGTATCTGTTTTTTTCAAAATGCTTTGTAGTAGATTTTTTTGGGAAATGCCGTGGAAAAACAAAAAGATGTTTGCTTCTTTTAGCTTTTTTTATCAGGCATTTAAATATCTTTTTGGAGCTTTTTTAGTGTGCGATTGGATAGGAAAAAGGAAGGAATATCTTGCAAAAAACGAGGTGATTCTATATAGTTATTGGACGAATCATACGCCTTTAGGTTTCGCTTTGGCTAAGAAAAAATGGAAAATATTGTCTAATATTCGATGTTATTCTCGTGCCCATGGTTTTGATGTATATGAAGAAATGGTTTCTGTTTATTTGCCGTACAGAAATTTCACTTTTTTGCAAATGGATGGTATTTTCCCTTGCTCCAAAGATGGAAGTATGTTTATGAAACAGCGTTACCCGAAAGAGAGCTTTAAAATTCAATCTCGTTATTTAGGGATAGAGGTTCTTCTTCCTCCAAATTTTTTATGGCCAGAAAAAGACTCTTCTATTATAAGGGTAGTATCTTGTTCTTCTATCATAAATATAAAAAGAGTAGATCTTATTGCACGTAATTTATATGCTTATGCTTTTACAAAAAACAAAAAGGTAGAATGGCATCATTTTGGAGATGGCGAAAAAAAAGGAGAAGTGAAAACGTTTTTAGATAGTATTTTGAGTAAAAATTTTCAAGTTTATCTTCATGGAAGGGTAGACAATTCGACCATACAGGAATTTTATCAGAATAATTATGTGGATTTATTTGTTAACTTAAGCCTTTTAGAAGGTATTCCTGTGTCTATAATGGAAGCTATTGCGATGAGAATTCCTGTATTGGCAACGATGGTAGGAGGAAATAGAGAAATAGTAAAAGAGGAAAGTGGTTACCTTTTACCCAAAGATGTAAAGGAAGAGGATTTTATAGAGGGAATGGATTTTATATTAAAAAAAGGACAAACATTAAGAAATAGTGCTTGTGCATTATGGGCAGATAATTTTGATGCATCCAAAAATTATGTACATTTTTATACATATTTGTGAGAGTAGAAATACCATAAATGGAGGATTGTAAATTTGTAAACAAGTTAAAATATTGCGAATATTGCATTTTAACTTTGTGACAAAGGGGGATAGTTGGGTGTTGATTATTTGAAAACTTTGAACGGGTTTAGAATTTTATAAAATTTACAGTGAGGATATTAATCATAAATCATTATGCAGGCTCTCCGGAGTTGGGTATGGAATTTCGACCGTATCACCTGGGTAAAGAATGGGTAAAAATGGGACATCAGGTTTTTGTTGTGGGGGGAACCTATTCTCATTTACGTAAAAAACAACCGCAAGCAGGGCATCAACAGATTAGTGGTATTCATTATTGGTGGCTGAAAACGCCCACGTATAAAAAGAATGGCATAAGGCGTTTTCTTTCTATGCTTATATTTATAGCTCAGTTGTTTTTGCATTGGAAAAGTTTGTTGGACATCCATGCCGATGTGGTTATCGCCTCTTCGACGTATCCCTTGGATATTTATCCTGCAAAAATACTTGCGAATAAAAGTAAGGCTAAATTAGTATTTGAGTTACACGATCTATGGCCTTTATCTCCAAAATTAATAGGTAGATATTCTTCTTTCCATCCCTTTATATGGTTAATGCAAAGAGCGGAAGATTATATGTGTAAACATAGCGATTATGTTATTTCTTTGCTATGGAATACGAAAGGGTATTTGGAGAGTAGGGGTTTAGATGGGCGAAAATTTCATTGTATTCCTAATGGTTTTGATGTACAAGATTGGAAAAATAAAAAGGATTTACCAGAAACGCATAGGGTCTTATTGGAAAAGTGGAGAAGAGATGGAGCCCTAATCGTAGGTTATGCAGGTGGGCATGCGAAGTCGAACGCTTTGGAGATCCTTTTAGAAGTTGCACTAAAGGCAAGAAACGAGAATATTGTTTTTGTTTTGGTAGGCGATGGAATGTGTAAATTAGATCTAATGCAATATGCACAAAGACAAGCACTAAAACATGTTCTTTTTTTGGATGCGGTGGATAAACTTGCTATTCCTACCTTGATAAGTTATTTTGATATTGCATATATGGGAGGAGTACATTCTACCTTACATAAATATGGTACTTCTTTTAATAAACTTACCGATTATATGTTGGCAGAGAAACCTATTATAGCCTCTTTGGATGATCCGAGTTTATGTATAGAGCGGCTTGGGTGTGGCTTTAGGGTAGAGGCTCAAAATGCGGAGGAAATCTATAGAGTCCTTAAGCGGATGAGCTCTATGACAAAGCAGGAGCGGGAAGAAATGGGGCGCAAGGGAAGAGTGTATGTTTTAGAATCTCTTAACTATGAATATTTAAGTAAACAAATTATACAAATTATAAGTTCTTCGTAAAGAGAGATAGACGAAATAAAAAGAGATTGATAAATTTAAATAAATTTGAAATATGATACCATTTTCTCCTCCAAGAATAGATGAACGCATTATAGCGGAAGTGGTGGATACCCTACGTTCTGGTTGGATTACCACAGGACCTAAAACGAAAGAATTCGAAAAGCGTTTGACGGACTATTGTGGCAATGGAGCCACTTTAGCAGTTAATTCTGCTACCTCAGGTTTAGAATTGGTTTTAAGATGGTTTGGAATAAAAGAGGGAGATGAGGTTATTTTACCAGCGTATACCTATTGTGCTACCGCCAATGTGGTGATACATTGCGGGGCTAAGCCGGTAATGGTGGATGTAAATTCTACAGATTTCAATATTAATGTAGAGAATATACGTCGTGCGATAAATTCTAAAACCAAGGTGATTATGCCGGTGGATTTAGCTGGATTCCCTTGTGATTATGATGAAATTAATGCTTTAGTGAAAGAACCTTCTATAAACGCATTGTTTTCTCCTAATACTCCTCCGCAGAAACAACTAGGACGTATTTTAATTTTATCGGATTCGGCACATTCTTTTGGCGCAAAATATAAAAATAAGCGTAGTGGAAGTTTAGCTGATGTATCGGTATTTTCTTTTCATGCCGTAAAAAATTTAACTACCGCTGAAGGAGGTGCTATTGCATTAAATTTTCAGAATTCATTTGATAATTCTGTTTTATATAATTATTTGTGCACTATGTCGCTGCATGGGCAAAACAAGGATGCCTTAGCTAAAACGAAAAAAGGAGCATGGAGATACGATGTAATAGATAACGGATATAAATCCAATATGACGGATCTACAGGCCTCTATTGGCTTAGTAGAATTGGATCGTTATGATACGGATATGCTACCCTACAGACGTGGAATATATGAACAATACGAGGAAGCTTTTAAAAAGGAAACTTGGGCGGAATTACCTATTTATGAGACGGAAGACAAACTAAGTTCGTTTCATGTATATTGTTTGCGAATAAAAGGGATAAGACAAGCAGAAAGAGACCAGATAATACAAGAAATTTTTGATCAAGAAGTGTCGGTTAATGTGCATTTCCAACCTTTGCCCTTATTAACTGCTTTTAAAAACAGAGGATATGAAATGCAAGATTATCCAATATCCTATGATAATTATAGTCGAGAAATATCCCTTCCGGTGTGGTATGGTTTGGACACATTGAAAGTGCAAACGGTTATAGAGGCGGTTTGTAGGTCTGTAAGAAAAGTTTTGAACTTATAAATTGCAAAATGATACGTTTTTTTGATATATTATTTTCTTTGATAGGGCTCCTTCTTTTAGCCCCTGTATGGATTATAATAGCTATAGGTATTGTCACAGAAAGTAGGGGAGGTGTTTTTTATAAACAGATCAGAGTAGGTAAAACAGGAAAAGACTTTCTTCTCTATAAATTTCGTTCCATGCGTAGTGGCTCCGACCAATACGGTTTACTGACTGTTGGAGCAGATAGTCGAATAACGAGTATTGGTAAATTTATACGAAAATATAAAATAGATGAATTACCCCAATTGTATAATGTGTTTAAAGGGGATATGAGTTTGGTAGGTCCGCGACCGGAGGTAAGAAAATATGTGAATATGTATTCGAAAGAGCAGTTAAAAGTTTTGGAAGTGCTCCCTGGTCTTACAGATTATGCGTCAATAGAATATGTGGATGAAAATAAAATATTAGCGGAGAGTGTAGATTCAGACAAAGTCTATATAGAGCAAATTATGCCTGCGAAAATCAAATTAAATTTAGTTTATATAGAGAATAGAAATATTAAAAACTATTTTAGAATTATTTTCTTGACCTTGTATAAAATTATACATAGAAATTAAAGAGTATGTTAAATTAGTGTTGGTAGTATGCAAATATTCTTGCAAAAAAATCTCTCATACCTGGAAATACAAAATAGAATAAAGGAAGGCTAATGAAGCTAAAAACCACTAAAATACAGAGACCATAAAGGGCGCAATAGGCAAAAGAAGCGCTGGGATCTATGGGGATTATTTTAATTAAAGCGTAAGAGAGGATAAGGGCAAGGCTTAATAGAATTAAATGTTTAAGCATTCCTTTAAAATAGGAAGCAGGAGAAATATTCATTTTTTCTTTAAATAGAAAATAGGGCTTCCATAGAAAAATAATTAAAAATAAACTGATAAATACTCCGCACAAAATACCTGTAAGTCCCCAATAATAACCTAAAAGAAACGAAAGTCCGATATTTAAAACCGCTTCGGTTATGGGGGCCCAAATATCTTTATATAAGCCAAAGGCAGAGAGGAAAATGTCTGTATTTTCTCTAAAAAGGCGAAGAAAGAAAATGGCAGTCAAAAAAAAGAATGCGGAACGAGGCATAATAAATTCCTTTCCAAGCCATAAGGAAATGAAGGGATCGCATAATAATACAAATCCAAAAATAATAAGGCCGGAAAGCCAAGTCCTAAAGGCAAATAACTCCCAATAAATTTTTGTGATTTTTTCTGGTATATTTTCTGCAATTAAATTTCCTACTGCAGAAACCAATCCGTTAAATAGGTTGGAAATCAATAAAATGGTTCCTAGTAAAATCAAATTATAATTTTCAAAAATAGTTACTAAATTCAAATTGGCATAAGTATAAATTACTAAAGGACTAGTTTGCATTAAAGCAAATCCTCCAATTTTATGAAAAAAAACTTGTTTTGTGGTTTTTAAAAGATAAACATGTTGTTTTCGTATTTGTTTTCCTATACGAATGGACGTTTTTAAATAAGGATAATATTTTTTCACCGCTATTTCTAAGGAAATACTAATGAAAACGGCGGATATAACTTCCATGGATAACCATAGCCAATAGCTATAAGAAGGGTCCAAATAAACGAGAATTAAAATTTGTGCTATAATTTTTAAAAATTTTCCACCCTGACAAATATAAGTAACAGTGTAATTTTTTTGATCTGCTTGAAAAATAATTTGCTTATAATTGACGACATATCCTAAAATTACATTAACGAGTAAGGCAAAGAAAGTCGCATAAGCATAGTAGAGCGGAAAATCTACTTTCTCAAAAATAAAAGGGAAAAAGAAAATTAAAATTAAGGAAACAGCGGTGATAAATAAAGCTATATTTCTATATAAATATCCTTGAATGGATATTATGGCATTAATTTTAGAATGATCGCCTTGAAAAAGGGGAGTGTATAAAGAAAAGGCTACTGCTGCTGCAATACCTAATTCGGCTATATTTAAAAAACTAAGAAGGGAAACGACAATGGAGTTTAGCCCCAAAAGGTCGCTTCCCAAAAAATCAATAAAATATCTACGGGCAAAAAAAGTAAAGAGTAGGTTTAAAGAGCAAAATACAAGTCCGACTTTTGCATTTTTTATACTCTTGGCTATACGTCCCGCCATGTACCAATTTTTTATTTAATTTCCCACGTATCTCCACTGTTGAGCAAATCGTCTACACAGTGAATATTAGATTCTGATTTTGCTTTTACAATTTGATCTTCTAATAATTCATTATAGGTGTCGGATTTTACGGAACGAATAACACCTACAGCTACTGGAAATTCCGGTAATTGCATTTTTGCTAACATAAGGTGAACTCCAGGATCTTGGCAATGAGCATCATGTACCAAAAGATCCTTTTCTGTAATTCCATTCTTTCCTATTTCTACTACTTCAAGGTGAGAACCATGTAAACGAACCCCTTTGTTGTGTTCTTTCCCAAAAATCATAGGCTTTCCATCTTCTAATAGAAGTTGGGCATCATCTTTTACCTCTTTTCCTGTGATTCTTGCATGGGCTTTGTCGTTAAAGATGACACAGTTTTCTAATATTTCTATAACCGAACAGCCATCGTGTTTCGCAGCCTCCATCATAACCTCTGTCATTAATTTAAGGTTGGTATCCGGCACTCTAGCAAAGAAAGAACCCTGGGCACCCATAACTAATTCTCCTGGATTAAAAGGATGTTCTATGGTTCCCATAGGGGATGTTTTGGTAATGGCTCCCATGGGGGAGGTCGGAGAATATTGACCTTTGGTTAGTCCGTAAATTTGGTTGTTAAATAATATGATATTTACATCTAAATTTCGACGGATAATATGTATAAAATGGTTTCCTCCTATGGCTAAAGAATCTCCATCTCCGGTATTAATCCAAACGCTTAGTCGTGGATTGGCTATTTTTACTCCTGTGGCAATAGCATTGGCTCGTCCGTGAATACCATGAAAGCCATAAGTATTTACGTAATAAGGGAAACGAGAAGAGCAGCCTATACCCGATACTAATACAAATTTTTCTTTTTTATAACCTATTTTGGGGAAAACGTTTTCAATAGCAGCTAAAATTGCATGGGATCCGCAACCCGGACACCATTTTACCATTTGATCGCTGACGAAATCTGCTTTGGTAAGAGCAACATCCGATTTTTCTATTTCGATTTTCATCTTTGTTCTTTTTTATTTTTCCTCTAATAACTTTTTGAAACAATCTACTAATTCGTGAACGGTAAAAGGTAAACCTTGTACCTTATTGTATTGTTTCATTGGAATAGAGGCAAATTTACCTCTGAGGTAATTTACAAATTGCCCTTCATTTAATTCACAAACTACTACCTGTTTGTGTCCGGAAAGTATTTCTTCTGTGTTTTTTGGTAAAGGCATTATATAGTTAAAATGTGCATGGGCTACGCTAAAATCCTTATTTTGTAGAGCTTCTACTGCCGTACTAACGGAACCGTAAGTACCTCCCCAGCTAATTACTAATAAATCGGCATCTGCTTTCCCTTTTGGAGTTAATAAAGGAATATCCTCGGCCACTTTCTCTACTTTTTCCCTACGTAATCTAACCATGGTGGCATGGTTTTGAGCCTCTGTACAAACATTACCTGTGATATTTTCCTTTTCCAATCCTCCAATACGATGGCGTAAACCTTCGGTTCCTGGTATAGCCCATTGGCGAGCTAAAGTTTTGGGATTACGGAGATAGGGTTTATACTGGGTATCGTTAGCTTTGGCAATAGGAGGAATAATAGCAGGAAGGTCCGACATTTTGGGAATTCTAAATAATTGAGATCCGTTTCCTAAAGAACCATCAGTAAGTAAAATAACGGGAGTCATGTGTTCCATGGCTAAACGAGCTGCTTCAAAAGCATAGTAAAAACAATTAGCAGGAGTAGAGGCTGAAAGGACAATAAGAGGAGCCTCTCCATTACGTCCGTATAATGCTTGGTATAAGTCGGATTGCTCCGATTTTGTGGGTAAACCTGTGGAGGGTCCCCCTCTTTGCACATCAATTAAAATCAAAGGAAGTTCGGTCATTACTGCCAAGCCTAAGGCTTCACTTTTTAAAGAAAGTCCCGGTCCGGAAGTAGTGGTGCAGGCCATTGCTCCTGCAAAACTTGCTCCAATGGCGGAACAAATACCTGCAATTTCATCTTCTGCCTGAAAAGCCTTGCTTCCAAGTTCTTTATGCTTGATAATTTCAACTAAAATATCGGTAGCCGGAGTAATAGGATAAGAGCCTAAAAACAATTGGCGCCCAGATTTTTCCGAAGCAGCTAATAAACCCCATGCGGTAGCAACATTTCCCGTGATATTACGATACCGCCCTTTTTCCATTTGGGCTGCAGGTATATTAATTTTAGATTCTACAATTTCTGCTGTTTCGGCATAATCGTATCCTGCACGTAAAACCGTTTTGTTAACTTCTATCATTCGTGGTTTCTTCTTGAATTTGGTCTCAAAGAAATGGAATGTATAGCCCATATCCCTATCAAAGATGAAATAAATCATACCAAGGGCAAACATGTTGCGGGTTTTATCTATCGTCTTTGTGTCTAAATCACTTTTTTCTAAGGATTTGTGTGTTAGATTGGTGATAGGAGCAGGAATGATATTGTAATTAGATAAACTATCGTCTGTTAAAGGGTTACTTGTATAACCAGCTTTTTCCATGGCCTCCGTTACGAAAGTATCGGCGTCTACAATGATAGTAGCCCCAATTTTAGCCCATTTTAAATTAGCTTTAAGGGAGGCTGGGTTCATGGCAACTAACACATCACATTGGTCACCAGAAGTGTTAATAAGAACTTTTCCTACGTGAATTTGAAAACCGGATACACCGGCAATGGTATTGTGTGGAGCACGAATTTCCGCAGGATAATCTGGAAATGTAGCTAAATCATTACCGGCTAAAGCCGCAGAATCAGAAAAAAGCGTGCCAATAAGTTGCATGCCATCTCCGGAGTCTCCAACAAATTTAACTACCACGTCATCTTTCTCTACGGTAGAGATTTTTTTAGTGGGCATATCTTTATGTTTTATATTCTTTTTTAAATGGTATTTAAATTGCAAAGGTAGTCCTTTTTTTATTATTAAAAAAGGATAAAAAAAGATCTTTATTATGGGCTGTACAAACGTTTTTCATAGGAGGTAAAATAAAAAAAACTTTGGTGGAATTTAACATTGATTTATTTAAGAAAAGAACAGGACTCCATATTTCCATCAAGAGTATAAAATCCCTTTACGGAGTGGGAAAAACCGACGATTGTTTGCCTCAGAAAAACTCAAAATGCCAATCTTAATTTTGTCTATTATAGTTTTGTCTATTATAGTTTTTTCAAGATGTATTTATAAAAAAAATCTTACCGAATTTGGGGCTAAACGTACGGGAATACGAACTATTAAATTGCGTGTCATCTCCCAAAAATCGATCAAACCTATCTTGTGAAAAAAATATTGTAGTTTTATATCCGAAATGCAGTACTTTATCCGTCCCTTCTTTTGAACATTTACTCTGTAGTTCTAAATAGAAGTAAGCTTTTGGGTATATTTGCCATTTGGCTTCCGTTTAGAAATAAGCGTGCCCACAAATGCCAATATTCTAAATTGCAGAAACATATATAACCGCCTGCTTTTAGAATGGCTTCTTTTTTGTAAATTATAATGGGTGATTAAATGGACAGCGTCTTTTTATTGTCTTGCAAATATCTGCATGCGAAATAGGAATTTGTATTTGTGAAACTATATGGGTTTCCTCGTCCAAAAATTCATCTATATTGCTTCTCAAAATATCCACTTCCGGATGTGATTTTAAAAAGGCAATTTGTTTTTCAAAACGATGAGGCTTAGCTATATCATCGGCATCCATACGGGCAATATACGAATAGGAACATGCTTGGATTCCTCGGTTAAGAGCAGCAGAAATCCCTTGATTGGTAGATAAATTGGTGATGATAACAGGAATAGGAGAAAGAGCGGTAAAATTTGTTAATACGGCTTCTATTTCTAAGCTAATAGGACCATCTTTAACAATTACTATTTCTGTAGGTAAAAGACTTTGTCTTGGCTATGCTATCTAAGGCTTGTGCGAAATGTACGGCTTGGTCTTTGAAATAGACGGGAATAAGTACAGAAAATGGAATTTGAATATTCTTGACGCCATTAAAATGTTTAATTTCTATTTTCCTATACCGTATTTGACTTTTAATAAAACAACGAAGGAAGAAAATTCGATGCGATTTTCCCCCAAAAGATTAGTAAAAAGAATAGTTCTATATAAGAAATTGCTTAAATTCCTAATATAGAACTATTTAATTTATGACCCAATATAAGGTCTGCTTTACAGCATGAATTGCTTTAAAAGCAAAGTTTGAAGCAAAAATCTATTATTTATTCAGGATGTATAGCTCCTACAGGACAAACTTCTGCACAAGTACCACAAGAAACACAAGTATCCGGATCAATTTTGTAAATATCGCCTGCGCTAATAGCTCCGACAGGACATTCATCAATACAAGTGCCACATGCGGCACAATCATCTGAGATTTTGTAAGCCATAATTTTAATTTTTAGAGGTTTAAAATCCGACAAAAGTACTATTTTTTTATAAAAGAACAAGAGACCAAAGAAAATTATTTTCCTTCTCCACGAAAAATTACCGCAATGGTATAGAGTAAAATTTTAAAATCTGTTAGTAAGGATATGTTTTCCATATAAATAAGATCGTATTTAAGCCTTTCTATCATTTGGGGAACATTTTCAGCATAACCGTATTGAGTTTCCCCCCAAGAGGTAATACCGGGTTTGACGTTAAACAATAAACGATAATGGGGTGCTATTTTTGCTATTTGTTTTACAAAATATTCTCTTTCTGGTCGTGGTCCCACTAAAGCCATATTCCCTATAATTACATTATAAAGTTGAGGCAATTCATCTAACCTATATTTACGCATGATTTTGCCAAAAGGAGTAACTCTTTGGTCGCTATCATTTGCTAAGAGAGGAGTATCTTTTTCGGCATTAATATACATAGATCTAAATTTGTAGATATGGAAAGGTTTGCTGTGCAAGCCTAATCTTTCCTGAACATAAAAAATAGGTCCTGGAGAGGATTTTTTTACACGCCAAGCAGTGTAAATTAAAATTGGCGCAAGAAAAATTCCTGCAATTACGCAGAAAATCAACTCCCAAAATCGTTTGATACATTTTTGCCATATAGGCATAGAGGTATAAGAAAGTAAGATAAAAGGTTCATTAAAAACAGAATAAGAGTGGACAGCACCTAAAAGAATAGATTCTGTATCTGGAGCTATTTTAATAATGAGGTGATTGACTATAAGTTGAGCAAGGATAGGACCTAATAATTGATTTTCGTCTTTTTCTGTTATAATTAAAACTTCTTCTATTTTATATATTTTTAAGATATTTTCTATATCCTCTATTTGACCTAGGCATGGGAAATTTCCATCTTTAGGGAAACCATTTTCTTTGGAAAGTTTATTGGAATTAGCTGCATCATGCTTGGTTGAGCCAAGGGCAATATATCCAACCAATAAATTTCCGGAAGATCGTTTTTCGTTGAGTAGGTGTTGATATATTTGTGCTGCTTTTGGGCCATTGCCTATCAGAAGGGTATTAAAACCAAGTTTTCTTTGGTGAATGCGATTGTTTACCGAAGATGTAAGGATAAGACGAAAAATAATATCTACAGGAAAATAAGATAGAAATAGTGCAATAAAATATACATAATAATCTATGTAGTTGCCTATATAGTCGTCTAAAACGAGAAGGAAGAAAAGGATTAAGGTACCAATAAATGCGACTACGAAAGTTTTGGTAATATCTTGCATACGAGACTTATGGTATATCAATCGATAATAATTGGTCAAAGTGTTTAAAAGCAACCAAAATAAAGGAATAAAAAACAAACCGTATAAAAAATTGATATCCGATAATAGGATATCTACTAATTGAGATAGCGCAAAACCTTCGTGTATTTTTCTAAAAGAGAAGAAAATTAGCCAAGAAATTAAGGCAGCCAATGTATCGGCAGAAATATAGATCCAACGTAATCTGATTTTATTGGTTTTTTGTATTGTCATACCGTATGTAAATTCTATATTTAAAAATTATTTCGAGAAATACATTCTCTAATGTGGGATACTACTTCCAAAGTTTGATAAAATTCCGCAAAAGAAACAATGGTATTGGTGTTATTCCGTATGGAATCAAGGAAAAAGCGGAGTTCGGATTCTATATCGTTACTTGTTTGAATTTCTAAATTTTGTAAGTGTATTTGGCTTGGGTGGTACTCATTGGAGTCAATGGATAAATTATTAAAACCAATCGTTCCTTCTGTCGATTTGGATATATGGGAAACTTTAGAGGTCCGTTCTAATAAATTTACAGAGATGTAAGAGTCCTTTTCAAAAAAACGTATTTTATGTGATTTTCGAGTAGAAATTCTATTGGCGGTAAGATTTGCGACACAACCATTGTTGAATTCAATTCTTGCATTGACAAGATCGGCGCTTTCTCCTATTGAGGAAATACCATTAGCCTGTATTTTTTTTATATCCGAATTTACAACGCTTAAAAGCAAATCTATATCGTGTATCATTAATTCTTCCACTACGGAAATATTTGCGTTTTTTGGATCAAAAGAAGAGAAATTATTTACTTCTATAAAAAGAGGTTGTTGAATTATAGGAAGTGCTTTCAAAAAGGCAGGATTAAATCTTTGGGTGTTTCCTACTTGTGTTTTTACTTGAGCTTCATTGGCTAATGATACTAATTTATGGGCTTGTTCCTTTGTTGTGGCCATATTCTTTTCTACAAGAACATGTTTTCTTTTTCTTAAAGCGGTTGAGATTATTTCAAAGTGTGTGTCTATGGGAGTTACAATATCTATGATATCCGCCCTATCCATAAGATCTATTAGATTATCAAAATGTGGTATATCTAATAGATCTTCTACAGAAAGAACTGCGCTTGGATTTATATCGTTAAATCCGATTAATTCACTATTGGAAATATGTTGTAGACATTTAAGGTGAATCTTTCCCCAATGGCCTGCCCCTATGACTGCAATTTTCATTTTTATTGAATTACTGAATTAATTTATAGTTACAAAAGTAGTTTTTTTTTGTAAGCTATTATATGTAAATTCGCAAATTATTTCACAAAAAGATGTTAGTTTAATGTTGGATTCTTATAGACATCAAGGTCTAAGAAAAAAGTTAGTAGATGAGTTGCGTATGAAAGGAATAGAAGATGAACAAGTTTTAGAGGTGATTGGACGTATACCTCGACATTGTTTCATTGACTCTACTTTTGATGCTTATGCTTATCAAGATAAGTCGTTTTACATAGGAGAGGGTCAGACTATATCTCAACCCTTTACGGTGGCTGTACAGACGGTTTTATTGGAAGTCGCTTCTGGAGATAAAATATTGGAAGTTGGAACCGGATCTGGATATCAAGCATTAACTTTGGATTGGTTAGGTGCAGATGTTTTTTCCGTGGAACGTCAAAAAAAATTATATTTAAAGACGAAGCAACTTTTAACTAAATTCAAAAGTACGGTAAAAATATTTTATGGGGATGGATACTTGGGCTTGCCTGTTTATGCCCCTTTCGATAAAATTATTGTTACTTGTGGAGCACCTATTATACCGTCCGCTTTGATAGAACAGTTGAAAATAGGCGGAATAATGATAGTGCCTTTAGGCGAAAAAAAGCAAATAATGACCAAAGTGATTAAAATTTCCGACAAGGATATAAAGGTTACAGAACATGGTGATTTCAACTTTGTTCCTATGCTTTCAGAAAAGGTTAGATGAAAACTTCTGCAAAAATCTACGGTTTCTCTCGGGTCAAATCTACCAATTCTTTGGCTAAAGATTGGTTAGAAAAAGAAAAAAAAGATTTGCCATTTTCCTTGTATACTTTTAACCAAACTCAAGGAAGAGGAAATGTAAATACCTCTTGGCATAGTAAGCCTAAATGTAATATTTGTTTATCTTTTGTGTGTGAACCTTCTTTTTTGTCTCCTTCGGAGCAATTTTTATTGAATATTAGTTTGAGCTTGGGAGTCGTGGACTTTCTTTTACCATACTTAGATAAGGGGCTTTATTTGAAATGGCCCAATGATATATATGTAGGAGAGAAAAAAATAGCAGGTATTCTTTTTGAAAATATTCTTTTAGGGAATGTTTATTCTAAGGCCATTATGGGGGTTGGAATAAATATTAATGAAATGGATTTCCCATTGAATTTACCAAATCCTATTTCTTTACGGGAATGTATTGGTTATAGTTTATCTTTACCTGAGGCTGTGGTAGAGCTCCATGCTGCGATCTTAAATCGTTATACAAAATTAGCAGAGGAGATAGAAAAAAACGAACTGGACCTTGTCTTTAATGAAATAAAACAAGAGTATATTTCTCGTTTACTCTATTATGGAGAAAAGAAAACCTATCTTTATAAAGACAAGAAAATACAAGCTGTGATTACAGACGTGAATAGATATGGGCATTTACAACTGATAGAAGCAGAAAGTAAGCAGAGCCTATCTTGTGATCTTAAGGAATTGAAATATTTGTTTGTTTAAGATAATAAGAATTTGGGAAAGAGGGAGAAATTAATTTTCCTTTTTCGTAAATTCCATAGAGAGCAGAACCGCTACCGCTAAGGGATGCATAAATGGCCCCCGTATCATATAACTGGTCTTTTATAGATTTCAAAAGAGGGAAACGAGTATCTAAAGCATTTTCAAAGTCATTAAAAATAGTTGATTTCCAGCTTGCAATAGGTTGTTGTAATAAACTTTCTAACGAGGGCCTGTTGCTTTGAGGAGTTATGCTTTTATAAGCGTCTTTAGTAGAAATAGAAATAGGGGGAATTACTAAGAGAAGATCATAGCATTGATGAATATTACAAGAGAGTGGGCTAATTATATTTCCCCTTTCTTTTCCTATGGTAGGTTTGTTTTCCACGAAACACGCACAATCACTACCAAGTTCTGTACACAAGAGGTATATTTCTTTTTGACTTAGCCCTAAGTTTAGAGTTTCGTTTATACCTAAAAGAGTATAAGTGGCATCTGCGGAACCTCCACCTAATCCAGAACCGAAAGGGATGGCCTTGTGGAGATGAATACGGCAAGAAAAGTTTTTTCCTGTATATTGGGACAGTAAATTAGCCGCTTGAACGACTAAATTTTCCCCCTTTTCTCCCGTTATGGGGATTCCGGTAAAGAGAAATTCTTCTTTTTCGCTTGGTGAAATTTCTAAAACATCCGAAATATCCGACAAAGGAAAGAAAGCAGTTTCTAAATTATGATAGGCGTCGGAACGTTTACTTAAAATATGTAGGCCTATATTTATTTTGCAAGGTGGAAAATAAATCATGATTGTTTTTCCTAATAGAGACGTTTTTGAGGGAGGACGATTTTCTAAGGTGTAGGTATTTAAACAGATTTTCAAGGAAGAACATTATCCATTCATGGATACTAAAAACTCTTCGTTGGAACGAGTTTGTTTTACCTTGTTTCTAAGTAATTCCATAGTTTCTATAGGGGTCATATCTGCTAAGTGATTGCGTAATATCCATACTTTTTGCAAGGTTTCTTTATCTTGTAAAAGGTCGTCTTTTCGTGTGCTGGACGATACAATATCTATGGCAGGGAAGATACGTTTATTAGAAATACGGCGGTCGAGTTGGATTTCCATGTTACCAGTTCCTTTAAATTCCTCAAAGATAACTTCATCCATTTTGGAATTGGTTTCTGTCAGGGCGGTAGCTATAATGGTTAGAGAACCTCCATTTTCTATATTTCGTGCTGCCCCAAAAAAACGTTTGGGCTTTTGTAGAGCATTGGCTTCCACCCCACCGGAAAGAACTTTTCCAGAGGCTGGACTTACTGTATTGTAGGCACGTGCTAATCGCGTAATAGAGTCTAAAACTATCATAACATCGTGTCCACATTCCACTAAACGTTTGGCTTTTTCTAAAACGATATTTGCAATTTTAACGTGACGTTCTGCCGGTTCATCGAAAGTAGAAGCGATAACTTCTGCTTTAACACTTCTTTGCATATCGGTTACTTCTTCTGGACGTTCGTCAATAAGAAGAATAATCATATATACTTCCGGATGATTAAAAGAGATGGCATTGGCCAATTCTTTTAATAAAACGGTTTTCCCTGTTTTGGGAGGCGCAACAATTAGGCCTCTTTGTCCTTTTCCAACAGGAGTAAACATATCCATTAATCGCATGGAAAGTGCATTATCAGGAGCGCCCGTTAATTTGAATTTTTCATCGGGGAATAATGGCGTAAGGTAATCAAAAGCAACTCTGTCGCGAATTACTTCCGGAGGACAACCGTTAATGGAAAGAACTTTTCCCATGGGAAAATATTTTTCTCCTTCTCGTGGGGGGCGTACAGTACATTCTATTGTATCGCCGGTTCTTAAACCTAAAGAGCGAATTTGTTGAGGAGAAATATATACATCGTCAGGGGAACTGAGATAATTATAATCGGAAGAACGTAAAAAACCAAAGCCATCAGGCATAGTTTCTAAAACGCCCTCATAGGTAACAAAGTTTTCAAAATTATAGTTGCCTGACTCTTGTCTGTTTTTTGGGGAGGATTGTGTTACGGATGGAAGAGTAGGTGTTTTGGTGTTAAGAGCCTTGTACATTTGCTCTGCATCTATTCGGTTAAGCCTGTCGTTTTCGTATTGTTGGTTTTCCAAACTTGGGATACTTTCTTGTTCGGTGGGAGTAGTGGTTTCGGGAACTTGTTTTTCATTGTCGTAGGGGTCGAAAGAAAGGTCTTCGTCCGTGTCTTTTTCCATAAAATCATCAAAAACTAATTCTGGACGAGCAGCGCTTTTTATTTTGGGTAAAGGATTGGATGGAAATTTTTCCGGATTGCTGGATGCAGCAGGTTGAATGGAGGTGCGAATTCTTTTTTCTTTGATGAGAGGGCTACTTATAAGAGGGGTACTTATTTTGTGAACAATTTTTTCTGTATTGGGAATGTTAGGATTAGAATCAGGGACTTCTATACTTTTTTTAGGGCGTCCCCTTTTTTTGAGAGGTAGTGCATCTGTTTCTTCTTCCTCTTCCTCTATCTCTTCTTCTGTGTTTTTCTCCTTAGTTGATTCTTCTAGCGGTAGGGATGAATTAACAATGGGAGTATTAATTTTAGGTCTTCCTCTCTTCTTTTTATGTTCATCCTGAATTTCTTCAGTATTGGACAAAGAGGTGATTTTTTGAATGGCTTGTATATCCAAAATTTTGTAAATAAGATCTTGTCTTGACAATTTTTCGTAATGCTTAATTTGAAAATTCTGTGCAACTTCATGCAATGCAGATTCTTCCATGGCATTCAAATCCAAAATATTTAACATAAAAAAACTTTAGTGTTGTCCTATAAAATTAAGAGACTAAAAACAGTGAACTATTTCGATAGCTTTTTGAAAAGCAAGGCAAAGGTACGAATTATTCTCATATAAACAAAATAATAATCCAGGCGCTTTGTGAAAATTTTGTAGGGCTGCTTTCAAGTCTATTTTAGAGATGGGTTGTAAAAAAACGGAGAGAACTTCTTCTAAAAAGGAAATTTTTAATGAATAGCTATAGAAAATAGCATTTTTTCACGAAGGGAAATAGCGGATAAAATGACTTAAAAAAAGAGACAATATAAAAGAAATAAAATTTTCCTTTATATTGTCTGTGGGGCTATTTAAATAGGGCAAAAGCGTGGTAAATGTTTGGTCACTAAATAAAAATAATGTACTTTTACAATCTCAAAAAAACGAAAAGATGATACAAAGAATTCAGTCTCTTTATTTGCTTTTAGCGATGATTATTTTGTCTACGCTATTTTTTTTCCCGGTGGCTTCTTTTAATTTGAGAGGAGCGGAGGTAATGATGGAAATTACTGGTTTCGCTGGTGATTTTGAATTTACTCAAATCACCTATTGGTTCCCATTATTAGTGGTTGTTAATGCCGTGCTAATTTTGATGTTGGCTTTCATTATTATTTCATTTAAAGATAGAAAAAGACAATTGAAATGGTGCAATTTAGCTCTTTTGATTAATGTGCTTTTTTTAATTTTTCTTTTTTTTGGCATGGATCTTTTGTCGAAAAAATTAGAACCGGATAGTGTTCAGGCTGGGAATATTGTTCGATATTTGTGGCCTACTTATATGCCGGTTTTGTCTCTTTTAATGATTCTTTTGGCAATGCGAGGTGTTAAAAACGATGAAAAGAGGGTTAGATCTTCCGATCGTTTGCGCTAAATAAACAGAAATGATTAAGGTCGGTATTATTTCGGATACGCATGCTTGCATACATCCGAGAGTATTAAAATTTTTGGAAGATTGCGACCAAATTTGGCACGCTGGAGATATTGGCAATATGGAAACCTTGGAAACCTTGGCACGCTTTAAGCCATTGATTAGCGTTTATGGGAATATTGATGATTATAACATAAGGGCTATTTTGCCGGAATATCGCTATTTCATGTGTGAGGATTGCAAAGTAATGCTCACACATATAGGTGGATATCCCGGAAAGTACCATCCTGGGATTCAAACATTATTAAACCTGCATAAACCCGATTTGTTTGTTTGTGGACATTCTCATATTCTTAAAGTGATGCAAGATAAAAAACATTCGCTAATGTTTATGAATCCAGGTGCAGCAGGGCAAAGTGGTTTCCATAGAAGTATTACAGCATTGCGATTGAAAATTTCGCAAAAAGAATTATCAGATTTGGAAGTCTTGGATATAGCGAGAAGTTAAAGATATGGATATGTACACAGTAAACGAAGAGTTTGAAAAAAAAGAAATTTTAAGACGATATAAATTAATTTTTAAATGTTTTAGAAAAGAAATTTCTGAAGAAGAACAAGAGCAGATACATACAGCTTTTACTATAGCAGTGAATGCGCATGCGCACATGAGACGAAAGTCGGGAGAACCTTATATTTATCACCCTTTAGAGGTAGCACATATTGTGGTTGCAGATATAGGCTTGGGGCCCACTTCCGTGGTATGTGCTTTATTGCACGATGTGGTGGAGGATACAGATTATGCCTTATTAGATATAGAAAAAACATTTGGAGATCACGTAGCTCGTATTGTAGATGGGCTTACCAAAATTGATGAAATTTTTGATCAAGGGCAATCTATTTCCATGCAAGCAGAAAATTTCAAAAAAATGTTTTTGACTTTATCGGATGATGTTCGTGTTATTTTGATAAAGTTGGCCGATCGTTTGCATAATATGCGCACTTTAGATTCTATGGCTCGGGATAAACAACTTAAAATTTCATCAGAAACCATTAATGTATATGCCCCCTTAGCGCATCGTTTAGGTTTGTATTCCATTAAAAGTGAATTAGAAGATTTAGCATTAAAATATACGGAACCGGACATTTACAACAATATTTCTGCAAAAATCAAGGAGTCGGAAAAACAAAGGGAAAAATTTATTAATACATTTATTGCGCCTATACGTAGGCGATTAGAAAATGACTGTATGCAATTTTCTATATCCGGTCGAGTAAAATCTATTTGCTCTATTTGGGGAAAAATGAAAAAGAAAAATGTATCCTTTGAAGAAGTTTATGATTTATTTGCCATACGGATAGTTATAGATCCTCCCATAGAAAATGAAAAAACCGATTGCTATAAGGTTTATGCTATAGTTACCAGTATTTATAGGGCAAATCCTACTCGTTTGCGAGATTGGATTGCCATTCCAAAACCTAATGGGTATGAGGCTTTACATACTACGGTTATGAGTGATACGGGACGCTGGGTAGAGGTGCAAATTCGTTCCAAACGTATGGATGAAATTGCCGAAAAGGGATATGCCGCACATTGGAAATACAAGAATGAGGGACTTATGAGCAGAGATTCCGGTTTGGATATGTGGTTAAATAAAATCCGGGAAATGTTAGAAAATTCGGATGAAAATAATTCTCTCAGTTTTCTTAATGATTTTCGTCTTAATTTTTTCAATGGAGAAATATATGTTTATACACCTAAGGGTGAATTGAAAACATTGCCGGTAGGATCGACAGTATTGGATTTTGCTTTTCATATACATTCAGAAATTGGATTTACCGTTATAGGAGCAAAAGTTAATCATAGATTAGTTCCCTTAAATCAGACTTTAAAAAGCGGGGATCAAGTGGAGGTTATTTATTCCAAAAGTCAAAAACCAACGGAGCAATGGTTGGAGTATGTAGTTTCTTCACGAGCAAAATCACGTATTCGACAATGGTTGCGAGAAGAACATGCCAGGTATTACAATCAAGGAAAGGATATGCTTGGCGAACTGTTTTCAAAATTCTCTATGGATTTTACAGAAGATAATATTCGTTTGGTACAGGAGGCTTTTTCGAGAAAAAACAAGTCGGAACTCTTTTATGATATTGCTATACATAAGTTGGAAGAATTAGATATTAAATCTATTTTTCAGAAAGTAGAAAAGCACGAGAATTGGTTTTGGCAGATGTTTAGACGATCTAAAAATGCAGGTGCGGAAATTAATTTGCAGGATGCTATTCAAGCTCAGGTGGAGAATAAGCCAGAAAGTTTGCTTTTGGGAGAGGATATACAGAAATTAAATTATTTTGTTTCCGATTGTTGTAATGCGATTCCCGGAGATGATGTAGTTGGAATTATTCGGCCCAATAAAGGAATAGAGGTTCATAGAACTAATTGTCCAAAGGCAATAGAATTGATGTCCCAGTATGGAAATAGGATAGTAAAGGCCAAATGGAAGAAAAACGAGAAAATTACTTTTTTAACAGGAATTACATTAAAAGGGTTTGATCGTTCCGGAATGGTAAAAGATATTATAGTGGTGGTTTCTCAGGATGATCAAATTAATATGCGCTCTATTATTTTTACGGCTGCGGAAGGGGTATTTGAAGGGAAAATAATGCTATACATTAGCAATACTATTCATTTACAGGAATTAATGAATAGATTAAGATCGATAGAAGGTTTAGAAAAAGTTATTAGAATAGATCATCAGTCTGTGTAAGAAATAATATAATTTATAAGGATATGAAAATTTTAGTTTTAAATTGTGGAAGCTCCTCCATTAAATACCAATTGGTAGAGATGCAGGGAGAAGTTCATGTACTGGCTAAGGGTTTGGTTGAAAAAATAGGTTTGCCTCAGGCAGATTTAACTCATCAAGTAGAGGGGGGGGATAAAATAAAAGTTAGCAAGTCGGTTCCGGATCATCAAATAGGGATTAACTGGGTATTGGAATATTTGACCGATCCTCAATGTGGGGTTATAAAAAAGTTGAACGAAATTAATGCTGTTGGACATAGAGTAGCTCATGGAGGTGAAAAATTCAAAGATAGTGTGAGAGTGACCGATGCAGTAATAAAAGATTTAGAAGAGTGTGTACCATTGGCTCCTCTTCATAATCCAGCTAATTTAAAAGGTATTGTTTCCATGCAAAAACTTTTACCGGGTATTCCACAAGTGGCAGTTTTTGACACCTCTTTTCATCAGACTATGCCGGACTATGCGTATATGTATGGCATTCCATACAAATATTATGAAAAAAACCGTATTCGTCGTTACGGGTTTCACGGAACCAGTCATAAGTTTGTAGCTAAAAAAGCTTGTGAAATAACAGGTTTAGACATAAATAAAAGCAAAATTATTTCTTGTCACTTGGGGAATGGTGCCTCTATAGCAGCTATAAAAAACGGAAAATCCGTAGATACCTCTATGGGGTACACTCCTGTAGAAGGTTTGATGATGGGAACTCGTTGTGGCGATTTGGATTTAGGTGCTGCTTTGGCAATTATGGACATAGATGGATTAGATATTCATCAGGCCAATCTTATTTTTAATAAGCAAAGTGGAATGTTGGGCGTATCGGGTATTTCTTCCGATATGCGTGATTTAGGCAAGGCCGCCTCAGAAAATAATGCGAGAGCAAAATTAACCTTACAAATGTTTTCTTATAAAGTAAAGAAATATATTGGGGCATATGCAGCGGCTTTATCCGGAGTAGATCTTCTTTTGTTTACAGGAGGAATAGGCGAAAATGATTACGAAACACGGGCTGCCATTTGCGAAGGTTTGGAATTTATGGGTGTTTCTTTTGATAAGGAGGTGAACCGGAATTTACGTGGAATAGATACCATTATTTCTCGTCCGGAATCCAAAGTAAAAGTGGTTTTAGTTACTACAGATGAAGAAAAAGTAATTGCTACCGATACCTACAATATAGTTAATAAATAAATGGAGATTGCAAGATATGGATTTTGATGTTATAGTGATTGGAAGTGGCCCTGGGGGCTATGTTGCAGCTATTAGAGCTGCTCAACTTGGTTTACATGCTGCTGTAGTAGAACGAGCGGAATTAGGGGGTATCTGTTTGAATTGGGGTTGTATTCCTACCAAAGCTTTATTAAAAAGTGCTCAGGCATTTCAGTATTGTCGACATGCTTCCAATTATGGAGTATGTATAGAAGGGGAAGTCAAAGCAGATCTACAAGCTATGGTTGCCCGTAGTAGGGCGGTGGCCGATACCATGAGTAAAGGAATTCGATATTTATTAGATAAATACAAGGTAGAAATTGTATCCGGAGAAGCTCAAATATTACCTGGCAAAAAAGTATTGGTAAAAAACAAAGAGAACGAATCTCAAACGGAATATACGGCTTCCCATATTATCTTGAGTACGGGTTCACGAAGTAAAGAATTACCTAATTTGCCTCAAGATGGGAAAAAGATTATTGGATATAGACAAGCCATGACTTTGGATAAAATGCCGGAAAGCATGTTAGTGGTTGGTTCTGGCGCTATAGGTTCCGAATTTGCTCATTTTTATCAATCTATAGGGGTGAAAGTTATTTTGGTGGAATTTTTACCAGCGGTGGTTCCAGTAGAAGATGCGGATATATCGGCTCAATTAGGGCGATGTTTCAAGAAAAATGGAATGAAAGTATTGGTAGATTCTTCCGTAGAGAAGGTAGATACTAGCGGAGAAAAATGTAAAGTAACCGTAAAAACTAAAAAAGGAGAAGAGGTATTTGAAGTCGATGTCGTATTATCGGCAGCAGGGGTTGTAACGAATTTAGAGCATCTTGGTTTGGAGGAATGTGGAATACGTACGGAAAGAGGAAGAGTATTAGTAGATGAATATTATCGTACAGGTGTAGAGGGCTATTATGCCATAGGGGATATTACTCCGGGCCCAGCTTTGGCGCATGTTGCCACTCACGAAGCTTTAATTTGTGTGGAAAAAATAGCGGGACACCAACCCAATAGTTTAGACTATAAAAATATTCCTGCCTGTACTTATACCACTCCAGAAGTGGCATCCGTTGGACTTACGGAAAAGAAGGCAGTAGAGGAAGGCTATTTGTTAAAAATAGGAAAGTTTCCATTTACCGCTTCTGGCAAAGCTACTGCATCTGGAAATAGGGATGGATTTATTAAGGTGATTTTTGATGCCAATACGGATCTTTTGTTAGGATGCCACATGATAGGGGAAAATGTAACGGAAATGATAGCCGAAGCAGTAATGATTCGTCAACAGAAAATTAAAGGATCGGATATTATTAGAGCAATACATCCGCATCCAACGATGTCGGAAGCTTTTATGGAAGCGGTAGCGGTAGCATATGCACAAGCAGTTCATGCATAATAAAGAATGTAACTATGGAAGTAATTCAAACTAAAATAGCAGACCTTATTATTTTGCAACCTAAGGTTTTTATGGATGATAGAGGCTACTTTATCGAAACTTATTCCGAAAAACAATGGAGTAATGCCGGATTAAAATATTCTTTTGTGCAAGATAATGAGTCGAAATCGCGCAAAGGGGTATTAAGAGGATTACATTTTCAAAAGCCGCCTTATGCGCAAGGGAAAATCGTAAGGGTTATAAAAGGGGCGGTTATGGATGTAGCAGTAGATTTGCGTTTGGACTCTTCTACTTACGGAGAGCATGTTTGTGTAGAACTTACGGAGGATAACAAAAGACAGTTTTTTTTACCTCCTGGTTTTGCCCATGGTTTTGTAACCTTGCAAGAGGATACTATTTTTGCTTATAAAGTAAGCGTTCCATATTCTCCTGAATCGGAAGCTTGCATATTGTGGAATGATCCGGATTTGCATATAGATTGGAAAATCAAAGATCCTATTTTATCGGATAAAGATCAAATAGGATCTTCTTTTGCTGATTTTAAAAGCCCGTTTATGAAAAATGGAGGGAAAGAGTGAGTTTTAAGAACGGATACTTAGCCATTGCTGCGTTTTCTCTGCTTGGAATTTTTGTTTTTTTGTGTGTGGGTTTGGTGAACCAAACGGAGGAGGAATGTATTTATCAAGAAGCTTTCACAAAGTCATACAAAATATTTTCGCCTCCTATTCCGCAGCTTTTGTATTTTGCAGGCGAAAAAGTGCCTTTAGATATTTTTCATGTGAAAGAAAGATTAGATAGAGAGTTATTAGTTAATGTGTATTGGCAATCGAATCAATTGTTGTGGATGAAGAGGGCCAATCGTTGGTTTCCTGTTATAGAACCGATATTGAAGAAAAATGGAATACCCAATGATTTTAAGTATTTAGCTTTAATAGAGAGTGGATTTATAAACAGAGCTTCTTCTGCAAGAGCAGATGGATTTTGGCAATTTCTTCCAGGAACCGCACGTGATTTTGGTTTAGAGGTAAATGAAGAAGTAGATGAACGATTAGATGTAGTACTATCCACAGAGGCTGCTTGTAAATATTTGAATTCCATGTATAATCGTTACAAAAATTGGGCTATAGTAGCAGCTTCTTACAATATAGGTCGTGGAAATATGGATTATCACATACGTACTCAAAAGCAGCAGGACTACTACCTATTGCATTTGCCGGAAGAAACGCTCCGATATGTATTTCGTATATTGGCAGAAAAAATTATTTTCGAAAACCCGGAGTCCTATGGATTTTATCTTAATAAAGGAGCCCTATATCCACCATTGCCTGTCAAAGAAGTATCTATTGATACTACGGTGGAAAGTTTATTCCTTTTGTCGGAACAATTGGGGGTGAGCTATGGTATTTTAAAGATGTACAATCCTTGGTTGATAGAAAGATCTTTGCCTAATAAATCTCGTAAAAAGTATACCTTGTATTTGCCAGCAGATAGTAGCAGTATATAGCTTTTCTAAAAGAGTAAAGTTGAGTTGTATCTTCATAAATAAAAGAACTTAGGACTGTGTTTTTTCTTTAATAATATCCTTAAAAAGAGGGGGCGAAATTGTTAAAAAATATTAAAAATAGGTTTTTTAATATTAATGTATATATCTTTGCAGCCGAAAAAAAGAGAAAGAATGTCAAAAAATTTGGTTATCGTAGAGTCTCCGGCTAAGGCCAAGACTATAGAGAAATTTTTGGGAAAAGATTTTCATGTTTTATCCTGTTTTGGACATATTCGGGATTTACCAAAGAGTCGCTTAAGTATAGATATAAAGAACGGATTTGTTCCGGAATATGAAATACAATCGGATAAAAAAGCATTAATAGCCCAATTAACCAAGGCTTCTAAAGAGGCAGAATTTGTATGGTTAGCTTCTGATGAGGATAGGGAGGGGGAGGCTATAGCTTGGCATTTGGAAGATGTTCTAAAATTAGATGCACAGAAAACCAAGCGTATTGTTTTTAATGAAATAACTAAGGCTGCTATTTTACATGCTATTGAAAATCCTCGTAAATTAGATTATAATTTGGTAGATGCTCAACAAGCAAGACGGGTATTAGATAGATTGGTGGGCTATGAAATATCGCCTGTACTATGGAGAAAAGTAAGACCGCAACTTTCTGCAGGTAGAGTGCAGTCTGTTGCCGTGCGATTGGTTGTGGAAAGAGAAGAGGAAATAAAAAAATTTAAAGAAGAATCGGTATATAAAGTTACTGCTTCTTTTGGCAATTTCATTGCAGAATTAGATAAGCGTTTTAAAGAAAAAAAAGAAACAGAAAAATTTTTATTATCCTGTAAAGATGCTGATTTTCGGGTGGACAATTTAGAAATAAAACCATCAAAAAAATCTCCATCTGCTCCCTTTACTACCTCTACTTTACAGCAGGAAGCCGCACGAAAATTAGGTTTTTCGGTTACCAAAACTATGTATGTGGCACAGCAACTTTATGAGCAGGGGTATATTACCTATATGCGTACCGATTCGGTAAACCTTTCCTCTTATGCATTGGATATGGCTAAAACTCAAATTGTGGCGGCTTATGGAGCTAAATATGCGAAAAGGCGACAGTTTAGTACCAAGACAAAAGGGGCACAAGAGGCGCATGAAGCAATTAGACCTACGGCTATGGATCGTACACAAATTACGGGAGAGTCGGCTCAAATCAAATTGTATGAATTAATTTGGAAAAGGGCTATCGCCTCTCAAATGAGCGAAGCAGAATTGGAAAGAAATCAAGTATCTATAGCTATAGAAGGTCGTTCTGAGCATTTTATAGCGAAAGGGGAAGTGCTTCTTTTTGACGGTTTTTTAAAAGTGTATGCAGAATCTAAAGACGAAGAAGAGGATAACAAAGAGGATGCCCATAAATTGCCGGCTTTAAGTATGGGGCAAATATTATCCCTAAAGAGAGTAGGAGCACGACAGACATTTACACAACATAGCCCTCGATATTCAGAGGCCAGCTTGGTAAAGAAGTTAGAAGAATTAGGTATAGGTCGTCCTTCTACGTATGCTCCCACTATTTCTACTATTTTGAAGCGAGAATATATTGTAAAAGAGGATAAAACCGGAAATCTTCGGGAATATGTAAGTTTGGAACTTAAAAAAGGGCAGGTAGAGGAATTGGCTTTGAAGGAGAATACCGGAGCAGAAAAAGCAAAGTTATTTCCAACAGATGTTGGTGTTTTGGTGAACCAATTCTTAATGGAAAATTTTTCCGATATATTGGATTATAATTTTACGGCGGAAGTAGAAAAACAATTTGATGAGGTTGCTCAAGGTTTGCAAAAATGGAATAAAATGATTGCCGATTTTTATAAACCTTTTCATAAGCAAGTGGAAATAACGGCAAAAAATTCAGAGAAAGTAAGTGGAGAAAGATTATTGGGTACCGATCCGCTTAGTGGCGTAAACATTTATGTTAAGTTGAGCCGTTTTGGACCTGTAGTTCAAAAAGGGGAAACTAAATCAGAACAAAAACCTGTTTTTGCAGGATTGAAAAAGGGGCAATCTATGGATGCAATTACCATTCAAGATGCCTTGGATTTATTTAAATTACCAAGGGTAGTAGGGGTTTTTGAAGAGGAGGAAATGGTAGCTGCTATTGGCCGTTTTGGACCATATATTAGACACAAAGGACTTTTTGTTTCTATTCCTAAAACAGAAGATCCTTTAGAAATAACAGAAAACACGGCTATAGAATTAATACAAAATAAGCGCAAAGCCGATCAAGAGAAAATCATAAAATCTTTTAACGAAGATCCGGAATTATTAGTGCTCAATGGTCGTTTTGGCCCTTATATCTCTTTTGAAAAAAAGAATTATAAAATAGAAAAAAGTCGTAATGCCGGAGATTTAACCTTAGAGGAATGTAGGGAAATTATTGCTAAGGGGGCATCTCAAGGAAAATCGACTTCTTTTAGAGGGCGGAAAGCGGCCCCTTCTGAAAAGAAAAAATCTTCCGCTTCCAAAACACGCAAAAAAAGCGTAAAAAAATAATAATTAATGCCGAAAACAATTAGAAAAATAGGAGTATTGAGCTCTGGTGGAGATGCTCCCGGAATGAATGCCGCCATTAGAGCAGTGGTTCGTACTGCTGTAAATGAGAAATTGTTGGTTGTGGGTATAAGTCATGGATACAAAGGTCTTATTGAAAAAGAATTTATGCCTTTGTATGGTTATTCTGTAGCCAATATTATTCAAAGAGGCGGAACTATGCTAAAGTCGTCTCGTTGTCCAGAGTTTCGAACAGAGGAAGGATTAGCAAAAGCTTATCAGAATATTCAAGATGAAGATATAGATGGCTTAGTGGTGATAGGGGGGGATGGTACCTTTAGAGGTGCTCTGAATTTGGCGGAACGTTATGATGTTCCTATCGTTGGTCTACCGGGAACTATAGATAATGATTTATTTGGAACCGATTATACTATAGGCTATGATACTGCTATTAATACGGTGGTAGAAGCGGTAGATAAGATAAGAGATACCGCTGGTTCTCATGATACCTTGTTTTTTGTAGAAGTAATGGGAAGAGATGCTGGTTTTATAGCTTTACATAGTGGAATTGCAGTGGGAGCGGAAGATATTCTTATTCCAGAAACCATTACGGATTTGGATACATTGATTGAAAAACTAGAATATGATCAGAGAAAGCACAAAACTTCTGGAATTATTATAGTAGCAGAAGGAGATGAATTAGGAGGAGCTACCGATGTGGCTAAATTGGTAAAGGAACGTTTGCCGAAGTATGAAACACGGGTTACTATATTGGGGCATATTCAAAGAGGGGGAGCACCTTCTTGTTTTGATAGAGTTTTGGCAAGTAGATTAGGATATAATGGAGTAAAAGCCTTATTGGAAGGGAAAGAGGGCGTAATGGTAGGACAGGTGAATAATGAAATAGTGCATATCCCATTTCAAAAAGCAACGAAGCAGCATCAACAAATAGAAGCAGAATTATTGGAAGTGGCAAGGGTACTTTCCTTATAAGGAAAGTACTTACGTATAAGAGAAAAAACTCTGTATTTTTAGGATAAAATTATAGACTCTATAAGTTCGGTTCCTACTATGCGATTAATTTCCATTTTAATATTTCCGAGTTGATATTGCAAATTGCTTTTGGCTGCTGCTGAATTTAGTTGTAAGTGTAAAGTACGATCTTTAATATAAAAATTTTCCGTGCAACGTAGAATATCTGCATCCACACAAAGAGCGTACGCATTCATGGCTCTTTCTTTATTTAACCTATCATTCCATCCGTAAAAAGTAGATACGGCATCCATAATATCATTAACAGAAGATTCTTTTCCTTTTCTTTGTGTCGATTTTCTTAGTATAGCCATTATAGTGTGGTTTTTTGTATTTCCGCATCGGAAATTTTGTAAATTAGGTGTTCTGATGGAAATAATTTAAAAATATTTTCTACTCTTTCCATATCTGTATCGCTGAGGAAAACTTGTCCAAAATGACTTTGACCTACTAAATTCATTAATTTACAAGCTCTCTGTTTATCTAATTTGTCGAAAATATCATCTAATAAAAGAATAGGAAAGAATTTTTTTTGTTCGGATATATATTGCAATTGTGCCAAACGTAAAGCAATGATAAAGGATTTCTGCTGCCCTTGGGAGCCGACTTTTTTTATAGGATATTCTTCTAAAAGTAGTGCAAGATCATCTTTGTGTATTCCCACCGTAGTATATTGTAGAATTTGATCTTTTTTAATGGACTCTTTGAGTAGAATTCCCATACTATCACTATCTTTTATTTGGGAAATATATTGCAAATTTATTTTCTCCTTTGTACCGGCTATTTCTTGGTAATATTGTTGGAAAATAGGAATAAAACGATCTACAAATTGTTTCCTTGCTTGATAAAGGAAGTAGGCGTATGAAGTTAATTGATCATCAAAAACATCTAATAAGGAAGGATCTATATAATCTTGTTTTAACAAACGATTCCGTTGCTCTAAAACTCTATTGTAATGAATAAGTTTTTCTAAGTATGGTCGGTTGAATTGAGAAATTACGCTATCTAAAAACTTACGTCTTATTTCGCTACTTCCATTAATTAGTTCCTGATCTTGTGGTGCAACCATAATTAAAGGGAATTTTCCGATATGCTCTGAAATGCGGTCGTATTCTTTTTTATTTAGCTTAAATATTTTCCTTTGGTTACGCTTTTGAATACAAGAAACGGAAACTTCCCCATTTTCTGTTTCGTAATTTCCGTGCAGAGCAAAAAAACATTGTTCGTAACGGATGTTTTGGGTGTCGGAACTGTTAAAATAGCTCTTAGAAAAAGAAAGATAATGGATGGCATCTAATAAATTAGTTTTTCCGCAACCATTATTTCCTACAAAGCAGTTTATTTTTGGACAGAAAACCGCTTGCGCATCTTCATAGTTTTTAAAATTATTTATGGAGAGATTTATTAGGTGCATGGTCGAAATTTTCTATGGTTTTTGCAGCGGCTTCCATTAACCACATAGGAGTGGAGGTAGCACCGCAAATACCTATTTTTTGATATTGGAGTAAACCTTCAGAGTTTTTAAAATCTTTCTCTTGCAGCTCATCTACATTACTTATAAAAAAAGTATTAGCATTATGTTGACGACAAATACTATATAAATATTGGCCGTTGGAACTCTTTTTTCCGCTTACGAAAACAAGAGCATCATGATTTTCCGCAAAAGATTGGAGGCGTTCGGCCCGAGAACTCATACTGCCACAAATACTGTTGACCGCTTGAAAACTACTGCCACTTTCTTCACATTTTTGGCGAATAAATTCTCTTATTTTGGTATAATCTTCGGTATTCATAGTTGTTTGAGAGTACAGACGAATGGGTATGTGGTAGTTTATTTGCTGTAGTTCTTCAAAATGGCTAATTACTATAGCATTATTCCCTGTCTGTCCGTTTAGTCCTATAACTTCCGCATGTCCCGCTTTCCCGTAAATAAGAACTTGCCCACCAATTTTTTCCATTTCCGCATAGCCTTCTTTTATTCTCTCTTGTAGTTTTAGTACAATAGGGCAGGTGGCATCTATTAACTCTATGTTATTTTTGCGAGCAATATTATAAGTTTTCGGTGGTTCCCCATGAGCACGAATTAAAACTTTAGTATTTTTTAAATGTTGAAAAGTATTATAGTCAATAACTTGAAGGCCTAATTGGTGCAGCCGTTCTACTTCTTCGTTGTTGTGTACAATATCTCCTAAGCAATAAAGTCCATCGGTTTCTTGCGCTAATTTTTTTTCGGCAGTAGTTATGGCAGATACTACTCCAAAACAAAATCCAGATTGTGTATCAATGTTTACTATCATTGCATGAAAATACTTTTAGAGAGCAAAAATACATAAAAAAAATTAAGAAGTTCTCTAAAGTAAAGAATGAAATTAGACTATGCGCTTTTTCTTGTTGTTTTTCGTGCATGGATTTTTGTGTATGTTTTTTTGCATGTTTTTTATCTGAATTTTGGCACGTAGTCTTGGTTCCGTAGTTAAAATGGAAACAAAGAAAATTTTTAGAAATAGACTATTTCTAAAACAAAGGATACGTTCTAACAAAGACTTGTTTATTTTTATTGATAAAATCCATGTTGCATATTAAAAAAAAATGTAACTTCGCCTAATTTTAATGCAAAATGGATAAATTATGTTTTTACAAATAGTGCAAGGATCAAGTGTTGCCGATACAGTGGCCGCTCTACAAGAAAATATACAACAACTTTCCTCTAGTGTAAACGTGGTGCCGGGTCAGGAGAGTATCCCTATTTTTGAGCTTGCGCTCAAAGGAGGATGGTTAATGATACCATTAGTGATATTGCTTTTAGTGACGGTATATGTTTTTGTGGAACGTTCTATTGTGATAGGAAAAGCGGCTAAAGATACCAGTCATTTTATGAATAGTGTAAGAGATTTTGTGATTCATAATAGATTGGATTCAGCTAAAACACTTTGTGTAAACACAGATACTCCAACGGCCCGAATGATAGAAAAAGGAATTACTCGTATGGGAAAACCTTTAAATGATATTAATGCTGCCATAGAAAATGTTGGTAAATTAGAGGTGGCTAAATTGGAAAAAAACATAGCTTGGCTTGCTACTTCTGCTGGAGCAGCTCCTATGATTGGATTTTTAGGTACTGTGGTTGGAATGGTTCGTGTGTTTTTTGATATGGCTTCCAAGGGAAATAATATAGAGGTTGGAACCTTGGCTAATGGGATGTATCAAGCAATGGTTACTACTGTTGCAGGTTTGATAGTGGGCATTATCGCTTATATTTGTTATAATTATTTAATTAGTCGAATAGAAAAGGTGGTCAATATTTTGGAAGCAAGGTCCACGGAATTTATGGATTTATTGCATGAACCGGCCCAAGAATAAGTTTCTATTCTTTCCAAAAAATAATTTAAAATCAATATAAATGGCTATACAAAGTCGTCATAAAATATCCAGTAATTTCAGTGTGGCATCCATGTCTGATTTGGTTTTTTTACTTCTTATATTTTTTATTTTACTATCTACATTGGTCAGTCCGAATGCTATAAAATTGTTGCTTCCCAGTAGTGAGAGTAAAACCATGGCTAAACAAAATTATACGGTTTATATCAATGATCAATATCAATATTTTGTAGAGCAAACCATGGTGGAGTCGGCCGATTTGCCTATCTCCATAGCTCAACTTACGGCAAGTAATCCTGAGGCAACTATTGTACTTCGCTCGGATCAAACCGTACCGGTACAATATGTGGTAAATGTTTTGGATGCGGTTAATAGAGTTAATGAGCAAAGAGGATCTAAGTTGAAAACTATTTTGGCTACCTCTCCTAAAGAACAGAAATAACGCATTCATGCCAGAAGATACAAAAAGACATATTATTGCAGCCTTTAGCACCTTACTTTTTAGTATTGTGGTTTTTTTAATTTTATGGTTGTTTGGTTTGAAACGACCATTTCCTCCTCCTGCAGAATATGGGGTAGAGGTGAATTTGGGTTATTCGGATGTAGGCATGGGGGATATGCAGGCTATAGATCCTATGGCAGAAAATATAGAGGCAGTTTCTCCTTCTTCCTCTTCTTCCTCCGAAATAGAGGAAGTGCTTACGACCAAAGAAGAAGCACCTTCTTTGAAAGAAAAGAAAAACACACAAAAACAAAGCACTACTAAAGTACGGCTTCAAGAACAAAATCCAAAGCAAGAAAATGTTAAGGAGAGTATAAATACCATGGCTTTGTATAAAGGGAAGCGTCAGGGTACAGAAGTTTCCTCTCAGGGTAATACCAATCAAAGTGGGGATATGGGAAAAGAAGATGGTGATATTAATGCAAAAGGGTATGCAGGACGAGGAGGTAGTGGTGGAATTTCTTTTTCACTTAGTGGTAGAACTTTAATGTCTTTGGTAAAACCTTCTTATAATTCAGAAGAGCAAGGATTGGTTGTGGTTCGTATTTGGGTAAATCAACAGGGCGTAGTGACACGAGCACAGGTGGGAATAAAAGGAACTACTACTATGGATGAAAATCTTTGGGAAACGGCTAAAAATGCAGCTATGCAATCTCGCTTTACCTATAAAGAGAATGCGCCTTCCGAACAGATAGGTACTATTACTTATAAATTTGTTCGTGCTCAATAGAATCTAAGGTAAAGGCAACTTCTTAAAACTTGTCTAAATACCTTAACATAAATAATTCCATTAAATTTATTAGATGAAAAGAAAACTTGAAAAATACGGGCTCGCTTTAGCTTACTTTAGTTTAATTGTTTTGACCGTTATCTTTTTCAAAATAAAGCTGCCAAGATATAGTTCTATGCTTACCCTATTAGTTCTCTTTTTTGTGGTCGATTTTTTTCTGTGGCAGGAGTTTAAGAAGGTGCTATATGTATGGAAAAGTAGAAGCATGAAAAGGCTTGTTGTAGGCGCATATTATCTTCCTTTTTTATTCTTATTTATTTTTATATTAGGCTTGTGGTTTAGTGATATTACTCAATGGTCCCCCTTTTGCAGAACCTATTTATTAGGGGGAATGATTATGCTTTTTATAACGCATGTGATTATAGGTTTTTTTTATTTGCTTGGAGGGGCTTTGCAGTGGATATTTAGATCCAATGCTATTGGTCGTTGGATTTATAGAAATTTACATGTTATTAGTATAGGGGCAGGTGCAATTTCTTTCTTTATTCTTTTGTATGCTATGGTAGTAACTACTTTTGATTTGAGATTAGAGGTGGTGAACCTGCGACATGCGTCAGCAACAGAAATGGCAGAATCGGAAAATTCTGTACCTGTAGGATTAAAAGGATATAAAATCTTGCAAATTTCCGATTTACATATAGGGAGTTTTACGGCAGAAAATCAGTTGAAAAATGTGGTAAAGATGGCTATGCTTACCCATCCGGATTTAATTGTTTTTACAGGAGATATGGTAAATTTTTCTTCTAAGGAAATGAAACCCTATTTATCTATTCTTTCCCATTTACAAGCGCCGGATGGTATATATTGCGTTATGGGCAATCACGATTATGGAGATTATATATCTTGGTCCGATTCTTCGGCTAAGGCCGATAACGTGACCCTACTTAAAAAATATTACGAAAGAATAGGATGGCAGTGTTTAGATAATAGTTCGGTAGTACTTCTTAGAGGAGCAGATTCTTTGCATATAGTAGGAGTGGAAAACTGGGGAAAAGGAAAGCGTTTTCCTAAAAGAGGCGACTTAAAAAAGGCTTTGGAGCCGCATTCTGTTAGAGCATATAAAAAATCGAGACGGCTTATAGATAGTGATTATAGGAGTGAAGGTACTTTGGACTTATCGAAAGAAACGCAACAAAAACATACCTTTACTGTTCTATTGTCTCACGATCCAAGCCATTTCGATTCGGTGGTATATCCTAATTTTCCACAAGTGGATCTGTGTCTTTCCGGTCACACACATGCTATGCAATTGGGCTTTAGAGTAGGGGGAAAAGATTATAGTCCGGCCGTTTGGTTGTATAAACATTTTTCGGGTTTGTATAAAATGCCTAATGGTCAGAAATTATATGTAAGTACAGGTTGTGGTTTTAATGGTTTCCCATTTCGCTTAGGAATACGCCCTTCTATTACTTTGATTGAATTGTAGATGCTCTTTGGCGTACCGCTTCATATAAAATAACTCCATTTGCCACCGACACATTTAAGGAATCTATTTTCCCAAGTAGAGGGATGTATAGTTGTTGGTCACATAGTTTTAGATATTCCGAACTGACTCCATCCTCCTCAGATCCTAAAATTAAAGCGGTTGGTTTATGGAAGTTGGCTTGGGTATAAGCGATACGACCTTTTTCTGTAATAGCTAAAATTTGAACTCCGTTGGCTTTTAAAAAATGTATAGTGGTTTTTATATTTTCTTCTCTACAAATAGGAACTATATGCAATGCACCTGCAGAGGTTTTTATTGCATCCTCATTAACCGCAGCACTATTATGGGAAGGAATGATAATAGCGTGTACTCCGGCGCATTCGGCGGTTCTAACCATGGCCCCAAAATTACGAACATCGGTTATTCTATCGCATATTAAAAGAAGAGGAACTTGTTTTTTATCCAATATATCCGAAAAAATATTTTCGAGAAGAAAATAATCTATACGAGAAATAAAACCAAGCACGCCTTGATGGTTCCCCCAACAGAGTTTATTTAATTTTTCAGCAGGGACATATTGGGTGTTTATGTGTTTGGCTTGTATAAGGGTGTTTAATTCTTGAATTAATTCGCCTTGTAAACCATTTTGTAACAAAATTTTTTCAATTTTCTTATCACTCTTAATCGCTTCTATCATAGGGCGAATGCCATAGACAATATATTCGTCGTTTTCCTTATTTCTCATCAATAGGGTATAATTAATAAAATTATATTTTTGCAAGTTTACACATTTTTCGCAACTTTGCAAAAAATAGGATTTTGAAAAGAATAGCTTTCTATACGTTAGGGTGTAAATTGAATTTTTCAGAAACATCTGCTTTGGCTCAACAATTTGCAGACGCAGCTTATCAAATAGTTGAATTTGCAGAAGTAGCGGATATCTATGTTATTAATACTTGCACGGTTACGTCAGCGGCTGAAAAAAAAGGGCGTCAAATTATACAAAGAGCAGTACACAAGAATCCAAAGGCACGTATTGCGGTTATTGGTTGCTTTGCAGAACTTCGTCCAGAAGAAATTCGGGCATTGGATGGGGTAGATTATGTATTGGGAACCCAAAATAAGCATTTGCTTTTGGAATGTATAGAAAATAACGGAGAGATTGCAGATCATGGAAAAACAATTTCTCCTGTTTTTGTGGGATCCTATTCAAACATAGGACGTACCCGTTCTTTTTTTAAGATACAAGATGGTTGTGATAACTTTTGTTCTTATTGTGCGATTCCTTATGCCAGAGGGCGAAGTTGTAGTGATACAGTGGAAAATACGGGGAGTGTAGCTGAAAAAATAGCCTCTCAGGGGGTAAAAGAAATTGTGCTTACGGGGGTGAATATAGGCGATTTTGGGCGTAAAAATGGAGAAAATTTTTATCAATTATTGAGAAAGTTAGTTCTTATAGATGGAGTAGAGAGGTATAGAATTTCTTCTATTGAGCCTGATTTATTGACCGATGAAATTATCGATTTGGTTGCTGAAAATGGAAAAATAATGCCTCATTTCCACATTCCTTTGCAGGCAGGGAATGACGAAGTTTTGGAAAAGATGAAAAGACGTTACAGATGCGATTTGTTTAGAGATCGGGTGGATCGTATCAAAAAAGTAATGCCAGATGCTTTTGTAGCTGCGGATATTATAGCCGGATTTCCTACGGAAACAAAGTCACAGTTTGAAGATGCTTGCCGTTTTGTAGAATCTTTGCCTTTGAGTGCTTTGCATGTTTTCTCTTATTCTCCTCGTCCGGAAGCATTGTCTTGGAATTTTAAAAGTGTTTATCCTATGGAGGAAAAAAAGGAGAGAAGTCGGCAATTACATTGTATTTCAGATAGAAAAAAGTCGGAATTTT
Organism: Bacteroidales bacterium; assembly: GCA_036653535.1. Taxonomy (GTDB): domain Bacteria; phylum Bacteroidota; class Bacteroidia; order Bacteroidales; family P3; genus JAVVTR01. The sequence goes on along the minus strand of JAVVTR010000005.1, from coordinate 27,717 downwards.
ATAAATCTTTTATAGGCGAACATTCCCCTGTACTGTGGGAAGCGGATACTTCGGAGGGTTATATGTTTGGTTATACGCCCAATTATTTGAAAGTAAAAATTCCACAAAATAAACAATGGGTAAATACGGTGGAGATGGTGCGTTTAGAGCAATTAAAAAAAGATGGAGATAAGGATTGGGTTTTTGAAGGTTTTAGGCTGTAGTAATTTAAGTTATGAACAGTAAAAAAGAGTTTAAATTTTGATTTATAATGGATAATATCGTTATTAACTATAGTAATTGTTTGTAAAAAAGAAGAAATGTGAATATCTATTTTTCTTTTTTATCTACCATAGTAAAGCGGTATCATGTACCTTTGCAAGTATGAATAATGAAATAGCACAACAACGAAAAATTGGGATTAAAGCTGCCTTAGCCGACCAAATTCTTTTAGAACAAGGAAAATTACCCCCTCAAGCAGTAGAGGTAGAACAAGCGGTGTTGGGTGCCCTAATGATAGATGCTAATGCGCTTAATAGTGTTATAGATATATTACGACCGGAATATTTTTATAAGCCGGAACACTGTAATATATTTTCTGTCATATCCTTTTTGTTTTCCGAATCCCAACCGGTAGATATACTTACTGTAGCACAAGAATTGAAGAAGAGAGGAATATTGGATGTGGTAGGAGGGGCTTACTATGTTTCTTCCTTAACCAATAGAGTTGCCTCGGCCGCTCACGTGGAGGCTCATGCAAAAATCATTCAGCAAAAGTATATACAAAGAGAATTAATTCGAATTGGAACCGAAATAACTAAAAACGCCTTTGAAGAAACCACGGATGTTTTGGAATTATTAGATGATGCGGAATCCCGCTTATTGACCATAGGGGAAAATAATTTCAGAAGCGATTATGCAGATATGCACGTTTTAGTTAGGGAAGCAATCAAGGAAGTGGAGGAGGTTTCTAAGCAGGATAGTAAGTTAAGTGGTGTTCCATCAGGTTTTTTCGATTTGGATCGTTTAACCAGTGGTTGGCAAAAGGGAACCTTGCTTATTGTCGCAGCTCGTCCAGCAATGGGAAAAACGGCTTTTGCTCTTACTATGGCTCGAAATATTGCCATACAATTTAAGCAAGCCGTTGCTTTTTTCTCTTTAGAAATGTCGGCTATAGAATTAGTAACCCGTCTTATTTCCAGTGAAACACAGCTAAATTCTAAAAAATTAAAACAAGGGGATTTGCGGGATTATGAATGGACACAACTAAATACAAAAGTACAATCGCTTACCGAGTCGCCTTTGTTTATAGATGATACTCCTGCTCTTACTATGTTTGAATTAAGAGCAAAATGTAGACGTTTGAAGCAGCAACATGATATTAAAATGGTCTTTATTGATTATTTACAATTGATGCGAGGAGGAAATGATTATAAAGGGAATAGAGAACAAGAAATAAGTCAGATTTCGAGACAGTTAAAGGGTTTGTCTAAAGAATTAAAAATTCCAATTTTAGCACTTTCTCAATTAAGTCGGGCGGTGGAAACACGGGGAGGAACTAAAAAACCTCAATTGTCGGATTTGCGTGAATCGGGTGCGATTGAACAGGATGCCGACATGGTTATATTTATATATCGTCCAGAATATTACCATATAACAGAAGATGAGAAAGGTTCCACTATAGGGAAGGCGGATATTTTAATAGAAAAGCACCGTAGTGGGTCTACTGGCGAAGTTCGTTTACGTTTTGTACAGGAATATGCCAAATTTGAAAATCTTAGTGAAACCGAGGAGGAGGATGGTGGAAATAATTCCATAACTCCTAATACTAATTTTGATCAAAATTCCGCTTCCTTAGTCACCTTTCCATCGAGTATCAATGAGCCTATTGGATTTTAGATGGTTTTAAAATGGTAAACAAAACAAGTATTTGGGCATACATAGTATCCTTGTTCCTTGTCTTATGTATGGGGAGGTTTGCGGAAAGGTTATATGGGGCACAATTATTGCTTCCTATGGATGAAAAACAATCTAACCATCTTAAGGCTTATGGGGTTGCCTATTGGGTTTTATCTAATGGAGGCGAAATTAGTTGGTTTTTAAATTATAGAGGTGGAAGCTTCTTGCTTCCTTATAGTAAGGAAATAGAAAGAGAGTGTTTGATAAGGAATGTGTCGGCTAAGGTTCTTTCCGATGCTCAAGTTTCTTCCATTCGTGAGGAAATATCGGATCCGGAAGTAAATATGGATGAGGTAAGTCTGCAAAAGGCTCCTCGCATAGCAGTATATTCTCCTAAAAATAAATTACCTTGGGACGATGCGGTGACCTTGGTCCTTTCTTATGCCGAAATTCCTTATGAGGTACTTTATGATGACGAAATTCTTTCAGGAATATTGCCAGTGTATGATTGGTTACATTTGCATCATGAGGATTTTACCGGACAATTTGGTAAATTTTGGGCGGGTTATGGACAGCAAGCGTGGTATATGCAAGAGGTGGCGGCAACGAAAGAAAGAGCGGCTAAATATGGATTTACTAAATGTTCCCAATTAAAATTGGCGGTAGCGGAAAAAATACGAGATTTCGTTTTAGGAGGAGGCTTTTTATTTGCGATGTGTTCCGCCCCGGATAGTTATGATATTGCTTTGTCTGCAAAAGGCGTAGATATTTGTGATGTGCCTTTTGATGATGATCCTATGGATGTGGATGCACAATCACACTTAGATTATAGTAAAACCTTTGCTTTTAAAGATTTTAAATTGGTGCGGAATCCTTATTTATACGAAATTTCAGATATAGACGTGAGTGATACACGGGCGAAGACCTTAAATGAAAATAACGATTTCTTTTCTCTTTTTGATTTTTCGGCTAAATGGGATTGGATTCCAACAATGCTTTGCCAAAACCATCAGAAAATAATTCATGGATTTATGGGTCAAACTACGGCATTCAGAAAAAATTTATTAAAATCTTCTGTTTTGGTACTTGGAGAAAATCAGTCTTTGGGAGAGGCTCGTTATATTCATGGTGAATATGGAAAGGGAACATGGACTTTTTTAGGAGGACATGATCCGGAAGATTATCAACATTTTGTGGGGGATCCCCCTACCGACTTAAACCTATATCCTCATTCGCCTGGATATAGATTAATTTTAAATAATATTTTATTTCCTGCCGCTAAAAAAGAAAAGCGGAAAACTTAGGCGTTTATAAGCTTTGATGTAGCCGTACTAATTTTCTTAACAAAGGTTCTAGTAGTTCTAAGGAAAGCATATTTGAGCCATCGGATAAGGCGGTGGCAGGATTGGGATGGGTCTCTATAAAAAGGCCATCTGCACCGCAAGCAATGGCGGCTTTTGCAATAGTTTCTATCATGCGTGGTTCTCCTCCTGTAACGCCGTTTGCTTGATTAGGCTGTTGTAAGGAATGAGTAACATCCATTATTACGGGCACTTGATTTTCTTGCATAATAGGAATACTACGAAAATCAACCACTAAGTCTTGGTAACCAAAGGTCGTTCCTCTTTCTGTGAGCATTACTTTGGGAAGGAAATTATCCTTGGAGGGGCTACTTTCCTTCACTTTTTCTACTGCATATTTCATGGATTCCGGGGAAAGAAATTGTCCTTTTTTTATGTTAACATATCGAGAAGTTTTGGCAGCAGCTTGTAATAGTTCGGTTTGACGACAGAGAAAAGCTGGAATTTGCAGCACATCTACATAGGGAGCTGCCAATTCGGCTTCTTCCGCTGTATGTATATCGGTAAGGGTGGGTAAATGATACTTTTCTCTAATTTTTCCGAGAATTTCCAAGGCTTTGGTATTACCAATACCGGTAAAGGAATGTATGCTGGAACGGTTGGCTTTTTGATAAGAGGCTTTGAAAATAAAAGGAATGTGCAGGGTGTTACATATTTTTTGTATTTCTTCTGCAATTTGAAAAGGCATTTCTTCATTTTCAATTACACAAGGTCCGGCTATTAAAAAAAACAGAGAATTAGGATTACTTAGAAAACTGGGTTGCATATGTTTGAATTTTTATTTTTAGGAATAGCGAAATGTAGACACTCGCCTTATTTGGAATGTGTTATAAAAACGGCATAATTTTTGGGTCGTTTTTTTAGAATGGCAAATGTGTTTGTATAGGGGCTAATGGGGAAAATAGGTTCAATTGATTTTGCGAAACATCCTCATCTTTGCTAAGAATACAAGTTTTGGCATAGTGTCGCAAAGACAATTTTATGAGCCGATTAAACGAAATATTTTCGGAACAACAAAATTTTTCATATACCTTTCTTTCTTTATCAGAAATGGCAAAAGTATAGGAATGAAAATTTTTCTTTTTTTTTCTTTTTTTCCCTTTATCCATTACAAACGCTAATTACAAGTTCGGTAAAATGAGTCAATTCTACTATGTTTCACTGTGGTATTAATCGTTAAAGATGCGTTAAGCAAATCTTTTTTGTAAACTCTACTATGTTTCGTTGTGATAGGGACAATTAAAAATATTTATTAGGGTTTCATATCCTTATCGTTTTTTCCCATGTAAATAAGGTTTCCATTGGTGGAATTTAAAATAATTACATGCTCTTTGAGCACCGGCAAAGATAGGGTTTCACCCCATTGGGCTACAAACAAATTGGTGCTTGCTATTTTTTTATTTTCGTAAGATAAAGAGGCTTTTACTTCTTGCGCTTGCCGGTAATAGATGCCTTTTGGAATACGATTATCTACACCATTTTGCTCAAAAATTTTACTGGCAGATCCTATGGATGGAAGTATTTCTAATTCTAAAGAAATAATGGAAGACGTATTGTTTGCATTCAGTAAATTGGAGTCATAGGCCTGAAGACCTTCCGTATGTGTAAATAGGGCTAAAGGGTAGGAGTGAGCCGAGTCGGGCATAATTTCAAATTCATAAACTAATTCTTCTTGATCTATATGTCCTACAAAACAATCCATATATTCTTTTTCCGCTTTCTGTAACTGATCGTACATGAATTTTATGGTTTCTGCTGGATAATTTACCTCTTGTAGTCCGGAAACCAAATCTGCTCTATTTTTTTGACTTTCTAAAATTAGATTAGCCATATCTTTGGCTTTTTGAGAAGAACTTTTTTCTTCTATGCGGGGCGTTATTATTTTAATAATAGTAAGCGAATCTTTTTTTTCCTGCTTAATGATAGTATCGTAATGTTGATATATATTTAAATCGGCCAAAGGAGTAGTAGAATTTATGGTGGTCAAGGACGTGCTTTGTGAGGATTTACTCGGATCGTAAAGTGGACTTTTTTCCCAAATTTTACGGTTGCCTTTTGGAGGACGATTGCTATTGACACTTTGTAAAATACCATTGTTGAGTAGATGTAGTTTTGGAAAAGAGGCGGAGGGAGCATAAATATAAAAAATTTGTTCCGGATCGGGTAAGGAAAAATTAGTTAATTCTATACTTTTTATTTCGTAAAGGCTATTAGTGCTAAGGATACCATTTAGCCCAAGTAAGGTAGAAGCATAATCTCCGTAAACTCCTTTATGAAAATTGGTTTTTTGTATGGTGATTTGTATTTTGATTCCATTCTGAGGCAGGGTGTAAAACACCCCTTTGGGAAGAGGTTTTTCCGGGAGTGCTTTTATCGATACAACATTGTATTGAGCGAAAAGGTTTTCTGTACAAAATAAAGAGGTGGATAAAAACATAGCGGCAAAGAACGCTGTTTTTAGAATATTCATAATATGTTTTATTCTTACTGGTTAGTAATTCACTAATTATCCTTTTATGGTAAAAAAGAAGTTACAAAAGTACGAAAAATAACTCATAACACTATTTCGTTAACAAATTTAGAGAGCCGTCTTAGAGAGTTTCTTAAAAAAACTGTAAATTTGCCAAAATTTGTGGTATTATAGTTGTATAATTGTAGAGATAAGGTTTGACATACTAATAGATACAAAGTAGAACGAGATGGGTACCGGTCTTTTGTATTGGTCTTGGTTTTGAAAGAGACTAAAAGAGAGAAAATGTTGAAATTTTATATCACTAAAAAGGAAAAATAGTTATGTTTGAGAATCTATCCGATAAATTAGATAGGGCATTTAAAGTTCTTAAAGGACAGGGTAAAATTACGGAGATTAATGTAGCCGAAACTTTAAAAGAAGTTAGGAAAGCTTTATTGGATGCAGACGTTAGTTTTAAAATAGCCAAGCAATTTACCGATAAGGTTAAGGAAAAAGCATTAGGAATGAATGTGCTTACTTCTGTTTCGCCTGGGCAGATGATGGTGAAATTGGTGCACGATGAGTTAGCGCTATTAATGGGCGAAAGTGCCTCGGAATTAAACTTGCAGATAAATCCAACGGTAATTTTGATGGCAGGTTTACAGGGCTCTGGTAAAACGACACATTCCGCTAAATTGGCCTATTTCCTAAAAAATAAGAAAAATAAAAAGCCATTATTGGTGGCTTGTGATGTTTATAGACCCGCAGCTATTGATCAGTTGCAAGCTTTGGGATTGCAGATAGGGGTAGATGTTTTTGCCGATTTGGAAGAAAAAAATCCAGTAAAAATAGCGCAGAAGGCAGTTAAACATGCGAAAGAAAATGGATATAGTGTAATTATTGTAGATACGGCAGGGCGTTTGGCTGTAGATGAGGCGATGATGGAGGAGATTGGCAATATAAAGGAAGCCGTTCATCCACAGGAAACTTTATTTGTAGTGGATTCTATGACAGGACAGGATGCGGTCAATACAGCGAAAGCCTTTTATGATAAATTGCATTACGAGGGCGTAATCCTTACTAAATTGGATGGGGATACTCGAGGCGGGGCGGCTTTGACCATACGTTCGGTAGTAGAAGTTCCTGTGAAATTTGTGGGAGTTGGTGAAAAAATGGAGGCCTTGGATGTTTTTTATCCTTCTCGTATGGCGGATCGTATTTTGGGAATGGGGGATATTGTTTCTTTAGTAGAGAAAGCCCAGGAACAGTACGATGAAGAGTCGGCTCGGAAGTTGCAAAAAAAATTCAGAAATAACGATTTTAATTTTGATGATTTTTATAGCCAAATACAGCAGATAAAAAAAATGGGGAACATTAAGGATTTAATGGGCATGATTCCCGGAGTTGGAAAAGCAATGAAAAATGTGGATATAGAGGATGATGCTTTTAAACAGGTCGAGGCTATGATTCTTTCCATGACTCCTTATGAACGGGCTCATCCTATGGCTTTAGATGGTTCCCGCCGAAAAAGAATAGCCGATGGCAGTGGATCTACTATTGCGGAGGTAAATAAATTAATCAAGCAATTGGAAGATACAAAGAAAATTATGAAAACTGTGTCTAATGGAAAAGGGGCGCAAATGATGAATAGAATGAAACAGGCTAAAAGATAGAAAGAAAAACGAATACTAAAAATAAGTTAAGATTTGTAAAACGGGAGTGGATTTTAAATGTTTTTTTATTTTCCATATCCATTTTGCAGAATTAGTAAATTAAATTTTATTTACAATGAAAATTATAGATGGAAAAGGCATCAGTGAAACGATAAAAAAAGAAATTGCGAAAGAGGTATCTGCTATTATAGATGCAGGGAAACGTCCACCTCACATGGTTGCTGTAATTGTGGGACATGATGGGGCAAGCGAAACCTATGTGGCGAGTAAGGAAAAAAATTGCCAGTTGGTTGGAATTACTTCCTCTGTGTATCGTTATGGAGAAAATATGACCGAACAAGAACTTTTAGATGTTATTGCATTTTTGAATAAAGATCCGGAAGTAGACGGTTTTATTGTTCAACTTCCCTTGCCTAAAGAAATGGATGTAAATAAAATTATAGCATCTATAGACCCTGCAAAAGATATTGATGGTTTTCACCCTATGAATATGGGGCGTTTAGCTTTAGGGGAGCCCACTTTGGTTCCGGCTACTCCTATGGGCATTATGGAATTAATTAAACGCTCTGGAATAGAAACTAAGGGTAAAAATTGTGTAGTATTAGGTCGCAGTAATATAGTTGGAACCCCCATAGCATTGTTGATGTCGAAAAATAAAGAACATGCTAATGCTACGGTTACTATTTGCCATAGTAAAACAGAAAACATAAAGGCCATAACGCGTAATGCAGATATTTTGATTGCTGCCATTGGTAAACCGGAATTTGTAACTGCAGATATGGTTAAAGAAGGGGCTGTGGTAATTGATGTTGGTATTCATCGGGTGGAAGATAGTACTAAAAAGACAGGCTTTCGCTTAATGGGAGATGTAAATTATAAAGAAGTAGTTGAAAAATGTAGTCGTATTACACCGGTTCCGGGAGGGGTAGGTCCTATGACTATTGCGGCTTTGCTTTTAAATACGATGAAAGCTTATCATGCAAATATCGAAAAAGATAAAAAATAATGACCTTAATTAAATCTATATCAGGTATCCGAGGTACTATTGGAGGCTTAGCAGGAGAAAGTTTGACCCCATTGGATGTTGTAAAATTCAGTTCGGCATTTGCTTGCTTTTTGAAAAAAAGACAGGAAAATAAAGCGTTTAGAAAACTAACTATGGTTGTTGGTCGGGATGCACGTATTTCCGGCCCTATGGTAGACCATTTGGTCGTTGGAAGTTTACTTGGAATGGGGGTAGAGGTAATTAATGTGGGATTATCTACAACGCCAACGGTGGAGATGGCTGTTTTACGGCATAAAGCACAGGGAGGTATTATTATTACAGCCAGTCACAATCCAATGGAATGGAATGCTTTAAAATTGTTGGATGAGAATGGAGAATTTATTAGTGCCGAACAAGGAGAAGAAGTTATTGCGCTTTCCGAATCGGGAAATTTAAAATTTGCCGAAGTGGCAAATTTGGGGCACCTTACTATAGATACAGAGGCTATAGAGTATCATATCAACAAGGTACTTGACTTAAAGAGGGTAGAGGTGGAGGCTATTAGACGGGCTAATTTTACGGTTGTAGTAGATGGTATTAATTCTACTGGAGGTATTGCTATTCCTCTTTTATTGAAAGCTTTGGGAGTGAGTAAAATTATAGAATTGTATACGGAACCTACCGGTGTATTTGCACATAATCCAGAACCCCTACCAGATCATTTAAAAGATCTTTCCTTATCTGTATTAAAAAATGGAGCAGATTTAGGTATTTCTGTAGATCCGGATGTAGATCGTTTGGCTTTTGTGTGTGAAAATGGAAAAATGTTTGGAGAAGAATATACTTTGGTATCGGTGGCTGATTATATCCTTTCTAAAGAAAAGGGACCTACTGTATCGAATATGTCGTCTTCTCGAGCGTTGAAAGATATAAGTGAAAAATGGAATTGTTCTTATTCTTCTGCAGCGGTTGGAGAGGTTCATGTGGTAACAGAGATGAAGGCCAAGCATGCTGTTATAGGTGGTGAAGGGAATGGAGGTGTTATTTATCCAGAATTGCATTATGGAAGAGATGCTTTGGTGGGAACGGCTTTATTTCTTACTTATTTTGCGCACAAAAAAGAAAATGGGATAAAAAACATGTCGGATTTACGGGCTTCTTTACCCAATTATTTTATATCCAAAAATAAAATAAGTATTTCTTCCCAAGTAGATGTAAATTCTATTTTACATACTATACAAGAGAAATACCGGGAGGAAAAAGTCTCGGATATAGATGGGGTGAAAATTGAATTTGAGAAAGAGAAAGAATGGGTGCAGTTGAGAAAATCAAACACAGAGCCTATACTTAGAGTATATGCCGAAAGTAATACCAAAGAAAAAGCAGAATGTTTGGCTGGTAAAATTATTTCGGAAATTAAAAAAATGAAGTAGAAGTTAGCAAAGAGAGTTTATATAAAAAAATAAAGAGATGAAAACAATAGAAGACGGTCAATTTGAAGGTAAAAAAGTATTGGTTCGTTGCGATTTTAATGTTCCCTTGGATGCGCAAAAAAATATTACAGACGATACTCGTATCAAAGAATGTTTACCTACAATAAAAAAACTTTTGGAGGATGGAGCATCTCTAATTTTAATGTCGCATTTAGGTCGTCCATCCGCTAATGGATGGGAAGCAGATTTCTCTCTCGCTCCAGTGGCAGAGCATTTATCTAAATTATTAAATCGTCCTGTACTTTTTTGTTCGGATGTATTTACCGAAAAAACGGTAAAAATGGCAAAAGAATTAAAAAAAGGAGAAATTCTATTGTTAGAAAACTTAAGATTTGTAAAGGGGGAAACGAAAGGGGATAGATCTTTTGCCCAATATTTGGCTTCCCTTGGAGATGCTTATGTTAATGATGCCTTTGGTTCTGCTCATAGAGCACATGCTTCTACTGCGATTATTGCAGAATTTTTTCCAAAAGATAAATATTTTGGTTTATTAATGGCGCATGAAATTATTAATTTAGAGAAATTGTTGCATCATGCTCCACATCCTTTTACTGCTATTATTGGGGGGGCTAAAGTTTCTAGCAAAATAGATGTAATAAAAAATTTGGTCAATAAAGTGGATGCTATGATTATTGGTGGAGGCATGGCATATACGTTTATTAAGGCCCTGGGAGGAAATATTGGAAAGTCTTTGTGCGAGGAAGATAAGTTGGAACTTGCCAAGGATATTATAGCGGAGTTTAAGGTGAAAAAAGTGCAATTAATTTTGCCGGTAGACACCGTTTGTGCCGATAAGTTTGATGCCCATGCGCAAAGTAAAGACGTAGACTCTATCAACATTCCAGAGTCTTGGATGGGGATGGATATAGGTCCGAAAGCTATAGTGGAATTTAAAGATATTATACTCGCCTCTAAGTCTATTTTATGGAATGGTCCTTTGGGCGTTTTTGAAATGGAAAAATTTAGTGATGGTACTTTGCAAATAGGAAAATGTATTGGGGAAGCAACGGCCAAAGGAGCTTATTCTGCCGTTGGAGGTGGCGATTCGGTGGCCGCTGTGAATAAATTGGGTTTGTCTAAAGGGATGAGTTATATTTCTACGGGAGGAGGCGCAATGTTGGAGTATTTAGAAGGGAAAAAATTACCAGGCGTGGAAGCTATATTAGCTTAATCCGCTTCTTTATTTTATTTCGCATTTTAGTAAGGATGAATTTTCCAAAAATGCTTCTAAATGGTCGCCAATTTTTAAAGGGCCTACCCCTGTAGGAGTTCCTGTAAATAGAATATCGCCCATTTGTAGAGTCATAAAACGAGAAACGTAACTAATTAATTCATCTATATTAAATAACATATCTTCAGAATTGCCTTTTTGTACTAATTCCCCGTTTTTTAGAAGATGAAAGGCAAGGTGGTTTACATCTGTAAATTCGGTTTTAGGAACAAATTCACCTATGGCAGCAGAGTGGTCAAAGCCCTTGCAAATTTCCCATGGAAGACCGTCTTTAGTACATTTTCTTTGTATATCACGAGCGGTAAAATCGAAGCCCAAACCGATAGAATTGTAATAAGAAGACGCAAATTTTGGCTCTATATTTTTCCCAACGCGATCAATTTTTATTATTAGTTCTGTTTCGTAGTGAATTTCTTTAGAAAAATCCGGAAGATAAAAAGGTCGGTTGTGTAAAAGTAAGGCAGTATCGGGCTTGCAAAAAAATACAGGATCCTTTGGGATGGTACTATGTAGTTCTTGAATGTGTTCGGAATAGTTTCTTCCTATACAGATAATTTTCATAATTACATTTCCTCCATGTTACTATCACTTTCATTAGTTGAATTTGAATTTCTTACTCCTGTTTTCGTTTTTTTGAAACCTTGATTAATTTTGTAGGAAAGAGTAAGAAAAACGGCGGTGGAGCGGTAGGGTTTACGCTTGTTTATTGTTTCAAATCCATTACCAACGGTAGTACGATTAAATTGTTGTGTGTGAAAAAGGTCACTTACCCTAAGACCTACATTAAAACGATTTTTGAAGAAACTTTTTCTCACGGCTAATTCAGCGGCTATATTAGGCGACATACGGGTTTGTCCCCAGTAATTAGGGCCACGATAATTGCAGGAAAATTGTATAATAAAGGAAAGAGGAAGGTTAAAGGTAGTATTAAAGCGTAAGTTATAACTAAGGCTTTCTGTGTTTAGGGAAGCATCTGCTTGGCCACCTTTGGTAATATTTTGGTATAGACTTCCGCTTAGGCTGAACCTCCACCATTTGAATATTTGTTGTTCCCAAGAAAGATCAATGCCATAATTGGTTCCGCTGGTATAATTTAAAGAGGTCTGGTTTCTAATACCATCTTCACTCTGAAAAGTATATCGTCGAATAACATCATTAATTCGGCGATAGTAGACGGTAGCATAAATAGAGGCAGATTTAAGGAAAATGGAATAATTTAATTCCACAGAGTGTACATCCTCTGGCTTCAGTTGTGGATTGCCAAAAGAAATAGAAGAAGGATAATTACTATAATCTATAAAAGGGTTGAGATTCCACGCTCTTGGGCGATTTACTCGGCGTGTGTAGCTAAGTTGTATCTCTTGTATTTTTCCAATTTTATAAGATAGGTGGATGGCCGGATAAAAACGGGGATAAAAATAATGAAAATTTGTATCTTGTTTTTCCGAAACAGTAATAGCATCCATGCTTGCAAATTCCATTCGCCCTCCTATTTGGAAACTGAATTTTTTAATTTCAGCAATAAAATTGGCATAAATTCCATGGGTTTGTTCGGTATAATTGAAATGTATAGCAGTATCTTGAAGTTCGTAAATTCTTAAATTTTGTTGGTCTTGGCTATTATTATTTCTTACTTTGGCTTGATACCCTACTTCCAATTTCATTTTTTCATTGAAAGGATGGACATAATTAATTTGTCCATCGAAATCATAGCCAGTGCTATTGCTATGGCTGCTTTGAGTATTATAGGTGTAATCGGAAAAATAATTATCTATGGTGCGAATGGTTGTAGTATTACTAAATGGGTGACTGTAATCTAAAGTTGCATTCACGCTTAGCTCTTCTTTGGGATTTTTAAATTCGTGGCGATAAAAGAGAGAGGCGTTTATTTGTCGGAAAGAAGAACGACGATTGGAAGAATTACTTAGGGTTTCCAACCAGTGATAAGCTAAGGAAGCATCTTGTGTGTCTGGAATATAGGCGTTTGGACGATTGGGATCTAAATAGGATACGGTAAGGGTATAGGGTGATTGATTGTTGGAATTATTTCCCCATCCTCCAATTTTCACACTGGCAGTTAGTGCATTTTTGGGATTAATTTTCCAGTCTGCTCCCAATTGAAATTGCCCCCCATAAGACATTCTTTTGTTTTTGCTTTGGCCTACTTCCCATTCTACATTATCTTCTGGATAAAGGCTGTTGCTTCTATAGCTGTGGGTGGAAGTGCTTTGATTGGAAATTCTTTCCTGATAATTAAGATCTAAAGAGGTAAATAGGCTTACTTTTCCGAGACCGAAACTTAAATTGGTGGACGCATTGTATCTATTGGAGGAAGAAGCGGATAGGCTAACAATGCCGTTTAAATCGGTATTGCTTCGTTTTTTTGTTTTTATATTTAAGATTCCAGATGTCCCTTCCGGATTATATTTAGAAGATGGATTGGATATAATTTCTATACTTTCAATACTATTGGCTGCAATTTGATCTAAGCCTACTCCGGAAAGAACGGCAGGGCGACCATCAATGAGAATGGTTACGTTTTCGCTTCCTTTCATGGATATTTTTCCTTCATCATCTACCGAAACGGAAGGTACATTTTGCAAGATATCTACGGCGGTTCCCCCATCGCTCACTAAGGATTGGTCTACATTAACCACTTTTTTATCTAAGGAATATTCTATCATTCTTTTTTGACCCTTAATTTCCACAGCGCTTAGACTGTGTGCAGAGAGATCCAAACGAATAGTGCCAAAATTTTTGACGTTTGCAGAGGGTGAAAGAGTGAAAATTTCAGTTTTATGTTCAAGATATCCTATGTAGCTAATTTTTACATAGATAGCTTTGTTTAAAGGGATATTGCTTATAGTAAAATTTCCTTTAATATCGGAAATTCCTCCTCCTACCATTTGATTATCAGAGGCATTTAATACAATTACGTTCACAAATTCTAAGGGGGTGGTCGTTCCGTTTTCTATTACCTTTCCGTTAATTTTGCCAATAGAAGTAATATTCGCTGGCGAGGAAGAAATTAAGACTTTAGAATTCTTGGAGGTGGAAAATACAGTGGAGTATCCATAAGATAGAAAAGGTGGAAAAATAAAGAAAAAAACGGCTATAAAACAAAGAATATTTTTAGAAAGGGGGAAAGCAATTGGCTTGGTCATTGTTTTGGTTTTATTGCCCTTATTTCTATTAAAATGATAAGACATTTAATACGGTGTATTTCTTGTTTTCCCAGAGACATTAGCCTTAACAATGTTTATTTTAGCCGTTTTTTAGATGGTTTAATAGAGCAAAGAATGGGGTACAAAGATAAAAAAAAAGCAGAACTTATTTTGTTTTTTTTATTAAGATTTTATTTTGGAAGATTTGACTTTTATTTTTTTAGTTCCCTAAATTTTACTTATTTTTGACCACTTTGAAATAGATGTAAGATAGAAGTTTTCTATGAAAGACAGACATAATGCCATAAAGGCACGTAGCAACAGAATTAATTTTGTATTTATTATATTGGCAGCGGTTATATTAGCTACTACCTTGTGGTATTCTCGAATATTAATTTCTAAAATAGCGGAGGATGAGCGTTTAAGAGTACAAAATTGGGCTACAACGGTTCAGCGACAGGCGGAAATGGTGAATTATGTGCGTACTTTTTTTGCCAAATTAGAGGTGGAAGAAAGAAAATATGCTACGGTTTGGTCGTATGCCTACGAACGTTTACTATCTTCTACTACCAGTCCAGAAGAGTTTGATTATTTTATAAAGATTATATCCGGGAATGAAACTATTCCTTTTGTGGTTGTAGATGAAAATAATCGAATTATAGAAACTACAGATCCCTCTATAGATTTGAAAAAAAATAAGTATTTAAGAGGAAAATTAATGGCGGAATATTCGGTTTATCCGCCTATTACTATGGATGCAGAAGTGGCGGAATATCAATTTTATTATAAGCCATCTAAGTTGTTTTTAGATCTTCGTCGATTACTGAACGATTTATCTCGCTCTTTTAATTTAGAAATTGTAGATAATATTGTTTCTGTTCCTGTTATTATTACCGATAGTACGAGAACTAATGTTATTAATTATGGGAATGTGGATGATAATTTGTTTTATTCTAACAGAGCCGTTCAGGCAGAATTGGATAAAATGGCTTTAGAAAATCCTCCTATAGGAATAGAGGCATTGGGGTCCGGATCCGGCAAAAGTTATATTTTTTACGAATCCTCTACTTTGCTTAAAAACATGCAATATTTTCCGATAGCTTTATTCCTTTCCTTGTTAATTATCATTATAGGTATCATTTTTCTCTTTAATTTGGCCCGTAGAACGGAACAAAATCAAGTTTGGGTAGGGATGTCTAAAGAAACGGCTCATCAACTTGGAACTCCTCTTTCGTCCTTGTTGGCGTGGTTAGAATATTACAAATTAAAATTGGGGGAACCTATGAATCCTTCCGATTTGGAAGAAATGGGCAAGGATGTAGATAGAATACAGGTAGTTACTAATCGGTTTTCAAAAATAGGTTCGGTTCCAGAATTAAAAACAGAAAATATAGTTCCGTTAATTTATAAATCTATTTCCTATTTGCAAGCGCGCTCATCTAAAAAAGTAAAATATAGTATAGATGTAGATGTAAATCAAGTTATTTTAGTACAAATGAACGCTTCTCTTTTTGAGTGGGTAATAGAAAATATATATAAAAATGCTTTAAATGCTATTGGCGATCAGGCTGGTGAAATTAATATAACGGTAATAGATAGTAATCGTACGGTATCGATAGATATACAAGATACAGGGAAAGGGATGGCTAAAAATATATTAAATAAAATTTTCGAACCTGGATTTACGACTAAAACTCGTGGTTGGGGAGTAGGCTTAACCTTATGTAAAAGAATTGTTTCGGATTATCACGGAGGAAAAATTTTTGTTAAAAGTTCTACTCCTGGAGTAGGGACTACTTTTAGAATAATTTTGAATAAGGAAGTGTAAGTATGTCAGGAATTTATATACATATCCCTTTTTGTGAGAGAAAATGTGCTTATTGTGCATTTTATTCCATTACGGCACAAAATCAGAGCAGTTATGGTGCATACGTGGAGGCAGTTTTACGGGAAGCCTCTATGCGTAAATTGGAAATTACAGAGCCATTGAGAACTCTTTATATAGGGGGGGGGACTCCTTCCATATTGCCTATTTCTTTGCTTGTAAAGCTGTTGGATGGCTTAGCATCTTATTTCGATTTATCGGTATTACAAGAAATTACCTTAGAGGCAAATCCGGAACATTTGTCGGGTTACTTGGGTAAAGAGTTCCTATCGGATATTCGCAAATACACCCTTATTAATAGATTAAGTATAGGCATACAGTCTTTTTTTGATGAAGATTTAAAGAGAATGAATCGTAGACATACGGGAAAACAAGCTTTAGATGCTTTGAAATCGGCATTAAAAGTAGGATTTGATAATGTTTCCGGAGATCTTATTTATGGATTACCCTATTTAGAAGATTTGAGATGGGAAAAAAATTTAGATAAAATTCGAGACTTTCAATTACCGCATTTTTCTGCTTATTCGCTTACCGTAGAACCAAATACTATATTGGCAAAGCAAATAGAGAAACATAGGATGTGTTCCCCTGCAGAAGAAGATATTATTCGACAATATGATATACTTACCGATAAAATTAATCAATGGGGTTATGAAAGATATGAAACTTCCAATTATGCACAATTAGGTCGCTATTCTTTGCATAATACTAATTATTGGCGAAACATTCCTTATTTGGGATTAGGAGCTGGAGCTCATTCCTATAATGGAAATCAACGTAGGTGGAATATCTCCGATGTAGATCTATACCGAGAGGATCCTTTATCTGACCATAATTTTAAGATAGAATCCCTAAGTGAAATGGATAAGTATCATGAATATATAATGTTGTCTTTAAGAACACAATGGGGAATCAGAAAAAATAAAATTTCGGAATTTTCGGCTTCCATTCAAGATAGTTTTTTTAGAGAAGTATCTAAAGAAATCGCTTGTGGTCATTTAACAGAAACGACCGATGCATATATAGCCTTGGGAACTTCGCAATTAAAGGTGGATGGAATTGCATTAAACTTTTTTTAGTTCGCTTCTTTGAGTTTTATCCCCTAAAATTAGGATATTTAAGAGGCCTATTCTCCGCACACTGTTTTTCAACTTAATCCTTGAATTAAACTTACTGTGCGGTTTTAATCATCAATTTCAGTATTACTTTTGGGAAAGGAAAATGTAAAAAACATGCGAATGCTTGGGGGCTTATATTTTTATAAATCTTATTTAGATATTTTCTCTGAAAATGCTGGTCTATAAAATTTTCTCAAGTCGTTCTATAATATATTATAAGAAAGAAGAGCATAATTATAGCTATGCTCTTCTTTTTTACAGGAATCCTTTAAAATTTATTCATCCTCATTTTTCGAAGATTGTTCATAAATTTTAAGAAGTTCCGTTTGAATATCTAAAGGAACCGGCGAATATTCAAAGAACTTCATTCCGTAAGCAGCACGTCCGGAAGTTAAGGAACTTAGCGTAGTGGCATATTTGTTCATTTCAGCTAAAGGAACTTTGGCTAAAATTGTTTGATAACTTCCATCGCTTTCCATACCCATAACCATGGCACGGCGACTTTGTAAATCCGTCATTACATCTCCCATTCTTTCGGAGGGTACATTTACGTCTACATCGTAAATGGGTTCCAAAATCTTTGGAGAAGCATGTTTAAAAGCATCTTTGAAAGCAGCACGTCCTGCTAACTTGAAGGCCATTTCATTCGAATCTACCGGGTGCATTTTTCCGTCAAAAACATTAACAACAATATCGCGAGCGTAAGAACCAGTCAAAGGTCCTTCTTCCATTTTCTCCATAATGCCTTTGAGTATGGCGGGCATAAAACGGGTGTCAATAGCACCACCCACGATACAATTATTGAAAATTAGTTTTCCCCCCCAAGGTAGAAGAATAGTCTCTGAACTACGAATAGGATATTTGGTCTGTTTACTCATACCCTCCACAAAAGGTTCAATATAAAGATATACTTCTGCAAATTGACCGGCTCCTCCTGACTGCTTTTTGTGCTTATATGTGGCTTCTGCCGATTTGGTAATGGTTTCCCTATAAGGAATTTTTGGAACTATATATTCGGTAGCAATTTTGTATAGGTGGTCGAGAATCCATTTTATGGTATTAATATGATATTCCCCTTGCCCTTTAATGAGCAGCTGTTTTAATTCTTTAGAATATTCCACTATAAGAGTAGGATCGCTTTGATGTATCTCGTTTAAAGCGGTACCTAATTTTTCATCCTCTGTGACATTTAAGGCCTTAATAGCCGTTGTAAAGATAGGTTCTGGATACTTTATAGGTTTAAATACAATATTGACGTTGTTTAAAGCCGCAATGGTTTGATTTGTTTTTACCTCTTTTAACTTGATAGCAATGATAAGGTCTCCAGCTATAGCTTCTTCTATTTTAATTCGATTTTTTCCCGCCGAAACCATTATTTGGGATATTCTTTCTTTATTGCCTGTGCTGGTATTTATAATATCTTGACCCTCCTTTAACGTGCCTCCCATAATTTTAAGGAATGCAACATCTCCAAGATGGGGCTCTTTGGCAGTTTTGTAAACAAAAGCAGAAAATGCTTGTAGTGCATCACAAAGAATTATTTCATCTTTTGTGGTGGATAAACCCTTCCCTTCATTAGGTGCAACGACATTATTTCCAATAAATTCTAATAATCGTGCAACGCCCATATTTTTCTTTGCAGAAATGCACATAACAGGAAAAACGCTACGATTTTCTAAGCCTAATTTAATACCTCTACGCATCTCTTCTATAGTAAGATCGTTGGTTTCAAAATATTTTTCCATTAAATCATCGGCTCCTTGTGCAGAAGCTTCGACTAATAATTTATAAAGTTCGTCTGCCCGTTTTTTTTCACTTTCCGGTATTTCTGAAATTTCTGCAGCTTCCCCGTTTTTGTGAAATTTGATCATTTTTTGTAGAACCAAATCTATGACAGCATCAAAATCGTTTCCAACTTGAATAGGATATTGCACAATAGTTACTTTTTCGCCAAAACTTTCTTTTAGTTGACGAATACTTTCTTCAAAATTTGCCTTTTCGTGATCTAATTGGTTTATTACAAAAAGTATAGGTGTTTGTAGCTTTGCTGCTTTACGCCAAATAATTTCGGTTCCAACTTCTATACCAGAGGTGGCATTGACCAAAATAAGAGCGGCTTCCACTACGTTTAGCGAATTTATGGGTTCTCCAATGAAGTCGGGAATTCCCGGAGTATCAATGATATTTATTTTTCGATTATTTATTTCCGCATAGAGAAGACTGGAGGTTACGGAATTTCCTTTTTCCATTTCTATTTCTCGATAATCCGATAAGGTATTTTTATCTTCTATCGTTCCGATACGGGAAATAACCTTTCCTTCAAAGGCCATAGCTTCTGCTAAGGAGGTTTTTCCCGATTTTGCCCCTCCAAGCAGGGCGATATTACGAATTTCGTTGGTTTTGTAAACTCTCATAACATACTGTATTTTGAATTATTAATATATGAATGAAACACAAATTTCAAATATAATAAAAAATATGCATATGGAGGATGGATATACTGGAAAAAAACAAAGGAAGTTTGACATTTAAGGGATAGTCGAATTTTTAAGGGTAGTATTATATATAATTATAAATAATTGGTTTATATATAAATATGAAAAAAAGCTAAAAAAGCGAAAGATAATTTGGTAAAAATTATAAAAAAGCCTAAATTTGCAACCGTTTTCAATGGAAACAAAAGCTTCCTTAGCTCAGTCGGTTAGAGCATCTGACTGTTAATCAGAGGGTCCAAGGTTCAAGTCCTTGAGGGAGCGCACTGGAAAAGGAAAGCACTCCATAGTAGGGTGCTTTTTTCGTTTTTAATAATTCATATTTTATGGAAGCGGTATATTTTGCACACGAAACTGCGGTGATTGATAAGGGATGCCAAATTGGAAAAGGGACTAAAATATGGCATTTTAGTCATATTATGGATGGGGCAATTATAGGGGACAATTGTAATATCGGTCAAAATGTGGTGGTATCTCCTAAGGTCGTTTTAGGAAGTAATGTTAAGGTGCAAAACAATGTGTCTATTTATACAGGAGTTATTTGTGGAGATGATGTTTTTTTAGGACCTTCCTGTGTGTTTACCAATGTGATTAATCCTCGCAGTGCTATCAATAGAAAAGGAGAATATCTTCCAACAAGAATAGGCAAAGGGGTTAGTATAGGAGCTAATGCTACTATTGTTTGTGGACACGATATAGGAGAGTATGCTTTTATTGGAGCCGGAGCAGTGATAACCAAATTGGTTCCAGCTTACGCCTTATTAGTGGGAAATCCTGCTAAGCAAATTGGATGGATGAGTGAATATGGATGTAAATTGCATTTTAAAGAAGGGATAGCGGTGTGTAAGGAAAGTGGGGATCAGTATAGGATAGACGATGGAAAAGTGCTTAAAATAGGTCATTAGTAGTGCTAAGTTGTTTTTCTTAGAATCGGGATGGCCTTCTAAAAACAAGGATAGGTTGTTAAATATTTTTAGAATATGTATAGTAAATTAATTCATAAAAAAGCTAAGTTAGCTTTGGTTGGCTTAGGGTATGTAGGGCTTCCAATTGCTTTGGAATTTGCGAAGAAAATTTCTGTTATTGGTTTTGATGTTAATGAAAAGCGGCTGAACCAAATGCGAAATAACATAGATCCATGTTCCGAAATGAAAGCATCGGATTTTGAAAATGTGGATATTGAATTTACGTCTTCCTTGGAAAAATTAGCGGAAGCTTCTTGTTTTATTGTAGCAGTTCCTACTCCTATAGATAATTTTAATCAGCCCGATTTGTCCCCTCTATTAGGAGCTACTACTTCGGTGGCCAAGGTCTTGAAAAAAGGGGATTATGTAGTGTATGAATCTACTGTTTATCCAGGATGTACGGAAGAAAAATGCGTACCAATATTAGAAAGTATTTCTCAACTTAAAATGGGAACCGACTTTAAGGTTGGTTATTCGCCCGAGCGTATCAATCCAGGGGATAAGGTTCACACTCTAACTAATACCAAGAAAATTGTATCGGGTTGTGATTCTGAAGCTTTGAAAAATATAGCTACAATTTACGAAATGGTAGTGCAGGCAGGGGTGCACAGAGCTCCGTGTATTAAAGTGGCTGAGGCTGGTAAGATTATAGAAAATACGCAAAGAGATGTTAATATTGCATTGATGAATGAATTGTCTATTATTTTTGGACGCATAGGAATTAATACCTACGATGTAATAGAAGCGGCAGGAACCAAGTGGAATTTTTTGAAATTTATGCCTGGTTTAGTGGGAGGTCATTGTATAGGGGTGGATCCGTACTACTTAGTTCATAAGGCCAATGGCTTGAAATATCATCCTCAAATAATTAATGCGGGGCGTTCTATTAATGATAGTATGGGAGGATATATTGGTAAAAAAGTGGTTAAAGCCCTTATTTCTATGGGAAAACAAGTGTTAAATTCTCGTGTATTAGTAATGGGTATTACGTTTAAAGAAGATGTAAAAGATATTCGAAATTCTAAGGTGGTGGATATTATAAAAGAGATGCAGGATTTTGGAATAAAAGTGGATGTAGTAGATCCGCGAGCAGATGTGGAGGAGGTTTGGACCGAATATGGAATTCATATGCTCGAAAAGCCTGGGAAAAAATACGATGGAATTGTTTTGGCTGTATCGCATCGGGAATATTTAACTTTAACAGAAAACGATTTTTTGGCTATGTCCGGAGATAATGGCATATTAGTAGATATAAAAGGTTGCCATAGAAATCAAATTTACAAAATGAAATATTGGAGTTTATAGGATGAAAAATTTTGCATTGATAGGTGCGGCTGGTTATATAGCACCTCGGCATTTAAAGGCGATCAAAGACACTGGAAATAAATTGGTCGCAGCTTATGATGTGTTCGATAGTGTTGGAATTATGGATAGTTTTTTTCCTGATTGTTCTTTCTTTACACAGAACGAATTATTTGATCGTTATGTTTCTAAAATGCAGAGAGGAAAGGAGAAAATAGATTATTTGTCGGTTTGTACTCCCAATTATTTACATGATGCCCATATCCGTTATGGTTTACGTGCAGGAGCAGATGTAATTTGTGAAAAACCCATTGTTTTGAATCCGTGGAATTTAGAAGCCTTGGAACAAGAAGAAAAACGCACGGGCCATTATGTATATACGGTATTGCAACTGCGGTTACATCCTAATATTGTGGCACTCAAAAAACAGGTGGAAGAAGGGCCTAAAGATAAGGTTTATGATATAGATTTAACTTATATAACTTCGAGAGGAAATTGGTATTATACTTCTTGGAAAGGAGATGCTCGTAAAAGTGGAGGCGTTGCAACCAATATAGGAGTGCATTTTTATGATATGCTGTCTTGGATTTTCGGCTCGGTAGAAGAAAATATAGTGCATTTGTCTACTCACGATAGAGTATCCGGTTTTTTAAGGCTAAAGAAAGCGAGAGTTCGTTACTTTTTGAGTATTAATCAAGATACTTTACCTACGGAAATAAAACAACAAGGGAAGCGTACTTTTCGTTCTTTGCAAATGGAGGGAACAGAAGTGGAATTCAGTGATGGATTTACAGAATTACATACTCAAATTTACAAAAACGTTCTTTCCGGTCAAGGTTTCCGTATTAGCGAAGCGAAAAATAGTATTGAAATCGTTCATGATATTCGTTGTGCAACGCCCATAGGACTTAAGGGGGATTATCATCCTTTTGCTCGTAAAGAACTATCAACGCATCCTTTCGGATGGTAGGAAATAAGAAATTCTTATCTTTGAGAATATTAGATAAGGTAGCGTGAACCTACTTTTTATATTTATTTTTTTATATCAAAGCGACTAAATTCAGAATTATTGCTGATGTATTCTGGTATAATTTCTTTGGTCTTTTTGATGGTAGAATCTATATCTACGGAGCTGCTGTAATGGTTTAATTCGTCAAAGGCTTTAACAATAGTCAGATATTCGTATTTTCTAACGCTAGCAATACGTATTTTTTCATTAGGGGTTGCTTGTGTTTTTTCCGCTTCATTTAAGACTTCTTCGTACAATTTTTCACCGGGTCTGAGACCTGTATATTCTATGGCAATGTCGTGGTTAGGTTGAAAACCAGATAATAGAATCATTTTTTTTGCGAGCTCTACTATTTTCACAGGTTCCCCCATATCAAAAACCATAATTTCTCCGCCTTTACCAATGGTGGAGGCTTCTAAAACTAAAAGACAAGCCTCTTTAATAGTCATAAAGTAGCGGGTAATATTTGGAGATGTAACCGTTACAGGCCCTCCGTTAGCAATTTGGCTTTTAAAACGGGGAATTACAGATCCTTGACTTCCTAAAACATTTCCAAAACGAGTAGTCATAAAATTAGTTTTCCCTTTCATAATTCCCGATTGTACAGCATAATGTAGGCTTTGTACGTAAATTTCTGCTAAACGTTTAGAAGCTCCCATTACATTAGTTGGATTCACCGCTTTGTCGGTAGAAATCATAACAAAACTATCGGCTTCGTATTTCAAGGCGTTATTGGCCACGTTTTGTGTTCCTATACTATTTACACGAATGGCTTCACACGGGTTAATTTCCATAAGGGGAACATGTTTATAGGCGGCAGCGTGAAATACAATATTAGGATGATGTTTACTAAAAACGAAATTGATTCTTTCGGGCGATCGAACATCTCCAATAATGGGAATAAAATTTAAGTTTGGAAAATTTTCTTCTAATTCCAATCGTAGATTATGCATTCCTGTTTCGCAAGAGTCTAATAAAATAAGCTTACTAACGTTCCAACTGGCAATTTGACGACATAATTCACTTCCAATGGAACCAGCGGCCCCTGTCACTAATACTGTTTTTTGGTTTAAATTTTTAGATATTTCTTCGGGATTTACTTTTATTTCGCTTCTACCAAGTAAATCGTCAATGTTTAATTCTCTTAAAGTGGCAGTTTTGTGCTGCCATTGGTTAATAGGAGGAATGGTGAACATTTTTATGGAATTTTCTAAACAATAGTTAACCAATCGATTTCTTTCTGACAGAATATCTTTTTGGCTGGTAAATAAAATTCCTTGGATGTCATTTTCTTCCACAATAGAATTAAGTTCCGAAATTTTGTTGATTATGTAAGCGGGAAAATTTCCTATAGTATAGGTAATTTTTTTTGCTTGAAATTGCAAATATCCGGCTATTATATAAGGCGATCTTGTGTTAAGGTTCAGTATATTAGATAAAGAAGTTTTTGCAGATTCCATACCATAAATTAAAACTTTAGTTTTGGTAGTTGTGAAATTATGTATGGTAAATTGATAGGCGAGAATTAAAACGACTCGGATTAAAATCAACAAAGTAAAGGAAATCATAAAATCGAGCAAACACCCCAATTGCAATTGAATAAGAGTAAGAAAATGGGACGCATATAACAGACAACCAATAATAAGAATTACTATTTTGAAAAACATGGCTGCGGCTATACGCCAAATAGATTGCAGAGTGGAATGACGAATAATACCTTTATAGGTTTTAAATAAAACAAAACCTAATATACTGCTTAGAAAGGAAACAATAAGAAGCATGCTGAAAAAAGGCATGGAAAAATGGAAATGGAAGATGATCCATAAGATAAAATAAGCCGCCGTACTGCCAAAGAGAGAGATAATTAAATCAAAAGCAAGTACAAACCACCGATTTAGGTAGGATGTATGAGCAATGCTCAATAAGAATCGTCTGTATGGATGTGAAAAGGGTCTCATTATAATTAAATTATTATAAACTTAAAATACATTGGAAGCTGTTTTTGTTTCGTATATGGGTACAAACAATTTATTTATAGTCATATAAAAGTTCTTCTTTTCTTGAAAATAGGAACTTGTAAGGTGGTCAGGGTGGCAATTTTCTATTGCAAAAGAGAACAAAGGTATAAAATATAAATAAATATAAATATATATATAAAAATATACTAAAAATTCAAAATGTATTTTATAATATTTTGAACAAAAAATAGGTCTATTTCTTAGTGTTAACAGGGGCGTTTTTTAGGATTACTATGGAGTGTTACTTCTTAAATCATGAAACGAAAAGGAGTCCAATAATTGGTTTAAGAGTGTAAAATATAAGGTTGCAAGTTTTTTATATGGAACTTTAAGGTTGTATTTGCCTTATTGTTATATAAAATTTATCTTTGCAAAAAAAAGGTTAAATGGTTTTAAATTAAATATATAATGGAACTTGATATAGAAAAGAAGTCCATCATAGATGTTTACGACACTCCTATACTTCAACAAACATCCTTTTGGTCGCACGTTAAACGCAAACAAGGTCTTTCGTCGTTTGCCTTTGATTACAAGGCTCGTAATAGTGATTTGTATCTTAATGTTGGAGGTTATTCCTATACGAGAGCCGATTTTTTACTGTTTTTGCAATATGTTAATTCGGAGGATTGTGTGGCCTATGTTCCTTATGGTCCAGAGGTAGAGCCATCGGAAGAAAACCAAGGGCTGTTTTTGGAAGAACTTTCGGAATCCTTGCGCTCTTATTTACCTAAAGAATGTATGGCTATTCGTTATGATCTGAATTGGCGATCCCATTGGGGCAAGAAGTCGGACTATAACCAAGATGGCAAATGGTTAGGTGCTCCTGAGAAAATATATCAAGAATTTAAACTCAATTTTGATACTCGCAATGGAAATTTACGCAGATCTAATAGTGACATTCTACCTGCCAATACTATTATTGTAGATTTAAATGCTACGGAACAAGAAATTTTATTTCGTATGAAGCCTAAAACTCGTTATAACATAGGTCTTGCTATAAGGAAGGGGATAGATGTTCGCCTTGGAAGCATTTACGATTTAAAAATTTGGTATGATTTATATTTAGAAACTGCTCAACGTAATAAGTTGCATGTAAATGATATAAAATATTTCCATTCTGTGTTCTCCGCTAAAATGGAAGATGGCAATTTGCCGGTGCATGTAAAATTATTGATTGCCTATATGGATGATATACCTTTGTCGGCTATGTTTTTACTCATATCGAGCCACAGAGCCACTTATCTTTATGGGGCCTCGTCTTCTGAAATGCGTAATTTTATGCCAACCTATGCTATGCAGTGGAAAGCTATTCAAATAGCGAAGGCGTATGGATGTAAGGAATATGATTTATTTGGAATTGCTCCTGAGGCAGAACCATCGCACCCCATGTATGGCTTATATAAGTTTAAAACCGGATTTGGCGGGTCTATATACCATCAAATGGGATGTTGGGATTATCCATTCAAAGAAGATAAATTTTCCTTGTTACAAGCCTCCGAAATGAGTAATAAAGGATATTATTTGTAAAGAATAGGGGGTAGGCTCAAAT
Source organism: Bacteroidales bacterium (assembly GCA_036653535.1). GTDB lineage: Bacteria > Bacteroidota > Bacteroidia > Bacteroidales > P3 > JAVVTR01. The sequence goes on along the minus strand of JAVVTR010000005.1, from coordinate 1,142 downwards.
AAATTTTAAATAAATGGGATATTTGAAAGCTCTCTTTGCTTGGGTATTGCCTAAGCAAAGATTCTGCATATTTAGAATCAAAAATAATTGGGTTTTATGAAAATTTCAAAAATAAAACTCGTATATTTCAGTGCAACTTATACGACAAGAAAACTTGCAAGAGTGCTTGCAAAACAAATGGGGAAAGACATCACGGAATATGACATTACACAAAATTTTCCCGCAAAACCTGTGTTTTTTGAAAAAGAAGATTTGCTAATTCTAGCAGCCCCTGTATATGCTGGGCGTATTCCTGCCAAAGCATTGGATGCCTTCAAACAGTTTAGAGGCGAAAATGCGCTAGCTGTGATACTGTGTGTGTATGGTAATAGAGCGTACGATGATGCTTTACTTGAAATGAAAGATCTAGTAGAAATAAATGGATTTAAAGTGGTTTCGGCGGGCGCTTTTATTGCGCAACATTCTATTTTCCCTAAAGTGGGGGCACATAGACCCGATAGTGCCGATTTGGCAAAGATTCATGAAATGGGAACAAAAAGTCTTGAAATTATAGAAACAACTACAGACCTAGCTTCTTTGCCTGCCATAAAAGTTAAAGGAAATAAACCTTATAAAATACCTTCTGCAATTCCTGTAAAACCAAAAGGAAATAAAAATTGTAATGACTGTGGCGCTTGTGTAAAATTATGTCCTGTACAGGCTATTTCCAAAGCTACCCCACGTAAAACGGATAGAGAAAAATGTATATCTTGTGGACGTTGTGTGGCTATTTGTCCTAAAAATGCACGCCATTTTGGTGGGATTCTCTATACCTTAGCATGTAAAAAGTTTACAAAAGCAAATTCAGAACGGAAAGAAGGAGAGATACGGTATGCTGAGGTATTATGCTGAGGTAGGTAACTTGAGCGTAAGGGATATGTTGTTCAAATGAGGTATTTAACCTGAAAACCTACTTCCTGCTGAAGATATAAAGAAAATGGAACGCTGCGTGGCAAAAGAAAAAGGGCACTGGAAAAGGGACACAAAGAAATTACCAAGAAGGAGTAACGATGACTATATAGGAACAAATAAGATATAATAACCTTGATTTGATATACTCGAATCTTAGTTTTGCATACCTCAATAAGGATGTAGATCAAATG
>JAVVTR010000004.1:0-130201 GCA_036653535.1 Bacteroidales bacterium | reverse complement strand
CATCCGCTGTAAATATTGCGTGCCTGCACAAAATAGCTACCAACTTGGGTAATACGAAAGGTGTCGCTTACTACTTCGCTATGGGTTCCCGTATTCCAAACGATTTGATGTTGGGAATAGTCCGCACTAGAAAGTTGCAAAAAAATATTTATTTTTTCATCTGTGCAGTAGAGGCTATCTGTAAAGCCAAGTGAAATAGGGACGTACACCGTAGTGTCGCATAAGTTTTGACGGAGGATAAAGCCAGTGATGGGCATGGTGTCCCAGAGAGCAGAACGTTGTAAATATGCGTCTGTGTTAGCTTGTGTAAAGGCAGAGGGAGAAAAATCGGTAGCATTGCCCGTAAGAAATAGTTTGCCATAGGGGGAAAGGGAGAGGTGTAGAGAGGGCGAAATAAAGCTTTGAAAATAGCCGAATGTGGATCTATCCCATAAAGAATAGGTAGTAGATTCTCCAAAATAACCCATACCATAAGGTAGTACTTCAAAAGGCATTTTTTTTCTCTTAGGAGGGTAATTGCTATTATCGAACGTAGACAAAAAACAAGGTACATTATTCCATGTGCCTCCAAAGGGAGATACAACTCTGTTTTCGACCAAAAAGAAGTTTCCTTCTTTTTGTGGGTTACATAAAATGTCCCACCCAGCAGAATTACTATCGTCTATATATAACGTACTCCAAATCAAAGTATGGCTGGTGTCAAATTCCATTACAAAAGTGTTTTCCTTTGGTGAGTTTTTATCAGCCTGCATAGAGAATCGCCCTTCTTTTTTCACGATGGGAAATTTTTTACTGGTGGTACTCCCTGTCAAAAAAAGATGTCCTTGTGGTGAAATATCCATAGCCATAGGAAGAAGAAATGCACTATCCTTAGCTTGCTCTGATCCTATATGTGTACACCATATTTGTTTCCCTTGAGGGTTGAACTCTGCAATATAGGCCCAAGAAGATATAGGTTGTTGTCTTGTTGTTTTTTTTGATTTTTTATTTGTTGTTTGTGGATAATCTGATATTACCGCATCGCCGTAAATATACAAATTGCCATTTCTATCCACTTGCATGTCTCGAAGTTTACTTACTCTACAGTAGGTACTCCAAATAATTTTATCTGTAGTATCTATCTTCAGTATAAAAGGAAGACATCGGTAGAGAGAACTATATTCGTAATCAAAATTCAAGTCATTATAGTCATATACCTCCGACCCATTGGGACCCCAAATAGGGATGTTTTTGCCCCATTCGTCAGTAAAATTAGTAAAATTGGTATAAGTGGTACTCGAATGAAGACCTGTAACATAAAGTTCTCCAGTAGGGGCAAAACACATTTTGAGAGGAAAAGTCTTAGTGTCTGTTCCAACAGATTCATTTTTAATAGAGTATTTAGGTCCGAAAAGACACGCTCCAAGCCGTTTTCCCAAAATATTGAATTTTAGAAAAAAACAAGAGCCTGTATCGGAAAAGGAAGGGCTATTATTACGGTAGGGCAATGGGAAATCATTCTTCCAGGATTTAGGATAAAATGGTATTTTGCAAGTAATTATAGCACCAATAATGTAAGACCTCCACGATAAATCTATACCTCCTCCTACATAAATTTCGTTTTTGGCATTAATGGCAACGGTGGTTGCTTCATCGTATTGAGTTGACCCGTAATAAACCATCCATAATAATTTGCCTTCGGTATCAAAGCGAGCAATATAAGCGTCTGAATCCACACCCGAACTATCTTGTATGCTTACACTGTCTTTTTGCTGATAATAACGAAAGGCAGAGAGCTTTGATTTTCCCACGGCATAGAGATTTCCATCCTTGTCCGTACACGAAGAACTTAAAGAAGAAAAACTAAATTTAGGTAACATATTCCAAAATCCGTTCACTTCACTTTGATACAGAAAAGAATAGATACTCCTACATCCTCCAAAATAAGTAGTCCAATCAAAAGCAACAGAATCTACCTTACCGATGCTAACATTTTTCTGTTCCTGCGAAAGGCGGTACGTCCTTTCCTGAACTAAGGGATAAGATTTATTAAGGTTGAACGTATCTTGGCGTAGTATTTGTTTATTTTCTTCTATACTTTCTATTATATCCATATTTTCGACCGAAGAACCATTCGTTGACACAAATCTTTGTACAAATCCTTGTTCGTTATCGGTGCTTATTTCCCAATCTACCCCCTGTACGATATTACGAATGATGATTTTTTTAAAAGAATGCACGTCTCGAATGCCATCTGGACAGTGAGCCAAATAATAGTGAAAGACTTCGGTGGACGAATCGGTATAAACTAAATCTTGAACGCTTATTTTAGGACTACCAGCTATACGAATTCTTTGAATGCCAATATTATCTGTTTTATCTATACAATTGCTCCAGGAGGTTCCCAATTTCCAATACACAATATTTACCCCCTCTTCCGTAAGCCAAATATCTAAACTAAGTCCACAAAATTTTCCTAGTATTTTTTCTCCATTCATATCCGATCCGTATTGCCCTTTATTGGGAATATAGCCTTTGGTTTCCATAACCTGTGCCGAAAGTTTGCCAGGGTATAGAAAGATTGCGTTAAGCAGAAGTAGAGTCAAAACGTAGTTTTGAGCTTTGTAGAGCGAAGAAATTGTCGATTTTATATCAACGGTGAGTAAAAATAGAATATATAGAATGAAATGTTTCATGAAAATGAGGTGTCAAATACGAATGAGCGAATTATACCAAAAGAGCCACCCATCAAATAAATGATATTACATGATAGGTGTCTCCCTACATTTAGTTATGATGAACTATCGGTTAATATACAGTCTTTTGAAATCTTTAGCACCATCTTTTTCAACAGTTAATATGTACTTTCCTTGTGGCAATGTTGAAACGTTCATTTCAAAGTTTTTTTCATTTATATCTTGCTGGGGTTTCACTTGAGTTCCTGTTTTTTCGTCCAATACAGAAACCCTTACCACATCGGACGATGTGGTAACTCCATTAAGTTCTACGTGTATAATTTCATTCGCTGGATTTGGAAACATCTTGACGATACCCAATTTATTAACATTTGAAGCGTTGTTCACAGCATTAGCTTCTCCATTTGTCAACTCTTCCACGCTATTCATTGCTTTTACTGTACCAGGAAGAAGCCCTTTTACATAAAAAGAAGCTTGGTATGTTTTTTGTTCAGTAGATGATGTTACTATGCACTTGTAAACCATCGTGTAATTCTGAGCATCATAGTCTAATCTATGGTTTAAGGTAGCAGATGTTTGACCTGTTATCGCTATCTCTATCCCCATGATATATAGATACCATTGATAACTCACACCTGAGCCATTTAATAATTCGATCTTAATCATATTTCCTGGGTGAATCGGGTATGAATTAGCCAATCGGCTAGGATATACATAGTTATAGCAACCAGGGATAAAGGATGGTACATAAGCTCGTCCAACATCTTCATTATAATGAGGATTAGGTACATAAAATCTCATTTCATTTGGAAAAGTCTGTCCAATGGCGTCAGACAGAAGAAGTGTACTAAATAACACACCTGCTATAATGATTAATTTTTTCATGATTTTTTTTTGATTAAATTTAATACGGAATTAATAACTTTAGATATTTTGCTGGCTTTCTAAGAATCCTCTGCGTATTAAAGAAAAACTGCACTACAAGGATATTAGATGTAGAAAGCCCTTGAGGGGTTGAAGTCCTTCATCAACCTCCATATTCGATCGCTTGCGTAAATCATGATTTTAGTTTTATTTAAACATCCTTTAAAGTTTTGAATTCGTGAGAAAATAGAGCCTATAGCAAGAAAGAGTATGTAAACTAAAAAGGTAGTTTTATTTTTATAATCTATTGGTTTTTGTTTTTTACTGTGAAAAATTATGAAGCGAATGTAATGCATTTTTTTTGAATAAAGAAACCAATGAATCTATTTTATTTTCATAGTAGACGAATACTTTTGGAAGTGTAAGCCCCTATTGGCAAAATCTGTAACGTTCTTAAATTTGCAAAAAAAGAAAAGCTACAATATTCCTCATTTCCAAATTACTATCTCGCCAAAAGAGATAAGAGTATGCTCTAAATACGTAAAATGCGTCAAACAGAGAAAACAATGGATATCCTATGAGAGATAAAATATTATTCGGTTCGGATTATTATATGGCACACCTAATTCGCAACGAAAGATAGTTTAGTATCAATGTTAGATCTTGTATGGGAGAAGATACCTATTGGAAATTGATGGAAAATGCGGAAGCGTATTTGAAGGAGTGAATAAATGAGGACTTGAAAAGGTAGTGGCAGTGTTTTAAATTTTGTGTAAACATTTTTTTGAATAACAGGTAGTATGTGATGTTTACAAATAGTTTGCAAAAATAAAATAGTTGCATTTTATATGTATTTTTTGAGCAGTGGGGTGCGTTTGTATTCTACCATTTTTTTAGAAAGATTGCGTTAAGCAGAAGCAAAGCCAAAACACAAATTTGAGCTATGTACAGGCGAGTAATAAGCGGGTGTCTGAGGGCAAGAAAAGGCTATAATCAAGTTGAGTATAAGTACTCACATGCACGGTTTCACTGTAAATCGACCGACAAGCACTGTAAACATTCATTCTTGATCGAAAATATTAATTCGGAAGACAGATTAATTCCCCTCTAAGGTTTATCGTATCTTCAACAAAATGTAAATGAAAGATTTCAGCTAGTGGATAGCTCAATTGATATTCTATTATTTTTTCCTCTGTTCTACACACAAATACAGGACGCTGTAATAGGGCTTGCATATAATTTTGGAAACAAGTTTCTGTATGTATAGAAGTAAGCCCCGCTCCATATATGGAAGAGGTTTCCCATAAAGAAGGTGCATATAAGAGGCTATGTGCTTTTAGTGTTTTACCTTGTTCGGATGCGCAAAAAACGGCCACTGCATTTAGTCGTGTATTGGACAATTGATAGTCTTTACTAAGGCATTCGTTACAGATAGAAGTGAGTATGGAAATACTTATAAAAACCGTATAAAGAACGCCTAAAAATGAGATTTTAAGAGATTTGTGGGCTTTATATATTGGTGAATACCAATTAGTATAAAACAGATAAAACAGGCCATAGCAAAGAAACTCCAATAAGAGCTAACATAACCTTTGAAAGAAGTCGCATACATTTGGTATTTTTCGGTAACGGACAATAAGATATGAGGAAGGAATAAAGCCATAAAAGAGAGTGTAATGCCCATACTTAATTTGCGGTAAGAAATTGGTTTGATGTGTATTAATAATTGGTGTAATAGAAATAAAATGAGGATGCTTTTGAGAGTAATCCCTACAAAAAATAAAGAATGTGTTTTAAGTAAAGGAAAGTAGTTTTTTACAAGATCTATTTTTGAGAAAAAAACATAGCCTGGTAGTGTTGTTTTATTGAAATTGATAAGAATTTGCAGGGCTTTGGATATAGAAAAATTATTTGATAAACTGCTTCCTTCATAGTCGGAAGGATATATTTGTCGGAATCCCCAATAGCAAATTAAGTAAATAACAAGTGGAACTATATACGCAAGAGAATTTAAGAGAGTTTTTTTAGAAAATAAATGCGTAAAATGTTTTTTATCTTGTTTTTGACTTGTTTTAAAAGCGAATTCAAGAGTTTGAAAATTATTGAAAACAATCAATAGGAGGGGGATAATAATAAATACCACATAGACTTCATAATTCAATAGAGCTATAAAATAAAAAAGTCCAGACAGGTACAAATAAATAGAGGTTCGAGTTTTGAAATAATGGCACAAAAAGAGTAAAGAACCTAAGAAAATGGGAAAATGCACAGAAAACAATAGGGGATAACAAATAAAAGGATTTGTATATGGGCTAATGGGAAGGAAGGCTAGCATACAAAGCACAAATAAATAGGCTACCCAATTGGATTAAAAAACACGTTTTAGTAAGATTCCCAATAAAATAATATTTAGTAAAATAAAACCATATTGTAAACTTTTCGAGAGTACAATATTATTGCCCATATAAGCCAAAGCAGATTGCCAACAATTGAAAATTGAGAAAAAACGTCCTTGTCCTTTGGCATATATCCAAGCTCTTTCAGTTGGATTTTCACTAGAAAGTACAGCCGTGTAATATTCGAGATCATCACCTGAACAGATATTAATTTTTTAAAAAGGCAATAATTGTAAAATGGCCACAATGCTTAGCAAAATAAGCAATAAATAGTTGTATCGAATGTATTTTTTCTTCATTGTTAAATGCGGCTATAAAGTGGATGCAATGAATGCTTAAATTTTTTTTTAAGAAACCAAAGATATTTTAGCGCACATTGAGCCGATTTATTCCCTTTGTTTGCATCATTGGATAAACTCGTTTTTCGTGCTGATATTAATGCAATTTCCGACATTGCAAATAAGCCATTTAGGAAAATTAAAGCTATAATTATAAAAAAATCTTCCATTTAGTGCTATACTATATTGTTTTCTGCAAAAATACAAAAATCACAAAAAATGATACATCCACTTCTAATAATGGCAAAATTTTGCTCATCATCGAATAATTTATATGTTTATTCGAATATGGAATAGTTGTGTGAATATTTCTAAAACCGATTGAGTCATAAAAATAAATTTTGAAATCTCATAGACTCTTTTGCCTAAGCAGTACCCAATACCATCAAGTATAGATTGATACATCGTTTTGGTTATAGAAAGTATTCAAAGATAATTTGGAGAAAAACTTCCAACGACTGCATATTCATAGTTTTCGCCTAATTCAAATATATAATAATTGGCATAAAACCAAAGGGAAAAAGCTGCTTTCCATTTACCTGCTTCCGCTATATCCAACTTATTTGGCCTTGATCATAGCGGTTTTATACTGTTCTTGAAAATTGTAGAGACAAGCGGAATGTATCACTTTTATTATCCCATTTTTTGGTAAAGAATAGCTAGATATATTGTGTTCTAATTTGTGGTCGAAACGAGCAGGTACATGCTATTTACCTAAATATTGGGTAAAATCTAAGGTGGATAGAGTGTTTGTTTTGGATGTTTTTATTGTTTGTTCAGTATGTTTTTTATTGTTTGTTAATTTTTATTATTTTTGGTACCTAAAATGAAAAACACAATCCTTATAGGGATGGTTTTTATTAAATAACCAAAGATATGGAAAAGAAAAAAATGACTACTGCCGCAGGTGCGCCAGTATCCGAAAATCAGAATATTCAAACCGCTGGAGAACGCGGTCCTGCTCTAATGCAAAATGTGTGGCTTATGGAAAAATTAGGTCACTTTAATCGAGAACGTATTCCTGAGCGTGTAGTGCATGCAAAAGGAACTGCTGCATTTGGAACCTTGACAATAACGGGAGATATTACCCAATATACCAAAGCGGCTATTTTTTCTACTATTGGAAAGAAAACCGATTTACTACTCCGTTTTTCTACCGTGGCTGGAGAGCGTGGAGCGGCCGATACGGAACGAGATGTACGGGGTTTTGCGATCAAATTTTATACCGAAGAAGGCAATTGGGATTTAGTTGGGAATAACACCCCCGTATTCTTTATCAAAGATCCACTTAAATTCCCCGATTTTATACACACTCAAAAACGAGATCCTAAAACGAATTTGCGTAGTGCTACTGCCGCATGGGATTTTTGGTCGCTTTCACCAGAAACCTTACATCAAGTAATGATTTTGATGTCGGATAGAGGTATTCCTCAAAATTTACGTTCCATGCATGGTTTTGGTAGCCATACCTTTAGTTTTATCAATAAGGAAGGAATTCGCCATTGGGTAAAATTCCATTTTAAAACGATGCAGGGTATTCATAATTTCACCAATGCGGAAGCTGAAAAAATAGTAGGTACCGATAGAGAATATTCGCAAAGAGATTTGTTTGAACATATAGAAAAAGGCGATTTTCCTCGTTGGAAAATGTGTGTTCAAATTATGACAGAAGAACAAGCAAAAAATCACAAACAAAATCCTTTCGATTTAACGAAAGTGTGGTCCCATAAAGAATACCCACTTATTGAAGTCGGTGTTTTGGAATTAAACAAAAATCCGGAAAATTATTTTGCACAAGTAGAACAAGCTGCTTTTAATCCGGCCAATGTAGTGCCTGGTATTGGTTTTTCGCCAGACAAAATGCTACAAGGACGTTTATTTGCTTATGGGGATGCCCATCGGTATCGTTTAGGTGCAAATTTTGCAAGTCTGCCCGTCAATATGCCCCATTGTCCTGTATCTAATCATCATCGAGACGGATTCATGGCTTTAGAAATGAATGGAGGAGCAGAAACAAATTATCAACCGAATAGTTTTTCTGGATCCGAAGATAATCGGACTTTGATAGACCCACCACTGCCCTTAGAAGGAGAGGCTTGGAATTATGATCATCGTGCCGATACCGATTACTATTCCCAAGCGGGGGATCTCTATCGTCTTTTGTCCCAAGAGGAACAAGATCGCTTAACTTCTAATGTGGTTGCTTCTATGGAAGGAGTGCCCGTCGAAATTCAAAAACGAGCCATTGCTAATTTCATGCTTGCCGATACAAATTGCGGAACTGCGATTGCTCAAAAATTGGGATTAAATTTATAAAAAAATAAAAAGAGAGGCCTTGGGTCTCTCTTTTTATTGATACTATCTCAAAAAGTTTCTTGGTAGACGAATCGAAAAATACAAAACTTATTTTAACATGGCTTGCACCAAAAATAAAAAGCACCTACAATTTATTGTAAGTGCTTTTTTCTTGTGACCCCGGAAGGATTCAAACCTTCAACCTTCTGATCCGTAGTCAGATACTCTATTCAGTTGAGCTACGAGGCCATTTTTTTTATTTTCTATGTAGAAAACGAGTTTGCAAAAGTAGAAAATAATTGTAGAAAAAACAACATTAGATATGTTTTTATATTAAAAAATAGGATAAAATTAAGAAAATAGACTAATAAGGATGTCCTATTACAAATTAAACATAAATTACTTATATTTGCACCTTAAATTGTTTCTAAATGCCGAAAGAAAAGCAGAAAATTAATATTATAGGTTCTATTTTAAAAGAAGCTATAGAAATACGTAATAAAAAAATTCCTATTATTAATTTTTTTCATGTTCAAGATCCTAAAAAATCACAAAATCGAGAATTGAAAAAATTATTAGTAAAAGCTTCGGAAACTCATTTTGGAGAAGCTTACAAATTTAAGTGTATTCTTCAACAGCAAGATTTTCGTAAGGCTTTTAAAGAGAGTGTACCTGTATTTGATTATGATAAAATGTTTGTGCAATGGTGGGATCGTTGTTTGCATGGAGAGACTTTTATTTCCTGGCCGGGTAAAATTAAATATTTTGCATTAAGTTCTGGGACTTCGGGTGCTACCAGTAAATACATTCCCGTTACTAACGAGATGGTTAAAGCTATTCGTAAAACCAGTACTCGTCAGTTATTTTCATTGGCCAAATACGATTTTCCTAACGAGCTATATGAGAAAGGAGCCTTAATGTTGGGAGGAAGTACGCATTTGCAATATAATGGAACTTATTATGCTGGCGACTTATCGGGAATTACTACCGGAAATTTGCCATTTTGGTTTGAATATTTTTATAAGCCAGGACGTCGTATTTCCAAAGAAAGAGATTGGCCTACGAAACTGGAAGAAATTATTAAAAAAGCTCCAGAATGGGATATAGCAGCTATAGTAGGGGTTCCTGCATGGCTACAGATTTTGTTGCAAAAAATAATAGAACGATATAATTTAAACAACATTCATGATATATGGCCTAATTTGGAAATATATGTGCATGGGGGCGTTTCTTTTGAACCATATCGGAAAAGTTTTGAAAAATTATTGGCCCATCCTTTGGCCTATATGGAAACCTATTTAGCTTCGGAAGGATTTTTAGCTTTTCAAAACCGTCCCAATACCTCTGCTATGGAATTGGTTTTGGATAATGGAATTTTTTTTGAATTTATACCGTTTAACGAGCAGAATTTCGATGAAAGTGGAAATATGGTAGATAAACCAAAGACACTTTTTATAGATGAGGTGGAACAGGGAAAAGAATATGCATTGCTTATTTCTACATGTTCGGGAGCATGGCGCTATTTGATAGGGGATACCATAAAATTCACATCTATAGAAAGACATGAAATTATTATTACCGGAAGGACCAAATCTTATTTGAGTATTTGTGGTGAACATTTATCGGTGGATAATATGAATCATGCGGTACGGATGCTGGGAGAAGAAAAAGGAGTTGGTATTTTGGAATATACCGTTTTAGGAGTGGAATGTGATGGAATGTTTGCTCATCGTTGGTTTTTGGGTTGTGATGAACCCTTGGATGAAAAAGATGCTTCTTCTTGTATAGATGAATATCTAAAAACTCTGAATGATGATTATAGAGTGGAAAGATTAGAAGCTATTCGTAAAATAAGTGTAGAAGTATTACCTACAGAGGTTTTTTATGCGTATATGCGTAAAATGGGTAAGGAGGGAGCACAAAATAAATTTCTTAGAGTGTTGAAAGGAAGCAAAGCGGAGGAATGGTTGAGCTTTGTAAAAGAATATAAAAAGCAGTAGTATTTATGTGGAAGGCATGTTTGGAAGGCATCGTATTAGGATTAGGATTAGCTTTATTGTTTGGGCCGGCGTTTTTTTGTTTATTACAAACAAGTTTGGAAAGAGGTTTTTATCCAGCTATGCGTTTTGCTTTTGGCGTTTTTATCAGTGATTCTTTTTTGGTGTCTATTTCTTTTTTGGGTGCTGCACGTTTATTTACACAACCGGAGGCTAAGCATATTATTGGTCTGATAGGGGGCGCTGTGTTGATAGGTATAGGAATATACACTTTTAGAAAGAAAATAAATTTAGCCAAAAAAATAGAAGACAGTGAAGAATTGAAACTTCCCTCTAATTGGACTTATTTTGTAAAAGGTTTTTTTATGAATATGGCCAATCCGGCCACTTGGCTTTTTTGGTTGTTTTGGGTTGGAATTATTACGGCTCAGTATACCGAAGATGGGGTAGTAAAGCACATACATGTTATTGCGTTTTTTCTATCTGCTTTGTTAGTAGTTTTATCCACAGATTTAATTAAAGCATTTATTGCAAATAAAATAAAGCAATTTATTACAGTAAAAACAGTAGGAATTGTGAATAAAGTAGTTGGGATATTATTAGGCGCCTTTGGATTCTATTTGTTGATTGCTGCTATATTTCACGTGAGTTTCGGTGGAAATGTGAATTTTTTTGGAGGAGTGTAAATTTGGAGGGTGACATCGGAGGTTGACATTAGAGGAGAAAATTATAAAAAGCATTCTAAGCGAAGATGCGGATTAGATGTATAAAACTTAAACAATATAAAATAATGGAAAAAGTAAGATGTTTGATTATTGGTTCAGGACCTGCTGGATATACGGCTGCTATTTATACTGCTCGTGCGGATTTAAAGCCAGTGTTATTGGAGGGAATTCAGCCTGGGGGCCAGCTAACCATTACTACCGAAGTGGAAAATTTTCCGGGTTATCCACAGGGAATTTCCGGTCCGGATTTGATGAAAGATTTACGTCAACAAGCTTTGCGTTTCAATACGGATATAAGAGGTGGAACCGTTACGAATGTGGATTTTTCTAAACGTCCTTTTAAAATAACGGTGGATGAAAAGGAAGAGATTTTAGCAGAAAGTGTGATTATCGCCACTGGTGCCTCCGCCAATTGGTTGGGTTTGGAATCAGAGAAAAAATTTAATGGACAAGGTGTATCTGCTTGTGCTACCTGTGATGGTTTTTTCTATAAAAATCAAGAGGTAGCAGTAGTTGGAGGCGGGGATACGGCAGCAGAAGAGGCTTGTTACTTAACCAATTTATGTAGTAAAGTTTATATGATTGTTCGTCGTGATCAATTAAGAGCATCTAAAGCAATGCAAAAGAGAGTTGCAGATAATCCAAAAATAGAAATGTTGTGGAATCATGTTACTAAAGAAATTTTGGGAGATGATAGCGGGGTAAATGGGGCTTTAATTACGAATTTAAAGACGGGAAAAGAAGAAAAAATAGATATCACAGGTTTCTTTGTGGCTATTGGACATACACCCAACACCTCCCTATTTAAAGGCAAATTGGAATTACATGAAGCAGGTTATATAAAAACAATACCTGGTTCTACCAAAACTTCCGTAGATGGCGTTTTTGCAGCAGGTGATGTTCAAGATTTACACTATCGCCAGGCTATCACTTCTGCCGGAACAGGATGTATGGCCGCTATTGAAGTGGAACGTTTTTTGGCTGGTCAAGAATAAAAAAGAGAAAGAAACCCTCTAAACCGTCTGTAAAACTTCGCCGACTTCGTTGCTCTTTAGTTTAAAAGATTTAATGGTGTTTATTAATCTTTTTGATTTAAGAATATTTCGTATCGGTGGTTTTATAGGCGGTTTTCTAAAAATAAGGAAATGGACAGATGAAAAAAAAATTAGCAGTAATTCTTTCTGGTTGTGGCCTATATGATGGAACAGAAATAGGAGAAGCTCTTATGACTTTGTTGGCCATAGACCAATTGGGAGCCAATTATGTACTTTTTGCTCCCGATAAAGAGCAGTACCATGTGGTGAACCATCTCACTGGGCAACCTACCAAGGAAAAACGGAATGTTTTGGTAGAGTCGGCTCGCATTGCGCGCGGAAAAATACAATCATTAGATAAGTACGATGCTGCTGACTTTGATGGTATAGTAATACCTGGTGGCTTTGGTGCAGCTAAAAATTTGTCGACTTATGCTTTGGACGGAGTGGATTTACGGGTGGATGAGCAAGTGAGTAAGGCTATTCAAGACACCTATGCTTTACAAAAGCCTATTGCTGCTATGTGTATTGCTCCGATTATTTTAGCCAAGTTATTACATGGAATAGAAATTACCCTTGGTAATGATAAAGAAATAGCACAAGAGCTAAGTGCTATGGGGGCATGTCCCAAGAATATTTCTTCTATGGAAGTAGTAGTAGACAAAGCACATTCTATTTACACAACCCCTTGTTATATGTTGCCAAATGTTGGATTGGCAGATATTGCCATAGCTTGCCACAAGTTAATATCTTCTATATTATAATATTTTAAGCATTTTTTACTCCTGACCTTTGGACTTGATAGCGATTTCCTGGTAAAGAACGTATAAGACCCAGTAATTCGAGCTGTAGTAAAGTCGATAATATTTCCGGTATCTTTAAATCCATTTGATGATAAATAATTTCTAAAGAAGCAGGATCTTCTTTGCTAATAATATTTAACAGGAGGGCCTCTTTTTCTACTAAATGTTGGGTATTTGTATTAGAGTGGAGCACGTTTTTAGAGGAAGGAATGGGCCAATTTAATTCTATGCGTATATCTTGAGCATTTTCTGTTAGAATAGCAAGCTGAGATTTGATAAGGTGATTACAGCCCTTAGAATAATATAAATCGTTTTTTCCCGGTATGGCAAATACGCTACGATGATAAGATGCCGCAATATGTGCAGTAATTAAAGCACCCCCTTTTAGGGAGGCTTCCGCCACTAATACGCCTTCCGATAGGCCAGCGATAATTCTGTTTCTTCTTGGAAAAAGCCCCGGCGTAATGGGTGTTTCTGATGGCATTTCTGTAATTAAACACCCCCCATTCTCTATGATTTCATCTGCTAAATGGATATTAATGTTAGGATAAACAGTATTTAAACCATGTCCTAAAATAGCTATAGTTGCTATCTGATTTTTGATACTGCTTCTGTGTGCCTGACTGTCTATCCCAAGGGCTAATCCACTAATGGTGTATATGGAATCATAGCGTAGATCTTCTATTAATTTATCTACCTGTTCCTTCCCATAGAAACTGGCATTTCTCGTTCCAACTATAGCTAAAGGATGGCGAATATTAAAATCGAAAGCCCCTTTAACAAACAGCATAAATGGAGCATCTATGCAATCTTTTAAAAGGGTAGGGTAGTTTGAATCGGTATATAGTAAAGGATAAATTTGATTTTTATCCATAAATTCCAATTCTTTTTTTGCTTTTTCATAAGCCTGCTCTTTTTGAGAATGTAATATAGTGGCTATGGAAGAAGGTACCTTTGCTTCTAATAATTCTCCAATAGAGTAGGAAAAAATAGACTCGGAATTGGAGAAATGTTCTAATAAAAGTTTGGCCGTTTTACATCCAATTCCTTTGCATAAGATTAAGGCTAAATCATCTATCATTATTTTTTTTTCGAAAATAGGAAATTCTATTTAAAAATTAGGTAGATTTTAAGATTTTTTGTAGAATTGCACTCAGATTTAAGAAATGATGAAAGTTTTTTTAACATTGGAATTTGTGCTTAAATTCTTGAAATTTGCTATAGTTGGGACTTTAGGCTTTTTTTTGGATTTTGGAGTAACTTATTTCTGTAAGGAAATTTTAAAAATTCAAAAATATATTTCCAATAGTTTAGGATTTATTACAGCGGTTATTTCTAATTATTTTTTGAACCGTATTTGGACTTTTCAAAGTCATAATCCGGAGCTTGGAGCTGAGTTTGTGAAATTTATTGTTATATCGCTTGTGGGATTGTGCTTAAATAATTTGATAGTATATCTTTGCCATGGAAAGTGGAATGTAAACTTCTATTTGGCTAAAGTTATTGCTGTTTTGGTGGTTACCTTTTGGAATTTTTGTGGAAGTTTATTTTACGCTTTTGCTATAGTATAGAGCGATAGTTTCCATATTCTAAAACAGGAAGTATCTTTTCCTTTGCAATAATTATTTCTAAAGAAGATAGCAAAAATGTTTATGCGGTCTTTTAATATTACAAGCCTAATTCATCGCTGCCAAATTGAAATGGCAATAAGGATTCTATTCCATCAAAAATTGCGATTTTTCCTGTGTGGCCTCTAAGAATGATTCTAATTTTTTGTTTGTATTTATGCTCGTATTCTATTAATGATTGTCTACAAGCTCCGCAAGGAGCAATGGGATGATCTACTGGAGTAAGGGTGGAATGAGCCGTAATGGCTAAGGTCTCAATGGGCATATTGGGATAATTGGCTCCTGCCGAAAAAACGGCAACCCTTTCAGCGCACAAACCAGATGGAAATGCGGCATTTTCTTGGTTGTTTCCTAAAATAATAAGACCGTTAGATAAACGAAGCGCAGCACCTACACAAAATTTAGAATAGGGTGCATAAGCATTTTGTGCGCTTTGAGTTGCTTTTTCTAAAAGTTCGCGATCCTTGGAGGATAATTCTTCCAAGGAAGAAAATTCATCGTAAGATATGGAAATTTGTTTTTGCATGGGTGAATTACTTTTAACGTTTTTGTTTAAAAAAATCGGTGAGTATTTGCGTACATTCTTCTTGTAAAACGCCTTGTGTGAGGCTGGTTTTAGGATGAAGTAAATTGGGGGAAACCAAACTGAATCCACGTTTAGGATCTTTAGCGCCATAGACGATACGTCCTATTTGAGTCCAATAAGCGGCTCCCGCACACATTACACAAGGTTCTAAGGTAACGAAGAGGGTACAGTCGCATAAATACTTGCCGCCAATGGCATGAGATGCTGCGGTAAAAGCTTGCATTTCGGCATGTGCCGTAACATCGGTGAGTTTTTCTGTGAAATTGTGAGCTCTGCTTATAATAGATTGGTTGCAAACAATAACCGCACCTACAGGAATTTCATTTTGGGAAAGGGCGAGAAAAGCCTGCTTTAAGGCCTCTCTCATAAAATAAGAATCGGATTGTAAATCCATGTTTTATTACTTAGTTTTGGCGTAAGAGTGGCAAATATAAAGAATATTACGTCAATGGGCAAATGTTGATAAGTTCTTTTTTTTCTCTCACCATTTTAATGTAAATTTGTTCCTTATTTTCCAATCAAAACAAGATCATAAAAGGGATGCAAAGTATTTGCCAAATTTTCAAAATAGGGAACGGACCATCCAGTAGTCATACGATGGGGCCTATGCGGGCTGCAGAATTTTTCAAAAAGCGATATCCAGAAGCTCGAAAATATAAGGTGAATTTATACGGGAGTTTGGCTGCAACCGGAGAGGGTCATCTTACGAACGAAACGTTAATCAGAACGCTACAGCCGGTAGAAACGATCTTGGAAAAATATCCAGAAATATTTTTACCCTATCATCCTAATGGGATGATATTTGAAGCTTTTGATGCGATGGATACTAAATTAGGGGAATGGAAAATTTTTAGCATAGGAGGGGGGGATATAAGGGAAGAAGGGGCAAGTTCCAATGTAGTAGAAAAGGATAAGGCTTTTCTTGGGGAGGATATTTACGAATGTACTACTATGAGCGAGGTGTTGAGGTGGTGTGAAATCCATGGTAGAACTTTATGGGAATATGTGGATATGCACGAGAAACCCGGTTATATAGATTATTTGAGAGAAGTTTGGAACGTAATGCAACAGGGGGTGGAAAGAGGTTTGTCTTTAGAAGGGATATTGCCTGGAGGACTTAAGTTGCAACGGAAAGCAGCACAATATAATATTAAAGCACAAGGATATAGTCGTCCTTTACGAAATAGAGGACTTATTTTTTCCTATGCTTTAGCTACGGCAGAAGAAAATGCAGCAGGAGGGCGTATAGTTACGGCTCCTACTTGTGGGTCGGCAGCCGTTTTACCTGCCGTTTTGTATCATTGCGCTCAGAATTATGACTTCCAAGAATCTCGAATTTTGAAAGGACTTGCTACGGCAGGACTTATAGCAAATATTGTAAAAACCAATGCTTCTATCTCCGGGGCAGAAGTAGGGTGTCAGGGCGAAATAGGGGTAGCCTGTTCTATGGCTTCTGCTGCGACTAATCAAATTTTCGGAGGAACAGTACATCAAATTGAATATGCAGCGGAAATCGGACTGGAGCACCACTTAGGCCTAACCTGTGATCCTATGTGTGGATTGGTTCAAATTCCATGTATAGAACGTTGTGCCTTTGCTTCTGTTAGGGCATTTGATGCTAATATATATTCTACCTTTTCGGATGGAAGACATCGCGTTAGTTTCGATAATGTGATAAAGGTAATGAAACAAACCGGACACGATTTACCAAGTTTGTATAAAGAAACCAGTCAGGGAGGCTTGGCTTTGATGAATGATATGGAGAGTTTACGTATCAAAGAAGAATTAGACCAAAAGGAATCTGCGCTATAAAGGAATTGCGCTATAAATAAAGAAAAATAGTGGGTTTCCACATTCTTTGGATAGAGAAAATTATGATTATTTTAAGCAGGAAACAAACCAATCCTTATTTTAATATTGCAGCAGAAGAATTTATGTTGAAACATTTAAAGGAAGATTGTTTCGCATTATGGAGAAATGAACCCTGTGTTATTGTTGGAAAGCACCAAAATACTTTAGCAGAAATAGATGATATCTATATAAAAGAACACGATATACCGGTTATTCGTCGATTAAGTGGGGGAGGAGCTGTTTTTCATGATTTAGGCAATATTTGCTTTACTTTTGTGAAGAATACCTCTCAAACAAAAGCAGCGGATTTTACTTCCTTTATTGAACCTATTTTGTCTTTTTTGCAGCAGTTAAAGGTAGATGCACGTTTTGAGGGTCGGAATGATTTGACGATAGCAGGGAAAAAATTCAGTGGGAATGCCGATTGTCTTTGGCAGGGACGTATTCTTCATCATGGTACTTTGTTGTATTCCAGTCAAATTGCAGATATGTCGCCTTGTTTGAAAGTGAATCCATTGAAGTTTGAAGGAAAGGCGGTGCAGTCGGTTCGTAGTAGAATTACCAATATTTCCGAGCATTTACAACAGGTTTTGCCGGTAGAAACTTTTATAGCTCTTTTAGAAAAATACGTAGCTTCCATTTCCCCTAATGCTGATTTTCGAACTTTTAGTAATTTAGAAATAAAGGAAATAGAAAAGTTAGCCCAAGAAAAGTATAATACTTGGAAATGGAATTATGGACACTCTCCACGTTATGAATTAGAAAAATTAATTCATACGGCTAAAGGTGGAAATATAGAAAGTCATTTAAGAGTGAAAGATGGAATGGTGGTGGAGGTTCAATTTTATGGCGATTATTTTTTCACCTTGGAAACTTCGGAATTGGCTCAAAAATTAATAGGAATTCCACATCAAAAAGAAAAGGTGATGGAGGTTTTAAAAACACAAGACTTGGATGCTTATTTTACCAATGTAACAGCAGAAGAGCTTTTATCGGTTTTGTTTTAAATGGATGATTTTGATTTAAAAACAGATTCCAAAATGTATGCCTATGTGGAAAAGCACACTGCTTTAGTAAAAGAAAGTTTGTGTCAACTCGAAAGAGATACCCATGTGAATGTTTTGGGTTCACGTATGATTAGTGGCGCTTACCAAGGAAAATTTTTGGAATTACTTAGCCAAATGATACAGCCTTTTTCTATTTTGGAAGTGGGAACCTATACGGGATATTCTGCTATATGTTTGGCTTCTGGATTGCGTTTAAAGGGGAAATTAATTACATTGGAGCATAACGAAGAATTAAAAGATAGAATTTTAAAATACGTAGAAAATGCCGGATATAGAGAAAAAATAGAGTTGCGTATTGTAGAAGCTTTGCCGCATTTACAAAGTATGCAGGAGGAAAATTTTGATTTGATTTTTTTGGATGCGGATAAAGAAAATTATTTAAATTATTATCCATTATTATTAAATAAATTGCGTATAGGTGGTTGGCTTTTAATTGATAATGTACTTTGGAGCGGAAAAGTTTACGAGAGCGCTTATAAAGATAAAATCACGGAGATATTGCGAAAATTTAATGATAATATTCAGATGGACTCTAACGTGGAAAATATTATGTTGCCTTTTAGGGATGGGCTTAGTTTGTTACGAAGATTGAGATAATATGGAAGAACAAGGAATGAAAAATATAATCCCTTTTTTGAAAAAATTGGCGGAGAATAATAATAGAGATTGGTTCCATTCACATAAAGAGGAATATTTAGAGGTAAAAGAGAGAATAGAATCTTTTATTGGAATTTGTTTGCAGGGGATGGTTGGTTTTGATAAGGAATTAGATTGGCTCACTCCTAAAAAATGTATGTATCGAATATATAGAGATATTCGGTTCTCCAAAGACAAGAAGCCATATAAAGACCATATAGGCGTTTTTATTAGTAAAGGGGGAGCCCATGGAAATTGTTCCGGCTATTATTTACATTTTGAACCAGGGAATTGTTTCTTTGGAGCTGGTGTGTATGGTTTGCCTCCTGTGGCTATGAAAAAAATACGTCAAAGTATTTATTTCCAAAGTGAAGAGTTTAAAAATATTTTGTTGGAACCCTCTTTGATTAAAACTTTTGGAAAATTGGAGGAAGTGGATAAAATGAAACTTTCTCCTAAGGGCTTTGATAAAGATTTTAAGGATATAGATTTGCTAAAATATCGTTATTATTTCTTAACGCATTTGGTAAAGGAGGAGGAAATGGTAGAGAACACTTATGCTACAAAGGTGATAGAAAGTTTTAAAATACTCGAAAAGTTTAACAAATTTTTAAATAACGCTTTAGAATTTTAATATTTATTAGCATAAATATTGTCTAATTTTGAAGAGTTCTAAAAAGAAGTTTAAAAAAAGAAAACTTCTAAAATAAAGATAAAAAAGTATAAAAATATGGCAAAGAAAGAAGAAACCCTAAGTAATTCTGTGCAAAGTGAAAAACTAAAAGCACTACAATTAACTTTAGATAAAATAGAAAAATCGTATGGTAAAGGTGCTGTCATGAAATTGGGCGATCACGCTGTGGTAAACGTAGAGACAATTTCCACTGGATCTATAGGCGTAGATATAGCCTTAGGAATAGGTGGACTTCCTAAAGGCAGAATTATTGAAATATACGGGCCGGAATCTTCCGGAAAAACAACCTTAGCAATACATGCTATTGCAGAGTCTCAGAAGAATGGAGGTATTGCCGCTTTTATAGATGCGGAGCATGCTTTTGATCAATCCTATGCTAAAAAATTAGGGGTTAATACCGATGAACTATTAGTTTCTCAACCCGATAATGGGGAGCAGGCTTTGGAAATTGCCGAAAATTTAATTCGTTCGGGGGCTATAGATATTATTGTTATAGACTCGGTAGCAGCTCTTACTCCGCGTAGCGAAATAGAAGGAGAAATGGGCGATTCTAAAATGGGATTACATGCGCGATTAATGTCCCAAGCTTTGCGCAAACTTACTTCTACTATTAGTAAAACCGGATGTTGCTGTATTTTTATTAATCAGCTTAGAGAAAAAATAGGGGTGATGTTTGGAAATCCGGAAACTACCACAGGAGGGAATGCGCTAAAATTTTACGCCTCTGTGCGTTTAGATATTCGTAGGATGTCTCAGATAAAAGATGGAGATGCTGCAGTAGGAAATAGAGTCAAAGTAAAAGTGGTTAAAAACAAGGTGGCTCCACCTTTTAGAACCGCCGAATTCGATTTAATGTATGGCGTTGGTATTTCTAAAATAGGAGAGATTGTAGATCTTAGTGTAGACTTAAATATTGTAAAAAAGAGTGGATCTTGGTTTAGTTATGGAGAAACTAAATTAGGACAAGGACGAGAAGCAGTAAAGCAATTATTGGCCGATAATCCGGAATTGGCAGAAGAGTTAGAAACGGCAGTGCGGGCAGCCATGCAGGAAAATTCGGAGGGAAAAACGGTATAGAAAGCATAGCATAGATGCACTCCTTTTGAAATACGAAATTTATTTTAGAAATTGTATGAATTTAGAAACCTTATTCGTGGATAAAATTTAACAGTTTCATCCTTAAAAAGAAAGTTATGTTAGTTTTGTTTTTAGTATGTATAGTTTTGATAAGCTTGGCTGTAGCAGGTTTATCTATTAAAATGTTTTTAAAAAAGCATGGAGAATTTTCTAGACATTGTGCTGCCATTGAGTTTGAAAATGGAGAAAAAGTTGGTTGTGCTCGTTGTACGGCAGAAGGTCAGAAGCATGAAGATTGTCCAAGTTATGAATTGCATCATGGAACACAAGTTACACAAATGGCAAAGGCTATAAAGATGATAGAAAATGAAAAGTAAAAAAGAAGGTAAGTTGGAAGAGGAATCCACGTATTCTTTATTTTTAGTTTCAGAAAAAGAAATCAAAAAGAGCTCTGTACTTTCTTCTTTAGAGAAAGCATATGTGGAAAGACAATGGGCTAAGGGAAAAAGTTTGAGTTATTTTCCTTTGCCTGTTGCCCATGCAGTAGTGGTGTTTTCGGAGGTGAAATCGGCTCTAAAGGGTGGAAGTTCGGATGAAGAATTAGAAAAAATTCGTATTTGTGCTTCCGAGCATATTGCTCTCTCGAAAGAGCGTAAAGAGTTTACTTGGCATATACAAGACGAAAGCGAACAAAAAAGCAAGGTGGAAGCCTTTATGGAGGGTCTTTTATTATCTTCTTATTGTTTCGATTTTTTTAAGACTAAACCATTTCCCTTAAAAGAAAAGGATAAAAGTAAAATACTTTCCGATTCTTTAACCGGAAAATTTAATTTTACTTTAGAATCTACCGTTTTTTCGGAGGTAGAATTTAAAGTTCTGCAACAAGTGTGTAGAGAAATAAATAGGGTTAAATATTTGGTAGATTTGCCATTTTCTGCATTGAATGCAAGTCAATTAGCGAAAATAGCAATAGAGGGGGCGGAAAAATTAAAGATAGAGGCAAACCGTTGGAGCGTAGAGAAAATAAAGAAATCGGGTATGGGTGGTTTACTGGGGGTGAATCAAGGCAGTATAGATGAGCCTTCTTTCACGGAATTGACTTGGAAACCTCGAAAAACAGTGAATAAAAATCCTATAATTTTAATAGGAAAAGGGGTGGTATTTGATGCAGGAGGAATGAATATCAAAACCGGAGATTATATGTCGGATATGAAAATAGACATGGCCGGAGCAGCTATGGTATTAGGCATTATTCATATTATTGCGTTTCTGAAATTACCTCTATTTATAAAAGTATTAATTCCTTCTACAGATAATCGTTTAAATGGGAACGCCTTGGTTCCGGGAGATGTTATTACGATGTACAATGGAAGCACGGTAGAAATGGTAAATACCGATGCGGAAGGGCGTTTATTATTGGCGGATGCAGTGGCTTATGCGCAAAAGTTTAAACCGGAATTGATATTTACAATGGCAACGCTTACCGGGGCAGCTACAAGGGCCTTAGGTTCCCAAGGTATTGCTGTAATGCAGGAAAAAGCGGAAGATCAAGTACTCGCATTAACGAAAGCGGGAGATATAACTCACGAGCGTCTTTGTTTTTTCCCCATGTGGAAAGAATATGAAAAAGAGTTGGAGTCTGAAGTAGCAGATTTGAAAAATTGCGGATCCGGATATGCAGGAATGATTACGGCCGCAAAATTTATAGCTTATTTTACAGAAGTGCCTTTGGTACATTTAGATGTAGCAGGAGTTGCTTTTTTACATAAAAAAGATGCTTACAGAGGAATAGGGGCTACCGCTACCGGAGTGAGAATGATGGTGGAATATTTTAAAAATTATGCTTTGAAAAAGTAATATGGAAAGAGAAGAAAGAATTAAAATTGGTATCACTCCTGGAGATGGTAGCCGTTTACACTATGAAACTTTACTTAAATTGTTTGATGATACGGCTATATTTGATTTAGCTTTACCCTTTGTGTATGGAGTTTCTAAGACTATATTGAACACAGCGAAAGCGGTAGGATATAATGACTTTTCTTGCTTGGTTTTTAATAAAATAAACGAAATTAAAGGAAAACGTTTACAAATATTGGAACCGGCTCCCCTAAAGGAAACTCTTCCCAGTGCCGTGATAGAGGAGGATGGCTTCTTGGAGAAGCAATCGTTTTCTTTGTTAGAAACTGCTTTATCCCATTTACAGAATAGAGAATTAAAAGCTTTGATTTCTTTACCTGTATCTGCAGAAAAAATACGAAAGATAGAACCGGAATTTAAAAATCAAACCCATTTTATTGCTCAGCATTTTGAGGGGAATCCATTTAAAATATTATTATGTGAGGATACAAGGCTTAGCTTTTTGTCTACTTCCACGCTTAAGAATGTTGAAGAAGTACTTACACCGGAATGTATAGAACATAGGATAAACGTTTTTTATAAAGCACTACAAACCGATTTTGCTTGTACTACTCCAAGAATAGCGGTAGTATCCATGAATAAAGATTTAAATTCCGAAGTTTTAACATCGGCCGATAATGGAGTAAAACAGACTATATCTTCCCTACTAAAATCAGGAAAGCCTATTTTTGGTCCATTTCCTCTAACAAAATTATTGCATGCAGACAAAGAAAGGAGAGCTTTTGATGGTATTCTTTGTATGTACAAAGAACAGGTGGATTTTCTTTTGGAAAAAGGAATGAGTGATAGTAAATGTTTTTATACAGCAGGTTTACCCATTATACATGCGGAACCTGTTTTTTCCGGGATGGATAAGGGAGCAGCCTTTAATAGCCTATTACAAGCTTTATATTCGGTAATTGATATAGAGAGAAATAGACTTATGTATGCGCACCTTACCATGGATCCTTTGACTTTTGAGAGTATAGATAGCTACGAAAAACAGGATAAAGAATAATAATTTATGGATTCTATTTATTTTACGATAGCAGAAATAGCTCTTTTGATTAAAGCGGATTTTTTTTCTGTTGGGAAAGATCAAGAACAAATTTTTCAATTACTTACGGATAGTAGAAGGCTTGAAGATGCCCCAAATACTCTGTTTGTGGCCTTAGTAACAAAAAAAAATGATGGACATAAGTATGTGGTAAGTTTGTATCAGCAGGGGGTGCGGCATTTTTTAGTTTCTCAGATGTTGCCCGAATTTGAACATTTAAAAGATGCCGATTTTTTAAAAGTGTCGGATACTTTGGTGGCTCTACAAACGATAGCAGCAAAACATAGAGAAAAATTTCATATACCTGTTTTAGGAATTACCGGAAGTAATGGAAAAACTATTATAAAGGAATGGATTGCCTCTTTATTGGAAGAGGATAAAAAAGTGGTAAAAAGCCCTAAAAGTTATAATTCTCAGGTAGGCGTTCCTCTTTCCGTTTGGGAGATAAAATCCGAAAATGATTTTGCAATTTTTGAAGCAGGTATTTCCGAACCGGAAGAAATGGAAAAATTGGTACGTATTATACAACCTACTATAGGAATATTTACCAATATAGGTTCCGCCCATGATGAATATTTTCTAAATTTAAATCAGAAAGTAGCTGAGAAACTAAAACTATTTTCTAATGTTCAGTTATTAATTTATTGTGCCGATCATTTCGAAATAAAAGATAAAATATATGTGGTAGACCATCTTCGTCAAATGAAATCGTTTACCTGGTCTTTATCTACAAAAATTCCTGCAGATTTAAATGTAATAGAAAATTCCATAGAGATAGATGGATTCCATTTAAAAGCGATGTATCACGGAAAAGAATTGCTTATGGAAATTCCTTTTTCGGATCAGGCCTCTTTAGAAAACACTATGCATTGTTGGGCATTTATGCTTAGTCAGGGTTATGATAACGAGGTTATTAGAAGTAGAATGAAAAAACTTCAGCCCGTTGAAATGCGAATGGAAATGAAAGAAGGGGTTAATCATTGCTTTATTATTAATGATTCCTATAGTTCGGACCTTAAATCCTTTGCGATGGCGGTAGATTTTCTTTGTAATCAAAAGCAAAATAAGAAGAAGTGCCTTATTTTATCGGATATATTACAGAGTGGACGTTCTGAAGAAGAATTGTATGCAGAAATAGCAGAGATATTGCGGAAAAAGAAGATAGATTTTCTCATTGGTATAGGTCCCGCTTTACTACGGCAGGAGTATAAATTTGTAGAGATTGAAAAACATTTTTATTTAGACACGGAAACTTTTTTAAAACAAGTGGAAGCAGAGGACTTTAGTCATGAAACGGTTTTGTTAAAAGGGGCTCGGTTATTTGAGTTTGAAAAAATAGGAGCTTTGTTACAAAAAAAAGTGCATGAAACAGTTATGGAAATAAATATGAATGCGCTTATTCACAATTTTGATTATTTTCGTTCTCTTATAAAGCCATCCACACGTATTATGATTATGGGCAAGGCTTTTTCCTATGGAAATGGATCGCATGAAATTGCTGCTTCCTTAGAATTTCATCGTAGTGATTATATTACTGTAGCTTATCCAGATGAAGGGGTGACTCTTAGAAAGAATGGAATAACCATACCTATTATGGTTATGAATCCGGAAGAGCAGGGGATGGATAAGGTTTTGAGATTTAATTTGGAACCGGAAATATATAGTTTCTATATGCTTAATGTGCTGAGGAAGAGTTTGAATACATTGAAAATAAAGGAGGATCAGCAAGTTTACATACATATTAAGTTAGATACAGGAATGCATAGGCTTGGATTTGAATCTGCAGATTTGCCACTTTTGATTAGTGAATTGCAAAAAGATACTCGATGCCATGTACGTTCTGTATTTACTCATTTAGCTACGGCCGATGATGCTTCTATGGATAAATATACCTTAGCCCAGTTACAAAAATTTACGGATATGAGTAAGGAATTAACAGAGGCCTTTTCCTATCCGATTTTGCGACATGCGTTAAATACGGCTGGAATTTGTCGTTTCCCTGATTATCAATTTGATATGGTCCGGTTAGGCATTGGCCTCTATGGGGTTGGTTTTGATAAAGAGGTTCAAACAAAGTTAGAAACAGTAAGTACGCTAAAAACGGTAATTGCTCAAATTAGGCATATTGCCGCAGGAGAAGCGGTTGGTTATAATCGTCAGTATATAGCGGATAGTGATAAAACAATAGGAGTGATTGGCATTGGATATGCAGATGGATTGAATCGACATTTAGGTAATGGTCGAGGCTGTGTTTTGGTTAGAGGTTGTAAGGTTCCAATTATAGGAAATATTTGTATGGATATGTGCATGGTGGATCTTACCGGTGTTCCTGCACAAGAAAAGGATGAGGTTATTATTTTTGGACAGGAAATGCCTATTTCCGAAATAGCTAACACCTTGAACACTATTTCCTATGAGGTTTTAACAGGAATTTCTCCGCGAGTGAAAAGAGTATATTATCAGGAATAAAGGAATTTTACCTCGTCTATTCGAGGAGGTGCGACTAATAAAAAGAGTATATTATCAGGAATGGGTAAGGAACATAGATTTTGGTTTTGAATCATTATTCAATGCGTATATATGGATGTATTAGGCTTTAGAGATTATTGTTTATCCCTTCCTTTAACGGAAGAATCTACTCCTTTTGATGAGTATACGTTAGTTTATAAGATAGGTGGTAAGATGTATGCTTACGCCAATATCCTTGGTTTTTCTCGTATAGCATTAAAGTGTGATCCCGAAGAAGCAGTTTTACTAAGAGAAAAATATATAGAAATAACACCGGCATGGCATAGCAATAAAAGACATTGGATAGACGTTAGTACTATTGGAATGTTGTCGGATAGTTTTATTAAAGAGCAGATTAGAAAATCGTATAGTTTGGTTATTCAAAAAAACGTTAGCCCAAAAGCTCTTTGCCGTGAGATTTTGGATGTAATAAAAAAAGAGGGACTTCCTCAATAAAGAGTAAGCTCAAGGACAATTCTATGGCAATTTTCTATTACAATTTCCTATTACATTCCTTCATTGTAGTTGTATTGGCTTTCACCAGTATTTAATTGTTGTTCTTGAGTTTGATGAGAACAGCGTATATCTACAGAAAGTTGGGCCGGTCTTTCAAAATCTGTTTGAGGAAAATGCAATTCCGGATCATTATAAATCTTTTTCATATAGAGAGCCCAAATGGGTAAAGCGGCATTTGCTCCTTGTCCCAAAGAGGTGCTTCTGAAATGTATGGATCTTAATTCTCCTCCTACCCACACCCCTGTAGTTAAGTGAGGCGTAATACCTATAAACCAACCATCGGAATTATTTTGAGTAGTACCCGTTTTTCCAGCTATAGGTTGGGTTAAACCATAACGATAACGTAGTCGTCCTGCACTTCCCTCATCTACCACTCCTTTCATTAAATCTACCATAAGATAAGCAGTTTGTTCATCTACAGCTTCTTGCTGGGTCGTAGAAAAATTTTCTAAAACTATTCCGTGTCGGTCTTCGATGCGAGTTACAAAAATGGGTTCTATATATATACCTTTGTTTGCAAAGGTAGACATAGCGGCCGTCATTTCTTTGACGGAAATATCCGCCGTACCGAGGCAAATAGAAGGAACTGCTTCCAAGGGTGCTGTAATTCCCATACGTCTTGCTAAGGCAATAACCGCTTGAGGAGGAAATCTTTTAATAAGATAAGCGGAAATATAATTTATAGAATTGGCTAATGCCCAGCGTAGAGTAACCATTTCGCCTTCTTTTCTGTTGTTAGAATTTTTAGGACACCAATCGGCTTGTCCCTCTTGTGGAATACAAACTGGAACATTGGGAACTTGAGTGCAGGGAGCATATTCGCCCTCTTGCATGGCTAAAGTATAAACGAAAGGTTTGAAAGTGGAGCCCACTTGTCGTCGGCCTTGCATGGCATTATCGAATTGGAAATATTTGTAATTAATACCTCCTACATAAGCCCTTACATAGCCGGTTTGAGGTTCAATAGACATTAATCCGCAATGGAGGAACCATTTATGATATAAAAGAGAATCCCATGGAGTCATCACAGTATCGCATTCTCCTTGCCAAGAGAAAACTTTCATGTGTGTTTTGGTGTGAAACGATTTTTCTATTTCTTTTATAGAAGCACCGTCTTTTTTCAAGTTTCTATATCTATCCGAATTTTTCATGGCTTGGGTCATAAAACGATTTCTCTCTTCTTCGTTCACATTGATAAATGGAGCATGTGCACTTCCTTTAAGATTTTTATAGAAATCGGGTTGTAAAGTATTTCCTAACCATTCTTCTTCCGCTTCTTCGGCATATCGCTGCATACGAGAATTTATGGTAGTGTAAATTTTTAAACCATCTTTATATAAATCGTAGCGTGAACCATCTGATTTTTTGTGTTTTTCGCACCATTCTAACATCCATTGGCGTAAATATTCTCGAAAATAGGTAGCTAATCCATATTGATGATCTTGCTGGGTGAAGTGAGACATATCAATGGGAAGTTGACTGTATTTCTCGTATTCTTCCTCGCTTATGTAATCTGCTTTGCGCATTTGATTTAAAACGACGTTCCGTCTTTGCAATGCGTTTTCCGGATTGCGAACAGGACTGAAATAACTGGTAGCTTTGAGCATACCTACTAAAACAGCAGCTTCATCTATGGTCAGTTCGGCAGGTGTTTTTCCGTAATAACTATTAGAGGCGGTGCGAATACCAAAAGAATTATTTCCAAAATCAACGGTGTTGAAATACATGGCAATAATTTCATTTTTGGTGTAATTACGCTCTAATTTTACGGCTATAACCCATTCTTTTAGCTTTCGCATAGCTAAAGAAATTTTATTTAGCTTTTTACGAGGGAAAAGGTTTTTTGCTAACTGCTGAGTAATAGTACTACCTCCTCCGGAATTTTTATCTCGACCTATAATAGTTTTTCCTATTACTCGGCCTAAAGAGCGAAGGTCTACACCACTATGCCTATAAAATCTTACGTCTTCTGTGGCTACTAAAGCTTTCACTAAATAGGGAGAAAGGTCTGCGTATTCTGAATTAGTTCTGTTTTCCACATAGTAGGTTCCTAAAGTTTCTTGGTCGGAAGAAATAATTTCGGAAGCTAAAAAACTTTCTGGATTTTCAAGGTCTTCAAAAGAGGGCATAAAGCCAAATAAACCTATACTGATACAGAAGAAAAATAGGCAGACAAAACCTACGCTACAGCCAAAGATAATCCAAAGTTTTTTTCTAAAATATATTTTTTGCTCTTTTCCCGACATAATTATTGCGGATTTTTCATGATTTTTAAACCGATACGTTTTATTTCCGATAGGGTATCTATACGCATGGCTTGTTGTATTTCAAACTGGTATTCCCCGGGGATGGGGAAACGTATGTGTCTTTTAAAAAGATAGGATATGTTTTTGTATTTACCTATACCTTGTCCAATCCATTTTCCTTGATAATCAGCAACTAAACACTCAATGGTATCGGTTTTTATTTCCATATTCGGAAAAGTAGTGGTAATTAAGAAAAAGGTGTTCATCCATGGGTAATCTTTGGTATGGCTTATGGATAAAAAACAATTATAGGTAGAATTTGTATCTGTAATTACAACTTTGAAATTTAAGGGATCATTATAATTCCAATAGGGGGTAGGGGTATTTAGCATTTTGTTAATTACCACATTTCTATTGCAACTACTAAATATCACTACTGTTCCCAATAAAATTCCAGTAATTAAGACTCTTAATGATCCTTTCATAGCTATTTTAGTATAGGTTTTTGTAGAGAGGAAGTTCCTTTGTTTTTTTTATTATTAGGCTTATTGTTGTTCTTAGGGATAGAATGAGTTTTACTTTCTATTTTAAGAGAATTATGTTTTTCTATATTGGAGGGAAGCTCTTTACTCTCCGCAGTATTATTACTAACGAGGTTTGATCTTTGCACAGAGGTTTTGCTCTCGTTTGGTTTTTCTATTTTATTGGCGAGTTTAGGAAGCTCTTCTTTGGAAGAGTGTTCGTTTGAATGTTTTTTCTTGTTTTTTTGTGGCTTATCGAAACGGGTGAGTTCATCCTGTCCTACTACGTTTTGAAATTCAATTTCTATAGCTTTGGAGGCTTCTTCTTTCTTTTGCATTTGCATTAAATCCATTGCTTTTTTACCGCTTCGATTTAATTCTATAATTTTAAATACGGCTTCTGCATTTAACTCAAAAAAATGTCCAGGTTCGTTGTCATAAACGTAGGTGAGGGTCTTTTTGAGAGGATCTGTCTTTATACATTGTGCGCTACCTTGTTCGGTATCTAAAACAATTTTGCTATCAGGTAAAGATTTTATAGCATCGGTGTAAACGTCGTATTCGAAATTAAGGCAGCATTTTAATTTTCCACACTGTCCAGCTAATTTTTGAGGATTAAGAGATACTTGTTGAAGACGGGCAGCGTGGGTGCTCACAGAAATAAAATTATGAAGGAAAGTAACGCAGCAGAGTTCTCTTCCACAGGAACCTATGCCTCCTAAATTTCCAGCTTCTTGGCGTGCTCCTATTTGTTTCATTTCGATGCGTACCTTAAACTCGTCGGCATATAATTTAATAAGTTGTCGAAAGTCTACTCTTTCATCGGCAGTATAGTAAAAAATAGCTTTAGTGGAGTCGCCTTGGTATTCCACATTATTTATTTTCATATTTAAGCCCAATTCAGAAGCAATAACTCTTGCTCTTCTCTGTATTTCTTTTTCTATTTGAATGGTTTCAACCCATTTATCAATATCGTTTGGACGAGCTTTGCGATATATTTTTCGAATAGTATCGGAATCTTCAGCAATGCCCTTGTTTTTAAGTTGCATACGTACCAATTCTCCTTTTAGACAAATAATACCCATATCGTGGCCCGTACTGCTTTCTACAGCAACTATATCTCCACATTGATAATCTTTAACTGCTTCGGTAATACGAAAAAAATCTTTATGTGTGTTCTTAAAGCGGACTTCGACTATATCAAAGTCACTATCCTTACTCATTTGAGAAAACATATCCGACCATTGGTACGAATACATTTGTGCGCAGCACCCCATCTGTAGATAGCGATCATGTCCCGACTCTTCGATATTTGGTGCATGATCACAACCACGGCTGTTATATATATTTTCATCCATCGATACGCGACGGAATATTTCTTGTTCTTCTTCGTTCTCAAGCATAATTTATGTTCTCTTTCTTTCGGCGGCAATGAGACGGCAAAATTCTAAGGATGCATCCGTAAATAGGGTAGGGATGTGTGCATTCCGTTCAATGCTGTATATGGCGTCGTTAATGATTTTATAGTATTGTGGGATATTTTTATTGCTTATATATTTGGAGAAATTAGTCCAAAATTTTTGTTTTTCTGCATCTACTTTCAACCAAGTTTCATTATGGTTGCGTGTAAGTAAACATCCTCTAAATTCATCGAGGCATTCTTGCAAAAAATACTTTAAATTTTCTCGACCTAAAGAGGATATTTTGTCACTAAAAAGGAGTAAGGCTGGCATATCCACCTTATAGCAAATTCTCATCCAATCGGCAAAGTATTCATGAAACAAAGACTCATTACCAGCCATACTTAATTTGCATAAGGCTTCTATTAAGTTTCCCCCAGAACTTGCTGCAATATTTAGGGCGCTTGTCTCATTCGTACCTTTTTGTATTAAACCGTTTTTTAAGTCTTCTGTTTCTATTCTTGGAACACGAATAATTTGGGTTCTAGATAAAATAGTACCCAATATTTGATCTTGGTTTTCGGCTATAAGCAAAAATACGGTTTTGGGTTCTGGTTCTTCTAATGTTTTTAAAATGACGGAAGAAATGGAGGCACTAAGTTTTTCTACCATCCAAAGAATTACAATTCTAAAATCCGCTTCAAAACTTTTTAGACAAAGCGTTTGTAAAATAGTATTGCAATCCCGAATATTAAGACTCGCTTGTCGGTTCCCTATATCCATAGTTTCTATCCATTCGTTGTAGCTGAATTCTCCTTGCTTTTTCAGCGTAAGATCTCTCCAAAGACTAATATAATCTATACTTTGAGAATCTTTTTTAACAAAACTTCCGTTGTTATTAGGATAAAAAAAATGCAAATCGGGATGAATCAATTTTCCAAATTTAATACAAGAGGAGCATTTACCACAGGAGTCGGAAGATAAACCTTGTAAATCTATGCCATCGGAAGCGAAAAGTTTGTGTTTGCAGTTGATATATTGAGCATAAGCTAAAGCCAAAGGTAACTTTTGATTACCTTCGGGACCACTAAAAAGTTGAGCATGTGGAATACGTCCTGCTTGAACGGCTCCGATCAACTTTTCTATTAAGTCTTTTTGTCCAATAATATCTCTAAATAGCATTTGATACGTCTAAAAATAAATAGCAAAAATACTCATTTTTACTGAATTTTTAGAAGTAATTTATGGGAGCTTTAATATTAAGAATAAGATAGTTTCTAAGCCTCCTAATACCAATAGCAAACGTGAATATAAATGTTGAAAGGATGTAGATTGGAAGATTGAAAGCTAAGTCCTATGGGGCCTATAGGGGTATTATAAGAAATGCCTATATTTCCCCCGTAGATTAAATTTTTTAGATTAAGCATCTCTTTAATATCCTTAGTGGCTTTTCCCAAGGAACCACGTAAAGTAATATAAAGATTTTTAATGATTAATACTTGAATATTTAGTTTGAGATTCCACATTTGAGCCCCTTCCGATTGCCCAAATAATACACCAGGAAACATAACTGTATTCCAAACGTTAATAGGCGTGCAACCTCCTTGGTAAAATTGGTGCTGTAATGGAATTTGTGATTTAGTGCGAAAAAGGGTGGCTCCAATAGAGAAACCGGGATAGATAGAAAGTCGTTTTATGGGAGTGATGGCAAATTCCGCCGTCCAAAATAGGGATAAAAAACTGGTAGCTAAATTTGAATTTTTCAAATTTATTCCGTTTGGGAATCGCGCATCTATATTCATTTTGAATCCTTTGGTTGGATAAAACTTCGCATTATAACTATCGTGTGCAAAGTAGAGAAAAGGATAAAAATAATTATTATTGCTTAAATTATTAGGGGCTAAACTTTGATCGGATAATCTTTCTTTAGGATTAGAAAAGTCAAGGGCGAAACCCAAACCCAATAAACTCCGTTTCCAGTTGGATTGTGCATAAATTTTAATGCTGTGGTTTTGTACACTTACTTCGCTGGTTTTTCGATTTACATCATTGGCGGCCCTATATAAATTGGTGGTGAGTTTATAAAATTGATATTTAATCCCAACACTCGGTTTCCATGGCGAATAGTTGTGTTTTTTGCGGTTCCAAGTAGGCATAAAGAGATAATCCGCACTGGCCATAGGTAGTTGAGACAATTCTGCATCTATAGCTAAACGAGAGTTTGGAACCCCTAAATTATGAAGTACCGTTCCGGCTAATAAAGCAACCGATCTTTGGTTATCGTATCTTAAGCCTAAATTAAAAGTATTGGATGGCACTTCTTTGACATTTACAATCAAGATAGATTCGTCTGGACGAAGAGAGTCTTTTTGAAATTCATAGGTTACGGTTTCAAATACAGAAGTTCCATAAAGACGTTCCACCCCTCTAGTTATATCTGCTAATTTCACCCATGTTCTTTTCTCAATTTGCAACGACTGATTTACAAAATCTTCATTGTATTTTTTTAAACCATTATATTTTATATCGGAAATATATAATACAGGACGGGGGTGGTATTCTTTTTTTTCGGTAACAGGAGGTTTTGGATATTTGGATAATTCCTCTGCTATCTTTTTTAGTTGTGGATAAGCGGTCAAAGCCGCTCTTTCTCCAATAGCCAATAGGGAATCTGTTTTGCCAAAGCTATAGGTAGTGTAGCCTTTTAGATCAGGCTTTATTAATACATCGCAAAGTTTTCTATTGATTAGAATGTTATCTTTAGAACCCATAAATATGGTCTCTTCTAATACATTCATAAGACTATTTATTTTTTCTTTACCTGCATATTGAAACCCTACATCTACTCCAATAATTATATCGGCTCCCATAGCTTTTAATTCGTCCACTGGAAAATTATTTACAATACCACCATCAACTAAGAGAAAAGAGTCTATTTCAATAGGGGTAAATATACTGGGGACTGCCATACTTGCCCGCATAGACATAGCTAAATTGCCCTTGTCTAAGACTATTCCTTTCCCCGATAAAATATCGGTAGCTATGCAGAAAAATGGAATATTAAGATCGTTGAAATCTTTGGATAGGTAGGCGTTGGACGTTAGGGTGTAAAATAGATTATTAATGTGTTGCCCTTTTATAAGGCCTATAGGGATGAGAGATTTGCTTCCTTTTCCGTAAGGGAATTTAATAAAATAAGAACTATTTGTGATTTTTTCTACTAAGAAAATATCTTCTTGTAGAGGTTTGTCGGAAAGGAGTTGAGTCCAATTAGCAGCTCTTAGGATGGAGTCTAACTCTTTGGCGGTATAACCGTAAGCATAGAGACCTCCTATAATGGACCCCATACTGGTTCCAGCAATAAAATCTATAGGAATTCCTAACTCTTCTAAGATTTTTAGGGTGCCTACATGGGCAATCCCTTTGGCTCCACCACCACTAAGTACTACCCCAACTTTGGGACGTGTTTTATCAAGCGGAACTATATTGTTATGTGTTTGGGCGATACAAGGAAATGTGGTAAAGAACAAAATTCCCCACAATAAGACCAAACAAAATTTTTTAAATACAATTCTTTTCAACATAAGGTGAACATTGGTAAAAGGTGGCTTGTTTCTTTTGGTCTGTGGAGTATTTACCAAAATACGCTATAGACCTCCTTTTGGAAATTAAAATATTGATTTTCATTAACTTTTTTTAATTAATAAAAATCAGAACTTATTGTTTCCTTTTTACAATAGTAATATTGTAGCAAAAATACTAAAAAAAAAGCATTCCGTAAGGAATCGGAATGCTTTTGAGTAAGGAGGATGGAAGTCCTATTTTTTCAAAAATTTAAAATCTTTCCCTAAATAGTAGGCGCTCTCTCCGAGTGTTTCTTCTATGCGTAATAATTGGTTGTACTTAGCAATTCTTTCAGAACGACAAGCAGAGCCAGTCTTTATTAAACCGGTGTTTAAAGCTACGGAAAGATCGGCGATGGTAGTATCCTCGGTTTCGCCTGAACGATGGCTTATAATAGCAGTATAGGCGTTTTTATAGGCCAAATTTACGGCATTGATGGTTTCCGTTAAAGACCCTATTTGATTTACCTTAACTAAGATTGAGTTGGCTACGCCTTTTTCTATACCCATTTGTAAACGTTCTTCATTGGTGACAAACAAATCATCTCCTACCAATTGGCAATGGGCTCCAATTTGATCGGTTAAGGTTTTCCAACCATCCCAATCATCTTCGGCCATACCATCTTCAATAGAGAGAATAGGATATCGTTTGGTCCAATCAGTCCAAAAATCAGCCATTTGCTTAGAACTTAGTTTTTCCCCGGAGGATTTGTGTAAATGATACATTTTTTCCTCTGGCAAGTAAAATTCGGAAGATGCTGGATCTAAGGCAATAAAAATATCTTCGCCCGGTTTGTATCCCGCTTTTTCTATGGCTTCCAATATCACTTTTATAGCATCTTCGTTGGATTTTAAATTGGGAGCAAATCCACCTTCGTCCCCCACACCTGTGCTAAGATTTAATTTTTTTAGTACATTTTTTAAAGAATGAAAAATTTCGGATCCCCAACGTAAAGCTTCATTGAAAGAAGATGCACCTACAGGCATAATCATAAATTCTTGGAAATCCACATTGCTATCAGCATGAGAACCTCCATTAAGAATATTCATCATAGGAATGGGTAAGGTATTGGCATTTACGCCTCCTATGTAGCGATATAGATATTGTCCTGTTTCCTGTGCTGCAGCATGTGCACAAGCCAAAGAAACGCCTAAAATGGCATTAGCACCTAATTTGCTTTTGTTGTTGGTTCCATCTATTTGAAGCATGCGAGTGTCAATGGCATTTTGTTCGCTTACTTCCATGTTCTCTAATTCTTTAGCGATTACATTATTTACATTCTGAACGGCTTGTAATACGCCTTTTCCGCCAAAGATCCCTTTGTCTCCATCTCTTAATTCTACAGCTTCATGTACTCCAGTAGAAGCTCCGGATGGAACTGCAGCACGGCCAAATGCTCCACCGGTAGTAACTACTTCCACTTCCACCGTGGGATTCCCTCTAGAGTCTAAAATTTGACGGGCATGAATATTTGCAATACTACTCATATTTTTATATTTTTAATGGTATTTATAAATAAAAAAGGATAAAGAAAACTTTACCCTTTTTGTGATTTTACTGACCAAATTTAATGCGTTTAAATTTATTCTTTGATTTCTGCATTTCCACCCACTTTGGCTTCCGTTTCTGCTACCTCTACTTTAGGAGTTTCGGCTTTAGGAGTTTCAGCTTTGGGTTCTTCGGCTTTGGGTTCCGCCTTTTTACGAGAACCAGCACGACGGGTCTTGGTTTTAGCAGCTTCTGCCTTGTTTCCCAACATAGCTTGGTTGTAGTCTACTAATTCGATGATGGCCATCTCCGCTTTATCTCCAACACGAAAACCAGTTTTCAAAATACGAGTATATCCTCCAGGACGTGTCGCAATTTTGGGCGACACTTCTCTAAATAACTCATTTATAGCTTCTTTACTTTGTAAATAACTAAAAATAACTCGTCTTGAATTTGTAGTATCTTCTTTAGATTTGGTTAAAAGAGGTTCTACATATAATCTTAGTGCCTTTGCCTTAGCCAAAGTCGTGTTTATTCTTTTATGTAAGACTAACGACGAGGCCATATTAGCAAGCATTTGGCGTCTGTGAGAATGCGTTCTGCTCAGTTTATTGAATTTCTTTCCGTGTCTCATGGCTTATAATTCCTTATTCTTTATCTAATTTATATTTTTGTACGTTCATGCCAAACTCCAAACTCTTAGATTTTACTAAATTGTCTAACTCTGTAAGAGATTTTTTCCCGAAGTTTCTGAACTTTAATAAGTCGGTTTTGTTAAAGGCTACCAATTCTCCCAAGGTTTCCACTTCTGCAGCTTTAAGACAATTGAGGGCCCTAACAGATAAATCCATATCTGCTAATTTGGTTTTTAGTAGTTGACGCATGTGCAAATCTCCTTCATCAAAACCTTCAGAAAGATCATCTTCTTCATTTTCTATGGCTATTTTCTCATCCGAAAAAAGCATAAAATGGAAAATCAAGATTTTGGCAGCTTCTTTCAGCGCATCTTTAGGAGAAATAGAACCATCCGAAAGGATAGTAAGCGTTAACTTTTCGTAGTCGGTTTTTTGTTCTACACGGAAATTATCCACTTCATACTGAACATTTTTAATGGGAGTATGAATAGAATCCATGGCAATGGTACCTACAGGATCATTGGTGTTTTTGTTTTCTTCGGAGGGTACATAACCACGACCTTTACTAATCGTTAAATCTATAGTTAATTTTACGCTTGGTTCCATGTGGCAAATTTCCAATTCCGGATTCAAAACTTGAAAACCGTTTAGGAAATTATTAATATCCCCAGCTTTTAAAACTCCCTGGTTGGTAATGACCATGCGGATTTTTTCCTGATCTTGTTCTTCGATTTGCTGTTTAAAGCGAACCTGTTTTAGGTTCAGGATAATATTGGTAACGTCTTCTACAACCCCCTTGATGGTAGCAAATTCGTGTTCAACGCCTTCCATACGTACAGAGGTGATGGCAAAACCTTCTAAAGAAGAAAGTAATATTCTACGTAAGGCGTTTCCGATGGTAATACCATAACCAGGTTCCAGTGGACGAAATTCAAAGACACCCTTTTTATCGTCCAGACTGATCATGTTTACTTTATCTGGTTTTTGAAAAGCTAAAATTGCCATTAATGTATAATTTATGTTTTTAAACTCGTGATGGATAAAAGGAAAAGAAAAGAATCTCCAGTAAAATTACTTGGAGTACAATTCTACAATGGATTGTTCTTTTATCGTTTCCGGAATATTTTCGCGTTCGGGATAGCTAAGGAATTTACCGTTCATTTCTGCAGCATTCCATTCTAACCAATTGTACTGATTAGTTCTTCCTGCTAAAGAATCGGTGATTACTTCCATAGATTTTGATTTTTCACGAACAGCAACCATATCCCCTGGCTTTAATTGAAAAGAGGCGATATTAACGAGTTTTCCGTTAACTGTAATGTGTCTATGTGCAACTAATTGACGGGCAGCATTACGAGTAGGAGCTATACCAAAACGATAAACCACGTTGTCTAAACGAGATTCTATAAGTTGTAATAGTACTTGCCCTGTAATACCACTTTTACTAGCGGCTTGGTGAAAAATTTTACGGAATTGTTTTTCTAAAATGCCGTATGTATATTTTGCTTTTTGCTTTTCCTGCAACTGTATTCCGTATTCCGACAGTTTTGAATGACGTTTATTTGCACCATGTTGTCCAGGAGCATAATTTTTTCTTTCCAAAA
Organism: Bacteroidales bacterium; assembly: GCA_036653535.1. Classification (GTDB taxonomy): domain Bacteria; phylum Bacteroidota; class Bacteroidia; order Bacteroidales; family P3; genus JAVVTR01. The sequence continues at coordinate 92,040 of JAVVTR010000004.1, read as the reverse complement.
CTTTATCTGAACCGAAAATAGGTTCTTGAAATTTTCTCGCAATTTTCGATTTTGGGCCAATGTATCGTGCCATATCTTAAATATAATTTATTATTACGTGTATCAAGGTCTGTTAGATTCTTCTTCTCTTAGGAGGGCGGCAACCATTGTGTGGAAGTGGAGTTACATCCATAATCTCGGTTACTTCGATACCTGATCCGTGAATAGTACGAATAGCGGATTCACGTCCGGCTCCCGGACCTTTAACATACGCTTTTACTTTTCGTAAACCTGAATCGTAAGCAACTTTAGCACAATCTCCAGCGGCCATCTGTGCGGCATAGGGAGTGTTCTTTTTAGAACCTTTAAATCCCATCTTTCCCGATGAAGACCAAGAGATTACTTGTCCTGCATTATTTGTAATGGATATAATCACATTATTAAATGATGCAAAAATATATACTTTGCCGACGGCTTCAACCTTAACGACTTTTTTCTTTGTTACTTTAGCAGTTTTTGCCATATCTGTTGAAATATTCTTATTGTTTTCAAATACGTGTTAATTAGCAAGCGTTAGGCTTAGCCCTTAGGTGCCTTCTTCTTATTGGCAACCGTTTTCTTTTTCCCTTTACGAGTACGAGCGTTGTTTTTTGTACTTTGACCCCTCAACGGCAATCCCAAACGGTGACGAATACCTCTATAACAACCAATGTCCATAAGACGCTTGATGTTAGTTTGGACTTCGGAGCGGAGGGCGCCTTCTACTTTTAGTTGATCTCCAATAAAGTTACGAATAAGAGCTAACTCCTCATCGTTCCAATCTTGTACTTTTTTATTGAAATCAATATTGGCGTTCTCTAATATTTTACGGGCCGTACTTTTCCCTATACCGTAAATGTAGGTTAATCCTATTTCCCCTCTTTTGTTTTTCGGTAAATCTATACCTGCAATTCTTGCCATGTATTACTGAATTTTAAAAAATTTTTTCTGAATTGGTTTTTTTATTACCCTTGTCTTTGTTTAAGTTTAGGATTCTTCTTGTTAATAACATAGATTCTCCCTTTTCGTCTTACGATTTTACAATCTGGCGTTCTCTTTTTTACGGATGGTCTTACTTTCATGGATCTTTTTGTTATAAAGTTACTTCAAGTCTTATTTGTGTCTAAAAACGATGCGAGCTTTGGTTAGATCGTAGGGCGACATTTCCAATTGTACTCTGTCTCCTGGTAGTATTTTAATGTAATGCATTCGCATTTTCCCGGAGATATGAGCAATAACCGTGTGCCCGTTTTCTAACTCTACGCGAAACATGGCATTACCTAACGATTCTATAACCGTTCCATCTTGTTGTATGGATAGTTGTTTTGCCATTTTCTATTTGTTGTTTAATATTTTTTCTATTTCTTCAAAAGAAGATAAAATGTCTGGTTTTTCCTTGCCTATTAGAAGTTCGTGCTCATAATGTGCTGCCGGTTTTCTATCTAAAGTGTAAATTCCCCAACCATTTTCTTCTATACCTATATTTCTTTTACCTAAAGTAATCATGGGTTCTATGGCTATAACCATATTTTCTATAAGTTTAGGACCACAACCTTTACGTCCATAATTCAGAACATCTGGTTGTTCGTGCATTTCCAATCCAACTCCGTGTCCGCAAAGTTCTCGAACCACTCCGTATCCTCGCTTTTCCACATACGTTTGAACGGCGCATCCTATATCCCCCACACGGTTTCCTGCCTTCGCTTGTTCTATTCCTTGGTATAGAGAAGCTTTGGTAGCTTCCATAAGATTGCGTATGGGTTCTGCAACTTGTCCTACAGCAAAAGTGTAAGCGGAGTCTCCGTGAAAGCCGTTTTTTAAAACCACACAATCTATGGAAACAATATCTCCCTCTTCAAGGATATATTCGCTTGGAAATCCGTGTACCACTATTTCGTTAACAGAAACACATAAGGTAAACGGAAATCCCTCAAAGCCCTTACAGGCTGGAATTGCTCCTTGAGAACGGATATAGGCTTCAGCCACTCTATCCAATTCCAAGGTGGTAATTCCTGGAGCGATGAGCTTAGCCATTTCGGCCAAGGTTTTTCCAACAAGTAAAGAACTTTCTCTTATTAATGCAATTTCCTCTTCGGAATAGGTTCTAATCATTTTATCGTGTTCTATGCAACTCCGTAAGCCCCACCAGTACGTCCCTTAATACGTCCGGATTTAGTTAATCCATCGTAATGACGCATTAGTAAATGGCTCTCTATTTGTTGAAGGGTATCTAAAACAACCCCAACTAAAATTAGTAGAGAAGTACCTCCATAAAATTGTGCAAACTGAGTACTTACTCCGAATAAACGAACAATAGCAGGTAATATAGCCACTATGGCTAAAAATATAGATCCTGGTAAGGTAATGCGAGATATTACTTCATCTATAAATTCTGCTGTTCTTTTACCGGGTTTAATGCCAGGAATAAAACCTCCATTCTTCTTCAGATCTTCGGATATTTGTTGCGAGTTCATAGTAATTGCCGTATAAAAATAAGTAAAGGCAATAATCATGAGAGCAAAAATAAAGTTATACCAAAAACCATTAAAATCCATTAAGGCACGCCAAAATCCTGAGTTTACCGATTCAGGCGAAGCAAATCCAGCTATGGTTACAGGAATAAACATCAAAGCTTGTGCAAAAATAATAGGCATAACACCTGCTGCATTTACTTTCATTGGTAGGTATTGTCTAACACCGCCGTATTGTTTGTTTCCCACTATTCTTTTGGCGTATTGAACCGGTATTCTACGAGTACCTTGAACCAAAAGGATACATAAGAAGATAACTACTATTAAAACGACCAATTCCAAGACAAATACTACTAAACCGCCTCCTTGTTGTTCTAAACGAGAAACAAATTCACCAAATAGAGCAAAAGGTAAACGGGCAATAATACCAATCATAATGATTAAAGAAATACCATTTCCAATTCCGTTGTCTGTTATTCTTTCTCCAAGCCACATAACAAATAAGGTGCCTGCAGTAAGAAGAATACTGGAAGATATCCAAAAGAATATTCCAGGATTGGATCCATCAAAAGGAATAAAGGCATCGGGGGGGAGTTGATTCGTTAAATTAGTAAGATAAGCCGGAGCCTGTAGAGCCGTAACCGCTATGGTAAGTAAACGAGTAATTTGATTCATCTTTCTTCGTCCACTCTCTCCTTCTTTTTGCAATTTTTGGAAATATGGTATAGCCATTCCAAATAATTGGATAATAATAGAAGCCGAAATATAAGGCATGATCCCCAAGGCAAATATGGACGCATTGGAAAATGCACCCCCGGAAAACATATTTAACAAACCAAGCAAACCATCACTGGTTTGACTTTGTAAGGCGCCCAGTTGAGAAGGATCAACACCAGGCAAAACAATAAAGGAACCTACACGGTATATAACTATAATTCCGAGAGTGTAAAGGATACGTTTCCTTAACTCTTCGATTTTATATATATTCTTTAGGGTTTCTATGAATCTTTTCATTAGGTACTTATTTATAAACCTTATACTAATGTAACAGAACCGCCTTTAGACTCGATGGCTTCTTTGGCTTTGGCCGAAACAGCATGCGCTGTTACTTGCAAAGTAGATGTGAGTTCGCCTCGTCCTAAAATTTTAATAAGGTCCTTTTTGGAAGCTAAACCATGGGCGATTAATACGCTTAGGTCAATTTCTTTCAGCCCTTTTTCTATGGCTAAACCTTCTAAGGTAGATAGGTTTATAGCATTGTATTCCACACGATTTATATTTTTGAAACCGGATTTTGGAACACGTCTATATAATGGCATTTGCCCACCTTCAAATCCTATTTTTCTGCTGTATCCAGAACGAGATTGAGCCCCTTTGTGTCCTCTACCGGCGGTTTTCCCATTGCCTGATCCATAACCACGGCCCAAACGTTTGTTGGTTCTTACGGAGCCTTTCGCTGGAGTTAAATCTGATAAATCCATATTGTTTTTTTATTTTCTCGTTAGTACTAAGCTTCTTCCACTCTAATCAAATGATTAATTTTATTAATCATTCCTTCTATTTGCGGGGTAAGGGTTACCTCTGAAATTTTACCGATTCTTCCAAGGCGTAGAGCTTGAAGAGTTCTTTTCTGACGTAAAGGCCTGTCTATACCGCTTTTTATCTGTGTTAATTTAACCTTTTTCATGAGTTTTTTTATTTTTCTCTCTGTTGACGAATTAACCGTTGAATACTTTATCCAACTCAACACCTCTCAATTGGGCAACCGTAAAAGGATCCCTCATTTTAGAAAGGGCATCAATGGTAGCCTTAACTACGGAGTGTGGATTAGAAGATCCTTTGGATTTCGCCAAAACATCTGTTACTCCAACGCTTTCTAATACGGCACGCATGGCACCCCCTGCAATAACTCCTGTACCAGGAGAGGCTGGTTTTAAGAATACTAATGCACCACTATATTTACCATATTGTTCGTGAGGAAGGGTTCCTTTCAAAACAGGCACTTTTATAAGGTTTTTCTTTGCATCATCCAAGCCTTTTTGAATAGCAGCCTGAACTTCTTTAGCTTTACCTAAGCCATATCCTACAACACCACTTCCGTTACCTACCACTACAATAGCAGAGAAACTGAAAGTTCTACCACCTTTAGTTACTTTGGTTACACGTTGAATACTAACCAATTTATCTTGAAATTCGATTTCACTCGATTTTACTCTTTTTACGTTTGCGTCTGTCATAATTAATCTTAGAATTTGAGACCCGCTTCTCTAGCTGCATCAGCTAAAGATTTAACACGTCCGTGATACAAATAACCATTTCTGTCAAAAATCACTTGGCTTATACCTGCACTTTGAGCGCGTTCAGCCAATGTTTTACCTACTATTTTAGATTTTTCGCTTTTGTTGCCGGTTCCAGCAAATTCCTTTTCTTTGGAAGAAGCAGTAACTAACGTTTTTCCTTCGGCATCATTGATAATCTGAGCGTAGATTTCCTTGTTACTTCTAAATACACTCAAACGCGGCATATCCTTACTGCCCGTGATTCTTTTGCGAATACGCATTTTAATACGCGTTCTTCTATATTTTTTTGTGATAGCCATCTTGCTAATATATTTATTAATTCACTACTATTTGCTGCTGCTGGCCGATTTTCCAGCTTTTCTACGCAAAACTTCTCCTTCAAACTTGATACCTTTTCCTTTGTATGGTTCCGGTTTGCGATAAGAGCGTATTTTTGCACAAACCATACCCAATAATTCTTTATCAAAAGATTCTAAAATCAGAGTAGGGTTCTTACCTTTTTCGGCAGTTGCCTGCGCTTTAACCTCTTTTGGTAATTCCAAAAATAAGTTATGAGAGAATCCTAAGGCAAGGTCTATAATTTGTCCATTAACAGTAGCTCTATAACCAACCCCTACAATTTCTAAGGTGGTTTTATATCCTTCAGAAACGCCTATTACCATGTTGTTGATAAGAGCTCTGTACAAACCATGTAAAGAGCGGTGACGTTTTTGATCGGTAGGACGTTGTACGGTTACCTTATGATTTTCCGTGTCAACGTGTATGGTGATATCTGGATCTACCATACGGCTTATTTCGCCTTTAGGTCCTTTTACCGTTACTTGATTTTTTGGATTGACGGTTACTGCAACTCCCTGAGGGAGGTTGATAGGTGCTTTACCAATTCTTGACATTGTTTTTCTGTTTAGCTAATATAACAAATAACTTCACCACCTATATTTTCCTTACGAGCTTCCTTGTCGGTCATTAAACCTTTGGAAGTAGATAAGATGGCTATTCCCAAACCATTCATAACTCTCGGTAGAGAATCTGTGTTGGCATATCTACGCAATCCTGGTTTACTAATTCGCTCAATTTGTTGAATAGCGGGTGATTTGGAAGTAGGGTGATATTTTAAAGCAATTTTAAGCGTGGGTTTAACACCTTCTTCTAACTTGTAGTTTACGATGTAACCTTTTTCAAACAAAATTCGGGCGATTTCCAATTTCATTTTTGAAGAAGGAACTTCCACAATTCTGTGTTTGGCCATATTGGCATTTCTAATTCTAGTTAGAAAATCTGCAATAGGATCTGTTACCATTTTCTTTCTCTTTTATTGTTTGTGTTATCGGTGGTTTACCAACTGGCTTTCTTTACTCCGGGAATAAGTCCATTTAAGGCCATTTCTCTAAAATTAATACGGGAGATACCGAATGTACGCATATAACCCTTAGGACGACCACTTAATTTGCAACGATTATGTAAGCGAACAGGGGAGGCGTTTTTGGGAATTCGTTGTAAGGCTTCATAGTCTCCAGCCTCTTTTAATTCAGCACGCTTTTTTGCATACTTTGCAACCATACGCTCTCTTTTAAGCTCTCTGGCTTTTATTGATTCTTTTGCCATAACTTGTCCCTACTGATTTTGTTTTTGAAACGGAATACCAAACTCTCTCAACAAAGCGTGTGCTTCTTTGTCTGTTTTGGCGTTAGTTACGAAAGTAATATCCATTCCGCTAATTTTATTGACTTTATCTATGTTAATTTCAGGGAAAATAATCTGTTCGGTAATACCGAAAGAAAAATTTCCACGTCCGTCTAAACCTTTATCACTAATTCCTCTAAAGTCACGAATACGAGGAATAGCTACGGTAATAAGCCGATCCAAAAATTCGTACATTTTGTCTCCTCTTAAGGTTACACGAACACCAATAGGCATTCCTTTACGAACTTTAAAATTGGAAATATCTTTTTTGGATTTTGTAGGAACCGCACGTTGGCCTGTGATAGTAGTCATTTCTTCTATCCCTGCATCTATAAGTTTTTTGTCAGCGATGGCTGAACCTAAACCCTGGTTCACACAAATTTTCATCAAACGAGGAACCTGCATAACAGATTTGTACTGAAACTCGGTAGAAAGGGTGTGTACAATATCTTTCTTATATTTATCTTTAAGTCTCGGTGAATAACTCATTACTTAATTACCTCCCCTGATTTTTTTGAATAACGAACTGATTTGTTTGTTTTCTCGTCTGCTTTTCTTCCAACACGAGATGCGACTCCCTTAGAGTCTGTAACCATAAGGTTGGAAACATGAATAGAGGCTTCTTTTTTGATGATGCCACCTTGAGGGCTTTTTGAATTAGGTTTAGTATGTTTAGATACTAAATTTATCCCCTCTACGGTAGCACGTTGACTTTCGTTATCAATAACAAGTACTTTGCCTTGTTTATTTTTGTCGTCACCAGCTAACACCTTTACCGTGTCTCCTTTTTTGATGTGTAATTTCATGCGTATAATTTTTAAAGCACTTCTGGTGCTAGTGAAACAATCTTCATAAATTGTTTTTCTCTTAACTCACGCGCCACGGGTCCAAAAATACGAGTACCACGCATTTCGTCGTTAGGAGTAAGCAACACAACGGCATTGTCATCGAAGCGAATATAAGAACCATCCGCTCTGCGAACTTCTTTGGTTGTTCTAACGATAACAGCCTTGGATACGGTTCCTTTTTTTACGTTACCAGAAGGAATGGCATCTTTTATAGCAACGATAATTTTATCACCTACGCTTGCGTATCTTCTTTTGGTGCCCCCTAGCACGCGAATGCAGAGTACTGTTTTGGCTCCACTGTTATCGGCAACACTAAGTCTACTTTCTTGCTGTATCATAATTATTTTGCTCTTTCAATAATTTCAACTAATCTCCAACATTTATCCTTGCTCAAGGGTCTGGTTTCCATGATACGAACGGTATCGCCTTCGTGGCAGTCGTTCTTTTCGTCATGAGCCTTGAACTTGGTTGATTTTTTTACGAATTTACCGTAAATAGGGTGCTTGGTTTTCCGTTCAACCAAAATGGTGATGGTCTTTTGCATCTTATTGCTGACAACAACACCTATTCTCTCTTTTCTTAAATTTCTTTCCATGCTTCTATCTTTCTTATGGAGCGTTATTCTGCTAATTCCCTACGACGCAATTCCGTTAAAATGCGAGCAATAGTTTTCTTGTGAACCTTAATTAGGTTGGGATTTTCTACAGGTGAAATAGCATGATTTAATTTTAATTTATTCAGTTCTACCTGTTCTACGGATAATCGATCTTTTAATTCGGGCGTAGATAATTCTTTTATTACGAATTCTGTTTTCATTGCTATTCCTTATTATTCGGGTATGTAATCTCTTCTAACTACAAATTTAACGGCAATAGGAAGTTTTTGAGCCGCTAAACGAAGGGCTTCCTTTGCTACGGATTCTGAAACTCCATCGGCTTCAAATAAAATCCGTCCAGGGCATACACGAGCGACAAAATATTCAGGAGCACCTTTCCCTTTACCCATACGTACTTCATTAGGTTTCTTGGTAATAGGTTTGTCCGGAAAAATTCGGATCCAAATTTGGCCTTCACGCTTCATGTAACGTGTTACAGCTTGACGGGCAGCTTCTATTTGGCGACCGGTAATAGGGGCGGTTTCCATGGCTTTGATTCCAAAAGAACCGAATGCAATTTCGGCACCTCTTTTGGTATTGCCTTTCATTCTTCCCTTCTGCTGCTTCCTAAACTTTGTTTTCTTTGGTTGTAACATTTTTATATCGTGTTAAAATGTTGACGCTTTCGCTAATTATTTTTCTTTCTTCTGTTCCCCATATTCCGGTTTGCTCCTCCACGATTGGGCATATCTTTAGATACAGGAGGGGTACTGAAATTGGCGGTTAAATCTCTTTTTCCGTAGATAATTCCACGGCAGATCCAAACTTTGATACCTAAACGTCCGTAAGTGGTATGTGCTTCTGTTAAGGCATAATCAATATCAGCTCTTAAGGTATGAAGAGGAGTACGACCTTCTTTGAAGTGTTCCGTACGAGCCATTTCGGCTCCTCCCAAACGACCAGAAATCTGAACTTTAATACCCTCGGCACCCATTCTTATGGCAGAAGCTACGGCCGTTTTAATGGCCTTACGGTAAGAAACACGTCCTTCCAATTGGCGAGCAATAGAAGCCGAAACTATAACAGCATCTAATTCGGGACGTTTTACTTCGGATATATTAATTTGAATTTCTTTATTGGTTAGTTTTTTTAACTCTTCCTTAAGTTTATCTACTTCTTGACCTGCTTTGCCTATGATCAATCCCGGACGAGCGGTAAAAATAGTAATGGTGACTAATTTAAGAGTACGTTCAATTAAAATCTTAGATATTCCAGCTTTAGCTAAACGAGCATTAAGATATTTTCTAATTTTATCGTCTTCTACTAATTTGGCTTCAAATTTACGACCACCAAACCAATTGGAATCCCAACCTCTAATGATTCCCAGTCTATTACCTATAGGATTTGTTTTTTGTCCCATTATCTATTTTTTTTCAGGTTCTGATTGTTCAACTTCTTTTACTGCCTCTACCATTTCCGTACGACTTCCCAAAATAAGAGTGACATGATTGGAGCGTTTTCTGATACGATAACCTCTTCCTTGTGGAGCAGGGCGTAATCTTTTCAATTGTACCCCCCCGTCTACAAAAATTTCTTTTACGTATAGTTTTGCATCTTCCATGCGTGCTCCTTCATTTTTATTTTGCCAATTTGCAATGGCAGAACGAAGAAGTTTGTGCAGTTTTGGTGCGGCTTCGCGTTTTCCATATTGTAAAACAGCTAAGGCTTTATCTACATCCAAACCACGGATAAGGTCTGCCGTGTATCTGGTTTTACGAGGGGAAGTAGGGTTGTTGTTCAACTTAGCCATACAGAGCATTTTTTTCTGCTCTTTTATTTTTTCTGCTCGAATGCGTTTTCTCGATCCCATTTCTCTGTTATTTTCTTAGGATTACTTTTTACCTTTGTCCTTATTGCCGGCGTGTCCGCGGAAGACACGCGTAGGTGCAAATTCACCTAACTTGTGTCCAACCATGTTTTCAGTTACGTAAACAGGTATAAATTTGTTTCCGTTATGGACAGCAATTGTCTGACCTACAAAATCTGGAGATATCATAGAGGCTCTTGACCAAGTCTTAATAGTAGATTTCTTTTTACTATTTGCGGCTGATAGAACTTTCTTTTCCAGTTTATAGTGTATGTATGGACCTTTTTTTATTGAACGGCTCATAAACTTAATTTTTTAAACGTTATTTCTTCCTTCTTTCAATGATGAATTGGTTGGATTGGTTCTTCTGACGACGAGTCTTGTAACCCTTCGATGGAATACCATTCCTAGAACGGGGTTGTCCGCCCGAAGCACGACCTTCACCACCACCCATTGGGTGATCGACAGGGTTCATAACTACACCGCGATTGCGGGGACGGCGGCCTAACCAACGGCTACGGCCGGCCTTCCCAGAAGATTCCAAACTATGGTCTACATTGGATGCAATTCCAATAGTAGCTTTGCAAGTTTGAAGAATTTTGCGGGTTTCACCGGAGGGTAACTTTATGACGGCATATTTGTCTTCACGAGACATAAGTTGTGCATAAGCACCAGCACTACGAACCATTTTCGCTCCCTGTCCAGGGCGTAATTCTATATTGTAAATTAGAGTGCCAAAAGGAATCTCACTCAGATAAAGTGCATTACCGAGGTCTGGAGCTATATCTTTACCAGATAAAAGCTTTTGTCCAACCTGTAAGCCCTGAGGAGCTAAAATATATCTTTTTTCGCCATCCGCATAAACTAATAAAGCTATACGTGCAGTACGATTAGGATCATATTCTATAGATTTAACAGTGGCGGGAATATTGTCTTTCTCCCGCAAAAAATCGATAACACGATATTGTCTTTTATGACCACCTCCAAGGTATCTCATGGTCATTTTACCTTGGTTGTTACGTCCGCCACTTTTGTGAGAAGGAGCCAATAAGCTCTTTTCTGGAGTGGAGGTCGTTATTTCTTCAAACGTGCTCGCATTTTTAAAACGCTGACCCGGTGTTGTGGGTTTTAATTTTTTTAAAGCCATCTTTCTAAATATTACTATAAAAATCAATAGTATCGCCTTGGGCCAAAGTTACCAATGCTTTTTTGATAGCATTGGTTTTGCCTTCTACAAAACCACCTTTAGTATAACGAGATTTGTTTTTGCCTGCAAAGTTCATGGTATTTACGTTAAGAACCTTAACGCTATATAATTCTTCTACGGCTTTTTTTATCTCAATTTTATTTGCTGCTTTGTCTACGATAAAACCGATACGGTTAAATTTCTCGCCGACTTTCGTCATCTTTTCTGTGACGATGGGTTTAATTATTATATTCATTTGTCTCGTTTTAAGCAGTTTACTTAATTAATTCGCTGTAAATTTCATCCAACTTTTTAGCTGAACTTTCTACAAACAACAAATTTTTCGCATTGAGAATATCATAAGTGTTTAAATCTGTAACATTTACAACTTTCGTTAGCGGCAAATTTCGGGAGGACAAAGATACAAATTTATTTGAATCTACCAGCACTATAAGTGATTTTTTTTCAGAAAGTTTTAGATTTTTCAGAATTTCTATCATTCTCTTAGTTTTTGGAGCTTCAAAAGTGAAATCTTCTACTACGGTTATATTGTTTTCTTTTAACTTGCAAGACATAGCAGAAAGGCGAGCTATTCTTTTTTGTTTTTTATTTAGCTTAAAACGATAATCCCGTGGTTTAGGTCCAAAAACGCGAGCTCCACCAACTAAAAGAGGAGAATTGATATCGCCAATACGGGCTCCACCACCACCTTTTTGTTTTCTAAGTTTGCGAGTACTTCCCGACATTTCGGATCTTTCTTTGCTTTTATGAGTCCCTTGACGTTGATTGGCCAAATACTGTTTAACATCTAAGTAAATAGCATGTTCGTTCGGACTTATATTAACGATATCATCATTAATACTAATTTTTCTTCCGGTTTCTTGACCGTTGGTGTTATATACTATTAGCTCCATCTCTCTATTTTTAAAAATGAACCTTTAGGACCGGGAACGGACCCTTTTACTAAAATTAAATTCTTTTCAGGAACGATCTTCACCACCATAAGGTTAATATTCTTTCTTCTTTCGTGTCCGGTACGTCCGGCCATGCGCAAGCCTTTAAATAAACGAGAAGGATAAGACGATGCTCCTACAGAACCTGGGGCTCTAAGGCGGTTATGTTGGCCGTGAGTACTTTGTCCAACACCACCAAATCCGTGACGTTTAACAACCCCTTGAAACCCTTTTCCTTTAGTGTATCCTGCAACATCCACAAATTCACCCTCTTTGAATACATCTACGTTTAAACATTCTCCATGCTTTTTGCGATTACCTTCTTCAAAACGAGTAAACTCCATGCTAATTAGCTTAGGAGTGGTATTTGCTTTGGCAAAATGACCCTGTAAAGCTTTTGGAGTATGTTTTTCTTTTCGTTCTCCGTAAGATAACTGAATGGCTTCGTAGCCATCCTTTTCTTTTGTTTTTACTTGCGTTACCACACAAGGACCAGCTTCTATTACCGTGCATGGCACATTTTGGCCAGAGGCATCCCAAACGCTAGTCATTCCGATTTTTTTTCCTATTAATCCGGACATTATATTTGCTTGTTTATGGTTTATTTATTCTGTTAATTTCTTTTTGGTGCGGAAAATCTTAACCTCAGACTTTTATTTCCACTTCTACACCACTTGGTAATTCAAGTTTCATCAATGCATCTATGGTTTTAGAACTGCTACTATGTATATCCAGCAGTCTTTTGTATGCAGATAATTCGAATTGTTCGCGTGCTTTTTTGTTTACGAAAGTGGAACGATTTACAGTAAAGATTTTTTTATTGGTGGGAAGTGGAATCGGTCCACTAACCATAGCACCAGTAAGTTTTACCGTCTTTACGATTTTTTCAGCTGATTTGTCGACTAAATTGTAATCGTAAGATTTTAATTTAATTCTAATTCGTTGTTGACTCACGGTTTTTTTATTTTATAAAGAACGTTGTTTATTTGTTAGCTTGTTTGATAACTTCTTCGGTAACACTATTAGGTGCTTCTGCGTGATGAGAATATTCCATAGTAGAACTGGCTCTACCGGAACTTAAGGTACGCAAGGCGGTGACATAACCAAACATTTCAGCCAAAGGAACTTTAGCCCGTATAGCTTGTCCGCCCATTTTGGCTTCAATACCTTCCATGATCCCCCTACGTCGGTTCAAGTCACTAGAAACATCCCCAACATAACTGTCTGGAGTTTCTATTTCGACAAACATAATTGGTTCCAATAGGGCCGATTTTGCTTTTCTACAGGATTCACGAAAACCAATTTTTGCACAAATTTCAAAAGAGAGAGCATCGGAGTCTACCGGGTGGAAAGAACCATCTAAAAGACGAACTTTGAGGCTTTCTACAGGATAACCAGCCAATACACCATTGCATAAAGAGGCCTTAAATCCTTTTTCAATAGAAGGAATATATTCTTTTGGAATATTACCTCCTTTTACTTCATTCACAAATTGAAGACCTTTAAAACCTTCATCTGCTGGAGATATTTCAAAAACAATATCGGCAAATTTTCCTCTACCACCAGTTTGTTTCTTGTAAGTTTCTCTATGACGAACAGTAGAAAGAATAGCTTCTTTATAGGCAACTTGAGGACGACCTTGGTTACATTCTACGTGAAATTCCCGTTTTAGTCTATCCAATAAAACATCCAAATGAAGTTCACCCATACCACTAATAACAGTTTGACCCGATTCCTCATCACTTCTTACTTGGAAAGTAGGGTCTTCTTCGGCTAACTTTATAAGGCCCACCGATAGTTTATCTACATCCACTTGGGAAACTGGCTCTATTGCAATACTAATAACAGGTTCAGGAAAAGACATGGATTCTAAAACGATAGGATGTGTTTCGTCGCAAAGGGTATTTCCTGTTTTTATTTCTTTAAATCCTACGGCAGCACCTATATCTCCAGTTTCTATTCTGTCCATAGGTTGCTGTTTGTTGGAGTGCATCTGCAAAATACGAGAGATACGTTCTTTTTTTCCTGTAGAAGCATTGAGAACATAAGAACCTGCATCTAAACAACCAGAATAAACCCGGAAGAATGCAATTCTACCAACAAAAGGATCGGTGGCAATTTTAAATGCTAAAGCACTAAAAGGAGCGTTTACATCTACTGCACGATCTTCTTCTTCGTCGGTTTTTGGATTTTTCCCTACAATAGCATCTACATCCAAAGGACTTGGTAAATAACGAATAATGGCATCTAATAAAAGTTGAACACCTTTGTTTTTAAAAGCGGAACCGCATAAAACCGGATTGATTTTCATCTCTACGGTCCCTTTACGGATAGCTGCAATAATTTCATCTTCTGTAATAGTTGCAGGATCCTCAAAGTATTTCTCCATCAACATTTCATTCTCTTCCGCTGCAATTTCCACCAACTTATTGCGATATTCCTCTACCGTATCTTTTAGATCTTCGGGCATAGGAACTTCAAAGTAGGTAAGGCCTTTATCTTCTTCGCTCCACTGATAAGCTTTGCGAGAAATTAAATCTACTACACCAGTAAAAGAATCTTCTTGACCTATAGGTATTTCCAAAACTACAGGCTTGGTTTGAAGACGTTCTTTTATTTGCTGAACTACATTAAAAAAATCGGCCCCAGTACGATCCATCTTATTAACGAAACATATTCTAGGAACCTTATATTTATTTGCCTGACGCCAAACTGTTTCCGATTGAGGTTGAACACCACCAACCGCACAGAAAAGAGCAACAGCTCCATCTAATACCCGTAAAGAACGTTCTACTTCTACAGTAAAGTCTACGTGTCCCGGAGTGTCTATCAGGTTAATTTTATAACTTTCGTCGTGGTATTTCCAAAATACGGTGGTTGCGGCAGAAGTAATAGTAATACCTCTCTCTTGTTCTTGCGCCATCCAATCCATGGTAGCCGAACCATCGTGGGTTTCCCCTATTTTATGATTTTTCCCAGTGTAATACAAAATACGCTCAGAGCATGTCGTTTTCCCGGCATCTATATGAGCCATAATCCCAATATTACGGTTTTTTGCTAAATCTTGTGCCATTTATATTAGTCTCTCTGCTTAAAATTTAAAATGGGAGAAAGCCTTATTTGCTTCGGCCATTCTGTGAGTATCCTCTTTCCTCTTAAAGGCGGCACCTTCTTCTTTAGAAGCTGCTATAATTTCAGAAGCTAATTTCATGCTCATGGATTTTTCGTTACGCTTTCTGGCAAAATTAATAAGCGCTTTCATTCCAATGGACTGCTTCCTTTCAGGACGAATTTCTGAAGGAATTTGAAAAGTGGCGCCTCCGATACGGCGACTTCTTACTTCTACCGAAGGAGTAACATTGGTTAGGGCTTTTTTCCAAGTTTCCAAACCGTCTTCCTTGGTTTTTTCAGCAACTACCTCTATGGCTTTATAGAAAATTTCGTGAGCAAGGTTTTTCTTACCCGCATACATGATGTTATTTATGAATTTGGTAACCATAACATCATTAAATTTAGGATCGGGTAATATTTCTTTTTTTTTCGGTGTTGATTTTCTCATGATATTGCGATTGTTTTACGCTTTACTTCACTTATAATGTATAACTAATGTGTACTGTTATTTTTTCTTAGGACGTTTAGTTCCATATTTAGAACGACGTTGATTTCTTCCTTCCACACCGGAAGTATCCAAAGCACCGCGAATAATATGGTATCTTACCCCTGGGAGGTCTTTTACACGTCCTCCACGAATCATTACAATGGAGTGTTCTTGTAAGTTGTGTCCTTCACCGGGGATGTAGGCATTAACTTCTTTTTGATTGGTTAAACGAACCCTGGCTACTTTACGCATAGCCGAATTAGGCTTTTTGGGAGTGGTAGTATACACACGTACGCAAACGCCGCGACGTTGAGGGCAGGAGTCCAATGCCGGTGACTTGCTTTTGTCTGTCAATTTTTGTCGTCCTTTACGAACTAACTGTTGGATTGTTGGCATATTATTGTTTTTGTATTAGTTAACTTCATTCAATAGAATGCAAAATTGGGACTGCAAAGGTATATTTTTTTTTTAGAAAAGCAATAATATGTTTATAAAAGTGTTAAAAAAAAGTGCCTTTTTTATGGAATGTTATCTTTTAGATTAGTCCTTTTTTTGATTTATTTTATTAATATATAATTATTTGTATTTTAAAAAGTGGCTTAAAAATAAATAAAAAAAATATGCTTAAGTATGGGGAGGGCGGGCAATATAGTATGTCTTTTTTGATATTTTAAGGGGGTAAAACCGTTTGAAAAAGGAGGTCTTTCTCAAAAGGATAGTTTGGAATAAAGAAACAAAAAGAAACAAAAAGAAACAAGGTGGAAAATAAAAAAAATCGTTTCTTTGCATTTAGAAATATGTTTTTTGTTTGGTACTTGCCTCCATTTCTATAGGTTTTTCCTATGTGTTCGTGGAACCTATACCAATATAAACAACAAAAAAAGAATGTGTTAAACAAAAGAAAATTGTTTAAGGGATGAGAAAATTAAGGGATGAATGCAAAAAAAAAGAATATGGAAGATAAGAAAAATATTAGTGGAGTTTTGGGGATAGTAAAAAATGCAACCTTGTGGCTCTTTTTGGCTGCCGTACTGGCTATTATATTATCGAATTCTACTTGGTCCGGATGGTATGAAAAAATATTACAAAGTCCCATTATATTACAAATAGGGCAATTTAATTTTTTTACGCATCATGGAACTCCTATGAGTTTGTTGACTTTTGTGAATGATTTTTTAATGGCTATCTTTTTCCTGACCATTGGCTTAGAAATAAAGCAACAGATATTAACAGGCGAATTGCATAGTTTTCGCAAGGCCTTATTGCCTATTGTAGGAGCTTTGGGCGGTATGATAGTGCCGGTTTTGGTGTTTTACCTGTTTTGTCACGATTATCCCCGTTCTTATGGAGCGGCTATTCCCATGGCTACCGATATTGCATTTGCGGTGGGGGTGTTAGCTCTTCTAAGTAAAAAAGTTCCACCTATATTAAAAATTTTTCTCATAACTTTAGCGGTGGTAGACGATATAGGCGGAATTTTAGTTATGATCCTTTTTTATAGTTCTCATGTATCGTGGATGCCATTAATTTTCTCGGTTTTTTTATTGATTGGAATGTTCTTTGCTGGAGCGAAAGGGGTTCACTATAAGCGTTTTTATTATATTTTCGGGTTTGTTGTTTGGTTGCTTTTTTTGGAATCGGGGGTACATGCAGCCATTTCCGGAGTTTTAATAGCTTTGGTAGTACCTGCAAAACCTAAATGGGAGTGGGAAAACTATTTACAAAAAGCGAAGAGATGTTTGGCCGATTTTGTAAATTCCGTGCAGGGGGAACCTAAAATTGGCGTCTTGTCGGAAAATCAAACGCAGGCTTTGGCACAAATGCGATTGGCGGAGGAAAGAGTGGTTAGTCCATTGCAAAGTATGGAACATCAGCTACAAGGTTTTGTTAGTTATGTAACCTTGCCTTTATTTGCATTTGTTAATGCTGGGATCCGTTTTGAAAACATAAATGCAGATTCTGTTATGGGGGTTCCATTGGCTATAATGGCTGGATTGGTATTAGGAAAGTCGTTGGGGATATTTTCTTTCGTTTGGTTTTTTATAAAATGCAAACTTATTTCTCTTCCTAAAGGAATGAATTATAGTAATTTATTTGGAGTGGCTATTTTGGGTGGAATTGGGTTTACTGTTTCTTTATTTATTGCGAATCTATCTTATGGTTCCTTGCAGGATGGAGGAATAGAGCTTTTAAATCAAGCAAAAATTGGGGTTTTTGCAGGTTCTCTCTTATCGGGTTTGCTTGGATATTTTTGGTTGAAGCGTGTATGTAAATAAAAACTATTTCTATGTAATATATGGTATCGTTTTTTTGCGTAACTTTGCAAATTACACTGTAGAAAACCGTCTATACCGTCCGCTCGTTTTGCTTAAGGTGGCAGTAATAATGCTTTTCTTATTTTGAAATTAGAGAGAAGACCTTGTACAACGGTTTTGCCATATAGAAGGAGAGAGGTCTTTAGGATTTCTTACACGGTATTAAAAACAAAATATAAGGTAAGGGTATATGAAAGTTACCATTGTTGGTTCCGGTTATGTAGGTTTAGTTACGGGAGCTTGTTTTGCAGATATAGGAGTGGATGTATGTTGTGTGGATGTAGATGCAAAAAAAATAGAAAATTTAAAAAAAGGAATTTCTCCTATATATGAGCAAGGCTTAAATGAGCTATTAAAAACGAATTTAGAGAAAGGTCGAATTAGTTTTTCCAATTCGTTAGAAGAGGGCTTAAAAGATTCGGATATAGTTTTTAGTGCAGTGGGAACTCCTCCAGGGGAAGATGGTAGCGCCGATTTACACTATGTGTTGGAAGTGGCGCGGGAAGTTGGGCAAAAGATGCAGAACTATATCATTGTGGTTACCAAAAGTACCGTTCCTGTGGGAACCTCCCAAAAAGTGCAGAGTGCCATAAAAGAGGAATTAGAAAAAAGAGGGGTAAATATAGATTTTGATATAGTTTCTAATCCGGAATTTTTAAAGGAGGGTTCCGCTATTAAGGATTTTATGTATCCGGAACGCATTGTTATTGGGGTAGAATCGGAAAGAGCACGGAGGGTGATGGAAAATTTATATAGGCCGTTTGCTTTAAATGGGCATCCTTTGTTATTTATGGATTTACCCTCGGCTGAAATGACAAAATATGCAGCTAATTCTATGCTTGCTACTCGCATTAGTTTTATGAACGACATAGCCAATCTTTGTGAATTAGTAGGGGCTAATGTAAATAATGTGCGTAAAGGAATAGGAAGCGATTCTCGTATTGGGGGAAAATTTCTTTATCCTGGAATTGGTTATGGGGGCTCTTGCTTTCCAAAAGATGTAAAGGCATTAATTAAAACGGCCGAACATCAGGGTTATACTATGGAAGTGTTACAGTCGGTAGAAAAAGTCAATCAAACGCAAAAATCATTGATGTTTCGCAAATTTATGCAGCATTTTAAAAAGGAAGTGAAAGGTATGACGGTTGCATTTTGGGGCTTGGCTTTTAAACCAGGAACGGACGATATGCGGGAAGCACCTTCTTTAGTGATGATAGAAAAACTGAAAGAGGTGGGATGTAGTGTGAGAGCCTATGATCCTATATCTATGGAAGAATGTTCTCGTCGGATAGGAAATGACATTACCTATTGTAAAGATTTATACGGAAGTTTGGAGGGGGCAGATGTTTTATTTTTGCTTACAGAATGGACCGAATTTCGATTACCGAATTGGGAAAAAGTAAAAAAAAGTTTGAAATATCCTGTAGTTTTTGATGGACGGAATATATACGATAAGATAGAATTAAATAAGATTGGCATAACTTATTATGGTGTGGGGATAAATTAAGAATGAAAAAAATATTAGTGACCGGAGGTGCCGGTTTTATTGGTTCTCACTTATGCGAGCGTCTCCTTGCAGAAGGGAACGATGTTATTTGTTTGGATAATTATTTCACAGGACAGAAAAGAAATATTTCCCATTTAATGGGAAATCCTTTTTTTGAAGTGGTAAGACATGATGTAACCATACCTTATTTGGTGGAAGTGGATGAAATTTATAATTTAGCTTGTCCTGCCTCTCCTATACATTATCAATACAATCCGATAAAAACCATTAAGACTTCTGTAATGGGAGCTATTAATATGCTTGGTTTGGCTAAGCGGGTTCACGCTAAGATATTGCAAGCTTCTACCAGTGAAATTTATGGCAATCCCCAAATTCATCCACAAGTAGAATCTTATTGGGGGAATGTAAATCCTATAGGCGTGCGTTCTTGTTATGATGAAGGAAAACGTTGTGCGGAAACCCTTTTTATGGATTATCATCGGCAGAACGAAATAGCTATTAAGATAATTAGAATATTTAATACCTATGGGCCGAAAATGTTTGTTAATGACGGTCGGGTCGTTTCTAATTTTATTATACAAGCCTTGAAAGGGGAAGATATAACGGTTTATGGGGATGGTTCACAAACCCGTAGCTTCCAGTATATAGATGATTTAATAGAGGGAATGATACGAATGATGTCTACGGAAGATTCCTTTATAGGTCCCATAAATATAGGTAATCCACAAGAATTTACCATATTAGAACTGGCACAAAAAGTTATTGATTTAACTGGCAGTGCTTCTAAAATAATAAAAGCCCCTTTGCCCATGGATGACCCAATGCAAAGGAAGCCAGATATATCGTTGGCCAAAGAAAAATTGAATTGGGAACCACATATTCTTTTGGAGGAAGGACTTAAGAAAACTATTGCACACTTTGAAAAAATTCTTCATAATTCAAAAGCACTTTCCTAATTAGGGAGTAAAATGTAAACATCGCTTGGTTGACAAGGATACTTTTGAAATAAAAATCACAGAAAATTGTTGACCGGAAATGTGCTTGAAAATATAATATAGAAATAGGGAAATGGAAGCTAAAAATAAAGCGACAGAAAAGAGAACATTAACGGTTTTAGTTACCGGAAGTAAAGGGCAACTTGGTTCGGAATTACGAAGATTATCCAAAGAAAATAAGTTTGCGTTTTGTCGTTTTCTATTTGCCGATTTAGATGTGATGGATATTTGTAATCAAGCAGAGGTGAGAGCTTATTTTATGGAGCATCAGATAGACGTATTGGTTAATTGTGCTGCCTATACGGCAGTAGATAAGGCGGAGATGGAGGCGGATTTAGCATATGCTATTAATAGAGATGGAGTGGCTATATTGGCCAATTGTTGCAAGGATATGGACGTTTTTATGATACAAATTTCTACCGATTATGTTTTTGATGGAACTAATATGGAGCCTTACGGAGAAGAAGATATCGTAGGACCGATTGGGGTATATGGTTTGTCGAAACGGGCAGGAGAAGAAGCCATGATGCAGCAAAAGGTAAATGGATTAATTATTAGGACTGCTTGGCTATATTCCTCTTTTGGCCATAATTTTGTAAAGACCATGCTTAAACTTTCCAAGGAAAGGGATGATGTGCATGTTGTGGCCGATCAATACGGAACTCCTACTTGGGCCAAAGATTTAGCGGATGTTATTTTAACGGTTCTATCTAAAATAGAAGTAAAAAACAAAAAAGGCGTAGAAATATATCACTATACGAACGAAGGGGAATGTAGCTGGTATGATTTTGCAGTAGCTATTATGCAACTTTCCAGAGCAAGATGTGACGTGGATCCTATTGAAACAAAAGATTATCCAACATCTTGTAAAAGACCTGCTTATAGCGTTTTAAATAAAACGAAAATAAAAAATGATTTTGGTTTAGAAATACCTTCTTGGCATGTTTCATTAGAAAATATGTTAAAAGATTTAGAAACACTATCGGTTTGAAATATATGGTAAAAGAAAATATGACAGAGGTAAAAAAACAAAAAGAGACTTTGGAAAAAGCACCTCAGGTGGAGGAAAAGGCAGGAAGGGTTAAAACTGCTAAAAACATTGAAAAGCTTAGCAAAACCATCCAGAAAGCGAAGGCAGAAAAAGAACCGACCATTAAAGAACTTAAGGTAAAGAAAACGGATAAAGTAGGGAGTGAAAAAAAACCAAAGGACAAAGTTCAGAAGGCAAAATGTACTTCGGCGTCTAAGACTGTTAAAGCAAGCAAAGATGGGAAGTCAACGGAAAGGAAAGTTCGTAAATCAATGGCAAAAACAAAAGATTCCTATCCTTTAGATTTAGTAAAATGTATAGTGGATGCTATGGGGAATAAAAAGGCTCATCGCATGCTAAGTATGGATATGCGTTCTATTATAGGTTCTTCTTTTGATTTTTTTGTTATTTGTGAAGCGGCTTCTGGAACGCAGGTGAATGCTATTGCCGATGGGGTAGAAGAAGAAGTGTATAAGAAATTACAAATAGAACCTATACATATAGAGGGAAAAGCTAATGCAGAATGGATACTTTTAGATTATGGTGGAGTAGTGGTACACGTATTTATAGATGCGGTGCGTATGCACTATCGTTTGGAAGAATTATGGGGCGATGCTATTATAGAACATTATCAGGAAGAAGAATAAATCAAGTAAATTAAATGAATCAAAAAAAAACAAATCCCCAATTGCCTAATAAAGGAAACGGTGGCAAGAAGATGAAGATAAAATTTAGTATATATTGGGTCTATACCTTATTCTTACTTGTATTTCTATATCTTCAATTTAGTTCATCCTCTTTTTGGGAACCTCAAAGTTATGATGCTTCTTTGCATGATGTAGAACAATTACTCAAAAAGAAAGATGTTTCTAAGATTATTGTGGTGAACAATGAATTTGCAGAAGTTTACTTAAAAACGGATAAGGTTTATTCCGATACAGCCTATTCTAAATTTAGAAATGAAGACGGTAAAAGCAATAAAAAGTTTTATGTTTATAAATTTCTAACGTTGGATGCTTTTCAAAAGGATGTGCAAGCGATTCAAGAAGCGAATAAAGTAGCGGATACGGTAGGAAAGAGCGACTATCAAAAGCAACAGATTATGTCATCTCCCATCGTGGAACCGGTTCCGGAAAAGCGGAAAAGTTTTTGGGAAGATGGTGGATTTAGTATGTTGCTTTGGATAGGTTTTACGGTTTTGATGTTGGTGTTTCTCTTTCGTATGTTTAACAAAGGAGGTGCTGGTGGCGGTGGAGCTGGGAATATGTTTAATTTCGGAAAATCGAAAGCACAATTATACGATAAAGATACAAATGTTACTGTAACCTTCAATGATGTTGCAGGTTTGGACGAGGCCAAGGTGGAAATCATGGAAATTGTAGATTTTTTAAAGAATCCTAAAAGGTATACAGACTTAGGAGGGAAAATACCCAAAGGTGCCCTATTAGTTGGCCCTCCCGGAACAGGAAAAACCTTGTTGGCAAAGGCGGTAGCAGGTGAAGCGAAAGTGCCATTTTTCTCTATATCCGGATCGGATTTTGTGGAGATGTTTGTAGGAGTAGGTGCTTCTCGGGTAAGGGATTTATTCCGTATGGCTAAGGAAAAAGCGCCAAGTATTATTTTTATAGATGAGATTGATGCTATTGGGAGGGCGAGAGGAAAAAATGCTTTTACAGGTTCTAATGATGAAAGAGAAAATACATTGAATCAATTATTAACCGAGATGGATGGATTTGGTACCAATAGCGGGGTTATTATATTGGCTGCTACTAATAGGGCAGATGTATTAGATAGGGCTTTAATGAGAGCCGGTCGTTTTGATCGTCAAATTCATGTGGAGTTACCCGATTTGGAAGAGAGAAAAGCTATATTTAAGGTGCATATTAAACCCATTAAAAAAGGGGAAGATGTGGATGTGGTATTTTTGGCCAAACAAACTCCAGGATTTTCAGGTGCCGATATTGCTAACGTTTGTAATGAAGCTGCATTGATAGCTGCAAGAAAATCAAAAAAACATGTTGAAAAACAGGATTTTCTAGATGCCATAGATAGGATAGTGGGAGGATTGGAACGAAGGAATAAAATTATTTCTGTAGAAGAAAAAAATGTTATTGCATATCATGAAGCAGGACATGCTTCGGTTAGTTGGATGCTGCGTTATGCTAATCCATTAGTAAAGGTAACTATAGTCCCTCGTGGAAAGTCTTTGGGTGCCGCATGGTATTTGCCGGAGGAAAGACAAATTACTACTACCGAACAAATGTACGATGAGATGGTTGCAACCCTGGGAGGTCGAGCTGCAGAAGAGGTGGTTTTTGGTAAAATATCTACAGGAGCCTTAAACGATTTGGAGAAAGTATCCAAACAGGCTTATGCGATGGTTGCCTATTATGGAATGAATAGAGAAGTGGGAACCTTGAGCTATTACGATTCGAGTGGGCAGCAGGAATATACTTTTGGAAAGCCATACAGCGAAAAAACATCGGAATTGATAGATAATCAAGTGCGAAAGATGATAGAAGAAGCTTATGAAGATGCAAAACAAATTCTTCGTGCTAATAGAGCTAATTTAGATATTTTAGCGCAGGTGTTGAGAGAAAAAGAGGTTATTTTCAGAGATGATTTAGAAAAGATATTTGGACCACGACCTTTTGAAGAAGAGTTAAAAGAAAAAGCCTGGCTGGGTTCGCAAAGGGAGGAAAATAAAGGAGAAGAGAAAGAAGAGGACATAAAAGAAAAAAAGGAAACCAAAGAGATTCCATTAGAGTCTACTGAATTGGTAAGTCCTGAGGGGTCGGAAAAAACAGAAAAGGAAGAAGTAAAAAAGAAAGTAAAATCCAGTAAAACAAGTAGGATAGACAAAGGGGATAAAAAGGTTCAAAAAACGGATAAAAATAAAGACGAATTGACGGAATCAAATTCCAAAGAATAATGGACGAAACCACACCGAAAGAAAAAATATTTAAACGTATAAGGGAAGCTTTAATTACGCCATTAGAAAGTCCTTATCCTAACTTGGATTTGGAAGGTTCTATTATGCCCGATACCAATGAATACTTAGATATTTTGTTTGCCGAAAATTTTGTAAGGATGGGAGGGAAATTTGTGTACTGTGAAAGTGTAAGTGTCGCAATACAAAGCTTACATGTGTTAGGTTTGCAAGAAAATTGGAGTAATAATATCTATTGTAGAGATGAAACCATAGGAACTCTTTTACATTCAGCAGGTTTGTCGTATGGAAATTCGCCAAAAGATGCGGTTGTGAAAAAAGTGGGATGCTGTGCTTGTAAATACTTGTTGGCAAGAACCGGAAGTATGGTATTCGACTCTTCTCAAGTAGGACGGAAAATATTTGCTTCTGCGGAAGTGCTTTTGTTTTTTGCCACTATGCGAGAGTTGGTTCCCGATATGAAAACCGCCTTAAAGCAAATAAAAGAGAGCCGGCAACCTTTTCCATCTATGCTTAGCACTTGGACTGGTTTATCTAAAATTACGGATATAGATATGGACGAAAAAAACGGTTTAGGTCCTGACAAAATTTTCCTTTTTTTGATTGATGAATTTGAAACGAAAGAATAAGGAAAAGTGAAAAACAAAGAACTTATAACAAGAAGTTTAACAGGATTGGTATTAGTGGCTGTTTTATGTGCTGCGATATATTTAGGAGCATGGACAACGGCGGCTTTATTTCTTGTAATTATGTGTATTGGTTTGCACGAATGGCAAAATTTAATGCATAAAGTTGGCTTAAATCCCAATACTTTTGGAATGTATATTTTGGCTATCTTAAGCTATTTTTGGTTTTGTGGAAAAACGCTTCCCATACCATGGAGTTATGAAGCTTATTGTTTAGTAGAAATAGGCTTACCAGCTTTAATAATATGGTGTGTTTTGTTTATATTTATAAGTGCTTTGTTTAAAAAAGCCGAAAGGCCCATGGAGAATATAGCTGTAACTCTAACGGGGGCTATTTATATAGGGATTCCTTTTGCTTTGCTAAATTTTATTATTAATCCATTTTCCAATGATGGGGGGGCTTATCCTAATATTCTATTTGGTTTTTTCTTGCTTATATGGTCCAGTGATGTATTTGCATATTTGGTAGGTCGTTCCTTGGGGAAACATAAATTATGTGAAAGATTATCTCCTTCCAAAACATGGGAAGGGGTGTTGGGTGGTTTGGTAGCCACCTTAGGTATAGCTTATCTTTGGTCGTTGTATGCGATCGAATTAAATACAGAGATGTGGTTGCTATTGGCTTTGTTGATTGAAATTTTTGGTGTATTAGGCGATTTAATAGAATCCATGTTAAAACGTAGTGTAAAAGTGAAAGATTCGGGTAGCTTGTTGCCTGGGCATGGAGGAGTTTTAGATAGATTTGATAGTCTCTTAATAGCGGCACCCACTGTGGCTTTGTGCTTGTGGTTTTACCAAGTATTATACTCTCTATAATAGAGGGAAAAAAAAGATGGAATGAAAAAATACTATATACATAAAGAAGGCAGAAACAGTATAGTTTGGATGGGCGTATTGCTTATTTTGATGAGTTTATTGGTTCTCTTTTTTTACGATAATTTATATATAAGATGGGGCATTCCCGCTTTTTGTTTTGTGTTATGGCTTGCCATAATAGCCTTTTTTAGAATGCCTCGGAGGGAATATCCGGTTCCAACAGAAAAATCTATTCTTTCTCCTGCAGATGGGGTAGTTGTAGACATAGATGAGGTTTACGAAACGGAGTATTTTAAAGATAATAGAATTAAAATTTCTGTTTTTATGTCTCCAGCCAATATTCATGTAAATAGATATCCTGTAGATGGGCTTATTGTCTATTGTTTATATCATCCCGGTAAATATTTAGTGGCTTGGCATCCTAAATCTTCTTCATTAAATGAAAGAAATACTGTAGTGGTAAAGACTAAAGATGGGAAGGAAGTTTTGGTGCGACAGATAGCTGGAGCGGTGGCTCGGCGAATAGTTTCGTATGCCAAGAAGGAAGATAAGGTGATACATGGTCAAGAATTAGGATTTATTAAGTTCGGTTCCAGAGTGGATTTATTTCTTCCTTTGGATGTAGATATTAAAGTGGAGTTGGAGGAAAAGGTAAGAGGTGGAATTAGTGTGCTTGCAGAATTATAGTTGTAGGAGAAATATTTGTTGAGGAACGAATTATACCATGGAACGTTTGTATATCAAAATAACATTTATACATAGAGATCCGTTATATAAAAGAGGGTAGTATGTGGGGCAAACTAAAGTAAAATAAAGCATTTGGCTGTTATAAAAAAATATATTACCTTTGCGACCGAAATTGGATTCGGGATGTAGCTCAGTCCGGTAGAGTACGCGTCTGGGGGGCGTGTGGTCGCAAGTTCGAATCTTGTCATCCCGACAAAAAAGCACTTACCACTTTTGGATTAAGTGCTTTTTTTATTAAATAAAGTTAAGAAGCTTTCTAAATATATAAATATCCTAATTAGAAATAGATTTTACCAAGAGTAAATACTTCTATTTTTAAATAAAAAAGCAACTAAGAGGTGGACTTGTAAAATGAAAATTTAGACTATTATAGTATAGACCAATTAAATATAGCCTATATTATGTAAGAAATTTTTTTTTACTATAGTTTTACCTTGTTTTATTGATCAATGATTTTATAACGTTAAAAAATAAGAACATGGAGCCCGTGAAAATTCTAAGCATTAATCCAGGATCTACTTCTACTAAAATTGCTGTATTTTGTGGAGATCAAAACATTTTTCAAAAGAATCTTAAGCATTCGGCAGAGGAGTTGGCTGGATTTGAAAAAATTACCGATCAATTTGAGTATCGTAAAAATATGATATTGCAAGTTTTGAAAGAAGAGGGGATAGAGGTGAATGAACTTACTTATATTGTAGGGCGTGGAGGTTTGGTTAAGCCTATTGCATCGGGAATTTATGAAGTAAATGAAGCCTTGATACGGGATTTAAGAATGGGGGTGCAAGGAGAACATGCCAGTAATTTGGGAGGATTGATTGCAGATAATTTGGCAAAAAGTATTAAGGGAGCCAAAGCATATATAGCCGATCCAGTAGTAGTTGACGAAATGTCAGAGGTGGCGCGCATATCGGGTCATCCGGCATTTGAACGCACTTCTATTTTTCATGCTTTAAATCAAAAAGCGATTGCTCGGACTTATGCCAAAGAGCATGGTAAAGTGTATGAGGAACTAAACCTTATTGTTGCTCATTTGGGTGGGGGAATTAGTGTAGGAGCTCACGAAAAAGGCTTAGTGATAGACGTAAATAATGCCTTAGATGGGGATGGCGCTTTTTCTCCGGAACGTTCTGGTGGACTACCAGTAGGGCAATTAGCCAAAGCTTGCTTTAGTGGAAAATATACTTTCTCTCAGATCAAAAAAATGATTTGCGGTCAAGGGGGATATGTAGCTTATTTAGGAACCAATGATGCATATCAAGTAGAGACTAAAGCTATAGAGGGGGATAAAAAGGCAGCGTTAATACAAGAAGCTATGGTATATCAGGTTGCTAAATCTATAGGTGCTATGAGTACGGTATTGAAAGGAAAAGTAGATGCCATTTTGGTAACGGGAGGAATTGCTTATGGGAAACCTTTTGTAGAATCCTTAAAGGAAAAGGTTAGTTTTTTAGCACCGGTATTCGTATATCCGGGAGAAGACGAAATGAAGGCATTGGCTATGAATGCATTGCTGTTGCATAATGGCGAAATAGAATTGAAAATATATCGTTAAAAATTAGAAAAAATGATAAGCGAGCAATTATTTACCCCACAATCTATAGTAGTAGTAGGAGCTTCCAATGATATAAGCAAACCCGGAGGAAGAATATTAAAACATATTTTGGATGGTGGATATACAGGAAAATTGTATGTAGTAAATCCAAAAGAAGAAAAAATACAAGGAATTGCTTGTACTAAAGAGGTAAACAATTTGCCGAAGGTAGATTTAGCGGTAATTGCAATTGCCGCTAAATACACCCTTGCTACGGTAGAAGTTCTTACGAAAGAAAAAAACACCAAAGCCATTATTATACTTTCGGCCGGCTTTAGCGAAGAAAGTCAAGATGGAAAATTATTGGAAGATAAAATAGTGAACTTGTGTAATGCTTCCGGAACCTCTTTAATAGGGCCGAATTGTACAGGGGTTTTAACTCCATTTCATCATAGTATTTTTACTGGTCCTATTCCGGAATTGGACGAAAAAGGTTGCGATTTAATTTCTGGTTCTGGTGCCACTATCGTTTTTATACTGGAAGCAGGCATTCCAAATGGATTGCGTTTTTCGCATGTGTTTTCTGTAGGTAATTCTGCACAACTTGGGGTGGAGGAAATTGTAGAATATTTAGACGAAACTTTTGATCCTGTGCGTAGTTCTCGTGTAAAATTACTATATATAGAAAATATTTCTAAACCAGAAAAATTACTTAAACATGCCCAATCGTTAATAAAAAAAGGTTGTCGTATTGCCGCTATAAAAGCAGGCGCTTCCGAGGCCGGTTCTCGTGCTGCCTCTTCGCATACGGGAGCTTTAGCCAGTTCGGATGTGGCGGTAGATGCTTTATTTCATAAGGCAGGTATTGTACGTTGCTATGGGCGCCAAGAATTAATGACGGTGGCCGGAATATTCCAACATGCACCATTGCAGGGGAAGAATATTGCTATTATTACGCATGCCGGAGGACCTGCTGTAATGCTTACCGATGCCTTATCCAAGGCAAAAATGAATGTGCCTCGTTTATCGAAAGACAAGACAAAAGGATTGGTGAACCAGCTTTTTGCCGGATCTTCTGTTGGCAATCCCATAGATTTTTTAGCCACAGGTACGGCCGAACAATTGGGAATGATTATAGATGCTTGTAATAATGATTTTGACGAAATAGATGCGATGGTAGTTATATTTGGCAAGCCCGGTTTGTTTGATCTTTTTGATGTGTATCGCTTGTTAAACGAAAAAATGAAAACTTCCGCTAAACCAATTTTCCCGGTACTTCCATCCTTAACTACGGCCAAGCCCGAATTGGATGAATTTCTATCTATGGGACGTATTAATTTTCCGGACGAAGTGGTATTAGGTACTGCTTTAGGTAAAACATTTTATGCTCCCACTATAGACGAAGCTTCGGATGATTTAAGTAGCTTGGATAAATTGGCAATTAGAAAAGTAATAGAGAAAAATAAAGATGGTTATTTGCCTCCCGATCAGATACAAATATTGTTAGATGCCTGTGGTATTGATAGAGCAGGAGAAGCGGTAGTGAATACTTTGGAGATGGCATTAGAAGCGGCTCAAACCTTGGGGTATCCTTTGGTAATGAAGGTGGTTGGCCCTGTCCATAAATCGGATGTTGGAGGTGTGGCCCTTGGGGTGAAAGACGAGCAAAGCATAAAGACGGAATTTGAGAGGATGATGCAGATAAAAGATACCACGGCCATTTTAATGCAGCCTATGCTTTCTGGTATGGAATTATTTGCAGGGGTGAAATTAGAAAGTAAGTTTGGTCATCTTGTTTTGTGTGGATTAGGTGGAATTTTTATAGAAGTATTAAAAGACATTCAATCGGCTTTAGCACCGGTATCTTCTATAGAGGCTTTGCGCATGATAAAAGCTTTAAAAGGGTATAAAATGTTAGAAGGTGTTCGAGGACAAGAGGGTATTAATATAGACGCATTGATAAAAGTAGTATTGTCCTTATCCCGTTTAGTAGCAGTAGCCCCCGAAATACAAGAAATGGATTTGAATCCACTACTTGCCTCTAAAGATAAAGTGGTGGCGGTAGATGCCCGTATTCGTATAGAAAAATAGATATGAAAATTAAAAAACAGGATATTTTCTTTGGTATTGGAATTTTAATAGTTTTAGCTCCGTTTTTTATTTTTGATTCTGTTTATACTATCTATCAATTTCTAAATGCCCATTATGCTATAGCGATTGGCTTTGTGAAATTTGCTATGCTTTCTACCTTAGGAGAAGTAATAGCCCTTAGAATACGCAAAGGGGTTTATTACGATTCCTCTTTTGGCGTTTTGCCAAGAATGCTTGTATGGGGGGTGCTTGGTGCTTGGATTGTAATTGCGATGAAAGTATTTGGTGCGGGAGCACCTATGTTGAGTGATTATATATTAGGAACTAATGGGGAAATAACTTCTGCTATGAAAGGCTCTTTTTCTATTTATAAATTGATAGGGGCTTTTTCTATATCTTTACTTATGAATACTTCTTTTGCTCCGGTATTTATGACCTTACACAAAATTAGTGATACACATATCCTAAATTATGAAGGTCGGCTCTCTGCATTGGTTCACCCTATCCCCTTTAGTCAAATATTATCCCAGTTAAATTGGAAGGTACAGTGGAATTTTGTGTTTAAAAAAACTATTCCTTTTTTTTGGATACCGGCCCATACCATAACCTTTTTGTTGCCATCTGAATTTCAAGTTTTGTTTGCAGCCTTGTTAGGGGTGGCTTTAGGAATAATATTGGCGGTAGCTGCTAATAAGTAGAGAGACAAATTCATAGGAATAGACAATAGGGAAAAATAACAGATCCTAATTTGTATGTTTTGTAATAGTAATTCAGAATAATAAATAGTTGATTATTAAATAATTACTGTATGTATATTGTTTTTTTTCTACTTTTTTATGAAAAAAAACCTTTTTTTTTTGGCATTTAAGAAAAATTTTGTAATTTTGCAGTCCCAAAAACGGTCCGTTCGTCTAGTCGGCCTAGGACGCAAGGTTTTCATCCTTGAAATCAGGGGTTCGAATCCCCTACGGACTACAAACATAATAATGTAAGAAAATGGCAAACCACAAATCCTCCGTTAAACGGATTAGATCTACAGCAAGAAAACAGGAGCATAATCGTTATTATGCTAAAACAATGCGTAATGCATTAAAAGAATTTAGAGCATTGACTTCTAAAGAGGAGGCTTCTAAGAAAATGCAAGATATGGTATCTATGATAGATAGGTTAGCTAAACATCATATTATACATAAAAACAAAGCAGGAAACCTCAAATCGCAGGTAATGACTAAAGTAAACGCTCTTTAGAAAGAGGGTGTTTAAAATATGTGTTTATACAAATTGGAGCTCTCCCATTAAAGGAGGGCTCTTTTATTTTACGAATCGATGAGTGAAAAAGCAGAATTTCCCAGGCAGTATATAGACGCCATAATACAGGAATGTGGTTTGCAAAGACAGGCAATACTTCATGCTTTGGAATTGATGGTAAATGGGGCAAGTATTCCATTTATAGCTCGCTATAGGAAAGAGGCCACCGATAGTATGGATGAACTTCAGCTGGTTCTCGTTAGGGATTCTTATTTGAAACTTCAGGCAGTAGATGAGCGGAGGCAGGCCATTATGACTTCTATTTTGGAGCAAGGAAAGATGAGCGAACCTTTGCTGAAATTATTACAGGCGGCTATGAGCAAGGTGGAGTTAGAAGATTTGTATTTGCCTTATAAGCCTAAAAGGAAAACTCGTAGTAGTGTAGCTTTAGAGAAAGGCTTGGAACCCTTGGCAAAAAGTATTATGGGACAAGATTTCGCTTTGGATATTATGCAGGAAGCCTCTAAATTTATAGATCCTTCTAAGGGGGTGAATACGGTAGAGGAGGCTTTAAGTGGGGCAAGGGATATTATGGCCGATTGGATTAATGAAACTGCCATGGCGAGAAATCAGATACGTAAACTGTATAAAAATTCCTATATAGTATCTAATGTGGTAGAAGGTATGGCCGAGCAAGGGGCTAATTACTCGGTTTATTTTCAAAGAAGAGAAGCTTTAATGAAAACTCCGTCGCATCGTGTATTAGCTATGTTTCGTGGGGAAGCGGAGGGCTTTTTGAAAATACGGATAGAACCGGATGAACAAGCCTGCTTGAATGCTTTATATTTTTTATTTGTAAAAAACACTACCCATAGTGGAAATCAAGTAGCCTTAGCTATTAAAGATTCTTTTAAAAGGTTGATGGGTCCCTCTATGGAAAATGAATATAGGAAATTAGTTAAATCGAAAGCGGAAAAAGCGGCGATCAAAGTGTTTGCTAAAAATTTAGAGCAATTATTATTGGCTCCTCCTTTGGGTGAAAAGGCAGTATTAGCTATTGATCCCGGCTTCCGTACAGGATGTAAAGTTGTTTGCTTAGATAAACAAGGAAAATTACTACACAATGAAACCATATTTCCACATCCTCCACACAATCAAGTTTCTTTGGCTATCGCTAAAATCTTACATTTAGTAGAAGTTTATAAAATAGAAGCCATTGCTATAGGAAATGGAACAGCAGGTAGAGAAACAGAAGATTTTATAAAGAAAATTAAGTTTAGAAGCCCTGTGATTGCTGTAATTGTTAATGAAAGTGGTGCCTCCATTTATTCAGCATCTGTGGTAGCAAGAGAGGAATTTGGAGATTATGATATTACGGTTAGGGGGGCAGTTTCTATTGGACGACGTCTTTTAGATCCTTTGTCGGAATTAGTAAAAGTGGATCCTAAAAGCATAGGAGTTGGGCAATACCAACATGATGTGGATGCTACTGATTTACAGGTAGCTTTAACCGATACTGTAGTGAGTTGTGTTAATAGAGTGGGGGTGGAATTGAATACAGCGAGCAAGGAACTTTTATCTTATGTATCGGGCTTAACCCCTACAGTAGCAGAGAATATAGTAGCTTATCGTCGAGAAAACGGGCCATTTACCAATAGAGAAGAATTAAAAAAAGTAGCTCGTTTAGGACCTAAGTCCTTTGAGCAAGCAGCAGGTTTTTTAAGGATTGCTAATAGTACGAACCTTTTGGATCATAGTGCAGTGCATCCGGAATCTTACTATATAGTGGAAAAGATGGCCTCGGATTTACATTGTAGTATTGCCAATTTGATGATGGATCTACCCTTACGTCAATCGGTGAAATTAGAGAAATATGTAGATCAAAAGGTAGGTATGCCCACCTTAAACGATATAATGAAAGAATTGGATAAGCCAGGAAGAGATCCGCGTACCTCTTTTTCTTATTTTGAATTCGATCCTAAAGTACGTAGTATAGAGGATTTGGAAATAGGAATGCTCCTCCATGGAATTGTTACGAATATAACCGCTTTTGGAGCTTTTGTGGATATAGGAGTGCATCAAGATGGATTGGTGCATGTATCTCAAATGTCGGAACGATTTATTACCGATCCTAATGAAGTGGTGTATTTACACGATCCGGTGAGGGTTAAAGTAATTAAAATAGATAAAATTCGTCATCGGGTAGAATTAAGTATGAAACAAGCTCAAGAGATGGATGCGCATACTACTAATAATTAGAATACCCCTAATTTTTCGAATATGGAACTTGCTGAATTAAAAGAAAGTCGGCTATACATATAGCACTCATAGCTTCTACTACAGGAACAGCTCGGGGAACACAACAAACATCGTGCCTTCCCTGAATACTTTTTTCTTCTATTTTTTGGTTTTCGGAAAGTAGTAATTGTGGAATACCAATGGAAGCAATAGGCTTGAATGCCACGCGAAAATAAATATCCTCTCCTGTGCTAATTCCGCCTCTAACCCCTCCACAGAGATTTTTTTCGGTTTTACCATCTATGGTCCAAATATCGTTGTGTTCGGAACCTTTCATGGTACAAGCATCGAAGCCCATACCTATTTCAAAGCCTCTAACCGCATTAATACCTAACATGGCTGAGGCTAAGCGAGAGGGAAGCTTGTCGTACAAAGGTTCTCCCAAACCTTTGGGAACGTGACGAATAAGACCAAAAATAGCTCCACCAATACTGTCTTTTTTTTGACGACATTCTTTTAAGAGATTTTCCATTTGAATTTCCGTTTGTGTTTCCGGACAGCGTAATGGATGATCATAAATATGGTTTAATTCTAATTCTGTGTAGGGGCACTGTATTCGTAACTTGCCTATTTGATCGGTATAGGCGTAAATTTCTATAGAATATTTTTTTAAAAGAATTTTTGCAAATGCTCCTACCGCTACACGTATAGCGGTTTCTCTACCAGAAGCTCGTCCACCTCCGCGTGCATCTCTAATGCCGTATTTTGCTTTATAGGTATCATCGGCATGGGATGGTCGATAGAAGGATTTTAAATCTTCGTAGTCTTTAGCATTAGCATTGGTGTTTGCGATAAAAAATGCAATAGGAGAACCTAAACTATAACCCTGGTAAATGCCGGATAGAATTTCTATTTTATCCTCTTCCTTGCGTCCACTTCCAATATTGGGAATTCCGGGTTTTCTCTTGTTTAATTCGTTTTGTATAAAATCGAGATCTATATATATGTTGGAGGGGAAACCATCTATTACTCCGCCTATCCCCTTTCCGTGCGACTCACCAAAGGAAGTGAATTTCAAAATGGTTCCAAAAGTATTCATAAGTTTATAGAATTACAGATAGTTTCTTGCGATTTTTTCTTGATACAAATGTACGCATTTTGTGTAAGAATCCCTTAAAAATGGTAAATTTGCACATCGATTTTATGCCTTCCGCTCTGCTATAAATAAAGTCCAAGTAAGTTGGAGCTTTTCTTATGGGGGAGAAGCGCTTGGTTTTACACCATAAAAAAGTCTTTTAAGGGCTTTGTTAGTTTTTGGTAATAAAGATTAAATTATGCAATTTATCTATCCCTCTTTTTTGTTTGCTCTTGCAGCGGTGGCTATCCCCATAGTAATTCATCTATTTAAATTTCGTAAATATAAGAAAGAGTATTTTTCGAATGTAGCGTTGTTGAGGCAAATACAAGTAGAATATAAGAAGCAATCTAAATTAAAAGAAAGACTAATTCTAAGTGCACGTATATTAACTATTGTTTGTTTGGTTTTAGCCTTTGCTCAACCCTATTGGTCTTCGAATACAGGAAAAAAAACGATAAGTTCTCAGAGGTATGTAAGTATTTATTTAGATAATTCCTATTCCATGGAAGCTTCCTCTGGAAATGGTATATTGTTAGATATGGGTAAAGAGCAGGTGAAGCGAATTTTGCAATCGTTAGAACCAAATTCCAAGGTACAATTGCTTACCAATGATTTTAAAGGGGAAGAACAAAGATTTTTAAGCACAAAAGAAATAATGGATTTATTGCCGGATATAGAAGTGTCGCCGAAGCCGCGAACTTTTGCACAAATTCGTCAACGTCAAAATAGTTTGTGTGAACAAGTATCCCTTGCTTCTGAAAATCGGCTTTACTATTACATTTCCGATTTCCAAAAGGCTACATTCGATTTACCGCAAAAAAATGGTCTTTTTGAAAAAGACAAAGATTCGGCTATATATAGTATTTTTGTCCCCTTAGATGCCGTGGATTATGCCAATTTATCTATAGATAGCTTGTTTTTGGGAAGTCCTGTTTTACAGGTAAATAGGCCTATGGAATTGAAAATAAAAATAAAGAATACAGGGGGAAAAGACAGAAAGAAAATCTCCGTAAAATTATTTTTAGACCAAAAGCAAATTTCGGTAACATCGGTCGATATTTTGGCTAAAGAAAGTAAAGAAGTAAGCATGCCTTTATTACTTACTAAAAGTGGAAATTATCAGGGATATGTAGAAATTGTCGATTATCCTATGCTTTACGATAATCGTCTTTATTTCAGCTTTTCGGTGGGGACCTCTGTATCTATATTGCATATTTATGACGATACTCCTTGTCTTTCTATTCCCAAACTTTTTCAAGGGGACTCTGCTTTCGATTATAAATGTATTTCTTTAAATCAGTTAAATTATGCCCTTATTCCATCGGCGCAGTGGATTATTTTGGATGCAGTAAAATCCACCTCTTCGGCTTTGGAGGAGGCGTTGTTGCACTTTGTTCAAAGAGGAGGAAGTCTCACTCTTTTACCTCCTTTACCAGAGTCTAATGTAGATTTACCTCTGCCTTATGCTCGACTTACTAATAGATTAATAGGGGGAACCTATGCTAGGTTTGTGTCTCGTTTAGAGGAGGTTCATTCTATAAATATACAGCATCCTATTTTTAATTTAGCTTTAGAAAAATATGCTTCTATCAGCATCCTCCCAAAAACAAAGGGCTATTACCCTTTGCCTGTTGTAAGTAAGGTCTCTTCGGAAAGTCTTATGAGTTTTGCAAATGCTCTCTCTAATTCGGCTAAAATGGATTTTATGCGAATATATTATGTAGATAGAGGCTTGCTTTATTGCTTATCTACTCCTTTAGATTTAGATTACAGTGATTTTGTTTCTCAATATAGTTTTGTTATTTCTTTTTTAAATATGGCATTTTATACCGGAGGATCCAAGGCTTTATATGCATCTACTGGGACGGAAGACGGAATTTATTTGCCGGGTTTTACCGATGGGACCTTTTGGGAAAAGGATATGGAAAAATTAGAGATAAGAGCAGTAGATGGAGATTTTGCCTGTATTCCTGAAATACGGAATATAGGTTCGGAAATAGGCTTGTTTACTCATGGACAAATTCGGCATGCAGGTAATTATTATTTAGTAGATGGAGAGAAAAAAAAGAAAGCCGTACTTTCATTTAATGATGAAAGAGTAGAGTCTTTGCCCGATTGTTATACGGAAAAAGAATTAAAACGATGGATGAGTAGTTTAGAAAACCAAAATTTTTATTTGGTGAATCCAGCCAAAGTAGATTTGCAAAAAGCGGTAGAAAGGATGACTATGGGCGTGGAATTGTGGAAGTTTTTGCTTATATTTGCCTTGGTTTTTATCTTAATGGAGATCATTTTAATTAGTTGGTCTAAAGGTAGGTTCACCCTACAAAAACCCCAAAAATAGAGGAGATTTAAGTTGGAAAAAGAAGAAGAAAACGAGTCGTATCGTATTATGTCTATTCCGGGCATGTTTAAAAATTGGTTTTTAGATTATGCTTCGTATGTTATTTTGGAACGTGCTGTACCTGAAATAACCGATGGTTTAAAACCGGTACAAAGACGTATTTTGCATTCCATGAAAGAATTGGACGATGGTCGTTATAGTAAAGTTGCCAATATTGTAGGGAATACCATGAAATATCATCCTCATGGAGATGCTTCTATTGGGGATGCATTGGTTCAATTAGGGCAGAAAAATTTATTGGTAGATTGTCAAGGAAACTGGGGCAATGTACCTACGGGGGATTCTGCTGCGGCCCCTCGTTATATAGAAGCGAGATTATCTAAGTTCGCTTTAGAAGTGTCGTTTAATGCTAAAACCACCCAATGGAAACTTTCCTATGATGGAAGAAATGAGGAACCGGTAGCTTTGCCTATCAAATTTCCTTTGTTGCTAACTCAAGGGGTGGAGGGGATAGCGGTAGGTTTGGCTTGCAAGGTATTGCCGCATAATTTTAATGAATTAATAGATGCATCTGTGAAAATTCTCAAGGGAGAGGATTTCGAAATATATCCCGATTTTTCCACCGGTGGTTTGGTAGATATATCGAATTATAACGATGGTTTGCGAGGAGGAAAGGTGAGAGTAAGAGCAAAAATTGCTCAGCAAGATAAAAAAACCTTGATTATACAGGATATTCCCTATGGAACTACCACAGGATCGGTGATAGAATCTATATTAAAAGCGAATGAAAAGGGAAAAATAAAAATTCGTAAAATAGAAGACAACACTTCGGATGTGGTAGAAATTATAGTGCATTTGCAAGCTGGGGTATCTCCAGATACTACTATAGACGCTCTCTATGCTTTTACCGATTGCGAAATGTCGATTTCTCCTAATTCTTGTGTTATTGTTAAGCAGCAGCCCTGCTTTATGGGGGTAAAAGATATTCTACGGGTTTCCACAGAATCTACTATGCAACTTTTGAAAAAAGAGTTGGAAATTCGTTTAGTGGAATTAAAGGAAGACTGGCATTATACCTCTTTAGAGAAAATTTTCTTTGAAGAACGAATTTACCGCCAATTAGAAAAGGATGTGAAGAAATGGGAAGATTTGTTAATGGCTATAGAGGTAGCGTTCCAGCCATATACTCAAAAATTAAAAAAGCCCATTACACGCGAAGATATATTGAAATTAACGGAAAAACCGGTGCGTAAAATTTCCAAATTTGATGTAAAAAAGGCGGAAGAACATTTGGAAGTCTTGGAGGCGGAAATGTTGGAAGTGCAGAATAATTTGGATCATTTAGTGGAATATACCATTTTGTATTTTACACAAATTAAGAAAAAATACGGAAAAGGAAGAGAACGTAAAACCGAAATTCGGAGTTTTGAAGTAATACAAGCTACCATGGTAGCGGCGACCAATGAAAAACTTTATGTTAATAGAAACGAGGGTTTTGTAGGAACGGGATTGAAAAAAGACGAGTATGTTTGCGAGTGTTCGGATATAGACGATATTATTGTTTTTAGAGCCAATGGTACTTTTATGGTGGTAAAGGTATTGGAAAAAGTTTTTGTAGGGGAGTCCATCCTTCATGTGGGCGTTTTTAAACGGAATGATGAAAGAACTATTTATAATTTAGCGTATCAAGATGGAAAAACGGGCATTACATATGTAAAGCGCTTTGCGGTGGTAGGAATTACGCGAGATAAAGAATATACATTAACACAAGGTTCTGTAGGCTCTCGTATCCTTTATTTTACAGCTAATCCAAATGGAGAAGCAGAGGTGGTAAGAGTGGATTTGAAACCTAAATTAAAATTAAAAAAAGCCCAATTTGTTTTTGATTTTAAAACTTTAGCGGTAAAAGGAAGAGCTTCGATGGGAAATATTTTGAGCAGAAATCCGGTGAAGCGAATCGTTTTAGAAGACGAAGGGGTTTCTACTTTGGGTGCTCGTAGAATATGGTACGATGAAACGGTGCAACGATTAAATGTGGAAGAAAGAGGTAGGTTTATAGGGGAATTTAAGGGGCAAGATAAAATTTTAAGCCTAACCGAATCGGGATCTTATAAATTAAATAATTTTGATTTAAACAACCATTTTGAAGAGGATTTAAGCAATATTTGTAAGCATTATTCCCAGCGTATTATAACGGCGGTATATCGAGATAAAAAAACGAAAAATTGGTATATAAAGCGATTTAATATAGAAGAAAGTGATAAGCGCATGCCATTTATTGAGGAAGAAACTTCGGAACTGATAGGGGTTAATTTAGATTACCATCCTGTTTTAAAAATATTTTTTGATAATAAACAAAATAAAAAAGAGATAGAGGATTTGGAAGTGGATGTTACCGATTTTATAGGAGTAAAGGGATATAAAGCAAAAGGAAAAAGACTTTCTAATTGGCTTATTAAAAAAATAAATTGGGAGGAACCAAAAGAAGTAGATCCGGATTATGAAGCATTAGAAAAGAAAAGGGAGGAAGAGGAGAAATTTAATTCGGAAACGGATTTGCATTTAGAGTCGGAATCTAAGCAGGACCTTAAGTCTAAAGAGGATAAAACCACAGATAATATAGAACAATTATCTCTCTTTTAGAAATAGAAAAGGGTTCAAGACATAGAAAAAGATTTAAAAGCAAAAAACAAGGTGGACGACCATTCGCCCAAAATGTAAATTAACGGGATAAAATAATTATTTATAATATAAATATTTTCGTATGAAAAATAGTGAAGTAAAAAATATAGCTCCTGGTGTAGACTGGGTTGGTGTTTTGGATTTAGATATAGTAACTTTCGATGTAGTTATGGAAACGAAATACGGAACTACCTACAATTCGTATTTAGTGAGAGGAAAGGATAAAATAGCTTTGATAGAAACAGCGAAAGTGACTTTTTGGGAGGATTATATAGAAAAAATAAAATCCTTGATAGATCCTGCGTTGATAGACTATATAGTGATGGATCATACGGAGCCGGATCACGCCGGATCTTTGGTGAATTTGTTAGCTTTGGCTCCTAAGGCTCAGGTAGTAGCATCTGGAACGGCCTTACGCTATTTAGCAGATATTACTAATATAGAATTTTCTTCCAAAGCAGTGAAAGAAGGAGATAGTTTGGATTTAGGAGGAAAAACTTTGCAATTTATTAGTGCTCCTAACTTGCATTGGCCCGATTCTATGTACACCTATTTGCCGGAAGACCAAATTCTATTTACTTGCGATTCTTTCGGTTCGCATTTTGCAAATCAAGAGGTTTTTGATGATTTGGTTGGAAATTTTGAGGATGCTTTTAAATATTATTTTTATGCTATTCTTAGGCCTTTTAGTCGTTTTTTGCTTAAAGCTATTGAAAAGGTGAATACATTGAAAATAAAAGTTATTTGTCCGGGGCATGGTCCTATACTTCGTTCTTATTGGCGTAAGTATGTAGATTGGTCTAAAACGATGAGTGAAGAATTTGTGCAGTATCCACTTACGAATAGGGTAATGATTGCGTATGTTTCGGCTTATGGTTATACCGGAGCTTTGGCTGGAAAAATTGCGGAAGGGCTCAAATCGGCTGGTTTAGATGTGGATATTTGTAATGTGGAAAATATGTCGGCGGAAGAAATTTCCTCTCATTTAGAGCAGGCTTCTGCCTTTATTTTTGGTTCTTCTACTATTAACCAAAATGCTTTGCCTCCTATTTATAGTTGTTTTGCTTTATTATCGCCCATAAGAGATAGAGCAAAATTGGCTGGAGCTTTTGGTTCCTTTGGTTGGAGTGGGGAGGCCAAGCAAATTATAGAAAGTAATATACAAACCAGCAAATTGGCGTACATAGGGGAGAGCTATTTTGTAAAATTTAAACCAAGTGAAAAAGAATTGCAAGGTGCTGTAGATTATGGAGTACGCTTTGCTCAAAAAATGCTTTAAAGAAAATGGAAAGAAGGGAAAGAATGCCGAAGAAAATCCAAGAGAATATTTTGGAAATGGAATTTTAAAAGCAAACCTACCAATGTAAGATACCCCGAATATTTAATAAGTAAAGAGAAGTCATTTTCTTTACCCATTAAATATTCGGGGTATTATAATGAAAAACGCAAAATATTTTTTATTAAGAAAGAAGAAGGGCAAGAATACTTTCCGTGTCTATGCCACATTCTTTTTGTAATTCGGCTATGCTTCCTTGAAAAATAAAGCGATCCGGAATGCCCAAGGAAACTATTTCTTGGTTGTAATGATGTTGTATTGCAAATTCTGCTATGGCGGACGACAGACCTCCGGTCACTACACCGTTTTCTAAGGTAATGATTTTTTTATATTTTTTAAAGACCGTATGGAGCAATTCTTCGTCTATAGGTTTTAAAAAAATCATATTGTAAAGGCCGAAACTGCCTCCACTTTGAATTTCCGCTTGTTTAATGGCCTTTAAGGCTTGGTTCCCTATGTGTCCAATGGAAACGATAGCGGTATTTTTTCCTTCTTGTATGCAAGTTCCCCTCCCAATAGTCATTTCCTCTAAGGGGGTTTTCCAACGAGGAGTGACTCCTCTTCCTCTCGGATAACGAATAACAAAGGGACCGTGGTTGTTTAATTGGGCTGTGTACATCAGATTTCTTAATTCCCTTTCATTCATAGGGGAGGCTATAATA
The DNA here is from genome assembly GCA_036653535.1 of Bacteroidales bacterium. GTDB lineage: Bacteria > Bacteroidota > Bacteroidia > Bacteroidales > P3 > JAVVTR01. The sequence continues at coordinate 50,202 of JAVVTR010000004.1, read as the reverse complement.
AGATTGGGGATAGGTCGGAAATAGGCCAAATCAAACACTCCGTGATGAGTGGCTCCATCTTCTCCAACCAAGCCAGCTCTATCTAAACAAAATATTACTTGTAATTTTTGTAGAGCTACATCGTGGATAATTTGATCGTAGGCTCGTTGCATAAAAGAGGAATAGATATTGCAGAAAGGAATCATCCCTTGAGAGGCTAAGCCAGCCGAGAAGGTAACGGCATGTTGTTCGGCAATGCCTACATCAAAGACCCGTTCGGGCATTTTTTTCATCATCATAGTTAGAGAACAACCAGTAGGCATAGCCGGAGTTATTCCAACAATTTTATCGTTGTGTTTTGCTAATTCTATAATGGTTTTTCCAAATACATCTTGATAGCGAGGGGCTAAACTTAAATTGATGCTTGGTTTAAGAATTTCTCCGGTTTCGCTGTTGAATTTACCGGGAGCATGATATAAGGTGGGTTTGTCTTCTGCGTTTTTTAAGCCTTTCCCCTTGGTGGTAATAATATGAAGAACCTTGGGGCCTTGTATCTTTTTCAAATTACGAAGAACCGATACTAAATTTTCTACATCATGTCCATCAATAGGGCCAAAATAACGAAAATTGAGAGATTCAAATAAATTGCTTTGACGAAAAAAAAGAGCTTTTAATGCACCGGATATACTACTTAGAAAAGTACGAGAATCTTCCCCGTAATTGGAGTTCCCTCCTAAAAGGTCCCAAACGTGATTTTTTAGGTGGTTATAGGAATGAGAAGCGGTTATTTTCGTAAAATATTTACTTAAAGCACCAGAACTTTCATCAATAGAGATGCCATTATCGTTAAGAATAACCAAAATATTACTTTTAGAAACTCCTGCATTATTTAAACCTTCAAAAGCGAGCCCACCCGTCATAGCACCATCTCCAATAATGGCAATATGTTGACGATCGGTTTCGCCTTTTAATTTGGAGGCTATGGCCATGCCCAAGGCAGCAGAAATAGAAGTGGAAGAATGTCCAGTTCCGAAAGCATCGTATGGGCTCTCTGCCATAAAAGGAAATCCGCTAAGGCCGTGTAAACAGCGATTAGTGTAAAAAACATCTTTTCTACCGGTAAGAATTTTATGGGTATAGGCTTGATGTCCAACATCCCAAATAATGCGATCGTAGGGGGTGTTAAAGACGTAATGCAAGGCCACCGTTAGTTCTACCGTTCCCAAAGAAGCTCCTAAATGTCCAGGATGATGAGATATTACGTTTATAATAAATTGGCGTAATTCTTGAGAAAGCTCTGGTAAATCCTGAAGGGGTAACTTTTTTAAGTCGGATGGGAATTGTATGTTATCTAATAATTTTGGCAAAATATCCAATTTGTATAAAACGATTAATAAACTTAATCTATTTTTATTATAAAATTCGACGGTATGCGTGTTTGCTAAGAAATTTACAATAAAAAAAACAAGCACTTTCCTTTTTGGAGAAAGTGCTTGCAAATGTACAAAAAACAAATCTTATTTGAAAAGTTTGGTGGTTAGATCGGCTACTCGGTTGGAATATCCAAATTCGTTATCATACCAAGAAACAATTTTAATAAAATTACCATCCATAACCTTAGTTAATTTAGAGTCGAAAACAGAGGAATGAGGATTTCCAACCACATCAATACTAACAATAGGATCTATACAATATTCTAAAACTCCTTTCATTGGGCCTTCTGCAGCGGCTTTCATTGCTGCATTAATTTCATCGGCTGTTGCATTTTTATTTAATTCGGCAGTTAAATCTACTACTGAACCATCGGGAGTAGGAACGCGCATTGCAAAACCATCTAATTTTCCTTGTAGAGCAGGAACCACAAGACCTACAGCTTTGGCAGCACCAGTGCTGGTAGGAATAATGGATAGAGCTGCAGCGCGAGCACGGCGAAGATCTTTATGGGGAGAATCTAAAATAATTTGATCGTTAGTATAGGAGTGAATGGTATTCATTAGGCCTCTTTTGATGCCAAAATTGTCGTTTAAAACTTTGGCAACAGGAGCCAAACAATTGGTAGTGCAGGAAGCATTGGAAATAAAAACCAAATTAGGTTTTATCATTTCTTCGTTAACCCCTAAAACTATAGTGGCATCCACATCATCCGCTTTGTCGGAAGGAACCGTTAATATTACTTTTTTGGCTCCGGCTTTAATATGTTTGGTCATTTTTTCTCGGCTGCGGAAGATTCCGGTTGACTCAACCACAACGTCCACCTCTAATTCTTTCCATGGTAGCATTTCCGGATCACGTTCTGCATAAACACGGATGCGTTTTCCATTTACAATTAAAAATTGACCATCTACTTGTACATCTCCTGGAAATCTTTTGTGTACGGAGTCGTATTTTAACAGATGGGCCAAAGTTTCGGGATTCGTTAGGTCGTTTAAGGCAACCACTTCCACTTCGGGTTTATTTAATAAATTACGGAAAGTGATTCTTCCAATACGGCCAAAGCCATTAATGGCAACTTTAATTTTTGACATGACAGATAATGTTTTATTTAATTTTATTATAATTATCAATTCATAAGTTAAAAAAGGAATATGGAGGATATGATGGTATTCCTTATGTAGTATAGAGTTAGATGTTTGGCTTATTTATCTAAATAAATTTTCCAGTCTCCTTTTATTTTTTTCATATCTACATTCTCGGTTTCCGATTTACCAGAAGCATAGGTGATTTTTAAAACTACTTTTGCTGTTTTTTTGTCGAGATTTATGTTTTCTGATATAATTTCGATTTTTTTCACCTCTCCTTTTTCTTTCTTCAATTCAGGGCCTTTCTCTTTCATAAAGGAAAGGAGAAGTGCCTTGTTGGCGGTTCTGTTTTCTTCGGTGGTATCGGTAGCAAAAGATACTCCGTCTACATATTTTTCAAAATCTCCTTGGTATAAATATTCCATAGTTGCTTTGGCTTTATTTCCAGGAGTGTGTTTGTTAGAGCAAGAAACTAAGCAAAGAATTGTAAAAAGAAAAAGGAGAAAGAGGCTTGTTTTTTTTGTATTCATAACCATTAGAATTAAGATTAAAATTTTTAGGTATGCCTTATATATTGGTATTGGTATGCCGTTTCTTTGTAATTATTTGTTGTAATTTTTTAGCATGCTTTTATAGGAAAAATTAGGAGAATATATTTTTTCTCTTGTCAAAAGGGAAGAGAATGTTGCAAAGATAGTTTTTTTTATTGAAATAAACACATTTGGTTGGTGGAGGTTGGTGGAGGTTGGATCTACGGAGTTTAGCTAATGTTCTTACTGGTGATAAGAAGAGAATGTTTATTAAACTTGTATAGTTTCTTCTATAATGGAAAATAAAGGGATTAAAAAAAGGAGTATATATTTTAATTGTCAAAAATAAAAATAGTGTGTATTTTCGCAGGAAAGAAATAGTCTGAATTTTGAAAAGTAGAAAGAAAGGCAATATCGTAATTTGGTTGGTGGTGGGCTTCTTGTTATGGAATACTTGCGGTAATTCCAATTCAGATAAGCGAACTCTTTCTGCTTGCCAAACAGCACAAAATCTTTCGTATTCTCCGAATTTATTTAAAGAAGGAGATTTGGTTTTTCGGCGTGGAAGTAGTTTAAGTAGTACCATGGTTTTATTAGCGGATAGAAGTACGGCATATTCTCATGTGGGAATGTTGCTTAAAGATAGTGGAAAATGGAAGGTGGTTCATGCTTCTCCAGATGAAGCGGATGCTAATGGAAACAGGGTCGTTTTGGAGGATTTGCTTTCTTTTTGGAGTGTAGATAAAGCTATACAAGGATGCGTGATGCGTAGCTATGGTGATAGTTTATCTTTAACAAAAATTTGCCAGTATGCTCTTTGGTTTTCTTCTCTCTCTATTCCCTTTGATCATAACTTTAATCTAAAGGATACTAACCAAATGTATTGTACCGAATTGATGCTTTTTTTATTTTCCAAAGCGAATATGGAACTTACAAACGGAAACTTAAGTCAAGTAAATTTACCTGGGATTAGAGGAATGTATGTTTTGCCGAGTGATATCCAAAATGGAGGGAAGTTGCGATGGATATACTCCTTTTGCAGACAATAAAAATTAACGATTTTTCAACGAATTTAACGGTCTTTTCGTGTTTCTATCACTATAAAATTCTATAAATACGTTTTGTCTTTTGATACATTTGGAGTACTTTTGAAACCTTTGATTTTTGAGACCTTACCGAAACGAAAAATAAAACTACTATGGAGAATATAAAAAACTATATACAAAAAAATAGAGATCGTTTTTTGGAGGAACTTTTTGGATTGATTCGGATACCCTCTATTAGTTCGGAAGCTTCTCATAAGGAGGATATGATTAAAGCAGCCGAGTATTGGAAGAAGGCTATATTAGAAGCAGGTGCCGATAAGGCGGAGCTAATGGCTACGGATGGGAATCCGGTAGTGTATGGCGAAAAAATAATAGATGCCAAGGCTCGTACCGTTTTAGTGTATGGACATTACGATGTAATGCCGGTAGATCCTAAAGAATTATGGAAGACTTCTCCTTTTGAACCTCAAATTAGAGAGGGGCGAATTTACGCACGAGGAGCCAACGACGATAAGGGGCAGGCTTTTATGCATGCCAAGGCTTTGGAGTATATGGTAAAAGAAAAATGTTTGCCATGTAATGTTAAATTTATGATAGAGGGGGAAGAGGAGATAGGTTCCCCCAGTATGGAAAAATGGTGTATTCAAAATAAAGAACGCTTGAAAGCCGATATAATTTTAGTGTCGGATACTTCTATGATAGCTACGGATATTCCCTCTATTACAGTAGGCTTGAGAGGTTTGAGTTATGTAGAAGTGAAGGTGACAGGACCTAATAAAGATTTACATTCTGGTAAATTTGGTGGTGCTGTAGCTAATCCAGCGAATGTGCTTTCCAAAATGATAGCAAGCCTTATAGACGAAAATGGGCATATTACTATTCCTGGTTTTTACGAAGATGTATTACTCTTTTCGGATTTAGAAAGAAGTCGCATGGCTAAGGTCCCTTTCTCCCAAAATATATATAATGAAGCTTTGGATATAAACAAGGAATGTGGGGAAAAAGGATTTACCACTTTAGAGCGTACAGGCATTAGGCCCTCTTTGGATGTAAATGGATTATGGTCGGGCTATACGGGAGAAGGCGCTAAAACGGTTTTGCCGTCGGTAGCTTGTGCGAAAATATCCATGCGTTTGGTTCCAAACCAAAAATGGGAGAAAGTAGGGAAGCAAATTTCCGATTACTTAAAAAAGATTGCCGGCCAAGAGGTTAAGGTGGAGGTTACTCTTTTGCATGGGGGGCAAGCCTATGGTTGTGCCTTGGATTTACCCGCTTATAGAGCGGCCGAAAAAGCATATGAAGAAGTTTTTGGCATTAAGCCCATACCTACCCGTAGTGGTGGAAGTATTCCCGTTATCTCTACATTCGAAAAAGTATTGGGAATAAAATCTATTTTAATGGGTTTTGGTTTAGAGGAGGATGCTATTCATTCTCCCAATGAAAGTTATAAATTAGATAATTTCTATAAAGGAATAGAAACTATTCCTGCTTTTTATAGATATTTTGCAGCAGAGTAAAACGTTATTGTAGAGCTACATCCCTAATGGATAGGATTGGTGAAAACCTATGAAAAGTTAAAAGAAAATAGAAATTATGGGAATTGTTATACGACAAAGTATTAAAGGAACTATAGTGACCTATGTGGGGGCATTTATAGGATTTTTGAATACTTTGTTTATTGCTACTCGTTTTTTGCAAGCGGAAGAAATAGGTTTAACACGAATATTAATAGAGGCGGCTACTTTCATATCTTGTTTGGCTCAGTTGGGGGTTTCTAATTCGGGCTTTCGCTATTTTCCTTATTTTCGAACGGAAAATGGCAAGCATAAAGGTTTCTTTTTTTATATGCTGATGTTACCTTTAGTAGGGATTTTGTTTTTCTTTACGATTTATTTTGTTTTTAAGCAGCCAATATCGGCCTATTTCGATACTAATTCGCCTTTGTTTTCCCAATACTACTTTTGGGTTTTCCCTTTGTCGGTTTTTTTAATTTACATGGCAGTTTTTGAAACCTATTCCAATGTGCTTATGCGTATTGTGGTTCCTCGTTTTATGAGAGAAATAGGTTTGCGATTACTTACTATTGGAGCTATTTTGCTTTATGCTTTTGATGTTCTTAATTTGAATGGTTTTGTAGTGGCTACTATTTTTGCCTATGGTATAACTGCTTTGGTAGATTTGTTTTATATTAGTCGTATTGGAAAATTATCTTTGCAACATGATTTAAAAAAAGACATACCTCGCCCTTTGCGTAAGGATATAACTACCTATTCTTTGTTTTTTATATTGGCGCTGATTGGAAATTTATTATCTATGAAATTAGATATTTTTATGGTAAGTGCTAAAATGGGCTTGGCTTATACTGGAATTTACAGTGTGGCTTATTTTATGGCCGCTATTATTGAAATGCCATCCCGATCCATTAGTACTATCTCTCTCCCTTTGGTTTCGGAAGCTTTTAAAAATAAAGATTATGATAGAGCGTCCTATTATTATAAACGGGTATCTTTAAACCAATTTTTGGCAGGCTGTACTATCTTCGTTTTTTTATGGATCAACATGGATAATATTTACCAAATTATGCCCAATGGGGATGTTTATATACAGGGAATGTATGTGGTTTTATTTATTTCTATGGCAAAATTATTGGATATGATGGCTAATTTTGGAGGTTCCATTTTGAATGTGTCGAAATATTATCGTTATTCGGTTCCCTTTGTATTGCTATTGGCCGTGTTGACGGTGGTAAGTAATAATATCTTCATACCGATATTTGGAATTAGTGGTGCTGCTTTAGCAACGCTTATCTCCGTGGGTATATATAATTCTCTTATTGTTACTTTTATTGCGTGGAAAATGAAGATTCATCCTTTTACTTGGTCTTTATTAAAAGTGGTAATTTTAATGGGGATTTTATTGGGCCTGAACCAATGTATTTCACCCTTAGAAAATCCGGTAGAGGATGCTTTTTTAAGAAGCAGTCTTTTAGGAATAGTTGCGGTGGGTGCCATATATGGGATGAAAATATCGGAAGAGGTAAATTCGTTAGTGGATACATATTTACGAAAATTCAACATTTTAAAAAAATAGTTTTATGACAACAGATTATTTAATTATAGGGGCAGGGGTCATAGGTATGGCTATAGCACGAGAATTGAAAAGCAAATATCCAGATCGACAAGTGGTTATTTTGGAAAAAGAGAAAGAAGTCGCATTGCATAGTAGTGGCAGAAATAGTGGCGTTTTACATGCGGGATTTTACTATACGGCCGATTCCTTGAAAGCTCGCTTTACACGGGAAGGAAATGCATATATGCGCCAATACTGTAAGGATAATGGGCTTAAAATTAATGAATGTGGAAAATTAGTGGTAACGCAGAATGAAGAAGAATTAAAGTCTTTATATGAATTAGAAAAAAGAGGGAAGGCGAATGGGGTGGATATAAAACTTATACCGGAAGAGGAAGTGAAAAAGTATGATCCCAATGTAAAAACGTATAAGTTTGCTTTATGGTCTCCAACTACCTCCACTGTAGATCCGGTGGAAATTTGTTTGTGTATGAAAAAAGAATTGATTTCTAAAGGAGTGCTTTTCTTTTTTGAGGATGGTTATAAAAGACGGATAGAGGATAATAGGGTAGAAACGGAAAGCGGTAAAGAGTTTACAGCTCGGGTTCGACTAATTAATACGGCCGGTTTATATGCAGATAGGGTGGCCCGCGATTTTGGCTTTTCTAAAAATTATGTAATTATTCCATTTAAAGGAATTTACTTAAAATATATTCTTACAGATATGCCTATAAAAACCAATGTTTATCCTGTGCCTAATTTGGGTAATCCTTTTTTGGGGGTGCATTATACGGTAACAGTAGATGAACATATAAAAATAGGGCCTACTTCCATTCCTGCTTTTTGGAGAGAAAATTATAAGGGTTTGTCTAATTTTAAAATGGGAGAATTGTTTACTATTTTGGGTTGGGAGGCTAAGTTATTTCTTTTAAATTCTTTTAAATTTCGCACCTTAGCTTTGGAGGAGATTCGTAAATATAATCGAAAATATTTTTACGGTTTAGCCTCCAAAATGGTAAAACACATAGAGGCCTCTGGATTTCAAGAATGGACACGACCGGGTTTGCGTGCTCAATTACTCCGTAAAGAAACGAAAGAATTAGTTATGGATTTTGTAATTGAAGCCGATGATAAAAGCATACATGTACTTAATGCCGTTTCTCCGGCTTTTACGGCCAGCAAACCTTTTGCAGCATGGGTAGTGGAAAAATATGCTTAAAAAAGGAAAGATGCCATGTTCCCGAAATTGGAGAGTATACCCCAAGGTGTAATGGAAAGGTTAAAAAATACTATGTTTTTTCGTTGATAATCAAATTATGGTAGACAGTTTGAAAACTAAATTATAAACTGTAAATTTGCTCGTTTTTTGCTAGAAAGCATCTTTCTTTTTAGTAAAAAAAACGTAGGGAATATGAGGGGATGGGGGGGAAGAACAGTATAGAAAATTATTTTGTTTTAATTGCATTTTTATTTAAGAAAACCTAAGATCATGAAGAAATTCACATCATTTTTCAAATTAATTTTACCGGATACATTAGCTATTTGTATTTTTCTTCTTCTTGCAATAGTTTATTGCTCTCCTATGTTAAAGGGGAATATACTTATGCAGCATGATGTAGCGAGTTGGCAAGGAATGGCCAAAGAAGCCAATGATTATAGAGCAGCAACAGGTCATCAAACGGGATGGACCAATTCTATGTTTTCCGGTATGCCAACGCTACAGATAGCGTACCAATTACCTGCTGAAACATTAAAAATACCTTTGATTGGTTTGTTTCGTTTATGGTTGCCCGAAACATTGGCAATTATTTTTAGCTATTTATTGTGTTTTTATGTTCTTTTCCGTGTTTTTCGACTCAATCCCTATTTAAGTATTATTGCAGCCATTGCCACTTCCTTTTCTTCCTATTTTTTTATTATTATACAAGCAGGACATGTAACAAAAGCTTTTGCCATTGCAAATTCTGCATTAATATTGGCAGGTACGGAACTTATTTTTCGAAAAAAAACATTATGGGGTATATTCCTTATGGCAATCGGAAGTAGTTTTGCAATGCCCAATCATCCTCAGATGATGTATTATTATCTTCTTGCCATAGGAATTTATATAGTGTGCAGAGGAATTCAATACATTCGCGAAAAAAACATAAAACAGTATGTATATAGTCTTCTTTTTATTATATCCGGGTTTGCTATTGGATTAGGAACGAATCTATCTTTCTATAAGACAAATAATGAATATGTAAAGGAGACTATGCGTGGAGGCCATTCTGAATTAGATACTTCCGCTGTAAAATATGGACAATCTAAAGGCTTAGATATAGATTATGCTACACAATGGAGCTATGGAATTGATGAAACTTTTACCTTGTTAATACCCAATTTTAAGGGAGGAAGTTCCAATAACCAATTAGATAATAATTCTCATTTGTTTAAAGCCCTTTCAAGCAATGGTGTGCCTAATAGGGAAGCTGCCCAATATTGTCAAAATTCTCCAACCTATTGGGGTACTCAACCGTTTACCTCTGGGCCTACTTATATTGGAGCTATTGTTGTGTTTCTATTTTTCTTTGGTTTATTTAGTATCAAGGGACCTATAAAATGGGCATTGTTAATTGCAACAATTTTCTCTTTTGCTTTATCTTGGGGACGTAATTTTATGCCTTTGACCGAATTTTTCATGGATTATTTTCCTTTTTATAATCAATTCCGTGCAGTATCTTCTATTTTGGTAGTGGCCGAAGTATGTATGCCTTTATTGGCTTTTTTAGGATTAAATTATTTATTGGATCCAACCAAGAATAAAATAAAAAACATAGCTAATCTTAAATTATCTTTTTATATTACAGGGGGAATTTGTCTTTTTGTAATTATTTTGGGAAGTGTTGTATATACCTTTGCCTCCCCTAACGATACTTCCATCTTTGCCAATTTGCCTACTTGGTATTATGATGCCATCCTTGCAGATAGATCTTCCATGCTTATACACGATGCTTTACGATCTTTGGTATTTATAGTATTGTCATTTGGTGTAATTTATTATTATATAAAAGGTCGCTTAAAATTAGTACCATTCTATGTTTTATTGGGGGTACTTATTACCATAGATTTATGGAGTATTGATAAACGTTATTTTAACGACTCTCATTTTGTGCAAAAACAACAATATAAAAAAGAATTTATGATGAGTGATGTGGATCGTCTTATTTTACAGGATACAGATCCTCATTACCGTGTTTTTAATGTTAGTACCAATACTTTCAATGATGCAAAAACTTCTTATTTTCATAAATCCGTTGGAGGATATAGCGCTGTAAAATTACGTCGTTATCAAGATATTATAGAACGTCATTTATCAAAACCAAATGTAAAAGTTCTGAATATGCTTAATACGAAATATTTCATTGTACCCGCTTCAGATGGAGTACCTCAGGTGCAACGGAATGCAAGTGCATTGGGGAATGCATGGTTTATAGACACTTTGATTTATGTAAAAACACCTATTGAAGAAATAGATGCTCTAAATATTATAGATCCGGCAACTTGTGCTGTAGTAAATTCGAAATTTTCCAAAATTCTTCCTAAAACTATACAAGCAGCAGATTCTGCATCTAAGTCGATTATTACACTTACTTCTTATGCGCCAAATAAACTGAATTACAAGGCATTCATTAAACAAAAGCAAGGCGTCGCTGTTTTTTCGGAGGTGTATTATTCTCATGGATGGAAAGCATTTATAGATGGCAAGGAAACGGAACACTTTTATGTTAATTATATCTTACGAGCTTTAGTTGTTCCTGCCGGAGAACATGAAATTACATTTCTTTACGAATCGGATACGGAAAAAAAGTGGTCTAAAATTTCAATAGCATTCGTGACATTGTTATATGTACTATTGTTTGCAGCGATGGCTAATTCTATTAATAGGATGTATGTAAAAAATAATAAAATAAAATAATCTATGCCAAAAATTTCAGTTATAGTTTGTACATACAAACGCATGGATTTTTTACCAAAGGCTTTGGAGTCATTGGTAAAACAATCGTTGGCATTTAAAGATTATGAAATTATTATTATCAATAATAATTCACCAGATAATACGGAAGAATATTGTCTTGCTTTTAAACAAAATAATCCCGAACATAGTATTTATTATACTTTAGAAAAGGAACAAGGCCTTTCTTACGCACGGAATAGAGGCATTATCTTAGCAAAAGGAGAAATTCTTTGCTTTATTGACGATGATGCTATTGCAAATAGCCATTATTTGGAAGAATTAGTAAATTTTTTTGAAAAACATCTAGATGCCGTTGCCGTTGGAGGGCATATATATCCATTATTTGAAACAGAACGTCCCAAATGGATGTCGTCCTATTTGTTAGATATTACCTCTTCTATTGATTTGGGAAAATCAATTAGGAAATTCCCTACTACAAAATATCCTATAGGAGCCAATATGGCTTTTAGGGCTTTTATCTTTTCTCAAATTGGATTATTTAATGTAAATTTAGGTAGAAAAGGCGATAATCTTGAAGGTGCAGAAGAAAAAGAAATTTTTAAAAAAATACGCAAAGAAAAGCAAAATATATATTATTTGCCTTCCGCAATAGTTGCACATTATGTACCTGCAAAAAGACTTAGTAAAGCATTTTTTATTAGATTAGCTACAAGTATAGGATACAGTGAAAAAATACGTACAAAAAACATTTCTGCTTTTACCTATTTTAAACGTATTTTATTAGAAATTTATAAGTGGGTAGGAACTTTGGCGTTATTATTGGGTTATACTTTGTGCCTTAAACCCAATATGGGCATTAAACTTGTGGAATATCGTTGGTATATATCCATGGGGCTTTTAGGCATTTCTGAGCCGGCCTAAGGTATCTATTCGTATCCAAGTTTTAGGAATAAGTTTTTCTGCAGTAGTGTCTCCATCTATATTATACCATTTATCAGGACTAAGCACTATCTTGTCTTGATTAACATTTAGCCATGCCGCCCACCAACTAAAGCTACTATTTGCAATAATATTATGTTGACACAAACTCATTAATTGCATATCTTTAAAACTGTTTATCCCGGAATTTCCCTCCATATAGCAAGCATTTTTTAATCCTAAATTTTCTTTTGCCCATGGTATATCATCGGAAAATATAAAAAAAACAGGATGTTGGATTTGACTGCTTATATATTCTATGGCTTTTTTGTAGTAATTTGCAGTACATATAGTTCCATAAATAGGATATAGATTTTTTTGTAGATAATCCCCTCTTCTAATGTGAATACTAACCGAATTTGTACAAGATTGGATGGTATCTATTTGAAGTTTAAAGTTTTTTTCTTCCATAGAGCTATGGTTAAAAACCAACAACGACCGAAGTTCGTTTTCCACAAATTCAACATACTCGTTCTTTTGCCAAAAACCAATCCAAATATATTTTTTAGAAGAATTTGATATTTTATAATTATTATTTTTATCTTCAAATAAAATATAAGGAGTTGGATATTTAATTCGGGTTCGACTTTGATATAACAAATATAAAAACCAAGATATTATTCTTTGATTACATTCTTGAAATGGCCTTTCCTGTAGACGAGGAAATACTCCAAACAGTTCGAATCCATTATGTCTGTGTAAACTTCGGGAAGAGGTATTAACATAAAGACTACTTATGCCTTTTTTTTGTAAATACAAATAAAAAGCATATTGAAACATTTGATTGCCTAATCCCCCCTGAAAATATAAAAGTTTTTTCAAACTTTTTTCAAAATTAATTTTTTAAACTTTCGTACATTATCTTTGAAAAAAAGTTTAAGATCACTTTCGGGTGTATCTCTGTATCCACGCAAGTAGTCAAAACCAAAATGACGTCCTTTGTCTACTATTTCAATTTTCTTTTCAAATGGTAAGTGTTTACCCTCTGGATATAAATAGGATGGGGACAAAACCTTTAAATCTGTTCTGTCTAAAATGTATTTATTCCAATAAGATTCATCATGCCATACTGGTACAACTCCTTTTTTTAGATCTTCATTAACCCAATCTTTCAAGATTGCTATTGCCTCCAAGAAAAATTTTGTGCGTCCACCTTGTAATGCTCCTTGAACGTAATACCGTCCTTTCCCCTTTGGAATACAGGCTCTATTGTTATTATTTCTATCGTAAGGGAACTCATCGATTGGCTTGTTGTAGTAATATGGATGCAAACAAACTAATAGGTTGTCCTCTGGTAAAATTGGCAAAAAATCATTAGCATAAATGTTTCGCTTTATTTCTATATTAGCATTAAAAAAAACGATATAATCCACATTTTGTAAGCGATCATAAGCTCTAAAAAAAATTTCGAAACGCATTAATGACATATTGGGCCAGCCTAAACTTTCTTGAGCATACACATAAACATTTTTATTATGTGCTTCTTGTAAAATATTTTCCGAATCTGTAAATACATAATACTCTTTTTCACAATCATTCAATAGAAATTGTTCAGCGGATTTGTAAAATTTTTTCCAAAAAATACTATACCGACCAACACCAAAATACAATATTCCCACTTTCATTATTAACTATTTTTTGATTGTACTACAATGTACGAAATTAGAGTAAAAATCTAATAAAACCAAATTTATTCGACAAGTTTTCTAAAATGCAGATTCAAGTAGCAAGTGCGAAATTATAACAAAAGATTGAAAAAGCATTGCACGGGTGATTTAAAGTTTAATTTTTTACGTGGTCTTCGATTAATTTTATGTTGAATCTCCAATATTTGGGCATCAGAAAATGTTTTAAATACTGATTTTTTGGGAATGTACTGCCTGATTAACTTATTTGTGTGTTCAATTGCACCCTTTTCCCATGAAGAATAAGGGTGTGCAAAAAAGACTTTTGTATTTAATTTTTGAGCTATTAACTGATGCTCAGCAAATTCAGTGCCATTATCAGTTGTAATAGTAAGTACATTATTTTTATAAGGAAGTAACATCGATATTACTTTTTGAGCTAATGCTTTTGCATTTTTTCCGTACTTTAACTTACTCATTAGCATATAGTTCTTGCTACGTTCCACTAATGTAACAATAGCCTCACGCCCATCTTTTCCAATGATTGTGTCCATCTCCCAATCACCAAAACGCTTGCCGTTTGCTTCTGGCGGTCTCTGTTCAATGCCAATTCTATTGCGAATTGGTATGCGCTTATCGCCAACTTGTCTTTTGCGATGCTTTAGCTTATGTCGACAGTGCATCCACAAAGCACCGCCATTGCGCTTATCCGTTCTTATGTGCTTGTAGATAGTTTCATGAGATACCGAAGGCTTGCCTTCCGCTTTTAGCCTGCCACATATCTGCTCTGGCGACCAGTCATCATTAATCTTTTTTTCCACATCACGTTGAAGTGCCGCTGTGAATTTTCGTGACACACAAAGGCGTTCTTTGCGTTCAATACTCATCTCTTGGGCTATTAGGTAAGAATATTTATGCTTACTCTTATTTCTGTTTAGCTCACGATAGATGCTACTAATATGGACACCAATGGCTTCCGATATTTCTTTTTTTCCGCATTTGCGTTGGAGTAAGACCGAGATTGCGTATCTTTGCTCCATGGTTAGTTGCTTGTACATTGCAATACAAAGTTAATTAATCTTAGGGAGACTTCGGTCTCCTTTCTTGTATTGCTACTTGTTTCTGCTAACTTTTGTTGCCTTGAGGGGAGTTGAAAGCGTAAATAACTTTTTGCTTCGCATAAAGTTATTTACGCTTTCAACTCCCTATCATCATTTATCTTTTTTATTTCTGAAATAATTTTCGCACTTCTTAATTGAACTTTCAAAGAGAATAACAGAATACAAATAGCCCAAGAAGCTATCGTTTCTCTAACTAAAAAAGAGTCTGCATTAAGTATTGAGGTTGATAATTTATATGATTTTCTAAAAAAGATACGGAAAGAAAAGGATGCTAAAGAGAAGAAGATAATAGAACTAATATAATCGAAAAAACGAAATGTCCGAAATTTAAAAACGAAATGTCCATTTTTTGACAAAAAAAAACAGCTTCGAAAATTTTCTGGAGCTGTTTTAAAGACATTTTAAGCCCCGTCTAAAATTCTAACGTAAAATCGTAATACTCCCCGTTTGTTGATGTGCTTTTCCCAAGAAATCTTTATAGGTAACTATATAAAAGTAAGCCCCGTCAGGTACAGCTCTTCCTCGAAGTTCCCCATTCCATTCAAAATTTTCGGTTTCTCCTTTGTACGTATAGACCTTATTGCCCCAAGCATTAAAAATAAAAATTTCAAAGTGATAGATTTTTTCGGCCGTTTTGATTTTAAAATAGTCATTAATCCCATCTCCATTGGGGGTGAAGACATTGGGCATTTCTATTTTAGGAACACAATCATCCTCTTGAATATTTATATCCAATGTATTTTGACAGCCTGCGGTATCTTGTAGCAAAAGGCTATAATCTCCTGCTTTCGTAAAGGTACGTACGCCGTTTTCTGTACTCAGCGATTGGGTAATCTTAGGAATAGGTTGGGGTGCCTCTTCGAGGTCTTTCCATAGATATTGCGTGGTAGGATTCGAGGTGCGAGCATCTAAAGTAATAGATTGACCTTTACAGAAGAGCGTATCTTCGGGTAGTTGCGGCGTTATCCATGCTTTGGGATAATGGACTATTTGTATCGTTTTCATTAAACGACTGCAATGATTATGCCCGATAACGGTATAATACCCTTCTTCGGAAAAACGTTGAGAAGGTCCTTCGCCGACATAGATTCCCTGCTCATTTTCTCCTCTATACCATTTATACACCTGCTCTGTGTCATTGGAATCCGGAATTTGTAAATCAATATGAGCGCTATCGTAATAACAAATCGTGGTATCTTTGGCTAGCGTAAAATCTATGTCAGGATAAGGGTAATAACTTACTTGCATAGTATCTTTGGCTATCTTACATTCCGATTCTAGCCATAATACTTGCAAACAAAGCCGTCCGCTGTCGTAGGGTCTAAGCGTATAAATTGCAGGGTTTTGGGAAATATCCTCAGGGGCATCGTCTCGTAAAATGCCTCTTTGTACCGTATCTCCATTAAAGGTCCAAAGATATTCCAAATCCGCAGGAATATTTTGATTGTAGAAGCTGGCATTAATCTGTAAAGTATCTTCTCCGCATAAAACACTGTCTTTTCCCAAATACGCATAGGGGGGAAGAAAACGGAGTACGGCAGAGTCGGTCACATCTTCGTAACAACGCGTAGAAACGGTACACCACACCGTTTCTATGGAATCTCCGTGATAACGAATTTGATATACCGAATCGGTGGAACCATCACTCCATAAATAGGATCCGCCCCAATGAAAGGCATTTAATACGTGACTACCTTCGCCTACGCAAAAGGAAAGGGTATCTGTGGGCAAGGAGTGGCGGGGCTTTTGCATATAATCTACCCGTATAGTGTCGCTGTAAACCGAGGGGCATCCGCTGTAAATATTGCGTGCCTGCACAAAATAGGTGCCGGTTTGGGTAATACGGAAGATGTCGCCTACTACTTCATCAGGCGTTCCTGCGTTCCAAACGATTTGGTGTTGGGAATAGTCCGCACTGGAAAGTTGCAAAAAAACATTTATTTTTTCGTCCATGCAGTAGAGGCTATCTGTAAAGCCTAAGGAAATAGGGGCGTATAGGGTGGTGTCGCAAAGGTCGTAGCGGAGAATAAAGCCAGTGAGAGGTAGGGTATCCCATAAAGGCTGGGTTTGTAGATAGGAAGTGGAGAAAGGTTTTCGAAGCGCAAGGGAGTCAAATTCAGCCGCATTGCCGGTTACAAAGAGCTTACCTGTGGGAGATAAAGAAAGTTTGAGAGAGGGTGAAACGAAATTTAAAAGGGATTGAAAAACAAAACGCATTCGATCATTTAATATTGGAACTTCTTCTAACCAATCTGAAAATGGCAGGGTAAAAGCGGGTGTTTGTTGTTGTTTTATTACTTGAAATTTTTTGTTGAAACAAGAAAAATAGGTCTCTTGTTGGTCTGGAATAGGGACAAAATCACGTCGTTCCCATTCTTGTTCCAATAAAAGAAAGCCTCCCTCCTTAGTATGGACTATAGAAGAGCCAAAGGAGGCCTTGTCGTGAACGTATAGGGTACTCCAAATAAGTGCCCCTTTGGTATCAAACTCCATGATAAAAGAATTTCCAGAGGTTGTAGTATCCAGAAAATCCAATCCCATAAATAGAGCTTCGTCCTTTTTAACGATGGGGAAAAACACACTGGAATTATTTCCAGTTACTAAAAGATGCCTTTGGGGACTGATACACATATCTCCTGCATAAATACCTCCAGCATTTTTACGTATATCACGATAGGGCTCTTTTTCTGTATTGCCTCCACAAAGATGAGTGCACCAGGTTTGTTGACCTACGATATTAAGGGCGGCTATATAGGCGCAGGTGCTGTTAACACTAGACGCAGTAATGCTGTCTAGATTTTCTCTTTGTGCAAAATAAGCCTCTTTTTTAACTTGTAAAGGAGGGTAATTAGAATAGGTAGTGTTCCCCAAAATATAAAGATTTCCGGAAGGGTCACTGTGAAGGCTTAAAATAGGTGGGCAAGCGGGATAATACGAACTCCATATAATACGATCCAAACTATCTATTTTTAAAAGAAAGGTATATTGAATCTTTCCAAAGACTATATTTTTTATGGGGGGAATTATATCTTCAATATCCTCAAAACTCCATACTTTTTGACCAGGGGAACCAAAAGTCGGGATACTTTTTCCTTTTCCAAAATCATAATTAAAATTAGCAGATGGATTATATTTGTAAGATTGACTGGAATGAGAACCCGCTACATAAAGCGAGCCTTCAGAGCTCAAACACATCTGATTCGGCCAAGTTTTGACTTCTATACCTGTATTTTTGTCTTTCACATAAGGATCTGTACCAAATAAAGTAGCCCAAAGGCGTTTCCCCTCACTATCAAATTTAAGAAAGAAACAGGTACCCGTGTCGGAATAGGAGGTGGATGCTGAAGCATAAAGAGGAAAATCATTTTTCCAAGATTGAAAAGAATAAGGAACATACGCTTGATTTATATTATACGTATGTCGAAACCAAGATAAATCAATGCCACCACCTACATAAATTTCATTTTTAGCATTGACGATTACTTGGTGAGCTTCATCATGTTGAGATGACCCATAATAGATTATCCAACAAAGAGTTCCGCTAGTATCGAAACGGGCAAGGAAGGCATCCGATTTAATTCCTGCACTATCTTGTCTAAAAGTAGAATCTCCATATAAATAGTAGGCAAAAGCAGAGAGTTTGCTTTTGCCTACTAAATAAAGATTTCCTATTGTATCATTACAAGATGATGTCAAAGAAAATGAACTATGCCGCAGATCAAAGCGACTGGTTTTACTCCAATCTACAAAAAGATCTTTCTTTTGTTTCATTAGACCGTAAACATTTTTTCCTCCTCCGAAAAGAGTACCCCAATCTTGATAGAGAAAGGAATCAGAAGAAGCAACAACTTGAGGTGATAGGTCTTGAGAAGTTTGGAAATTAGGTTTTAACAAGAGAGGATAAGAAGTGCCCATACGCAAAGTATCCTTTCGTATAGTGTCGTTATTTTTGCTTAAAATTTCTATTATTTTTGAAGAAGCTAAAGAAGGGTTGGTCGTAGTGAAAGTCTGTACAAAAGCATTTTCGGCATCGGTAGAGATTTCCCAGTCAATGCCGTTCAAAATATTTTTGATACGTAGTTTGCCGTATGAGTGTATATCTCGAATCCCCTCCGGACAATGGGCTAAATAATAATGAAAAACCTCGGTAGAAGAATCACTTACAGAAAGCATGGAGGTGGTGATTTTATGAGCCCCCTGTATTTTTATTTTTTGTTTCCCTATTTGCTCCTCTTTTTCCCAATCGCCTTTTCCCAACCAATAAACAATTTCTATTCCCTCTTCCGTAAGCCAAAGATCTAAGCTAAGTCCGGCAAATTTTCCAAGCAAAGTCTTGCCCTCAATATCACTTCCATATTGCCCTTTATTGGGAATAAAACCGTGAGTTTCCATAGTTTGAGCCGACAACACCAAAGGAGAAGCTATTAAAAGGAAGAAAAAAAACTTTTTTAGCATAGGATTCTGCATTAGAAAAAGGGAAGGAGAATAAATTTATTCTCCTTCCCTTAATTGATAGAAATTTCTTATCTATTAATGTATAATTGCTTAGAACTTCTGTTCCCATCCTTTTCGGAATGAATAAAGTATCTACCCTTAGGTAAAATGGAAATATCGACTTCTATATTTTTACCACTTGTATTTTGGACAGATTTTACCAAATTTCCACTTGCATCCATGACAGAAATTTTTGTATTCTGAGCAGACTCATCGCTTCCCTCTAATTCCACATGAACGATATCTCTTGCGGGGTTGGGATAGATTTTAGCAATGCGAGGTGCTGCACCTACACGAACATTAACCGTAAAGGTTCTTGTTTCAACCCCACCCCCTACTACATAATAAGGGTGTATGGTAGCTACACATTTATAGGTGGCAGTATAATTTTGAGCATCTGAATTAAGACGAAGATTGAGCGTTGAGCCTGTTTGACCGCTTATAGCTATTGGATCTATGCCTGACATATGATAATCCACGTACCATTGGTATTCAGCTAATTTTCCACCTATTAATTCTACTTTTAACCATTCGCCTGGAGTAAATTTAGCTAATGTAGGATATGTATATTGATAAGGTTCTTTATCAACGAGAAGACCTGGTGTGCCATCAAGGCTCATCGGATAATAAGGTTGCATTTGATTTGGCAATGTTGGAATTTCTATAGCTATTTGGGCCCGAAGAGATGTGCCACATAGCATGGATAAAAGCACACCTGTAAGGATAATATATTTTTTCATGATTTTGTTTTTTAATTAAATTTAATTTAATACAGAATTAATAACTTCTGATATTTTGCGGGCTTTCTAAATAAGAAGTAGAAAGCTCTTAAATACTCAAAGTCATTTTTTATCAACCGCCATATCTGATCGCTGGCGTAAATCATAGTTTTAGGTTTGTTTTAACATCCTTTAGAGGTTTAAACTCCTGAGAAAACAGAGCTTAGAAAGAGTATGTAAACTAAAAAGGTCGTTTTGTTTTATAATCTATTGTTTTTGTTTTTACTGCGGAAATTCTGTGACAGAATATAATTCATTTATTTTGAATAAAAAAACAAACGAAGGCTAAATTATCTTTCACATGGGTAATTCTAAAGATAAGTTCCTCTAATAGGGTTTCCGGAGGGGCTGTAGATCCAAGGCCTTTGGATTTGAGGTCGTATTCTTTTAGAATAGAAATGACGTGAGTAGCTTGAGTGTAGTTGTAATAACGTGCGCAACTTTCGTATTGGTTTAAGAAATAAGGATTTATTCCTATTTTTGCAGCCAATTCATTGCGATTCATTTTTCCATTTAACGCATGAAAGAGCAATACGCGACAAAAATGTTTATATAGTTGAGGTAGAATCAAAGCCAAGGGAAATTCTTTCATGTTGTTTTTAAAGTAGTTGGCTATTTTAACAATTTTTAATAATTGATGTTCTGAAATTGCTTTTTCTAAGGAAAATATATTGTAGTCTTTGTTAATACCTATGTATTGCTCTATATGGTTTTCATTTATTTCGCTTTGAGGGGGAAGATTTAACATAAGCTTTTTTAATTCATTGGATATTAAGCTTAAATCAGAGCCTAAGGATTCTGTTAGTAGAGCCAAAGCAGAAGGGGCTATTTGGTAGCGATGTTGTCCTAAATAATTGGATACCCAAGGTTGATATTCATAGTCTTTTAAACGAGCAGATTCAAATAAAACGCCTTGTTTATCTAAGGTTTTAAAAACGGTTTTACGCTTGTCTATTTTTTTGTGTTTATGTGCTAAGACTAAGATAGTAGATTGAACCGGATTTTTTAGATAATTTTCTAAAGGATCCCACTTATCTATCATTTGTGCTTCTTTGATGAGAATAAGTTGATAGGGGGAAGTCATGGGATATCGTTTGCAATCTGCCATCACTCCTGGCAGTCCGGGTTCTTTGTTTTTAAGATCTTGTCCGTAAAATACGCTGAAATCAAATTCTTTTTCAGCATCGTTTAATACTTGATTTTCAAAAGCATCTGTAAGTAAATCTATATAATAATCTTCTTCTCCCCATAAAAGATAAACGGGCTTGAATTTCTTTTCCTTGATTTGTTGGAGAATTTGCTCGTATTTGAGAGATGGCATAATTAAAAATGTAAGTGTTTAACGGTTATTCCGTTGTTGATCAATTGGTAGAGGGTGTCAATCCCTATATCGAAGTGCCGTTGGGCATAGTTGGCACTTACCATTTTGTCGCTGGCTGCGGTTTTAACTCCTTCTGGTGTCATAGGCTGGTCGGAAACCATAAGTAAAGCACCTGTGGGGATGTGGTTGGCAAAACCGGTAATAAATAAAGTGGCGGTTTCCATATCTACTCCCATACAACGAGTTTTTCTTAGATAATCTTTAAAGTGTTCATCGTGTTCCCATATTCGTCGGTTAGTAGTGTAGATAGTGCCTGTCCAGTAATCTATATGGGCGTCGCGGATAGAGGTAGAAATTGCTTTTTGTAAATTAAAGGCGGGTAAGGCGGGTATTTCGGGAGAAAAATAATCGTCGGAAGTCCCTTCTCCCCGTATGGCTCCAATGGGTAAAATCAAATCTCCTAATTTACATTTTTTGGTTCCCCCGCATTTTCCCAAAAAAAGAACTGCTTTTGGCTGAATGGCACTAAGCAAATCCATGATAGTGGCTGCATTGGGACTGCCCATGCCAAAATTAATAATAGTAATATCTTGGGTAGTGGCACATTGCATGGCCTTATCTAAACCGTGAATGGGTGTATTAAAACGTTCGGAAAATTTACTGAGGTATTCTTGAAAATTTACCAAAATGATATACTCTGCAAATTTTTCTAAAGGAAGCCCCGTGTAACGAACAATCCAATTTTCAGTTATCTCTTGTTTGGTTTTCATGGTTTCCAAATTTTTGCAAAGATACACAAAGAAGATACGGGAAACAAACGACTTGCAATTACTAATTGAAAGTACAAAGTACAATTTACAATTTACATTTAGAAGCAATAATAGAAGACTTTTTTTATTGGTTCTGTATATCCAATAAATTGATTTCGTATGCTAATTTAAATAAAAAATTCTTAGTCTGCTGTCTTGATTTGGATGATTTTGGGGAAGAAAGTTATTTTAGAGTATCCCTATTCCTTGACGAATAATTTGGATTTCCTCTTGGGTACAATCTAAAATGGTGGAATATTGTATCATACCTATTCCTCCGTCTATTACTAAATCTACTTTTTTTCCAAATTTATCGTGGATGTATTCCGGATCGGTAATGTATTCTGGGGAATTATCATCTTCGCTATCAATAGAAGTATTTAATAAGGGTTCTCCTAAGGCTTCAATAATTTGTCGTAACATAGGGTGAGCCGGAACTCGAATACCGATTTGCTTTTTTTTGCTTTGGAAAAGACGGGGAACTTCGTTATTGGCCTCTAAAATAAAAGTGTAAGGACCTGGCGTATGAGCTTTCATAAAACGAAAAAGAGAATTAGAAATAGGATTGGAGAAGTTGGAAAGTTGACTTAAATTATGACAAAGGAGGGTGTAATTAAGGTCTTCTTTTCGCTTAGATTTTAATTGAGCGATGCGATCCAAACTCTTTATATTAGAAAGCCCTGTGCCAATACCATAAATAGTATCGGTTGGATAAATAATAATACCTCCATTTCGGATACAACTTATGATGTGTTGTATCTGCTTCGTTTGTAGGCCTTTGTCAAAAATTTTTAATACCATTGTTTTGAAAGATACAGAGCATAAAAAAAGGGTAAGCTCCTTACATCGCACCGCTACAACCATTTTACCCTTGCTGCCTTCCGACCCTGGGGGAGTGGATGGGAGCTGGTCGTGTAAGACTTACCCGTTGCAAAAGTAGTACAATTTTGCATACTCACCAAATTAAATTTCTTTTTAAGGTGGATAAATTGTAAATTTGTCGATTGGAATTTGGGATTTAATTAATAGGTAATATATGGCTTTTTCTTTGAAACGACCCAATAGTAACTTGCCACGAGTAGGGGTGGTTTATGCTGTTCTTTTTGGTATTATAGCTGCTATAGGTATGATTCTGATAACGGCTTTGACACAGGAATATAGATATAAGACAGATACGATAGTGGTATGGATTGCGGAGGTTGCATTGTTTCTGTTAATGGTAATTTGTTGTCTTAGTTATAGAAAAAACGAGATTTCTAAACATTATCTAAATACACGTCAAGCTTATATGATGTGTGTATATGTGGGTTTGGTTGCGTCTGTGATCTTTTCTGCTTTGCTATTGGTTTATGTAGCTTATATAGATTCGGGATTTATGCAAAGACTTATCAGTAGCCAAGAACAGATGGTCTTAATGAATACTAGTCTTACGGAAGTGGTGAAAGTGGAAAGAATACAGCTTCTACATAATCTTAAGGTAGAGCATGTTGTAATGAATGCTTTTGGGGAAATAGTGTTAGTAAGTGTAATGGTACCTTTAATATTATCTTTGTTTGTACGTAGCGAACGTTAATAATTAATTAGTGGCTGGAACCAAGCTTAAATATTAGATTAGGTTCTGTTTAAAAGAAGAATAAAAGAGAGTTATGGATATATCAGTAGTGGTTCCCCTTTTTAATGAAGAAGAGTCTTTGTCGGAATTGTCGGCATGGATAGTTAAGGTGATGCAGGCTAATCATTTGGATTATGAAGTAATTTTTATAGATGATGGAAGTAAGGATTCTTCTTGGAATTGTATAGAAAAAATAATTGCAGAAAATAATCGATTTAAGGCTGTGAAATTCCGTCGTAATTATGGAAAATCAGCTGCCTTACATGTTGGTTTTCAGTCAGCAAAGGGAAATGTGGTGATTACTATGGATGCAGATATGCAAGATAGTCCTGATGAAATTCCCGCACTTTATAAAATGATTACGGAAGATGGTTATGATTTGGTTTCGGGTTGGAAAAAGAAACGTTACGATCCTATAAGCAAAACGATTCCTACCAAATTATACAATTGGGCAACTCGTAAGATGTCTGGTATTTGTTTGCATGATTTTAACTGTGGATTAAAAGCATATAAATTAGAGCTTGTTAAGTCTATAGAAATTTATGGAGAAATGCACCGATATATTCCAGTTATTGCTAAATGGGCAGGTTTTACGAAGATAGGCGAAAAGGTGGTGGAACACAGGGCTCGTAAATATGGAGTGACTAAATTTGGAGGGATGAGTAGATTTATTAATGGACCATTAGATTTACTATCTATTAGTTTTGTTAGTAAATTTTCTAAAAAGCCAATGCACTTTTTTGGGAGTATAGGAATGTTGCTTTTTATATTGGGTTTTCTATCGGCTCTTTGGTTAGGAATAGAAAAAATAGGATGTTTGTCGCATGGTATACCGGCCCCTTTAGTGGTAAATTCTCCCTATTTCTACTTTGCTATTATGTGTATGACTATGGGATTGCAATTGTTCTTGGCCGGATATATTGCTGAATTGGTAGGAAGAAATTCTTCTACTCGAAATATGTATTTAATTTCCAAAAAAATAGGAGTTTCCGAAGATGAATAAGGACCTATTAAAAAAAGGAATAGAAGATTCTATCCGAACAAAAGAGCGCATATTATTGGATGATAGTTTGCTACAAAAATTATTAGAAGCTATTATCCTTTGTACTACTAGCCTTCAAAAAGAGGGATGTGTTTTCTTTTGTGGGAATGGAGGAAGTGCTGCGGATGCTCAACATTTGGCGGCTGAATTAACAGGACGTTATTACTATGATCGCCCTCCTCTGAATGCAGAGGCTTTGCATGTGGACACTTCTTATCTTACGGCAGTGGCTAATGATTATAGTTATGATGAAATATATGCTCGCATGATTAGAGGAAAGGCTCACCGAGGAGATGTACTGGTTGGGATCTCTACTTCTGGAAATTCCAATAATGTGTGCAGGGCTTTAAGTACGGCTAAGGAAATGGGTTTAAGTACTATTAGCCTTACTGGCGATGGAGGAGGAAAAATGCAGAAATTAGGAGATATATGGATAGGAGTCCCCTCCACTGACACCCCTCGAATTCAGGAATCTCATATTTTGATGGGGCATTTGCTTTGTCAGGGTATAGAGGAAATATTGTTCCCTCGTGAGAAATAATTTTACAAAAATACAAAGTTACGGAAAATGGTCCGCCTTGTTTTTGGATAGGGATGGAGTGATTAATGAGCGTATTTCCAATGATTATGTGAAAAAAGCAGAGGATTTTGTTTTTCTTCCAGGTAGCTTGGAAGCCATACGAAAATTTTCATCTTTCTTTGAGGAGATCTTTATAGTTACGAATCAACAAGGGATAGGCAAAGGCTTAATGACGGTAGAAGAACTGAAGTTGGTTCACGATAAAATGAACGCAGAAATAGAAAAAACGGGAGGGAAAATAAGTCGTATCTATTTTTGTTCGGATTTGAAATCCACTGGTAGTATTTATAGAAAGCCTCAGGTGGGAATGGGATTGCAGGCGAAAAGAGAGTATCCTAATTTGCAGTTTAAATATTCTTTTATGGTGGGGGATACTCGTAGTGATATGGAATTTGGCTATCGTTTGGGTTTATGTACGGTGCTAATAGGTTCAGATCAAAAAGCCTTAGAAAAACCGTATATAGTAGAGGCTTGCTATAAGAATTTATTGGATTTTGCTAATGATTTAGAGAATTATGTTAAAAAATAAAAAAATAACAGTAGGCTTTATTTGTTTTGTTCGGGCGATTTTTGTTATGCTATGCTTGGGGGTAAACATAGATAGTATACAAGCTGCTGCTGCTGCTGCTGCTGCTGCATCGAGTTCTTCTTCTGTGCAAAAAGACACGGTAAATCAATTGGATAAAAAAGGGCGGAAACAAGGCTTTTGGGCTAAAGAGGACTCTTCTCCAAAAGTAAGTTATAGAGGATATTTTAAAGACGATATGCCTGTGGGATGGTTTGAGTACAGATCCGGGGATACCTTAATGGCTAAATCTTTTTATTTTAGAGGGGGGTACGCTTCTTTTTCTCAGATATATTATCCGCATAGTGGAGGCGTTTTAGCCGAAGGTTATTATTTAGATAAGAGAAAAGACAGCGTATGGAAGTTTTATAGAAAGGATGGACGTTTGCTGAAGGTGGAGAATTTTGAAAAGGGATTGAAAAACGGAGAAGCCAAGTTGTATGCAGCGGATGGATCTTTGTTTGAAGATCAACAGTGGTATAGAGGTCTTCGGCATGGGCCTTGGTGGAGACACGATCAAAGAGGATATGAAATTTCTACTTATAATTTAAATAAAACTACGGGGTGTTATACGGTGCTTTATGCGGATAGTACTCCTTATATAAAAGGACAGTATGAGGATGGAATTAAGCAGGGTTTATGGTCTTTTTATTTTCAGGGAGGGGCTCTTTATAAAGAGGATGTTTATAAGAATAATAAACTTATAGATAGAAGTTTCTATTTAAAAATAAAAGGGGTGCTGAATAAGATTGATAAGGATACGGTTTCTATTATTTTTCGGAATCCTCAAGGAAGGGCGGAGCTACTTACGGAAAATGGAACTCGCTTGGTATGTGACGAAACCTTTGATTTGGTCTGCCGTATTTTTGATTTAGATTTTTTCTTCTATGCAAATCCTACTACTTTTGTGGCTTTTCAAATAGTAGATATATCTAAATTAAAGAAAGAAAATTTCTTTGTAAACGATAGTATCCATTATGATATGCAGGCCAATTCCAATTCCAATTTAGAGGAAATGGGGAAAGGAAATGCCGTACAAACCTATTTATTGCCCTTGCAAATAAAAACGCCCTTTCCTATTTATATGGATGCTAATGGAATACACACTCTTAGGAATAACCTAAATAACTCTCCTGTAAAACAGAATGAAAATTAAAAAATATTGGTCTTTGTTTTGGATTCGATTTTGTTTGACAGGATCGGTTTTTGGCTTGTTTCCTATTTGGAGCTATGGACAAGGAGGTGGTGCTTCTTTTACTTTTTTGAATATGGCACAATCTGCTCGTATAGCGTCTTTGGGTTCCGAATTTCTTTCGGTTAGAGATGCCGATATAACCCTATCCTTGGCTAATCCCTCTTTGATTACTAAAGAATTGCATAATCATTTGGCTTTAAATTATGTGAATTATTTTAATGGAATTAATTATGGATTCGTTTCTTATAGTCGCACTTTTAAAAAAGCTGGTAGTTTTGCATTGCATTTGCAGTATGCCAACTATGGTAAAATTACCGTTACCGATGAGTATGGTTTAAGTTATGGAGAGGCTACCGCAAATGATTTTGCGATGATTTTAGGTTGGGGGAGAGAATTGAATTCTCATTTTACCATAGGTGCAAATTTAAAGCTAATTTATTCCGGAATAGATAGTTATAGTGCATTTGGAATGGCTGTGGATGTAGCAGGTTCTTATACTAATACTTCTAGAATGTTTTCAGTTTCTCTTTTGTTACGTAATATGGGTGGAGCACTAAAAACTTATTCTGAAGATGGGGCCTCTCGAATGCCTTTTGAAGTGGCGGTGGCATTATCTCAAAAAATTCCACATGCTCCCTTTCGCCTTTTGTTGGAATTTCCCAATTTACAAAAGTGGGATTTAAATTATAAGGATCCTTATGCGCAGACCGATCTTATCACAGGAGAAACCAAAAAACTTTCTGGGGCTGCCGATTTTTTTGATAATTTGGCTCGACATATTGTTATTGGTTTAGAACTAATTCCTTATAAGGGGTTTTATTTACGTTGTGCGTATAATTATATGCGTTCTCGTGATATGATCACCAAGGGAAAACCTGGCATGGTTGGCTTTTCTTGGGGATTTGGATTTAGAGTTTATAAGATGAATTTTAGCTATGCACGTTCTGCTTATCACAAAGTGGGGTCCCCTAATTATATTAGTTTTACTATGGATTTAGATGCTTTTGCTAAAAAAAAGTAGGGAGATCCTTAAAAAAATAGCACAATTAAGGTATTAATTCAAAATCGGAAGGGTGCTCGTTTCCTTTTTGTTCTTCTTGTCGTTTTTTCCACAATTGGTAAGAGTTAAAAATGTTTTGCCATATAATATAAGCTCCTAATCCTGTGGATGCTATGGGGGTAAGATAGGATTGGGCAATCCAAATGGCTAATACCACGTTTTTTTGCCCCAAACTTTGTCCTCCGCTGATGCGTTTGCCATAAATTCCTCCTACATGTTTCCCAATAGAAAAAAGAATAATACAAATAATGCCGGAAAAACCAGCCAAGAGAAGTTCTATGCCAGTTTGTGATTTTTCTTGCAAAAGAGCTTCTACTGTTTGAGCGGCTGCAAATACTAAACAAAGCGACCATAAATAGAAAGAAACTTCGTGCCAAGTTGCTAGTTTTTCGTGTACTTTTGGAAGAATAATGTGGAGGATAGTGGCCAAAACAAAAGGTCCTATCAATACAGGCATTACCCTTTTTAGAATAGACCAGCACGCAATCCAAAAATTGGGATGTTCTGGCATAGGATGAATGATAGGAAAAAGTAGAGGGGCTATGATTGCTACGGCCATACTGGATATGAGAACATAAGTTGTGTTATTGGCCCCGTCTCCGCCTAATTTCATAGTAACTACGGCAGAGGCTGCTGCTGTGGGGGCTAATACGCACATCATAAGACCTTCTGCTAAGGGGATATTGAAAGGGGATAAACTCATATAAAGAATCAATCCACCTCCAATTTGTATAAGAAGAAACCAAAGGTGCATTTTTTTGAATTTCAGTTCTTGTGGGGTGATGCGGCAAAAGGTAAAAAGGAGCATGGAAAAAAGGATATAAGGAACGATACTCGCAAATTGTATTAGCCAAGAGTGTCCTATGCATCCTATGAGAATAGAAAGCAATAGAGCCCAATTTTTTAAAAATTGAAGTATTTTCATATATAAATAATTTTAACCAACACGGTGTATGGAACGCTTGTGCACCTGTTCGTTTCTTGTGAAAATAAAGAATACCTACGGATCTCCTTTTGCTTCTTGCTCTATCCTTTTATAACAAGACGAGCGTTCTTGGGGATAAAAGAAGACTTGAAAAGTATGGACAAGTGGTTTATTTTACTCTTTTTCCGTTTAAAATTAAAGCGTCTACTTTGTTGTTGCCAAAGGAATATGGAAGGTATTCGTAAGTTGGTATTTTTTTAGTAATAAATAGATTGGCAATTTTCCCTGGGGTAATACTGCCTAATATATTGTTTACACCCATAGCGTAAGCGGTATTGATAGTAGTGGCATGTATAACTTCTTCCGGATACATTTTATATTTAATACAGCCTAACGACATTACAAATTGCATATTACCCGAAGGAGAAGAACCTGGATTAAAATCGGAGGCTAAGGCTATCGGTAAACCGGCTTCTATCATTTCTCTTATAGGGGAAAGGGGCATGCCTAAGAAAAATGCGGCTCCTGGTAAAACGGTAGGCATAGTGTCGGATTTTTTTAGGGCCTCTATTTCTTTAGGTCCTATATATTCCAAATGGTCTACAGAAAGTGCGTGATATTGAGTACCTACTTGTACTCCGCCGGAAAAATCTAATTCGTTGGCGTGTATTTTTGGGCGCATGCCGTAACGTATGCCAGCTTCTAAAATTCGTGCCGTATCTTCTACGGTAAAAAAACCTTTGTCGCAAAAGACATCAATAAAGTCGGCTAATTTTTCAGCGGCTATTTCTGGAATCATTTCCTTTACGATAAGATCGACGTAAGCCGATGGTCGACCAAGGTATTCACGGGGTACAGCGTGTGCACCTAAAAAATTGGAACGAATACTTAGCTCTGATTTTTCTTTTAAACGGGCTATAACTCTTAGCATTTTCAATTCACTTTCCAATTCTAAGCCATATCCACTTTTTATTTCAACGGCACCGGTTCCATAAGAGGCCATTTCTTGCAATCTTTCCCATGCCGATTCAAAAAGTTCCGTTTCTGAAGCTTTCCGTAGGCGGTCGCAGGAATTTAAAATTCCTCCGCCTCTTTGGGCAATTTCTTCGTAGGATAAACCGCGAATTTTGTCGTTGTATTCAATTTCTCTACTGCCGGCATAAACGATGTGGGTGTGGGAATCGCAAAAGGCGGGAAAGACAAATTTTCCATCTGCATTTATTTCTTCTACTCTCCCTTGAAATTCTGATTTTTGTATCCATTGTTTCATAGGACCAAATTCCAAAATTTTATTTTTATCTATAAGAAGGTAGGCATTGGAAATTACTTCCAATTTTTGCATTTCTTTGCCCTTCACTGCTTGAACCGAGGATGGCAGAATTTGAACAAGGCCTTTGATGTTGGTAATAACTAACATAAAAAATATATTTAGGTATTTAAGAAACTTAAAAGATGCAAAGTTAGCCAAATTTTTTTTGTTTCTCAAAAAGTCGTACTTTTGTTGTTTTGTAGAAAGGTAAATACTTGATATAAAACCGACAATTTTTTGCTGTAGCATAGTCTAAGTAAACTTATTCTGTGTATATAATTTCACAAAATTATAGGCTTTTATCTGTCCATTTTGTTTTATGAAAAGGGTCCATTGGGTATTCACATTAAAGTTACATACATTATGAAAAAGGTCATAGAAGCTTCGGAAATGCCTCTTAATAAAGATGGTAGTATTTATCATTTGCATTTGCAACCGGAGCAATTAGCTCCCAATATTATATTAGTGGGAGATCCTGGTCGAGTACCTACGGTTTCTCGTTATTTCGATCGTATAGATTATAAGGTTCAGAATAGAGAATTATTTACTCATACGGGTATGTTAAACGGAAAACGGATAACGGTGCTTTCTACAGGAATGGGTACGGATAATATAGATATTGTTATTAACGAATTAGATGCATTGGTAAATATAGATTTAAAAAGGCGGGAACCCAAAGATGAGCATACTTCGTTAAATTTAGTACGTATTGGAACCAGTGGTAGCTTACAGTCAGATTATGAAGTAAATCGTTTTTGTGCAGGGCTTTATGGATTGGGTTTAGATGGACTTTTGAATTACTATCAAATAGATCCTACTTTATTGGAAAAGGATATGATGCAAGCATTTATGAAACATATGAATTTCCCAGCATGTTTTGCTAAGCCATATATTGTGAAGTGTTCTTCAGATTTGATGAATAAATTGGCCTTTGATATGTTACAAGGTATTACGGCTACTGCTCCCGGCTTTTTTGCCCCTCAGGGTAGAGAATTGCGTTTACCATTGGTTTTTCCGGAACAAAATGATAGAATGGCCGGATTTTCATATGAAAATCACAGAGTTTCTAATTTGGAAATGGAAACTTCAGCCCTTTATGGACTTGGAAGAGGTTTGGGGCATAACACCTTAACTATATGTGTTTTGGTTGCTAATAGAGTAAATAAAAATTTCAGTGAAGATTATAAACCCCATGTCGAAGAATTGGTTCAAATTGTTTTGAATCGTTTAACTAAATAGAATTGGGATAGGGGATGGAAAATAGAAAAAGCAATATAGAAGCATTAATTGGGATGTTAGACGAATCGGATATGCAAATATACGATTCGTTAAGGCAGGCTCTTTTGGATATGGGAGAGGAAGTGCTTCCTTATTTAGAAAAAGCACGTTCTGCGAAGAAGGAGCCATTGTGGGAAAATCGTATAGAGGCTTTAATTCGGGAAACTCAAATGAGGGAATTATGTAAAGAGTTGAAGACGTGGCAAGAAAATCCCGATCAGGATTTGATGCGTGGCTATTTTTTAATATCCAAAGCTTTTTATCCTTATTTGGATTGGGAAGAGGTAATGGAGAAAGTTAATAAAATGGCAAGCGATTTATGGATGGAATTGAAACCGGATATGACTGCTTTGGAACGAATGCATGTACTGAATTTGTTTTTTTTTAATCGTTGTAAGTTTTTTCTTGCCACAAAAAATACAGAGGGATATGTTTTTTCCGATTTCTTTTTGCCTAATTTATTAAATCTTCATCAGGGGAATGATAGATCTTTGTCTTTGTTGTATCAGTATTTGGCTTTTCGGAATCAGATACCGGTATATTTACTTAATTTGCCTATTGTTAACTTGTTAGTTTATACTAAAGATATGGATCATAGAGAAAATGATGATATTATCTTTTTTATTGATTTGATACAACATGGGAATTTGATTCGCAAGTCGGAAGTACCACCTTTTTTTGATGAAGGGGAGCAGGTGCACGTTTGCTCTAATGCGGAAATTTTAAAGAACTATATGGACCTTCTTAGTGTGATGGTGGAAGGAAATGAAAGAGCTCCTTTTAAGTTTAGTATTATAAAAGAACTACGAACAGCTTTAGGATCGGAGGGAAACCCTTGGGATAGGGTTGGTGTAAATTTAGATAAAATAGTAGGTGAGGACGAGGATGAGGATACGGATGAGGATCAGGATCCGGACGAGGACGGGGATTACGACCACTAAAGCAAGAGGGGATAGGAGTGGAGATTACCATAGGGAATAAGAAGGAAATAGGGAAAAATAAAATAAAATAAAAAATGGATTCTCTGAGAGAAGTTGTTCAAAAGGCAAAAAATATAGTTATAGTGGGACATTATAATCCCGATGGGGATGCGGTTGGGGCAACTATAGGCTTGAGTAAATATTTACAGAATCAGGGAAAATCCTCGGTGGTTGTTTTTCCTAATCCTTTTGCAAAGAATTTGCAATGGATGGATACAGGGCATAATACCTATATTTATCAAAATCGGAAATTGGAAATAATTCACTTGGTTCAGCAAGCAGATTTGATTTTTTGTTTGGATTTCCAATCTATGGGAAGAACCGATCAAATGGAATCCTTACTTTTGGATTCCTCTGCTTTTAAGGTTTTAATAGATCATCATATAGATCCGGCTTCTGAGCAATTTGATCTTTGTTTTTCGCAAGTGAACGTTTCTTCTACTTGTGAAATGCTATATAGAGTTATTAACAAGGAATTGGATCCTGCTTATATAGACGCTTCTGTAGCTTCCTGCCTTTATGCTGGATTAAGTACCGATACCGGGTCTTTTAGCTATTCTTGCGCTCATGTAGAATTGTATTGTATGATTGCCGATTTAATAAAAAAAGGATTGGATACGGTGCAAATACATCGTAACATATTTGATGATTTTTCGGAAGATCGTATGCGGTTATTAGGTTGTTGTCTAAGTGAACGTTTAAAGGTGTTTTCTATGTATAAAACAGCCTATATGTATTTGAGTTCTAAAGATATGGAAAAATATAATTATCAGGCAGGAGATACAGAAGGGGTAGTTAATTATGCACTAAGTATTAGTGGCGTGGTTTTTGCTGCTTTTTTTACGGAAAGAGAAAAAAAAATTAGAATTTCTTTTCGGTCGAAAGGAAATATAGATGTTAATGTATTTGCGAGGGAACTTTTTCATGGTGGTGGGCATAAAAATGCGGCGGGAGGATCCATGGAAGATAGTTTGTCTAATACGATAAAAAAATTTGAAGACGCTTTGCCTGAATTTTATAATCGAATGATTTATCCGTTGGTATAAAATAAGAGTAGCTCCATTGAAAAAAAAAGTTAAAATATACGCTTGCTATTTGCTTAGCTTGTTTTTTGTGGCTTGTAGTTCTAATTCCATAGAAAAAAGCATGGGAAAAAGAGAGGCTGTTTTGGAGGAACCTACTTCAGAACAGTTGCTAAAAGCGCAAGAAAATACAGTGCAGCAAGAAAAAGCAAGTATAGAATCGTTTATAGCACGTTGTGGATGGAAAATGGTAGAAACACCAAGCGGTTTATTTTATGATATTTATTATAAAACCAAGGGTGTGAAAGTGGAGAGTGGAAATGCTGTACAATTGAAATATACCTTGGCATTGCTTAATGGAGTGGAAATAGCAAATTCAGATATGAAAGGGTTAAAGACTATCATTATAGGCAAGACCGTGGTGGAATCGGGTTTATTAGAGGCTTTGTTAAAGATGCGTAAGGGAGAAAAAGCTCATGTAGTTATTCCTTCTCATTTGGGTTTTGGCTTTTCGGGCGATGGAGATCGTATTCCTGCACAGGCTACGTTGATTTACGATCTTACGGTGGAGCAGGTGCTAATTCCACCTTCTTCTTAGAATGTTGTAATTTACAGATTTGTATAAATGCAAAACGAAAATATAAATAGCTTTAAAAATAGGTTCTAAAAAAAATAATAAATTTAAAACAATAAAAAATGAAAAAAACAGTGTTATTAAGCTGCATATTCAGTGCAGTTTTGGTTCTAATGAGTTCTTGCTCTAATGGTTTCAAAAAAACAGAGGGTGGATTACTTTATAAAATTGCAGTAAAGGGACAAGGGGAGAAAACGCCTAAAGTGGGGGATTTTATAGATGGAATCTTAACAATATCGGCAGACGACTCTGTACTTTTCTCTACCAAAGGAAAAGTAGAAACTCTTTTTCAAATTACAGAATCTACTTTTGCAGGTGATTTGAATGAAGGTTTGTTGTTGCTACATGAAGGAGATAGTGTCATATTTAAAGTAAATGCAGATTCTATGCGCAAATACATGGGTGGGCTTCCGGAAATTGTAAAAGGAGAAGTAACTTATGCCGTTAAAGTAAGCAGTATTTTAGATGATGCAGCAATGAGAGCAAAACAAGAAAAATTAGCTCAAGAACAAAAAGGGATAGAAGAAAAGGCCATTGCTCAATATCTTCAAACCAATAATATTACAGTAGCTCCTACCGAAACGGGTTTGTACTACATAGAATTACAAAAGGGAAATGGTGCTAAAGTAAGTCAGGGTAAAAAAATAAAAATTAACTATACTGGACAATTATTGGATGGGACTATTTTTGATACTAGCATAAAAGAAGATGCCCAAGGAGCTGGCGTTTACAATCCTAATCGTCCTTACGAACCTATGGAAACGATAGCAGGGGTAGGTCAATTAATTCCTGGTATGGACCAAGCCTTGTTGATGATGAGTAAAGGTACAAAAGCGAAAGTGATTATACCATTTTCTTTAGGTTATGGAGCTACTGGAGCAGGTCCCATTCCTCCCTTTAGCACCTTGGTATTTACCTTTGAAGTGGTAAGCGTAGAATAATTTTATAAGGGAATCGCCTATGTTGAAAACAAAGGCGGTTTGCTTATAAACTACAGCTGCAAAAAAGCATGAAGAGTAAAAATCTTATACGTTTAGCGGCCCTTTTAGTGTTATTAACACTAAAAGGGCCGCTTTTTGCTCAATTTATATTATCTGGGGAAATTAGAGAAAAGCCCATGTTTAAAGATGGGTATAAAGTACTAAAAGGCCCTGGAGACGATGGATATGTAGTTAACAATCAAAGAGTTCGTTTGAATACTCAATTTGAGAAAAACGATATGGGATTTGTGGTTACTATAGAGGATGTACGTACTTGGGGAGAGTCGAAAGCCAACGCTACAGTTAATGGTTTAGGTTTGGCTAAAGCTTATTTTTATATTAATTTTTGTAAACGCTTTAATTTTACTATAGGGCGACAAACCTTGGATTATGATGATGGCCGTTATTTAACTAATTCTTCTTGGGGGGATCCAACCCTTGCTCATGATGCTTTTCTGTTTAAGTTTCGTACCTTAGATAAACGAACTGCGGTGGATTTTGGTTCTGCTATTTCCAATGGCAGTGATAAATCTAATTTTTTAACGAGTTACGATGTAAAGAATTTATACAAATATTTTGTGTGGGCTTGGGCTGCCCATAGTTTTTGGGACGATGATTTTAAAATTAGTTTTTTGTCGGCTACGGATTTTAATCAAAAAGCTGGAAATGCTCATATTTTGTATGCACGTACTGCTTTATCTGCCTATTTTTATCTTTTTTCTTCTCATAAGGTCTCGGGGCTTGTATATGCTTATGGACAATGGGGGCATAATCGTTATGGAGAGCAAGTGGCTGCGTACTTAGCTTCGGCTAAGGTTCAATATAAAATGCTTCCCAGTCTTTCTTTAGAATTGGCCTATGATTTCGTTTCCGGAAATGATTTTAGTGCCTTAGGCTCTTCAAAAAATCCATCTAAAAACAATTTGGTAGTGCATGGTTTTGATAGATTTTTCGGAGGATCCCATGGCTTTTTGGGTTATCTCGATTATTTTGTACCCGATGGATTTAGGGATATTACTCAAGGAGCAGGCTTGCATCAACCTTATTTACGAATTAAATACCAAGCGTTCAAAAAACATAATTTTGAACTTGCAGGGCGTTATTTTGCTTTGGCTCACCCTTATATACAGGATAAATCCTTAAAGGAAACAGATCCTAATTATGGTAAATTTCAGAAATTTTCTCGAAATTTAGGAGGAGAAATAGATTTTTTATATACTTTTCAAGTGAGGGAAGATTTTTCCATACAAGCGGGCTATAGCTTTTATTTACCTACAACTACATTGGAAAGACTGAATGGAATTGCCCCTAAAAAAAGCAAATTTTCCGAGTTTGCCTATTTGCTTTTAACTTATAAACCGGTTTTATTTGATTCTGAAAAACATCAAAGGAAACATGCAAAATAATATAAGGCAACATCCCTTAGAGCTGGCTGAACTTTGGATAGGAAGTTCAGGGCAAAGGCGACGTTTTAACGCCTATAGCGATTATTTAAAAAGCGTATATGGATACCGTATTCAGAAATTATCGATAGATGCAGGTTTTACTTGTCCTAATAGGGATGGTACTTGTGGAAGAGGTGGTTGTACCTTTTGTAATAATGATGCGTTTAATCCCTCTTATTGCACGCCCCAAAAAACGATAAGGCTGCAGTTGGAGGAAGGAAAAATTTTTCACGCTTGGAGATATAGAAAAGCGGCTCGATATGTTGCTTATTTTCAGGCTTATTCCAATACATATGCTCCCTTGTTGGAACTTAAAAAACGCTATGAAGAGGCTTTGCAGGTAGAGGGTGTAGTGGGTTTAACGATAGGAACTCGCCCCGATTGTTTGAACGAAGAAAATTTGGATTATTTGGCCGAATTATCGCAAACATATTTTGTGCATTTGGAAATAGGAATAGAAAGTTGTTATGATCGTACGTTGCAAAGGGTGAACCGCGGACATGACTATGCTTGTACGGAGCGTGCCTTTGAGGCGGCTTTCAAAAGAGGAATAAAAACGGGAGGGCATTTGATTTTAGGGATGCCACAAGAAAGTAGAGAAGAACAATTGGCGGAGGCGACTATAATATCTTCTTTGCCAATGCAAACACTGAAATTACATCAATTGCAGATTATTACGGATACTCATATGGCTCAAGAATATAAAAATACGCCTTCGGATTTTTCTTTTTATACCTTGGAAGAATATATAGATTTAGTGGTGGATTTTTTAGAAAAATTATCCCCTAATATAAAAATTGACCGTTTAACGGGAGAGGTTCCCCCTCGTTTCCAGGCAGGTCCTTGTTTTAAAGAGTGGAGAACCGATCAAATTCTTGGATTTATTGAAAAAAGATTAGAACAAAGAAATACCTATCAAGGGCGGTATTATTCTTAATGATATTTTCTGTATGTTTTATAAAAAAAAGCGGTTTATATAAACCGCTTTTTTTTATAAAATTTTTCAGCAACAATTTCGTTAAACTTATAGGCAGCATAGGCAGAGGTAAAATTTACTGGGCTATGTTATTGCGAAAAAGCGTTGATTTATATCACTAATTTATAATAACAAGTCTGCCTCTCCTGAATTTGTATTTTCGCCGTTGGCGGGTTTTAATTTAGGAGCCGAAGTAGGAGGTGCCGGAGTTTCGCTTCTACTATCTCTACTATCTCTGTGATCTCTATCCGAACTTCTGTGGCGCTCGTCGCGTCTTGGGCCACGATCCCCACGATCACTGTGTTCTGGCTCTTTATATCCTTCTGGTTTAGGTAATAAAGATCGATGAGATAATCTAAGTTTACCGGTTTTTGCATCAATTTCTAATAATTGTACTTGAATATGATCCCCTTCTTTTAGTACATCTTCTACTTTTTCTACGCGTTTCCAATCCATTTCAGAAATATGTAGCAGACCGTCTTTTCCAGGAATAATTTCAACAAAAGCACCAAAGGGTTGAATGTTTTTTACCACACCATCGTAAATTTCGCCAATTTCAGGTACGGTGGTAATGGCTTTGATACGACTTAGAGCCATATCCATAGAAGCTTTGTCGGTTCCTGCAATATCTATAACACCAAAATCTCCAACTTCTTCAATAGAAATATCGGTACCGGTTTCTCTTTGTAATTCTTGAATAACCTTGCCTCCAGTTCCAATAACGGCTCCAATAAATTCACGAGGAATGGTAATTTGGATAATACGAGGGGCGTGTGGTTTGTAATCGGCACGAGGGGCAGGAATAGTATCGGTAATTAATTTTAGAATATGAGCACGACCACGATGAGCTTGTGCTAAGGCTTTTCCCAAAATATCATAAGATAAACCGTCTATTTTTATATCCATTTGGCAAGCCGTAATCCCATTTTCGCTTCCACATACTTTAAAATCCATATCTCCAAGATGATCTTCATCTCCTAAGATATCGGAAAGTATTGCGAAATTTCCAGTTTTAGGATCGGTAATTAATCCCATAGCTATACCTGAAACAGGTCTACTTATTTTAATACCGGCATCCATTAAGGATAGACATCCTGCACAAACCGTGGCCATAGAAGAAGAACCGTTGGATTCTAAAATATCGGAAACAATACGTATAGTGTAAGGATTGTCGGCCCCTTGAGGCAAGACCTGCTTTAACGCACGCATAGCTAAATTTCCATGTCCAATTTCTCTACGTCCGGTTCCACGCATACCCTTTACTTCACCTGTGGCAAAAGGAGGAAAATTATAGTGGAGAAGAAAATTATTTTTTCCTTCCATAATAGCGCCATCAATGGTTTGCTCATCTAATTTGGAGCCCAGTGTAACCGTTGCTAATGC
This sequence comes from Bacteroidales bacterium, assembly GCA_036653535.1. GTDB lineage: Bacteria > Bacteroidota > Bacteroidia > Bacteroidales > P3 > JAVVTR01. Next base: position 10,988 of record JAVVTR010000004.1, on the reverse strand, counting down.
TTGTGTTTCTCCGCGAGTGAAGATGGCAGAACCGTGAGCCGAAGGCAGATAATCTACTTCGCACCAAATAGGGCGAATGTCTTCCAAACCACGTCCATCCAAACGAATTCTTTCTTTAAGAATCATATCTCGAACTGCTTGCCTATGGGTTTCGTTGAAGTAGCGTTCTATCATAAATTCCTTACCTGCTATGGTTTCTGCAGTGAAGTTTTCTTCTATAAAAGCGGCTTTAATAGCATCTATTTTTTGAGCTCGTATTTTTTTATCGGCAATACATTCACGAGCAGCTGCATAACATTTTTGATAGGTTTTTTCGTGTACCAATTTGCGTAATTCTTCCTCGTTGGTTTCGTGGCAATATTCACGTTTGGCTTTACCAACCATTTCAGCCAATTCTATTTGGGCTTGGCACTGTACTTTTATGGCATCATGGGCTATCTTAAGGGCTTCTATCATTAGCTCTTCAGGAACTTCTTTCATTTCCCCTTCCACCATAGATATATCGTTAATAGTAGCACCTACCATTAATTCCAATTCGGCATTTTCTAATTCTTCTCTAGAAGGATTAATTTTAAATTCACCGTTAATACGAGCAATTCTTACTTCGGAAATTGGACCATGAAAAGGAATATCCGATATAGATAAAGCGGCAGATGCTGCTAATGCAGCAAAGGCATCAGGTAGGGTATGAATATCTCCAGAAATTAGGGTAACTAAGACCTGCGTTTCTGCGTGATAATTATCCGGAAATAAAGGACGTAGGGCTCTATCTATAAGACGGGAAATTAAGATCTCATATTCCGATAAACGAGCTTCTCTTTTAAAGAAGCCGCCGGGAAAACGTCCAACAGCAGCATATTTTTCTTGATAATCTACTGTTAATGGCATAAAATCTACATTTTCACCTACTTCTGTTTTGCTACAAACTGTGGCTAAGATCATAGTATTTTCTACCTTGATTACTACAGCCCCATCGGCTTGCTTTGCTAATTTTCCAGTTTCGATGGTAACCTCTCTACCGTCGGGGAGGTTGAATTTTTTTTGAATACCTAACATAATACTTCTTTTAACTTTTTCGTACAAACATCATATAATCCTTCACGTACCCTTTGTACATGAATTTTAATTTTTTGGAATTTTCGGAGGAATTGGTTTAATATATACCAAATGCCGCCATTTTTACCGTTGGCGGAAAACACAAAAAGGCAATTACAATCATAATTGCCTTTTTGTATAAAATACGAAAGAAAGAAACATTTTACTTACGTAAACTGAGTTCTTTTAATATAGCTCTGTAGCGTTCTATATCTCTTTCTTTAAGATAGTCTAAAAGTTTTCTCCTTTTACCTACTAAATTTACTAAAGAGCGTTGTGTAAATTTATCGTTGTGATGTGCTTTCACATGACCAGAGAGATGTAAAATACGTTGTGTAAACAACGCAATTTGTCCTTCTACGCTACCAGTATTTGTGGCGGACCCACCATGGGTCTTAAAAATTTCTTGTTTCTTTTCAGTGGTTAAATACATATTGTTAATATATTTCAAATAATCATACTTTCCAAAATGGGTGGCAAAAATACAACTTTTTAATTAAAAAAACAAATAGATAAAAAAGAGAGGTAGATGATTTGCTTATTCTTTTGGCGAAAAGAAGTTTGTTATCCCTAATATTTATATAGCAACACAAATCTACGCTATATATGCCGTATTCCATACTTAATTTAGCTTGTAGGTAATATTTTATAAAAATAGTTTGAAATATGAAAAAAAATGTAAATTTGCATAAACAGTTTTATGAGTGTGTGCATTTTCTAAAGGGGTTGGTTCTATAATATAGAGGATATATTAATTTAAATTTGTTATAAAATAGTTATATATGAAAAATGGCTTGCTGGTTTTAATTTTACTTTCTGTCCTGTGTTTGTTTGCTTGTAATTCTAATTCCTCTAAGTCTAAAGAAGAAAACTCGTTGGTAGGAAATATTAAAATATCGGGGGCTTATGCTCTTTATCCCATGGTTTCGATTTGGGCAGAAGAATTTCAAAAACTTTATCCAAAAGTAAAAATTGATATTTCGAAAGGAGGTGCAGGGAAAGGGATTGCGGATGTATTATCACAAAAGGTAGACTTAGGTATGATTTCTCGGAAATTGACATCGATTGAAAGAGAAAAATCCCTTTGGACTATAGCGGTAGCAAAGGATGCTGTGGTTGTTACGATTAATTCTAATCATCTATTATATCAGGAAATAATGACGAAAGGGCTTAGCCAAATCCAATTATATAAAATTTTTATTTCAGGAGAAATATCTAATTGGAAACAATTATATCCAGATATAGAATCCGCTCCGGACGAACCTATTCATGTATATACTCGTTCCGATGATTGTGGCGCAGGAGAAACATTTGCAAACTATTTAAATAGAAACCAAAAAGAGATACTTGGATTTAAGGTGGGTTCGGATCCTGCCATGGCTGCGGCTGTTGAAAAAGATATTTATGGAATAGGGTATAATAATATAGGTTTTGCTTACGATAGAAATACCCGAAAACCTGTGAATGGAATTGCTGTTGTGCCATTAGATATAAATAGAAATCATCAAATAGATAAAAAAGAAAATATTTATACTACGGTAGATGATTTATCTTATGCAATTAAAGATGGTGTATATCCTATGCCCCCTGCTAGAGTACTTTGTTTTGTATCTAAAGGACAACCGAACACGCCCTTGCTAAAAACTTTTTTAAAGTATGTACTGGGGGATGGGCAGCTTTTGACCCACCAAGGGGGATTTGTTGCTTTATCGGAGTGGTACGTGGAAAAAGAATTAGAAAAATTACACTAATATAATTAAAATGAACAAGGGGGGAATTTGCTTTTTTACTGTGTTTTTTATGCTTTCAAACTCTTTGTTGGCTCAAGATACATTAAATGTAAGCAACCGATCTAAGAAAGATTTTTTGGATAATAAATTTCCTCGTATTTCTCAGCATTCTATTTCTTTAGGTATAGTGGGAACCAATATTTATACCGATTATTTAAGCCATCTTCCTTATCAAGGTCTTCAAGGGGGAATCCTTTATCAAGGGGATAAGTCTTTTGCCAAGAAATTAATGCAAGATTGGGAAATTCAGATAGAGGGGGGCGGGCTCCATAGTCCCGCTAAGAATTATTCCTATTATAGTGCCATGCTTCACCTACATTGGGGCGTACTATGTCCGGTTTATAAACATCCTAATTTCCAAATATTAGTAGGAGGGCAATTGCAAACAGAAATAGGTGGTTTTTACTTGCCTGCTTATGGGAACAGTGCCGCTGTATTGAATGCCAATATTTCTCTTAATGCAGCATTTAGATTGGATTATAAGTTTTTCTTAGGGAAACAACCAATGCAATTACATTATCAATTGGCATTGCCTTTACTTGGTTTAGTTTTTGCTCCCGAATATGGGATGTCTTATTATGAAATTTTCACGAAGATATATTCTCCTGAGCATTATCTCTCTTTTGCTTCAGTGTACAATAATTTTAGCATGCAGAATATGGTTGCATTAGATTTTGTGTTCAAAACGGTACAGTTGAGATTTTCCTATGTGGGGCATTCTCTCTGGTCTAATCTAAAAGGTATTCACAGTCAATGGCATGGCAATGCATTTTATGTGGGATTTGTATTGAATATGGTAAATATGTCAGGAAAGGAAACCTTATGAAGAACAGAAAAATAAGTTTTTATTACTGCTTGGTTTCAGGCTTTTTTTGCTTGTGTATGTTAAGTTCTTGTAATAAAATTACAGAAAAGGATATGTGCGATCCTTTATATAATTATGATGAATTATGGCGTATTTTAGATGAACGCTATTGTTATTTTGAGTATAAACGTATTCCTTGGGATAGTTTATATGGGGTTTATCGTTCTAAGGTGGGAAGGGCTACAAGTACAGAGGAGGTTTTTGATATATATTGTCAATTGATGGCTCATTTAAAAGATGGTCATGTAAATTTATATGCTACATTTGATGTAGGACGCTATTGGAATTGGTTTTTAGATTATCCTCGCAATTTCTCAGAAGATGTTTTAGATAGATATTATTTAAAAAACGATTTTCGTATGGCGGCTTCTTTAAAGTATCTTAAAATGGGACCCAATAAGGAGGTTGGATATATTCGTTATGCTAATTTTTCAGCCAATTTTGGAGAAGCAAATTTGAACCAAGTTTTGAGTTATTTTCAATCGTGTAAAGGACTAATTATAGATATAAGGGAAAATGGAGGTGGCGATCTTACTTTGGCGTCTAAATTAGCTTCTCGCTTTACGGAAAAATCGGTGCTTTATGGATATATTATGCATAAAACGGGGAAAGGACACCATGATTTTTCTGATCCAGAGCCAAGGTGGTTAAATCCATCTCCGTATATCCGTTGGATCAAGCCGGTGGTCCTACTGACCAATAGATATGTTTTTAGTACAGGCAATGATTTTGCTTGTATGATGAAAGAACTTCCCATGGTTACATTAATAGGAGATAGCACGGGAGGGGGAGGTGGTATGCCATTAAATTCAGAGTTGCCTTGTGGATGGGTCTTTCGTTATTCGGCCATCCCTATGTTAGATGCAAATAAAGCACATACGGAAGCAGGTATAGCTCCGGATATAAAAATAAGTATGGATACAAATGCTCTTCGCTTGGGAAAAGATTCTATGATAGATTATGCGCTCCATTTTATTATGCAACAGGAATAGGGCCCTACTTTACGAGTACTTGTTTTTATTTTTTTAAAAGATTATCTCTCTTTTCTATTGGTGTTTTTAAATTTTATTTGTACCTTTGCCAATCTTTTGAACAAAGGTTTCGGGGTGTAGCGCAGTCCGGTTAGCGCACCTGCTTTGGGAGCAGGGGGTCGAAGGTTCGAATCCTTTCACCCCGACCAACCTATCGATTGAGATTTTTACCATTAGGTTCCGTAGCTCAGTTGGATAGAGCAACAGCCTTCTAAGCTGTGGGTCGCGCGTTCGAATCGCGCCGGAATCACTGCTTGAAACAGTTTGCTATAACCAAAAAGCCTCCGAAAATGCGGAGGCTTTTTGGTTTTTGTGTACTTCAAAGATAACTATTTTTGGAATTTACACACTTTTTGGAACAGTACCAAAAACCAAAACAATCTGCTTTTACACAATATAATGTGACAAGCAGTGAAATAACAAATACAATTGCTAAAGAAATTTTTAAAGAGTGTATTGATTTTCGCGAAATGTTTGTCTGTCTTTACCTCAATAAGGCGAATAAAGTTTTGGGATACTATGTCATCGGTTTAGGCGGCGTTGCTTTGGCAAGCGTAGACCTTAAGCTCATATTTAGTGTGGCACTAAATATGAGCTTACTTCGGGCATTGTTTTACTTCATAACCATCCCTCCGGTAATACACAAGCAAGCCCCCAAGATATATTTTTAACCAAACAGATAAAAAATGTGCAGAATTATTAGATATTAAAGTCATAGACCATCTGATTATAACGCCAGCTAATGGCTATCTTTCATTTGTTGATGAAGGGCTCCTTTGAGAGCCCTTTTTTATTTATTGACTAACCGTCCTCGTTTTCCATATTGCCATAGGATGGTTTCTATAAACGATTTCTCTTGTTCTGTATATACCAATATTTCAATTTATCAAAATGTTTTTTGTATAGTCATCCTTATTTATCAAGCTATTCAATCAATTTTCACCCTTTATTATTTATCATTAAGTTTGAAATAGCATATAAGGGATATACATAGATGTCCTCATATCGGGCGAAATTTTCAAGAGACGAACGAACTCCTTTTGACAAATGTTTTTCTGCCATAAAAACTCTTAGGCTCTGCATAGCACCTTTTGTCCCCGCTTTTATTTCAATTGGTAAAATTGAATTATTGTGTTGAATTATATAATCAACTTGGGCATTACTTTGAGACTTTTCTCGATGCCAACAATAAAGTTGAGCTTCATCATAGCAAGAAGAGGTTTTTAATAATTCTGTTCCAGCAAATATCTCAGCTAAAGCTCCTCTATTTACTACTTGGAAGTCATCTGTAATCAAAATTTGAGATACATCTAAATTAAGTATATGTTGAAATAGACCTGTATCGCACAAAATCATTCTTCTGTTTTTGGGATTAATTTCAGCTCCAAGCGGAATGCCATTAGCTGCCGTATGGGTAATAGCGTATACCAATCCTGCCATTATCAATAACTCTAAGGCTTGCTTAACTTGTACATTGCTTGCACTTTCAGCCGCTCGCTCATACACGAATTTCCCTTCCGCCTGTCTGACCACTGAATTGAAGACTTCGGTGATTCTTAGTGCTGGAACACGCTCCTTGTATTTTGCGAAGTCAGATTTTAAGGATACTATTATATCACTTAATACTTGACTACTATGTAATAAATCTCTAGTCCTAACATATTCAGAAACAGATTCGGGCATTCCTCCAATAATCAGAAAAATTTTCAATCGTTCTACTAACTGCTTGTGGATAATTTCGGATAAAGGATTTTTTGGAGACGCTTTTCTATATGCTGCAACCAACATCTCATCACCTAATGTAGTAATAAATTCCTCAAAACTAAGTGGATACATAAATAAAGAGCGAATGCGTCCCACTCCAAATGACGGCATTTCTGCTATGGCAAATTCCAAAAGAGAACCTGCTGCTATTAAATGTAGCTCTGGATACTGTTCATAGAAATAACGCAATTTAGCCAAAGCAGCAGGGCTCATCTGTATCTCATCAAAAAATAAAAGTGTTTCTCCCGGAATGATGGGTGTACGATAAAACAAAGCCAATTGCTCACATATTTCTTGCGGAGTAAGTGATTTTTCAAACAGTTGGCTAAGTTCTTCTCTGTCGTCAAAGTTTACTTCTATATAATGCTTAAAACTTTTCCCTAAATTTCTTATAGTTGAAGATTTTCCTATCTGACGTGCCCCTCTCAACAATAACGGCTTGCGTCTTGTTTCTTTAGCCCATTTCTGAAGTTCTATATCAACACTCCTTTTAAAATATATATCATTCATAATACACACAATTTACATAATCAATTAATACAAGGGCAAAGATAGGTGTAATTTCTCAATAAACAAGGGCGGAAAAATGTGTTTTTTAATAATAAGCAAGGGCAGACAACACATCAAAGGCGCATTTCCGTTTTGATTTTGGACTGCTTTTTTTATGTAAAATAAGATTTTAAAGGTATTTCTCATAACTCAACTTTGTTGGAACTTTCCTTTATTTTGGCTTTCAGAAGTGTCTGTAGAATGTATTTATCGTTTTTTTAAAGATACTTATGAAAAAATCCCGTTTATAGCGAATTAAATTGAATACATTGTGCTTTATTATATGTTTTTTATGGGCGGCTTCTAATACTAAGTGTAATTTTAAGCAATACATAGCAGAAACAAGTTAATCGGAGTTTGAAAGTTTAAAAGTTCTATTCCAAATTTGCTTGGGAGGGTCTATATTTTGAAATTGATTTTAGCTTGTATCATTGACATTTTATTGTTTTTTCAATAATTTCAAAAATAAGGCGCCAGGCTCTGTTAGTCTAAATTTTTGTGCATAAAACTATACATAGTCTTCTTTGATAGCTCTTGCCTAGCAATATAATCTAATTTAATGAACTGAATTTGAATTCCTGCTCACAAATTTTCCAATAATGGAAAATAAAAATAGTATGCTATTCCTATTGTTAAAACAAAATCACCCTCAAAATAGAAGATGTTTTACCAATTTCAACCCTTCTTCAATTTATATACAAAATTCCCTACAAAATAAAAACATCGCCAAATAATTCTCGTTTTTTTGCGAGGAAAACGAAATGTTTTACAAAATAAACACGTTTTGCTTAAAATAACAAAAACTAAATCAAAGACGTTTTGACTATTTTTTTGTATTTGATTATTTTTGGTGTATCTCTGTTGCCGAATTTTGGAGAATAAAGTTAATTCTTTAGTTCACAACTGGATAAAGTAATGCTATGAGTCATGCCTTCGAATTGCTTCGGAGTAACATAAAAATAAAGCATCTTAGATTTGTATATTCGTTTTTTGTTTGACTGATTCCATATATTTTTACTGGTTATAATATTTAATAAACAAAACATATAGAAATGAACGAAAACAAACAAATTTCAAATGTCCCCATGATTATGGGGATTATTGGTGGTGTAATAGGACTTCCTGCAGCAATTTGTAGCGGAGCTTGTGCGGCTGGAATGTCATCACTTGCCGACAATTCAACAGAACAAGTAACTAATGATGCGGGGAATACATTTATGTGGTTGGGCTTAATTGCGGCTATTTTAGGACTTACATGTGCATTCTTGTATAAAAAAAATCCTAAGCTTTGGGGTGCAATAATGCTCTTTGCAGGTGTTCTTTCCGGAATTACACTTATAACATTTAATTTTCTTTCTTTAATAGAATGCGTTCTATTTTTAATAGGAGGACTTTTGGCATTATTTCAAAAAAAGTTGTCGTAGAAATTAAGTAGCCTAACTCCCTAGTTAGGCTACTTTTTATTTATTTAGGTGATGCTGAGATATCTTCAATTAGGTGAGAACTCATTTATCCCAACTTATAATCTGTTTGTAGGTATCGGGCTTGCTTTGGCTATGCTCTACTTACAGTATAGTGGCCCCTTTTCTAAATTGAATAATGATCAAAAATACAAAATCCATTTAGGAATTTTTCTTTCGTTAATAATAGGATTTGTGGGGGCTTTTGTTTTTGATGCATATAGCCAAGCTATTCCAATTAAATGGAGTAATTTTAAATTAATTGGACTTACCTTGCAGGGAGGTATGATTGCTGGTCTTTTTTCATTGGTAGTGTTTTTAAAAATTAATTCATTGCCAATTTATAAAACCTTAAATATGCTGACACCTCCATTCTGCCTTGCGCATATTTTCGGAAGGATAGGCTGTTTTTTTGCAGGTTGTTGTTTTGGCACTCCTACGAATTTGCCATTTGGAGTGAAATATCCAGAGAATAGCTTAGCTCATTCCCATTTTAAGACAGATATTTATCTTCACCCTACCCAACTGTATGAGTGTATTTTTATTTTATTTGTATTTTTGCTTGTGCGAAGCAAATTTATAAAAGAGCCGTTTTTAATTTACCTTATTTTATATTCATTTTTTAGATTTTTTATTGAGTTCTTGAGGGCAGACGATCGTGGTACTATTTTTAATCAATCCTATTTGTCGCCTTCTCAAGTTATTTCAGTCACTGTGGGTTTAATAGCAATCGCTGTTTATTATTTTCGATTTCAAAATAAATTAGTATACACAAAGAAATAAAACATTTTTGTGAGAATTTGTTCGCACATCCTAATCCGTAGCAGGTAGAGATGCTTTCTGCCGAGATGCTTCGATAAGTTCTATCAAGTCTTCTGCATAAAAATGCTCGGTCAGCAGATAAAACAAGGGTGTAGCAAGTAGCAAAACGATGACTGTGCAGATAATACATTGCGTAAGACTTTTGCTAAGAAGACTTTTCATTCTATCCATTTATAACCGCTTCCATAAATATTTTTAATGCAATTCACGACGCTTGCTTCAGCCAATTTGGCTTTTAGATTTTTGTCTGCTTATGTTCTTGGGTTCAAATCTACGAACTATTTTGGATTTACAAAACAATTCGTTATCAATTATTTTCGTAGTGCAAGTTGCAGGGACTTCTCTTAAAAATATGCTTTGCCCATTTCCTAAGCACTAAAAAACACCATATTCTCTGAAAGATAACAAATATAATATTCGTTCACATTAAAATCATCGTCAATTCTTGTCTCAATAAATCCTTTTGCTTTTAACAAACTTACCCCAATACGATAAAGGCCGTATCTTCAACCCATGCTTTCGTCATTCTATTGTACTAAATACTTATTGATTTCTCAAATTGAATTTCGCCATTTTATTTTGGTGGCATATATCACGAACCTGTTCAATAATCTCTTTTGCCTGATTGGCAGCCAAGCCTATTTCTGATGCAATGGCTGTCACATCTTTAAGAGTCGGCTCCCCTTGTCCGTTTATGGTTGGGGTATGATAACCATTAAACCCACTACTTGGCAAAAGGTCATAGGCTGGCGAAAGTTTCCAGTTTTCATCACGATGTTGAAATGAAAAGTTCTTAGCGTGATCATCTCGCTTTGAGATAACAATGTTAAACACCATCAATCGAAACATTTGAATGACCTGTTGCATATCTCGTGTTAGATTGAGCGTTAATTTCATCAACAAAGAGTAGTCAAGGCTTGGAATACGATAGTCAGCATTGAGTAGTCCTCCCGCACTTATAGTGTGGATTTTTCCTCTATCTGTGCGGTCAAAACGTTCCGTTCCAAAGTGCTTACCATTAAATAGCTTGGTTTCGCTCATATAAATACCGCACTCTTTTGCCCAAATAGAGTATTTGTATTCAATCTCTTCTATGTTTTGGGGATCTAAAATCGCACGGAATTTCATAAGCCAATAACGATTGTTTATTGTAGTGAACACTTTCGGTCTTGCACCCCTGACGAGCCACCATAACGATATAAATCATCAACGAGAATATTTTCCCCTTTATCGCTCAAAATCATTTTAGCTTCAACGTCAAGCCTATCAAAGTCAAGAGAATTATCATTTGCAACAATGCTTCTGTCGGGACGATACTCCAATGCCCCTCTGCCTGTGCTACCAATAAGAGCCAAGTGTTGAAGTAAAGTGAGTTTATGTGAATTGATATTTTGCTGAGTGAGATACCTGTCTAAGATCAGATTCCCCCAACTATCAGGCAGGCTATCATCAAACACGCCAAACCCTCCACGAAACGGATCTCGTTTAGCCATTTGCAAGCCACTTTTCAGAGGGATATGAAACGGCGAGATAGAATAACCGGTCGTTATCCAGTCCGCATCATATTCAAAACCGCACAAACTATTAGGTGTAAGAGCTAATCGCCCTATAC
>JAVVTR010000003.1:0-131193 GCA_036653535.1 Bacteroidales bacterium | reverse complement strand
GCTCTTGTGAGTGAGTGTGAGTGTTTACACAACTTGCTGTAACATCCAATTTTTCAGCCATAAAAATAGTAGAAAAGCATGCTTTTCTTTCCGCATTTTTCAAGTTCAATCCCTTGCTAAAAACGCCAACTATTTTTCTACTGTTTTGAAATCTCATTTTTTACTCATTGTACACTTTACACCCCGTAAAATTAGTGTTTTTTTTGATTTTACGTAAATATTTTTGTTAGAAATAGATAGAAAGGTTTGTTCGGTGGTGGAAATCCTCGGGAGTTTGACTTTAGATAAAACAGAAATAGTTATAAACAATTGATCATAAATTTGTTATTTCTGTTTTTTTTTGTCAAATATTATGCCTACATATGTAGTATATTGTAGTTCGTAAATATAACTGTAAGAGGAAACTTTCAATTGCAAAAACAAAAACATCGACTTTATTATATGTGGTTAAGTCATTTAGAGATAAAAAAGGGAAGAGTACTTCCAAAATTGTTAAAAAATTAGGTACGTATGAAGAGTTGGTGAGTCGACTAAAAGGAAAAGATCCAATCGTTTGGGCAAAGGAATATGTAGCAGAGCTTACTAAAAAAGAGAAAGAAGAAAGAACAAAAATGATTTTGGAATTATCTCCTGCGCTAATCTTAAAAAAGGATCAGCGGAGTTCTTACAATGGGGGATATTTCTTTCTGCAAAAACGCTATTCTGAATTAGGTTTAGACAAAATATGTAAAGACATATCTAAGCGTTATAACTTTGAATATGATTTAAATGACATCTTTTCAAAGTTACTATTTAGCAGAATAATGTATCCATCTTCCAAACTTGCGATCCATGAGATTTCGAAAAAAATTATAGAACAACTCAAATTTGATTTACACCACATTTATTGCGCATTATCTGTTTTAGCTAAAGAAAATGAATTTATTCAAGCCTCGGTGTTTAAAATAGTCTCAAAAAAACAGAGAGACGTACAGGCGTAATCTATTATGATTGCACCAATTATTTTTATTAAATCTGATTACTGGAAGAAGTTTACCATTATCTAATTTGCCATTATACTTATCAAGTATCATTTTAGGTATGGTAAGAACCGGAACATTAATATTTGTATCTGTCTTTTGTCGTTTGGTCATTATCTATAATTTACCATCAAATGATGTTCTTATATGCTCCTGAGTAAAGCTTTAACATCATCATTATGTTTGGTGAACATTTCTATTAAAGTGGCACACTCTTCGTTCTGTCCTAAGAATTTATTATTTACTTTTTCAGCAGTAACATAGTTATCTACTCGTAACATTTCGTAATAAACCTTATAAAGTGAAGCCTTGATTTCATCAAGAAGATTATTTATCTCTACCATTTCAGCAGAGCGACCCGAAGCTTTACCAAGTTTTATGCTCCAATTTTTAGGATTGATTTTTTGTTTTGTAGAGAATTGGCATACATTACCATCAATGGTAATGTGAGTCATAATCATCATCTCGTCACTCTTTGTTTTCTTGTTTCTTTTGAGGTAAAACAACACCTTAAATGTACTTTTCATCTTCTCATTTTTTATGTTGCAAAATTAATTACAAATTGTTAGTAATGAGATATTTGCAGGCGTACAGTTTTGGACAGTAGATGTACAATTTTGGACAAATCGTTACCTTTTTTTAAATTTTAGGAAGGGGTAACGAATTAGGCACAATTTGATGCTTTAGATTGAGTCCTTTATATATCAGTTATTTAGAACACTGATAAACCTGAATAGGTAACGGATTTGCAACGGGTGAACTTCATTGCTTTTCTTCATTTTGAAGTAGCTTAATCAGCTCTTGTACAAAGGTAATCATCTTTTTTGAATATCAAACTAACCTCTTTCAATTTTCTGATTCAATAGCAAAGTTAAGCCCGGAAACTACGGAGCTTAGTATCTATAGCGAGGGATAATCTAACGATTCTTAGTTTTCTTCAAACGTAGATTCTTCCTCTATGGCTTTTATTTCGTCAAGGAGTAGCGTTTGAAGTTCTTCTTTGGGTAACAGTAGTTGATATTCTGCTACGCCAATAGGTTTATTTATATCCTGCAAAGCTATTTCTACATCCAAGTGGTCTTTGTCAGCGCATAGAATGATGCCGATTGAGTGGTTTTCATTTTCTCCACGCTCTAAGCGGTCGAGTAATGAAAGATACATATTCATTTTGCCAACATATTCAGGTTTGAAGACTCCAATCTTTAACTCAATAGCAACTAATGAGCGTAAGCCCCTATGAAAGAAAAGCATATCTACAAAATACTCCTTGTTGTTATACTCCAAGCAATATTGATTGCCCATAAAGGTAAACCCTCGACCTAATTCTAAAATGAACGACTTGATTTTGGCTACCAATCGTTTCTCCAACTCTAACTCTTTGATAGGCTCTGTTATTCCAAGAAACCCTAAGTTATACGAACTTCTGAACACCTCATTGGCATAATTGGCTTGTGCTTCGGACAATGCAATATCAAAATTATTACTTTTGATTTGCGATTGACGGTTGGCATAGGTATTCATCTTTATGGCATTGAGCAACAAATCTTTTTTCCATCCTTTCTGAACCGCCTCTTGCGAATAAAAAGATATTTGCTCCAACGGAAGTTCCTTGTCAATAAGCAATACATTATGCCCCCAAGGTAAAACTGCAACGCTGCGTTGCAGTTTTGTATCAGCTTGATAATAAAGCTCATAATATCGTTTCATATACCACAGATTACGAGGTGACAACCCCATATTTGGAAACTGCTCCTTTAAATCAATAGATAACCTATTAACCACACCACTACCGTATCCTCCTTCTAAATTCTTCTCGAAGAGTAATTTGCCAATATTCCAATATGCAGAGTTTACAGTAACGTTTACCTGTCGGGCAATAGTGGTGCGAGCAGTCTGAATTTCTGCAACGGCTTGTTGCAGTATCTGAGCATACTCTATATCGTTGATTATCTTTATTTCTTTTGTCATAACTTATTCTTTTATGATTTTGGGGACTATAGCCACCTCTGTGTCTTTTACCTCGGAAGAGTCGTATACCGTTATTGTTTTCTGTTTTTCTTCATAAACTGGAACCACTTTTATTTGCAATTCACCAAGTTTACTATAATCTCTTGATAAAAATTGCCACTGTACCCATATATCAGTTACTCCATCTTTAGGTTTTATGCCTATTTTAAATGTTCTATGGTCATTTTGAACCATTGTGGTATCTTTGGGTATATATTCAATCATATTTCGATATTCTCGTCCTGCAAAAACTTCTCTTGATGATTTCCTCTCAGCATTTATCTGTGCCTTTGCCGCATCTGAAAGATAGTAACTATTTTCATAGTAAAATTTATCGCTTAAGTCTTCAATACTTTCGCTATCAAATATCAATTTTAATCTATAATCTTCAATGACTGTACTTCCGATATTTTTAATATTAACTTTAAAATCACACCATCTATAACCCACATTACATTTAGGATTCATTATATCCATTATATTGATAGATGGTTCACGAGAAATGAGTTCAAGAGTGGCTTGCTGCTGAGCAGTCAAACCAAAAAGTTGGTTTCTTTCCTTAAATTGATATGATGTTATATTCTTTATATATTGAGGTTCTATTGTAATCTCTTTCTTCCAATCCAAGAATACATCAATATCAGAAGCGTCTTTATACTGACAATTATTAAGATACCAATTATATGTTGTGCGATGAGCTTCTAATATATCTACTATATCTTCCCAAGATGATAGATATATCTCAAATAATCCTTTTTGAATATGTAAAATATTTCTTTCTCGGATATACTCTTCAATTGAAACATCTTTATTGGCAGTAGTAGCAAATAAGAACCGTTTGAGTTTTGGTTTAAAGTTTAATGCCTTTTCAATTTCTGCGTCAATTTCTTTTTCTGTGAGTTGACTATTAGTGTAATCGTCTTTACCTTTGCACTGAATGCCATAATATGCAACTTCACCTTTAGGTAATCCATACACATCTACACCGCATTGCTTCTGTCCAGATCTACCATTACGCTGAATAGTGTCAGAACAATTCCAAACTTCACCCCACAATTTTTTACATAGTTTTTCAAAATCTTGCCAATTTTCGGGCTTTCGTATTTGAGTAGGAGCTATCATATCTTATTTCTATCTTATTCGTTATTCATTTTATCAATTCCTTCACCTCGACATGCAAAATTGTAGCTATCTTATGAAGCGTTTGCAGAGAGGGTTGGCTACGGTTGCAAGCGTAGTTGTTTACTATTTTGAAGCTCTTGCCGAGTTTTTCTGCTAACCAAGTCTGTTTGATGCCCTTTTCGTTCAGCACTTCTTTTATCCGATTCATCTGATTATTTTTCATATCAACGTCTATCATGTTCCAAATATAGGAAATATTTCTGGATAATAATAGACGAAAATAATTTTATCGAAAGGTAACTAACTAAAACTCCGCTTCAAACAACTTGCGAGGTGTCGAAGCGGAGTTCTATTGTTAGATTTTTTATTTCAAAATGTGTTAGGAGGGTTGGATAGTCCTTGCTGACGGGTTAATAATTATATTGATTCGAAAGAACAATCTAGGCACAAAACTATGTCTTTTATTGTCCTTATCGTGTCCCTTTTTGTGGACTTTATATAAATAAAAAAAATCCTACAAACCATTGGTTTATAGGATTTTAACTGTTGTTTGTTCGATTTTGTCTATCAAGCTCAGCGGAAAGTGAGGGATTCGAACCCCCGGAAGCTCTCACTTCAACGGTTTTCAAGACCGCCGCAATCGACCACTCTGCCAACTTTCCGTGGCAAAGATACGTCAAAAAAAAATTGTATGCAAAAAAATAAATTAAAGAACACTATTTTCTATAAAAACCAGCTATAAAACCAGCTACAGGAAACAGTATTCTCTATAAATCGTTTGGGGTGCAAAATAAAAGTTATAGATAAAACTATTTTTTTACACCCCAAAAGCATAATGGTCCTTTTAAAAACTTTATTTTTCTTCCGGTGTTTTTTTGGGGATACGCATGCTATAAAACGAACGATAAACAAAAATCAAGCCGATAATGAAGAAGAAGATACCAATAAAGGGAGTGTAGTCATAGCCGTCACCCACTTTCATAGAAACCGCAATTTCCGCTGCTAATAAACCGAAAAGAGTGGAAAATTTAATAATGGGGTTTAACGACACGGAAGTGGTGTCTTTATATGGGTCACCAACAGTATCGCCCACAACAGAAGCATCGTGTAAAGGAGTGTTTCTTTCCTGTAAATCCACTTCTACTACTTTTTTGGCATTATCCCATGCACCTCCTGCGTTAGCCATATATAGAGCTTGAAAAAGACCAAAAAACGCAATTCCCATTAAGTATGCAACAAAAAAGTTTGGGTCGAAAAAGGAGAAGGCCAAGGTTAGACAAAATATCACCGCAAAAATATTCCACATTCCGTGTTGCGCATATAAAGTGCAAATTTTTACCACTTTTTTGGAATCCTCTAAGTCTGCAACTTCTTTGGAGAGGTTTAGGTTTTTCTTAATAAATTCCACCGCACGATAGGCTCCAGTAGTAACTGCTTGAATTGATGCTCCTGAAAACCAATAAATTACAGCTCCTCCGCAAATAATTCCTAAGATGACAGGAGCGGAGGTGAGTTCTAAACTAAGCAGGCCTACACTTTTCAAGAATAGAATAATAGCAAAAATCATAGTGGTGGAACCCACTACGGCTGTACCTATTAACACCGGTTTTGCAGTAGCTTTAAAAGTGTTTCCTGCAGAATCATTTTCTTCTAAATAATATTTTCCTTTTTGAAAATCGGGTTTAAATCCAAAATCTTTTTCAATTTCTTCCGATATATTCGCAATATGTTCTATACGAGAAAGTTCAAAGACCGATTGCGCATTATCGGTAACGGGGCCATAACTGTCCACGGCAATAGTAACCGGTCCCATGCCTAAAAAGCCAAAAGCGACTAAACCGAAAGCAAAGACAGCAATATAACTTTTAATATCCACGTTGACGATAAGACCATCTAATCCTAAGGTGCTAAACCAAAAGGCTATGGCCATTAAACCTACAATTACTATTCCTTTCCAAAAGGCACTAAAATTACCTGCAACCATGCCGGAAAGAATGTTTAAGGATGCTCCACCCTCGCGAGAGGCGGTAACCACTTCTTGAACATGTCTAGAACGGGAACTCGTAAAAGCTTTGGTAAGTTCGGGAATTAATGCGCTAGCAAGGGTTCCGCAACTAATAATACTGGACAATTTCCACCATAGTCCCTCTACAGGAATAGGCAGTCCTGATAAAAGGATATAACTTACGATATAGCAAACAATAATAGAAATTAAAGAGGTAATCCAAACCAAAGAAGTAAGAGGCGTTTCAAAATTAAATTTATCTTTATTTTGGTATTTGTGTGCCGACCACCAGTTATTGATATAATAGGAGGCAAAAGAAGTGAGTACCATTACAATACGCATGGTGAAAATCCAAACAATGAGGTGCGCTTGAAAATCTACACCCATGGCCAATAAGATAAAAGATATTAACGCTACTCCCGTTACACCGTAAGTTTCAAATCCGTCAGCGGTGGGTCCAACGCTATCTCCTGCGTTATCTCCTGTACAATCTGCAATAACTCCAGGGTTCCTGGGGTCATCTTCTCCAATTTTAAACACCACTTTCATTAGGTCGGCTCCTATATCTGCAATTTTGGTAAAGATACCACCGGCAATACGTAGGGCACTTGCACCTAAGGATTCTCCAATGGCAAAGCCCACAAAACATGCTCCTGCACAATCGCGAGGAATAAAAAGAAGAATGATGAGCATCATAATTAATTCTACTGTAATTAGAAATAATCCAACACTCATTCCTGCTTGTAGTGGAATATTTACTACTTGCCAAGGCTTAGCTCTTAAAGCACTAAAGGCGGTTCTACAGTTGGCAATGGTATTAATGCGTATTCCAAACCAAGCAACGCCGTAGGATCCCAATATACCTAATACCGACCACAATAAAACTAATAGAACCTTAGGTATTTCCATGTGTACTAATCCTGCAAAATAATAAAACATGGCCGAACCCACAATAAGGAATAGAATAATTAAGAAGCGTCCCTGCTGTAATAAATAAGTTTTACAAGTCGCATAAATAATAGCGGAAACGTCTGCCATAGATTTATGTACCGGAAATTTGCGAATGCGAGAATATTGATAAAATACAAAGAGCATAATACATAAAGTAATTAAACCTCCATAAAATAACATTTGCCATCCGTCTAAATTTAAACTGGGAAAGAGGGCCACTCTCAAATCTGGAACCTTTAATTCAGCTTCACTTGCTAAGGCGGAACCTATTCCCAAAAATGTAGTTCCTACAACCGAAATCAATTTCTTCATCTTTCGTATAATTTAAGTACGTTTTAAAGTTACAAGTTGAAAATCGTTTCCGTCTACAAAAAAAATCCCATTAAGTGGAGTGGGAGAACTCGCTGGAATTATAGTACTACAAGTTGAGGATGGATTTTATATCTATCACTTCTATATGCTTTAATCTTAAAAATATTCATTTACAAATAAATAAACTTCATTTTAAAACAAAAGAAAGCCTTGTATATTAGCTTTGGTGAACGATCTCAAGTCGCAAATATAGGAAAAAGATAGTAATTAGAGGAAAATATTAGTAAAAAAGTAAGGATGGAAATAAAAAAAGTAAGAATAAAATAAAAAAAAGTAGAAAAAGTTTTGTAACTAAAAAAATATATGCTAATTTTGCAGTCTTTTTGAGAGAAAAGGCTAAAGCCAATGTAGCTCAGTTGGCCAGAGCAGCTGATTTGTAATCAGCCGGTCGGGGGTTCGAATCCCTTCATTGGCTCAGTAAGAGCGGATATAAAGGCGATTAGGCTTTAATTTAGTGAAAGAGAAAGTTCTTTTAGATAAAATAACAAAATAGGGGGGATACCAGAGCGGTCAAATGGAACAGACTGTAAATCTGTCGGCTTCGCCTTCGGAGGTTCGAATCCTCCTCCCCCCACGAGTTAATAAGATGCGGAAGTAGCTCATTTGGTAGAGCGATAGCCTTCCAAGCTATAGGTGGCGGGTTCGAGCCCCGTCTTCCGCTCTGAACGCCGACATAGCTCAGTGGTAGAGCACTTCCTTGGTAAGGAAGAGGTCATGAGTTCGAGTCTCATTGTCGGCTCGGATTATGTGGAAGAGATTATTTAGATAGATAGGTTTTTAAAATCAATTAAACATTTTTAATATGGCAAAAGAAAATTTTGTGCGTTCCAAACCCCACGTAAATATTGGAACCATAGGTCACGTAGACCACGGCAAAACGACCTTGACGGCAGCAATTACTACCGTTTTGGCCAGTAAAGGCTTGTCTGAAGTTAAGTCCTTTGACTCTATAGATAACGCCCCTGAAGAAAAAGAAAGAGGTATTACCATTAATACATCGCATATCGAATACCAAACGGTAGCTAGACACTATGCGCACGTTGACTGTCCGGGTCACGCTGACTATGTTAAAAACATGGTTACTGGTGCTGCTCAGATGGATGGTGCTATATTAGTTGTAGCTGCTACGGATGGTCCTATGCCTCAAACTCGTGAACATATTTTGTTGGCTCGTCAGGTAGGAGTGCCTCGTATTGTTGTTTTCATGAATAAAGTAGACTTAGTAGACGATCCTGAACTATTGGAACTTGTGGAAATGGAAGTTAGAGATCTTCTTTCTTTCTATGGTTTTGATGGAGAAAAGACCCCTGTTATTCAAG
This sequence comes from Bacteroidales bacterium, assembly GCA_036653535.1. Classification (GTDB taxonomy): domain Bacteria; phylum Bacteroidota; class Bacteroidia; order Bacteroidales; family P3; genus JAVVTR01. The sequence goes on along the minus strand of JAVVTR010000003.1, from coordinate 122,398 downwards.
GTTCTGCTTTAGGCGGATTGAATAATGAGCCTAAATGGGTAGATAAAATTATGGAATTAATGGATGCGGTAGATACTTGGATTCCACTTCCTCCGCGCGACATTGATAAAGACTTTTTAATGCCTATTGAAGACGTATTTTCTATTACCGGTCGTGGAACCGTTGCTACCGGTCGTATAGAATCTGGAGTTATCAATTCTGGAGATCCTGTAGACATCATTGGTATGGGTGCAGAAAAATTAAAATCTACGGTAACTGGTGTAGAAATGTTCCGTAAAATTTTAGACCGTGGAGAAGCAGGAGATAACGTAGGTTTATTATTACGTGGTATTGACAAAGAACAGATTCGTCGTGGTATGGTAATTGCCAAACCAGGTTCTGTAACCCCTCATAAACACTTCAAAGCAGAAGTTTATATTCTGAAAAAAGAAGAAGGTGGTCGTCATACTCCATTCCACAACAAATATCGTCCTCAATTCTATTTTAGAACTACGGATGTTACTGGCGAAATCACTCTTCCTCAAGGGGTAGAAATGGTAATGCCAGGAGATAACTTGACCATAGAAGTAATGTTACTTGCAGAAATTGCAATGAGCAAGAACTTACGTTTTGCTATCCGTGAAGGTGGTAGAACGGTAGGTGCTGGTCAGGTAACCGAAATTTTAGACTAATTAAAACACACACAGAAAACGAGGAAAGGCATTAGTTTTAGTACTGATGCCTTTCTTTCGATTTTTACAGGAGCATAGTTTAAGGGTAGAATAGCGGTCTCCAAAACCGTTGATGGGAGTTCGAATCTCTCTGCTCCTGCTAACAACAAATATGCGAAAAGATGTCAAAGATAGTAAATTACGTTAAATCAAGCTACGATGAACTGATGCATAAAGTTTCGTGGCCTACGTATGCAGAACTCCAAAATAGCGCAGTCGTTGTATTTATAGCGTCTCTGCTAATAGCCTTAGTGGTATTCATAATGGATATTACCTTGGGTGCCCATCCCGATATGGTATGGAAAGGTATTTTGGGGTATATCTACGACCTTTTAAGCTAAAAAATGAATAGATTCTTTAATTGTTTCGGGCTTTCCAAACATAGCTTCCGATGTTTGCCGAACCGAGTATCGAATCGAAATCTATATTATATTTAATTTCAGCATTCTTGAAGTATGAGCGAACAAGTAAAAAATTGGTATGTAATCCGTTCCGTTAGCGGAAAAGAAAAAAAAGTCAAGGAATATCTAGAGAATGAGATCAATAGATTAAACTTGGGCGATTACATTTCGCAAGTACTAATTCCTACCGAAAAAGTATTTACTATCAGAAACGGTAAAAAAGTAAGTTTAGAACGGTCTTATTTGCCGGGTTACGTTTTGGTAGAAGCATTATTGGTAGGTGAAATTCAGCATCTAATCAAAGGAGTTCCGAATGTGATAGGCTTTTTAGGTTCCCAAGGAGAAGCAGTCCCTATGCGTCCTTCCGAAATACAACGTATTCTTGGAAAAATGGATGAATTGGCTGAGCAATCCGAGGAAATCATGGATGTCTTTATAGTTGGGGAACCCGTCAAGGTTATTGATGGTCCGTTCAACAACTTTTCGGCGATCATTGAAGAGATAAATGAAGAAAAGAAGAAGCTGAAAGTAATGGTTAAGATATTTGGAAGAAAAACTCCTTTGGAGTTAAGTTTTTTCCAAGTGGAAAGAGAGTAATATAGCTTCATTTGGTTCCAACTGTTAAACATTTAAACAAACAGTAAAATGGCAAAACAAGTTAGTGCATTAATCAAATTGCAAATTAAGGGTGGTGCCGCCAATCCTTCCCCTCCTATAGGACCTGCATTAGGTGCTAAAGGGGTTAATATTATGGAATTTTGTAAGCAGTTTAACGCGCGTACACAAGATGGTGCTGGGAAAATTCTTCCAGTTATTATTACTGTGTATTCCGATAAATCTTTCGATTTTGTAGTAAAAACTCCACCGGTTGCCGTTCAGTTAAAAGAACTTTCTAAAGCAAAGAAAGGTTCCGCTGAACCTAATCGCGACAAGGTAGCTAATGTAACTTGGGATCAGGTTAAGACAATTGCTGAAGCTAAAATGCCCGACTTAAATTGCTTTACCATAGAATCAGCCATGAAAATGGTTGCAGGTACAGCTCGAAGTATGGGGATAGAAGTTAAAGGCGATATGCCATCCTTGTAATTTATTTAGAAGTTTAAAAGCTTCATAACCAATTTAACAAACAACAATCAATGGCAAAAACATCTAAAAAAAGAAAAGTAGCTTTAGCCAAAGTCGATAAAACGAAAATATATACGGTAGACGAAGCTGCGAAGCTCGTTAAAGACGTTACATTTACGAAATTCGATGCTTCTATTGATTTGGATATACGTTTAGGGGTAGATCCTCGTAAAGCGAACCAAATGGTGCGTGGCGTGGTGACCTTACCTCATGGAACTGGTAAAGACGTAAGAGTACTGGTTCTTTGTACACCCGATAAAATAGAAGAAGCAAAAGCAGCCGGAGCCGATTATTACGGATTAGAAGAATACGTAACAAAAATAAAAGGCGGTTGGACGGACATTGACGTTGTAATTACCATGCCGAGCGTAATGCCTAAAGTAGGTGCTCTGGGTAAGATTTTAGGCCCCCGTGGTCTAATGCCTAATCCTAAGACCGGAACGGTGACTATGGATGTAGCCAAAGCTGTTCAGGAAGTAAAAGCTGGTAAAATCGACTTCAAAGTAGACAAGTTTGGTATTATTCATGCGAGTGTTGCAAAAGCTTCTTTTGAGGCAGACAAAATTGCAGACAATGCACGGGAAGTACTTCAAACTATTGTTAAGTTGAAACCTTCGGCGGCAAAAGGAACGTACATAAATAGTATTTTTATGTCCAGTACCATGAGCCCCGGAATTCAAATTGACCCTAAGTCTATTTAGTCCAATTTAAAATTCAATCTGGTAAAGTAACAAGGTATGAAGAAAGAAGAAAAAAGCCAATTAGTTGACGAAGTCTATAAACAGATCGCCGCCAAAGCTTACATGTATGTGACAGACATTACAGGTTTGAATGCTGCCGATACCAATAAGCTTAGACGTGCTTGTTTTCGACGCGAAGTCAAATTAATCATGGTAAAAAATACCTTACTAAAAAAAGCCTTAGAAAAAACGGGTATGGATTACTCCGAATTGGATCCTGCATTAAAAGGATCCTCTGCAATTATGCTTTCGGATGTAAATAACGCACCTGCACAACTTATTCAAGAATTTAGAAAAACTTCAGGTAAACCCGTATTAAAGGGCGCTTATGTAGAAGAATGCTTCTACTTAGGAGACAACAATCTGGAAACTTTAGTTCATATTAAGTCTAAGACAGAATTGATTGGTGATATCATAATGTTATTACAATCTCCAATGCAAAATGTTGTGGGTGCATTACAATCTGCTCCCCGTACTCTTGCAGGCGTAGTAAAAACATTATCGGAAAGAGCCGAGTAAAGTAAGGTATTAAAACAAATTATTTAGAAACCATTAAAAAAAAATAATACAATGGCAGACATTAAAGTATTAGCAGAACAATTAGTTAACTTAACGGTTAAAGAAGTAAAAGAATTAGCAGACGTTTTAAAAGCAGAATATGGTATTGAACCAGCCGCTGCTGCTGTAGCCGTAGCAGCTCCTGCTGCCGGTGGAGCCGCCGCAGTAGAAGAAAAATCAGCTTTTGATGTAATATTGAAATCCGCAGGCGCAAATAAATTAGCCGTAGTAAAATTGGTAAAAGAATTGGCCAGCCTTGGATTGAAAGAAGCTAAAGATTTAGTTGACAGCGCTCCAAAACCAATAAAAGAAGGTATTGCTAAAGCCGAAGCAGAAGCTTTGAAAAAAAGTTTAGAAGAAGCGGGTGCAGAAGTAGAAATGAAATAATTTTTGTTTCTTAAATATGCCAAAGGAACATGACTTTTAGTACTTAAAAGTCGTGTTCCTTATTTTAATTTACATTGGCGCTGGTGTTTTTATCAAATTTTTCCTTTAATTAAAACCATACTACTTTGTCAACGAAAGCTGTAAAAAAAATAAATTTTGCCTCAACCAAGCCGGCTGAGCATATAGATTTTCTCGACATTCAATTGAAATCTTTTCGTGATTTTTTTCAATTGGAAACGAATCCCGAAAATCGTATTGACGAAGGTCTATACAAGGTTTTTGCAGAAAATTTTCCCATTACTGATGCACGTAATAATTTTGTGCTCGAATTTTTAGACTATTTTATAGATCCGCCTCGTTATAGCATTGAGGATTGTATAGAAAGAGGGCTTACCTATAGTGTGCCCCTGAAAGCTAAGTTAAAACTATTCTGTACGGATAGTGAACACGAAGATTTTAAAGACATTATACAAGAAGTGTATTTGGGTATGATTCCATATATGACACCAAGTGGTTCCTTTGTCGTAAATGGGGCAGAAAGAGTGATAGTATCTCAACTACATCGTTCTCCAGGTGTCTTTTTTGGAACAAGTTACCATACTAACGGTCAACAATTATATTCTGCTCGTATTATCCCATTTAAGGGGTCTTGGATGGAATTCACCACCGACATCAATAACGTGATGTACGCCTATATTGATCGTAAAAAGAAATTACCTATTACCACGCTTTTACGGGCAATAGGATATGAAACAGACAAGGATATTCTGGAAATTTTTGATTTGGCACAGGAAGTTAAAGTGAGCAAATCGGGATTGAAAAAATATATAGGAAGCCGTTTAGCTGCTCGTGTTGTTCGTACATGGGTAGAAGATTTCGTAGATGAAGATACGGGAGAAGTGGTTTCTATTGAAAGAACCGAAGTTATTATTGATAGGGAAACCGAATTGGAAGAAAAACATATAGATTTAATTGTGGATGCTGGAATTAAGTCTATATTGATACACAAAGAGGATATAGATAATAACTTAGATTATTCCATTATTTTTAATACTTTGCAAAAAGATGCAGCCAATAATGCCAAAGAGGCTGTGGAATTTATATACAGGCAATTGAGAAATGCAGAACCGCCCGATGAAGAAACGGCGCGCGGTATTATTGAAAAATTGTTTTTTTCCGATAAACGTTACGATTTAGGGGAAGTAGGGCGTTATAGAATAAATCGTAAATTGGAATTAAATACACCTTTGGAAACAAGGGTACTTACACAAGAAGATATTATTTGCATTATTAAGCATTTGATAGAATTAATTAATTCACATGCAGAAGTGGATGATATCGACCACTTGAGTAATCGTCGTGTTCGTACCGTAGGAGAGCAGTTATATGCGCAATTTGGAGTTGGTTTAAACCGTATGGCTCGTACCATTAGAGAACGTATGAATGTACGCGATAATGAAGTGTTTACGCCTATGGATTTGATCAATGCTAAAACACTTTCTTCGGTTATCAATTCCTTTTTTGGAACCAATCAACTTTCGCAATTTATGGATCAAACCAATCCATTGTCGGAAGTCACCCATAAACGTCGTATATCGGCTTTAGGACCAGGAGGTTTGTCGAGAGAGAGAGCCGGATTTGAAGTGCGAGACGTGCATTATACTCATTATGGTCGTTTATGTACCATAGAAACTCCTGAAGGGCCTAATATTGGTCTTATTTCTTCTCTTTGTGTTTTTGCAATAATTAATAAATTAGGTTTTATAGAAACTCCTTACTATAAGGTAACCAATGGTAAAGTGGCTATTAATGATAAGCCAATTTATCTTACCGCAGAAAAGGAAGAGGATCAAATTATTGCTCAGGCTTGTACTATTCTTGAAAAGGATGGTTCTATAAAAGAAAATCATTTAAAAGTTAGACACTTAGCCGATTTTCCTATTGTAGAAAAAGAAAAGGTAAGTCTTATGGATGTGGCTCCCAATCAAATTGCATCTATAGCGGCGTCCTTAATTCCATTTTTGGAACATGATGATGCGAACCGTGCCTTGATGGGCTCCAATATGATGCGTCAGGCTGTACCTTTGTTGAATCCGGAAGTTCCTATTGTTGGTACAGGATTGGAACCTTATGTTGCTCATGATTCTCGGGTATTGATTAACGCCGAAGGAGATGGTACTGTTACATACGTAGATGCGAATACCATTACCATTCGTTATGAGATGGATGAAAAAGCTCGTTTGACCAGTTTCGACGATGAGTTAAAAACCTATAATCTTATTAAATTCCAAAGAACCAATCAAAGTTCTTGTATTAACCTTACTCCTATTGTTCGCAAAGGCGATCAAGTAAAGAAAGACATGGTCTTGTGTGAGGGATATGCTACACAAAATGGAGAATTGGCCTTGGGAAGGAATTTAATGGTAGCTTTTATGCCTTGGAAAGGTTATAATTTTGAAGATGCTATTGTTATCTCCGAAAAAGTAATTAAAGAAGATCTTTTCACTTCTATTCACGTGGATGAATACACCTTAGACGTGCGGGAAACCAAAAGAGGAATGGAAGAATTGACCGATGATATTCCCAATGTAAGTCAAGATGCTACTAAGGATTTGGATAGTACTGGTTTAATACGTATTGGTGCCGAAGTAAAAGAAGGCGATATTCTTATAGGGAAGATCACTCCTAAGGGAGAATCGGATCCTACGCCAGAAGAAAAACTATTGAGGGCTATTTTTGGGGATAAAGCCGGAGATGTAAAAGATGCTTCTTTGAAAGTACCTCCCTCGGTAAGTGGGGTGGTTATAGACAAACGTCTTTTCTCTCGAATTATTAAAGATCGTAAGAGCAAGGCTAAAGATAAAGATGTGGTAAAGTCTTTGGAAAAAGATTTTAATAAAGAATCTCAAGACTTAAAGAATAAGTTGATAGATAAGTTATTGGTGATATTAGGTGGTAATAAATCGGCTGGTGTTTACAGTAATTTAAAAGAAGAACTTATTACTAAAAAATCTAAATTTACGCCTAAGGCCTTAATGGACTTGGATTATCAGAACATCAATCCTTCTAAGTGGACTACGGATGAGGAAGTTAATGTAATGGTAAAATGTCTTTTGAATAATTACAATATTAAATATCGTGAGTTATTTGGACGTTTTCAAAGAGATAAATTTGTAGCCACGGTAGGCGATGAACTCCCAGTAGGAATAGTGCAGATGGCAAAAGTAACCATTGCTAAAAAGCGTAAACTTAGAATTGGGGATAAGATGGCTGGACGCCATGGAAATAAAGGTATTGTAGCCAAAATCGTAAGAGCGGAAGACATGCCATTTCTTGCCGATGGAACTCCTGTAGATATAGTATTAAATCCATTAGGGGTGCCTTCTCGTATGAATTTAGGACAGATATATGAAACTGTTTTAGGTTGGGCAGGAAAAAAATTAAATTTACAGTTTGCTACTCCTATTTTTGATGGTGCCACTCCAGAAGAGATTGACGAATATATTGCCAAAGCCGATCTGCCACAATATGGTAGAACCTATCTTTATGATGGAGGAACCGGAGAACGTTTCGATCAACCAGCGACGGTGGGTTATATCTATATGATTAAACTACACCACATGATTGACGATAAAATGCATGCGAGATCTATAGGACCGTATTCTCTCATAACACAACAACCCTTAGGTGGTAAGGCTCAATTTGGGGGACAGCGTTTCGGAGAAATGGAAATTTGGGCTTTGGAAGCTTTTGGTGCAGCAAATATATTGCAAGAAGTATTGACGGTAAAATCCGATGATGTAATCGGTAGAGCCAAGACCTATGAAGCCATCGTTAAAGGGGAGAATATGCCCACACCGGCTATTCCGGAATCCTTTAATGTATTGGTGAATGAATTGAGAGGATTGGGACTTGAAATTTCTTTCACTTAAAAAATAGAAACGTTTTTTATACTTCCACCTTAAGGAAGTATAAAAAACGTTTTAAAAGTTCTGTTCCGAGTAGTTAGTTTTAAACATTCAATTTTACAACATATATGGCGTTGAAAAAAGAAGGTCCAGTTGCGCTGGATTTCAGTAAAATCACGATTAGTTTGGCTTCTCCTGAAACGATACTTGAACGTTCGCACGGAGAAGTTACCAAACCGGAAACCATCAATTATCGTACCTATAAACCGGAAAGGGATGGCCTTTTCTGTGAAAGAATTTTTGGTCCTACTAAAGACTGGGAATGTCATTGCGGAAAGTACAAACGAATTCGTTACAAAGGAATTGTTTGTGACCGCTGTGGGGTAGAAGTTACAGAAAAAAGAGTACGTCGTGAGCGTATGGGACACATCCAATTAGTGGTTCCTGTAGCTCATATTTGGTTCTTTCGCTCCCTGCCTAATAAAATAGGCGCTTTATTGGGAATACAGACCAAAAAATTGGAAACCATTATTTATTATGAAAAATATGTAGTGATTCAAGCGGGGATTAAGGAAAAGGATGGGGTGGAATACATGCAATTTTTATCGGATGAAGAATATTATGCCATTATAGATTCTCTTCCTGCGGATAATCAACTTTTAGAAGATGAAGATCCCAATAAATTTATTGCTAAAATGGGCGGGGAGGCTTTGTCGGATTTATTAAAACGTTTGGATTTAGATGCTCTTTCTTATGAATTAAGAGACCGTGCTAATAAAGAAACGTCCCAACAAAGGAAGCAAGAAGCACTCAAGCGTTTAAATGTAGTAGAAGCTTTCCGTGAATCTCAACAAAGAATAGATAATCGTCCAGAATGGATGATTATGAAAGTTATTCCTGTTATACCTCCCGATTTGCGTCCGTTGGTGCCATTAGATGGTGGACGTTTTGCTACTTCCGATTTAAATGATTTATATAGAAGGGTTATTATTCGTAATAATCGTTTGAAAAAATTAATAGAAATTAAGGCTCCAGATGTAATTATGCGAAATGAAAAGCGCATGTTACAAGAAGCAGTAGATTCTCTTTTCGATAATTCTCGTAAAACTCGTTCTGCTAAAAGTGATGGAACTCGGATGTTAAAATCCTTGTCCGATAGTTTGAAAGGAAAGCAAGGACGTTTCCGTCAGAATTTATTGGGGAAACGGGTGGATTATTCTGGACGTTCCGTTATTGTAGTAGGGCCTGATTTGAAAATGAACGAATGTGGTCTACCTAAGGAAATGGCTTCTGAATTGTTTAAGCCTTTTATTATCCGTAAAATGCTCGAAAGAGGAATTGTAAAGACGGTAAAATCGGCTAAGAAAATTGTAGAGCGCAAAGATCCTGTGGTTTGGGATATTTTGGAAAATATCCTTAAAGGACATCCTGTTTTGTTAAACCGTGCACCTACTTTGCACCGTTTAGGTATTCAGGCATTTCAACCCAAATTAGTCGAAGGAAAAGCCATGCGTTTGCATCCTTTGGTATGTACGGCTTTCAATGCGGACTTTGATGGAGACCAAATGGCGGTTCACGTTCCACTTGGTAATGCAGCAATTCTTGAAGCTCAACTTTTGATGTTGGCTTCTCACAATATTTTGAATCCGGCTAATGGAGCTCCTATCACGGTACCATCTCAAGACATGGTATTGGGTTTATATTATCTTACCAAAGGTCTTAAAAGCGAAGGCAAAGACTTGGTAAAAGGAGAGGGTACCATATTTTATTCGGCGGAAGAAGCAATTATTGCTTATAATGAAAAACAAGTAGATATGCATGCGCACGTAAAAGTGCGGCTTACTAAGCCAGATTCGTCTGCATATTTGTTAGATACAACCGTTGGTAGAATTATTTTTAATGAAATCGTACCTAAGGAATATGGTTTTATTAATGAGTTGTTAACTAAAAAATCATTAAGAGATATAATTTCCGATGTCCTAAAGAAAACGGGTACTTCTAAAACAGTTCAATTTTTAGATGATATTAAAAAATTAGGATACGATACGGCTTATCGCGGTAGTCTTTCTTTCAATTTAGGAGATGTTATTGTTCCTTCTATTAAGGAAGAATTGATTAGCAAAGCCAATAGCGATGTGGAAGAGGTAATGAATAACTATAATATGGGATTCATTACTAACAATGAACGTTATAATCAAATTATTGATATTTGGACACATACGAATTCTAAGTTGACCACCACCGTAATGAAACAACTTTCGTCAGATAGACAAGGTTTTAATCCTGTGTACATGATGTTGGACTCTGGCGCCCGTGGATCTAAAGAACAAATTCGTCAGTTGTGTGGTATGCGTGGATTGATGGCTAAACCTCAGAAATCGGGATCCAGTGGTGGGGAAATTATCGAAAATCCTATTTTGGCAAACTTCAAGGAAGGCCTTTCGGTATTGGAATACTTTATTTCTACTCACGGTGCTCGTAAAGGTTTGGCTGATACGGCATTAAAAACAGCAGATGCGGGTTATTTAACTCGTCGTTTGGTGGACGTTTCCCAAGATGTTATTGTTTCAGAAGAAGACTGTCATACCCAAAGAGGACTTATGGCTACAGCCTTAAAAAAGAACGATGAAGTGGTAGAGTCTCTTTATGAAAGAATTTTAGGAAGAACCACAATAGAAGATGTTTATCATCCCCAAACCAATGAATTAATTGTAAGGGCAGGGGAGGAAATTACAGAAGAAATTGCGCAAATTATAGAAGATTCTCCGATAGAAGAAGTGGAAATCCGCTCTGTACTTACTTGCGAGTCGAAACATGGTGTTTGTGCTAAATGTTACGGTCGAAATTTGGCTACCAGTAAAATGGTTCAAAAAGGGGAAGCTGTTGGTGTTATTGCGGCTCAGTCTATTGGAGAACCTGGTACCCAGTTGACTCTTCGTACTTTCCACGTCGGTGGGGTTGCTGGAGGAAATATAGGATCTAATGCTCGTATAGAATCCAAATATGATGGGGTGGTAGAAATAGACGAATTGCGTAGCGTACTTTATGATGCTGGTAATGGAATGTCTCATGATATGGTTATAGGTCGATCTGCAGAAATGAGAATTGTAGACAAAAACACCAAGGTGGCTTTAGCTACGGCAAACATTCCTTATGGTGCTTCTTTATATGTAAAGAACCATTCGGATGTAAAAGCAGGTCAATTAATAGCGGATTGGGATCCTTACAATGCAGTTATAGTTTCAGAAGTTTCCGGAAAAGTGTCGTTCCAAAATTTAATTGAAAACGTTACTTTCCGTGTAGAATCCGACGATCAAACTGGATATAAGGATAAGGTAATTATAGAATCTCGTCAAAAATCTAAAAATCCTTCTATCAATGTAGTATCTTCTACTGGAGAAGTGTTGAAAATATACGATATTCCAGTAGGGGCTCACGTGGTATTAGATGATGATAACAAGATTAAAGCCGGGGAGATTATGGTAAAAATACCTCGTTCTTTCGGTAAATCTGGAGATATAACAGGAGGTCTTCCTCGTGTAACGGAATTATTTGAAGCACGAAATCCGTCTGATCCTGCTATTGTTGCAGAAATAGATGGAATAGTAAGTTTCGGTAAAAAGTTAAAACGTGGTCATAGAGAGGTAATTATTTCATCCAAAATGGAGGAAGTTAAATCTTATTTAATTCCTACTTCCAAACAAATTTTGGCTCAAGAAAACGACTATGTTAAAGCAGGAACCCCTTTATCGGAGGGAGCTATAACTCCAGCAGATATATTAGCCATTAAAGGACCAATGAAAGTTCAGGAATATATTGTAAATGAAGTTCAGGAAGTTTATCGTTTACAAGGGGTGAAAATTAACGACAAGCATTTTGAAGTGATTGTACGTCAAATGATGCGTAAGGTAGAAGTAATTGATCCGGGAGATACCAACTTTTTGGAAGGTGAATTGGTAAATAAATTAGATTTTATTGCAGAAAACGATCGTATCTATGGCGAAAAATTGATTGTGGATAGTGGTGATTCTGAAAATGTAAAAGCAGGACAAATACTTACGCCCCGTGCCATGAGAGACGAAAATTCCATATTGCGAAGAAAAGGCTTAAAATTGATAGAGGCTCGGGAAGCAAATCCTGCTACGGCTCGTCAAATACTACAAGGTATAACTAGGGCTTCTTTGCAAGTGAAGAGTTTCTTATCGGCAGCTTCTTTCCAAGAAACCACCAAAGTTCTTACCGATGCGGCCGTAAATGCCAAGGTAGATTATTTGGAAGGTTTGAAAGAAAATGTGTTAGTAGGGCATCTTATTCCTGCAGGAACTGGTTTATGTGATTATAAAGATGATATTGTTTATTCCAAGGAAGAATACGAAGAATTAGTAAATAGCGCTAAATAACAGAGGAAAATGGAAAATACCAAGCACAAAGAAGGACAAATTGATATTGAATTGAATGCCGAGGTAGCCGAAGGAATTTATGCTAATTTAGCTATGATTACTCATTCGCAGGCCGAATTTATAGTGGATTTTATACGGGTAATGCCCGGGGTGCCTAAAGCACAAGTAAAATCACGTATTATACTAACTCCGCAACATGCCAAACGTTTGTTGCGTGCGTTATCGGATAATGTGAGAAAGTATGAGGAAAAATTCGGAGAAATAAGCGAACCAGAATTTGATAATGTGAAATTTTTAGGAGGTATACCTACTGCAGAAGCATAAGCAAATTAGGAAATATAAAAGTAAGTAAAAAGGGAAAATTCGTGAGGATTTTCCCTTTTTACTTACTTTTTCGTAGTCCCATTTTTTTTATGTACATTTGTAATGTTATTGGGAATAGTTGTAAAATGGTAAAAAATATTTTTATACTTTTGAAGACTATGCTTGTTGTAACTGAATAGAATAACGAGAATTCTATTCAGTTTAAAATATTTTGTAGCGATTTTATAAAAAAAATATAGATCTTGAAAAATATCTAAGAGTGGTATGCTGTTAGATTGAAATAAAGGTCTTGAATATATTAAAATTATGATGCATCTTGCCATTGCAGGGAATATTGGTTCGGGAAAAACAACCCTTACAGCCCTGTTGTCTAAACATTATAAATGGAAAGCTTTATTTGAAGAAGTAGACGACAATCCCTATCTTAGTAGTTTCTATGAGGATATGCGGCGTTGGTCGTTTAATTTACAAATCTATTTCTTGAATAATAGATTCCGGCAAATTGTAGATATTCGCAAAAAAGGAAAGAGTGTGATCCAAGATCGCACTATTTATGAGGATGCCTATATTTTTGCTCCGAATTTGCATGCGATGGGTTTGATGACTACGCGCGATTTTGAAAATTATGCCTCTCTGTTTGAATTAATGAATTCCTTTATACAACCCCCTGATTTGTTAATTTATTTGAAAGCCGACGTACCTACCTTGGTTCGTCAAATTCAACAAAGAGGGAGAGAATATGAAAATAGCATTCGTTTAGATTATCTAAAAAGTTTAAATGAACGTTATCAATCTTGGATTGAAAACTATCATCAAGGGAAATTATTGGTGATAGATGTGGACAACTTAGATTTTAGTAAAAAGCCGGAAGACTTGGGCTTTATTATTGAACGTATAGATGCACAAATTAACGGTTTGTTTTAAGAATGAAAGTAATAGCTATTATTCCTGCACGATATGCTTCTACTCGTTTCCCCGGAAAACCTTTGGTGGAGATCGGGGATAAGAGCATGATAAATAGGGTTTATGAGCAGGTTAGTAGGTGCGTTTCCGTAGATGGAATTTATGTGGCTACCGATGATGTTCGAATTGCAGATCATGTGAAGCATTTTGGCGGAAATGTTTGTATGACTTCTTGTGCATTGCCCAATGGAACCATTCGTTGTTGGGAAGCGTACAGTCAGATAGTGAAGCAGATAGGGATGGTGGATGTTATTTTGAATGTACAAGGAGATGAACCTTGTATTGCGCCTCAAGCCTTGTTTTCTTTAATTTCTTGCTTTGAGGATATGCAAGTTCAAATTGCCACTTTGGTAAAAAAAATAGACACCCAAGCGGAGTTGTTGGATCCTAATGTAGTTAAGGTGGTTCGTAATCAAAAAAAAGAAGCTCTTTATTTTACTAGACAAACGCTTCCTTTTCTTCGTGATAAAGAACTTGCTTCTTGGTTAGAGTTTGCAGATTTTTATAAACATATTGGCTTGTATGCTTATCGTCCTGAAGTTCTCTCTCTATTGGTTAGACTCCCGGAAAGCGAATTAGAAAAAGCGGAAAAATTAGAACAATTACGTTGGTTAGACCATGGATTTCATATACTTACTAAGGAAACCAACTACGAAAGTGTATCGGTAGATATACCGGAGGATATAGATAAAATTAGAAAAATATTAGGCGTATGAATGTAATAGTTTATTTAAAAAAGTTTTTTGCAGAACAACATACGGAAGCGGCTATTCCCGGTTTGGGCGTCTTTTATATGGCAAAAGAAGAAAATAAGACTTGCATTTTATTTAAAGAGGTGACCCCTAAAAGCAAGGCCTTTGTTAATTTTGTGGCTTTTGAAGAAAATTGGACCGAAAGCGAAGCGATAGAAGCGATAGAAAAGTGGGTTAAAAAAATTCTTCAGGAATTGAAAGCTTCAGGATGTGTTACTCTTGCTGAAGTTGGAATGTTTGAAGTAAACGGAAGCAAAGTAGAATATAGGCCTTTCTATGAGGAAAAAAAAGAATCTTCTAATTTTGGATTGGAGGAAAATGTAGAGGTGCATCTAAACAAAAACGAAAAGCCTGTAGCTGCTTTTAAGGGAAAGAATACATTGAAATTCGAAAAGCCGCAAGAGCCGCAAAAGCCGCAAAAGCCGCAAGAGACACAAGGATACATACAATCTATAAAAAACCAGCCTAATAAAGATACGTCTGAGAAAAAAACAACAGCAAAGACACAAGAAGGAAAAGAAAAAATTCCTTTTATGAATCGTTGGTGGATTCTTTTGTGCATTGTAGTTCTTCTTGGAGTGGGAATATGTTATTTCGTACCCTCTATTCGTCAGGCTATTGTAGGTGCTTTTTCGGAAAACACGGCAGAACCAACAGAAATTATAATGGGGGAACCAGCCATAGGTAAAACGCAAACGACAGCGGTCTCTACAGAGGAATTAGAAGAAAATAGGGGCGAAAACATGGTGGCAAACGAGCAATTAGATCAAGAAAATCAGCAGATAGCACAAGCGGTAGTTGCTGGAGAAAAAGCGAAGAGAGAAGAAATAGAAAAAGGACAAGACATAGGAAAAAGCGCTTCAGTAAGTAAAACGCTTACCAAGGAGAAAACGGCACAGCAAAATATAAAACCGAAAGAAACACCGGCTGCGGATGTAAGTAAGCCTATAAAAGGGCGCTATTATCTTATTGCAGGTAGTTATGCCCAATTGACCAATGCACGGAATGTAAAGAAAGAATTTCAACGTCCTGGCTTTGCCCCCTGTATCTTAAATAATACGGAGAAAAATTTGTACTATGTAAGTATAAACAGTTTTTCGGATAGAGATGCTGCTTTGTCGTTTAGAAGCAAAGTTAGGGAAGATGGAAAAGTGGATTGTTGGATTTTTGAACAAAAATAGAAAAGTCGGTTTTGGGGAAGAATAAGTTAGCAAAATTTGAAGAAAATTTGAACTTTTCCAATTTGTTTCAATTGCCTGCTTGTATGGTGGATTGGCAAGCGCCTTGGAAAGGAAAATGGAAAGAAAATTATTTTAAAAATAATAATCCTTTGATATTGGAAGTTGGTTGTGGCAAGGGAGAATATACGGTGGAATTAGCTCGTAAGCATGCGGATCGTAATTATATAGGCATGGATATTAAAGGCGCTCGTTTATGGAGAGGATGTAAAACGGCAGAGGAAAATGCTATGCAAAATGTAGCTTTTCTTCGTACCAAGGCAGAGTTTTTAGACCGGATTTTTGCTCCTAAGGAAGTATCGGAAATATGGGTGACTTTTCCAGATCCACAACCTAATAAAGAAAATAAAAGACTTACCTCTCCGGCGTTTTTAGAGAGATATGCTAAAATATTAGATACCGATGGTATTATCCACTTAAAAACGGATGATACGGCTCTTTATGAATATACTTTTCACCAGGTGGTGGAAAAAAATGCGCATATTATCCTCGATAATACCTCCGATTTATATGCGCCAGAAGAAACATATCGGGAGATGATGGACATTCAAACCTTTTATGAAAAAAGGTGGTTGCAGGAAGGTAAAAAAATAAAATATATTTCTTTCCGGCTAAGAAAATAGTTCTATGCAGTGTTTATATGATTTTTTTATTCAACTATTTGGCTTGGGAATTCGTTTAGCCGGTTGCCGTTCTGTTAAAGCAAAGGCTTTGGCACAGGGGCATAAACACTGGAAAGAAGAACTTCAAACGTTTGCAGTTCAGCAAAAAGCGCCTGTAATTTGGTTTCATGTAGCTTCTTTGGGCGAGTATGAACAGGGCATTCAATTAATGGAATCCATAAGAGAACATTATCCTTCGTATAAAATATTACTTACCTTTTTTTCTCCTTCAGGTTATGAACATTGCAAAAACAACTCCTTAGCCGATAAAGTTTGTTATTTACCCTTAGATACTAAAGGAAATGCACGGGAGTTTTTGAAGATACTTCGTCCGAAAGTGGCCATTTTTATTAAATACGAATTTTGGTATAATTTTCTGAAAGAATTGGCTTTAGAGCACATTCCTGTGTATTTTGTAGCCGTTAGATTTCGTCCAAAGCAGTATTTTTTCCGTTTTTATGGATCTTGGTTTGTAGGCCATTTAAAAACCGTAAGTGGTTTTTTTGTTCAAAATGAAATTTCAAAACAGTGTTTATATAAGGTGGGGATAAATCAAGTTTGGGTTAGTGGAGATACACGATTTGATAGAGTGTTGAAAATTAAAGAATCCAAAGAGGATTTTCCTTGGATAGCCTCTTTTGCACAG
This sequence comes from Bacteroidales bacterium, assembly GCA_036653535.1. GTDB lineage: Bacteria > Bacteroidota > Bacteroidia > Bacteroidales > P3 > JAVVTR01. Next base: position 105,584 of record JAVVTR010000003.1, on the reverse strand, counting down.
CAAAAACGACTTATTATAGCAGGAAGTTCTTGGCCAAATGATGAAAAACTTTTAAAATTATATTTAGAAAAACAGGGATTAGGTTGTCGCTTAATTTTAGTACCTCACGAAATTCATTTATCTCGATTGGATGCAGTTCTCAAGGAATTTCAGTCTTTGGGAGCAGTACTTTATAGTAGTGTGAAAAAAGGAGAGATAGATGCTTCTCATTTTGAGAGGGTAAAAGTTTTGATTATAGACGAAGTTGGCATACTTTCTAAAATATATAGATATGCTGATATTGCTTATATTGGGGGAGGCTTTGGAAAGGGAATACATAATGTATTGGAGGCTGCTGTATATGGCATTCCCGTTTTATTTGGGCCTAATTATGGTAAATTTGGAGAAGCTTTAGATCTGATTTCTTGTGGGGGTGCTTTTAGTGTGGCTAATGAAGAAGAATTAGAATATAGGTTGAATTCCTTGAAAGATCCCAGTCTGTGGAAAATATCTTCTGCTAAAGCAGAAGAGTATGTTTCTTCTCATGATGGAGCGGTAGAGATTGTTCTTAAACAAATGAGTTCCGAATTGTAAAATGGAAAACACCCGAATATATGTGAGTGCTAATCTATTGAGGATTCTTGTGGCGATGTCGTTGGCTTGGGCTGGAATTTCTTCTTCTGTATTATATGCACAGGAGGAAGCGTTGTCTATTTCGGCTTCGGGGAAAAGAGACTCTGTTCGTAAGGCAAGACGGGCCGCCATGGCCAAGATGAGAGGGCAAACCTATACTTTCTATGATTATTATATGCAGAGCGGAGTTCCTACCTTAGACAGTGTAGTAAACGATTTGCATGGGTTTCAAATTTACGATAAAGCCTTTACTCACCAAGATTTCCGGCTCTATAGAAATGGGGTTGGAATGACGGATGAAGTCTTGGAATACGATCCTAAAAAAGTATCCGGTTTTGAATTGCGTTCTAATCCTTTTTCTTCGTGGAATTATACCATAGAAAACACGCCATTTTATCAAACAAAAACGCCCTATACTACTCTTTTCTTTGCTAATAATTTTGGTAAAAATTTAAATTATTTTACGGCTACTCATACGCAAAATGTGTATAGAGGATTAAATTTAGCTATAGATTTTAATGTTTTAGATAGTAAGGGTGCCTATATAAATAGCAGCAGTAATCATATTAATTTTCGTTTTTATGGTAATTATTTTTCGAGGGATGGACGTTATAGACTTTTGTTTGGATATATACGTAATGTAGAAAAAATAGGTGAAAATGGAGGCATAAAAACGGATAGTCTCTTTACCGATCATATAGAAAAAAATCGATTGAGAATTCCTGTGAATTTACCAACGGCTACTACTCGTTGGAGGGAGAATAATTATTTTTTCAAACACTCTTACCATTTTTATGCCGATAAAAAGGATACTTTGCCAGAAAATGATAAATCCTATGGTTTTTTGGTTCACACTTTTGAGGTAAAGGATATGAAAATGGGATATAAAGATCAAACCACCTTGGCCGATGGGGTATATTCCACCTTTTATTTGAATCCTCAGCGTAGCTTTGATAGTACCTTGTATTTAAGAATGACGAATAGGGTATTTTACAGTAGTGCAGATATGGAACGGATAGCACATCGTTATCAATTTAAATTTGCTGCTGGTTTTAAAAACGAATATATACAATGGAGAGATGATATTCTGAAAAAAAATTGGGTGCAATGGTTTCCTTTTGCTCAAATACAGATGGATTTTGCAGATAGGGTAGTATTAGATTTGTATGCAGATTATGGGGTAGGAGGCTATAATAACCAAGATTTTAACGCATATGTGGATGTGAAATATTTATGGAAAGGGAGTGAAAGATCTTTAAGTAAGAGAAATGGAATAGACTTAATGGTAGGAATACGTAGGGCTATGCCCGATTGGATTCAAAGTCATCAGTTTTCTAATCATTTTTATTGGGAAAATGCTTTAAGCCCACAAACGGAATTATATGCTCATTTAAATTTCGATTATAAAGGATGGTGGTTTAAATTAAAGGCAGGTTATAAAGATAATTACACTTATTTTAAAAAAGAGGGACCCGTGCAAGGGCAAGACAAGTTTTGGGTTGCTAATTTACTGATAGGAAAAAATTTGCGTTTTGGTCGTTATGTTGGGTTGGATAATTTACTGATGCTTTCTTATAGCTCCAATGAAAATTATTTGCATTTGCCTTTGTTTTCATTAAAAGAATCGATTTATGGTATTATTCCTATTAAGAAATTAGCTACCATACAGGTTGGTTTGGATTTCTTTTATAATACGCCTTATTATGCCGATGGCTATATGCCGGCTACAGCCAGTTATTATTGGCAAAACGAAATAAAAACAGGGAATGCCTTGGTCGTTGATTTATTTGTGAGTTTCCAAATTAAGCGAATGAACTTATTTGTGAAATTGCAAAATATGACAGAAGGAATGATCGCTTACAACTACATGTACACTCCACATTATCCTTTTTACGATAGAAGTGTTCGTTTTGGCTTAGTTTGGCGCTTCTATGATTAAAAAGTTTGGCGTTTGCTTCTATAATTAAAAAAAGGAAAGTAATAATACAATTCTTTTTCTTATTTTTTCCTTCGTGGAGACGTTGATAGGTTTATCTTTCTATAAAAATTTCAAGAGAATTTACCCACAGGTGCAATTGTTTCCATTCGTTGATAATCTATATTTCAAGCAATGCAGATTCTAAAATTAATTTATTTTCTTTCATTATCGGTACAACAGGACAACTGTCTAAGAGAAGAGAATAGGGTATTATTTCTTCTAAGCCACGTTCGTGTAATCGGTGAAAATGAACGGCATGGGGTGAAAATCCTAATAAATCGTTTTTGGCACTTTGGTAAAGGAGTAGGGAAGCTTTTGCAGAATCACATTCGCTTTTAAAAAGGGCGCTTCCCAATAAGTATTCGCTTAAGGCGCCGGCAAATAAACTATCTTCTAAACAAAATTTATTTTTCCAGCCGGAACAGAGTATAACCACGTTTTTATTTTGCTTTAGTAAGTATTCTCCTAAGGCGTGTAAATTGGAAAAAGCACCAATAACTACGGCTGATGAATTTTTGGAGGCTAAAATAATGGCCTGGGTTCCATTGGTAGTATTATAAACTATGGTTTTTCCTTTTAGTTCCGCTTTCATAAAATTAAAAGCAGAATTACCAAAATCGGCAAAATCTTCTCGCTTTCCATTACATTCTGAGGCAACCAAATAACCTTTTTGCTTGTATTCTTTTGCTAAATTGGAGCCTGCAACGGGAATAATTTCTTTAACTTGATGAGCGAAAGCGGTGCAAATGGAAGTAGTTGCCCGCCAAATATCCACCACCACCACTATATAGTTTTCCTTAGTAAGAATATGGGGAAAAAGAAGAGGGCAGAAGCACACTTCTACTGTGAGAGGGATGGGTTTTGTTTTCATACTAAAATTTGAATGGTTTCTAATAAAATTGAAAAGGTTATTTATTCACTTAAACTATTGCCATGTTGCAAGAATAAATTATAATCTATCTACCATAGCAGAGCGTTTTACAGGGGCCTCTTTTGATGTGTGCAAAAGTACAAAATTGTTAATAATTATACCTCTATTTCCCTTGTAAAAAAAGGATATTTACGTTATCTTTGTTTATTGTTTTTTATAATACAAAATATTGATTATGAGCGATTTAGGAAGTGATATGCAGAAACAGGGAGATTACACAGCCCAAAATATCCAAGTCTTGGAAGGGTTGGAGGCCGTAAGGAAAAGACCTGCTATGTACATAGGAGATATTAATATGCGTGGATTGCACCACTTGGTGTATGAAGTGATAGATAATTCTATTGATGAGGCCTTGGCGGGTTATTGTTCCGAAATAACAGTGACCATAATGGAAGATAATTCCGTTTCTGTAATGGATAATGGTCGTGGTATTCCTACCGATATGCACCCCAAGGAGAAGAAATCCGCATTGGAAGTAGTAATGACGGTATTGCATGCAGGCGGAAAATTTGATAAAGGAACCTATAAAGTTTCTGGTGGTTTGCATGGAGTGGGGGTTTCTTGTGTTAATGCATTGTCGGAACACATGCAAGTGGATGTTTTTAGAGATGGAAAACACTATATTCAGGAATATGCAAAGGGGAAGCCTCTTTATTCCGTAAAAATAGTTGGGGATAGTGATAAACAAGGAACCTTAGTTACTTTTAGACCTGATTCCAGTATCTTTTCTATTTTAGTTTATGATTATGATATTTTGGCTAGTCGTATTAGAGAATTAGCTTTTTTAAATAAGGGCTTGCGATTAAAATTGATAGATAAAAGAAGTGTAGATGAACAGGGGCAAGCTCGTACAGAAGATTTTTATTCGGCTGAAGGCTTAAAAGATTTTATTAAGTATTTGGATGCCAATCGTAATACACTAATGGAGGATCCCATTTACATAGAAGGAGAAAAAAACGGAATTCCAGTGGAACTTTCTATGCAATATAACGATGGATTTTCGGAAAACTTGCATTCTTACGCCAATAATATTAATACTATAGAAGGGGGAACCCATCTTACCGGTTTTCGTTTGGGACTTACCAAGACCTTAGGCGATTATGCTAAGAAGTCGGGTATGTTAGAAAAGTTAGAAAAACAAAAAATAGAAATAAAGGGGGACGATTTTAGAGAGGGGCTTACTGCGGTGATATCGGTAAAGGTGGCAGAGCCTCAATTCGAAGGTCAGACCAAAACCAAATTAGGGAATAGTGAGTTAACTCCGGCAGTTTCTCAATTAGTGGGAGAAATGTTAGCCTATTTCTTGGAAGAACATCCCAAGGAAGCACACATGATCGTAGAAAAAGTAATATTAGCTGCAACCGCTCGTCATGCAGCTCGTAAGGCAAGAGAATTAGTACAGCGTAAAAGTGTGTTTTCTAGTAATAGTTTGCCGGGTAAATTATCCGACTGTTCGGATAAAGATCCTGCCGCATGTGAACTCTATTTGGTCGAAGGGGACTCAGCGGGTGGAACCGCCAAACAAGGTAGAGATCGCCGTTTTCAAGCAATATTGCCTTTGAGAGGTAAAATATTGAATGTGGAGAAAGCGATGTTGCATAGAGTTTTTGAAAGTGAAGAAATAAAAAACATATATACCGCTTTGGGCGTTTTTATTGGTACAGAAGAAGATAGTAAAGCTTTAAATATAACAAAACTTCGTTATCATAAGGTAATTATTATGACGGATGCGGATGTGGACGGAAGTCATATTACTACTTTAATTCTTACTTTCTTTTTCCGTCATATGAAAGAAATGATAGAGAATGGATATATTTATATAGCTACTCCTCCCTTGTATTTAATTAAAAAAGGGAAGAATGAACGCTATTGTTGGACGGAAGAAGAACGTTTGGCTATAGTGGAGGAAATGAACGACGGAAAGCAACAAAGAGGAGTACATATACAGCGATATAAAGGTTTGGGAGAAATGAATTCCGAGCAACTATGGCATACAACAATGGATCCTGCTTTTAGAACCTTGCGTCAGGTAACTATAGAGAATGCCTTGGAATGTGATAGAGTCTTTTCTATGCTGATGGGGGATGAGGTAGCACCCCGTCGGGAGTTTATAGAGAAGAATGCTAAATATGCTAAGATTGATGCTTAGAAAATCTTTTCTTTCCTAAATAGAATAAACGGAGAGTCCCCAAAAGTTTTTCTAACTTTTGGGGACTCTCCGTTTATTCTATTTGAATATATTCTTTTATTCGATATAGTTTCGTATGCTATATTCTATGGATTTATGTGTTTCGACGGCTAATTTTGCAGCTGCATTAACAATCATTGTGCTTGGAGAAGGAGGATAAACGGGATGCCAATTCGCTAAATCTGCATCTTCGGGAGACAAGGCTTTAGGATCACCCTTTATTTCTGCCCATACATTAACAAAGGGATAATTCGCTTGTAGATTGCTTTTGTATTCTGTTCTTTGTGCCGAAACGTTATATAATTCCAAGTGACCATATAAAATGCAAATTTGGCTTTCTTGAAATTTATTTACTTCACATTCGATGGTAATTTCTTTTTGTACGGTAGTAGAGTCGTTAATTTCGACAGAAACCGTCTTTTTCTTTTGAGAAATATAATTTTGGCTTTCTCTTTTTAGTGGACTAAGTTGAATATCGGTTATCTCTAAACTAATAACGTATTGAAACTCTACCCCGGATTCTATGGCATTCAAAGCGTTGTTGCCCCCATAGCAATGTAACCATTCATTATTTAAACTGCTTGGGTTAATATTAAATAAAACATTCTGAGCCTGCATAGGTAAATTTACCCAATATCTATTATCGGAGATACGAAAGAGAATATGTATAGAACCTAATTTTTGTGCTATTTTGGTAAGTTCTTCCACCTCTTTGTAAGTGGGAAAATAAGTAGATATTTTGGTAAAACACTTATAGGCGTCTCGAGCATATTGCCTTTGTGTCTCGGAGGCAGAATCTAAATATTGTTTTCCTAAAGCGTATAAATAAGCACTGGCTTTCAATTTAGCATTGTATAAATCGTCGTGGTAATTTGGAAAGGAGGGGCAAATTTGGCGAACTATTTCTGTAGGTAAGGAAGCAAGGGCACTATCTCTTAAATATAGCAGTTCATATTCCTCCACAACAGAGGTCCAAATGGAAGGATCCCCACTTCGTTTTAGAGCTGCAATATGGTCCAAACCTTCTTGAACCGCCGCTTGATAAGAGAGTTGTATTACTTTTAGATCGGAAGAAAATTTAATAGGATCTTTTAAAACTTTGGGAATGGCTTTGTGGATGGCTTTGTCGTATTGCCCAAGTTCATACCATTTTTCCGCACTTCTACAACCGCAAAGTAGTAGAAAAAAAGACAATAAAAGACAAATAGGCGTTTTGTTAGACATAGCTCCATAAAGGTTTGAGTTCACAATGGATTAGTAGCAAGTATAAGCTTCTTTTTGGTGAAAAGTACTTATATCGTTACGGTTCATATCGTTTAATCCTAAGGTAAGCTGGGTATCATCAATTTTATATTGGGTACTGTAAATATACAATCCGTAGGAATAGGAAGTGTTATTACTATCGGCCAAAATGTGAAAATCGGGGCCGGTATAATAATTGCCATTAAAAGAAATAGCACCATCTTTTACTACGTATTTTCCTTTAATAAATTCCTTGTAGGCCGTATCTTCTAAACTTTCGGAACCCGGATATATCTTGTGGTAGGAGGTAATTACCATTTCAAAGGTTCCAGGGCAATCTAACTTTAAAGAGTGCATGGAGTGGGGCAAGGTATCGTAATATGGTAATTTTTGTTCACTCCAAATTCCAGGTAGTCTTAGTGGTTCCGGATCGCGCTTACAAGAAGTACAAAATAGGCTTAAGGTAAGTATAGAAGCCAAAATAGTGAAGATTTTTTTCATCGTTTTATTTAATACGTAAGGCTTACAAAGATAGGAAATGAACCCAAATAAAACAAATATTTGCTTAACTTTGCAAAATAACTAGTCTTATTTTACGCCCTTTTACCCCAAGGGCATAAAATAAAAGTATATTAAAAAGATAAGCCATGAATATTCTTGTTTTAGGTTCCGGAGGGAGAGAAAGTGCATTTATTAAAAAAATAATAGAAAGTCCACAAACAGAAGCTTTGTATGCGGCTCCTGGCAATGCAGGTACAGCACTTTGGGCTGAAAATATTCCATTGGATATAGAAAATTTCGCTTCTATTAAAGATTTTGCAATAAAGAAGCAGATAGGAATGATATTGGTAGGGCCCGAACTTCCTTTAGTAAAAGGAATACACGACTATTTTTTGGCGGATAGTACGATGCGAGATATTAAGATTATAGGTCCTTGTAAGTCGGGTGCCCGTTTAGAAGGTAGTAAAAGTTTTGCCAAGGATTTCATGAAAAGAGCCGGTATTCCTACTGCGGCCTATCAAAGTTTTAAATCCGATCAAATAGAATCGGCCCGAGTTTTTTTAAGAACGTTGAAACCACCATATGTATTAAAAGCCGATGGATTAGCTTCCGGGAAAGGGGTACTTATTGCAGAAAATTTGCAACAAGCAGAAGAGGCTTTGGAGGAAATGTTATTGCAAAAAAAATTCGGATCAGCTTCTGAAACATTAGTTATAGAAGAGTTTTTGCAAGGAATAGAATTTTCGGTATTTGTTTTAACCGATGGAAAAAATTACAAAATACTACCATCCGCTAAAGATTATAAGAAAATAGGAGAAAAGGATCAAGGGCTTAATACCGGAGGAATGGGAGCAGTTTCTCCAGTTCCATTTGTGGAGGATGCTTTAATGAGAAAAGTGGAAGAAAAAATTATTATTCCTACTCTATCTCAACTTCAAAAAGAAAAAATACCTTATAGTGGATTTCTATTTATTGGCCTTATGAAAGTGGGGGATGAACCCTATGTTATTGAATATAATGTGCGTATGGGGGATCCGGAAACAGAAGTTGTGCTACCACGTATAGAAAGCGATTTTGTGGAACTACTCTCGTCGGTTGCCCCTAAAAAATTAGACGAAATAAAATTAAAGATTAAGTCGGAGTTTGCCGTTTGTGTTATGCTTGCTTCGGGAGGATATCCGGAAAAATATAAAACCAATTATCCCATAGAAATAGGGGCCGATATAGCGGCGGAAACCTATCTTTTTCACGCAGGAAGTTTTGTGGATGAATTGGGAACTATGCGAACGAATGCCGGGCGAGTGATTGCTGTTACCACTTTAGATCCGGATTTGCGAACCGCAATAAAAAAGACCTACACGCAAGTAGACAAGGTGAAATTTAAAGATAGATATTTTAGAGGGGATATAGGAAAGGATTTATTATGCATATAGATTATGAATCCTGTGTTTTAGATAATGGCTTAAAAGTATTGGTACATAAGGATACTTCTACGCCTATAGTTGCTTTTAACTTACTTTACGATGTGGGATCCAAAGATGAGGATCCGAATAAAACCGGATTTGCACATTTATTTGAACATCTTATGTTTAGTGGGTCTAAACACGTGAAGGATTTTGATGAAGAATTAGAAAAAGTAGGCGGAGAAAATAATGCTTTTACGAATAATGATTTTACTAATTATTATATTAGCATACCTAAAGATAATTTAGAAACGGCATTTCGCTTGGAAAGTGATAGAATGTTGTCACTTTCCATAACGGAAAAAAAGTTGAAAGTGCAAAAAGGAGTGGTTAGCGAGGAATTTAAAGAACGTTATTTAAATCAACCTTATGGAGATGCCAGTTTAATTATGCGACCTTTGTGTTATGTTCGTCATCCATACGCTTGGTCTACTATAGGAAAAGATATTTCTCATATAGAAAGTATAAACTTGGAGGATGTTAAAATTTTTTATCACACTTATTATCGTCCGGATAATGCAATATTAGTGGTGGCAGGCGATGTAGAGGCTTTAGATATATTTGAAAGGAGTCAAAAATGGTTTGGCGGTATTCCTCGTGGAAATCGCCCTTTACGTAAGCTTCCCGTAGAACCTATCCAAACACGAGCTCGGCATGCCTGTGTATATAGAGAAGTGCCTTCCGATGCCATTTATAAGGCTTATCATATAGGGGCACGAATGGAGGAAGATTTTTATACCTTCGACTTAATTTCCGATGTGTTTTCCAATGGAAAATCTTCTCGATTTTATGTAGAATTGGTTAAAAATCAAAGATTATTTAATGATTTAAATGCGTATGTATCGGCGGATATAGATCCAGGGACTTTTGTTATATCCGGCAATTTACAAGAAGGAGTTTCTTTTCAGAGAGCAGAAGAGGGTATTTTTAAAGAAATAGATAAATTGCAAACTAAAGGAACCGAAGATCATGAATTACAAAAAGTAAAAAACAAATTAGAAACCTCTTTGCTTTTTTCTAATATGAAAGCTTTAGATAAAGCAATGAATTTGGCCTATTTTGAATTGATGGGAGGAGCACAGCAATTAAATTTAGAAGATGACAAATATTGGAAAGTGAGTTCGGAAAAAATTAAAAATGCGACCAAGACCTTTCTTCAAGAAGAGAATTGCAGTACCTTGTATTATCATGCAAAAAAAACAGAAAATTAATGATATTCGATTATAATAAACTTAAACCAAGAGAGTTTCGTTTGGATAACGGAATTTCTGTTTATGCCTTTGACGATAAGAAATTAGATTTGGTACGTTTGGAATTTATTTTTGAGGCAGGAAGTTTTTTCCAAAATAAGCGTATGACCGCTCAGGCTTGTTGCTCTTTACTTACAGAGGGTACCTCCACTTGGAACGCAGAGGAAATATCCGATAAGTTAGATTATTATGGCGCCTATATAGAAAAAGATTCGGATAGGGACCAATCTTCTATTGTAATTTATTGTATGTCCCGTTATTTAAAAGAAATTATACCGCTTTGTGAGGATTTGATTAAAAGATCCATATTCCCGGAAAAAGAGATAGAAATATATAAGCAAAAATTGCATCATAAATTTTTGGTGAGCCTTCAAAAGGTCAATGAAATTTCGCGTAAGGCCTTTTATCAGATGCTTTTTGGACCAAGTCATCCTTATGGGCAAGTGTTGGAAGAAGCGGATTTCGACCATTTAAACAGAGAGGATGTGTTGGAATTTTATCAACAAGCTTACGTAAGCGAGAATTGCAATATGGTATTATCGGGAAGCTATGATGTGGATGAAATTACTAAGGTGCTGAATCATTCTTTTGGTGGCAGAGATTGGACTGGCAAGGCAAGAGTTTTACCCTGTGGAGAATTGCCATGGGAAAAGCCCTTACCAGAGAAAAGAAAAATAGAGAAAAAGGATGCAGTGCAAACATCCGTACGTATGGGAAAAATGGTTATAGGACCCAAACATCCTGATTTTTTTGATTTTAAAATTTTAGATTATGTTTTTGGTGGATATTTTGGTTCTCGTATTATGAAAAATATTAGGGAAGAAAAAGGATACACCTATGGTATTTCTTCTTATATGGTCCCTTTACGCTACAGTACTGTATGGATGATTGCTTCGGAGGTGAAATCGTCAAAGGAAGAGGCGATAATCAAAGAAATTCAAAAGGAAATGAAATTGCTTTGTGAAGAAGAAATTTCGGAGCAAGAATTGGATTTGGTGCGTCATTCCTATGCTGGAGAATTTCTAAGAGAAATGGATGGAACTTTTGATATTTCCGAGAAAACAAAATTTCATTTAATGTTTGGTTTGGATGAGCATTTTTACGAGCAATTCGATCAGAGATTGAGAAATATTACGCCTTATCAAATAAAAGAAACGGCTAAAAAATATTTTGATCCTAATACTCTTTTTTGTGTGGTTGCGGGGTAAATACATTTTAAAAATGAGAATGCTTTTAGGCTGTGTTTTTTAGGCATAATTTTAGGCATAAAGTAAATGAAATTTATACGGTTAATACTATTGCTGTTTTTAGGAATTTTCTGTAGGGAGGGATATGCAAACCCGCAGAAATCGATTTCTCCGTTTGAATTAAATGGCCGAGCCGAGAATCTTCAAGGAATAAAAGAAGGCATCGTTTACTTATATTGGGATGCCAGTGCTTTGCTTCCCGATTTGGAAAATTGGAAAATTAGTGTGCAAAGATATAGACATGGGATGTGGCAAGATATAAGGGTGTTGCCAGCTTCCATGCAGACTTATCAAGATTCGGTGTATGCCTGTTCAGAATTAATTTCTTATCGTCTTTCTTTGTGGCAAATGCGTGGGATAGATACTTTTTTTATTACTACTTCTACTACTTTGGAGTTGAATGTGCAAGATCATACGCCACCCTCCGGTTTAGAAATAGATTCTCTTACGGTGGAACCCAATAATAAAGTGGCATTGGGTTGGCCTAAGTCTTTGGTGGTGGATGCCGTGGGTTATGTAGTTACGAGAGAAGATGCTGGTTTTCCCATAGAAATAGACACCTTGGTGGGAACCTCTAATACTTTCTATATGGATAGCAAATCCGATCCTTTGGCTTTGCAAAAATATAGAATAGCGGTTTTAGATGGGTGTAACAATAGAAGTATTTACTCTACTTCTCGCCATGTTTTTCTTACTACAGTAAAATACGAAAGTTGCGGGGATAGTATTTATATCTCTTGCACTTCTCCTTTAGAGGCATTGGCACATACCGATAGTTTGTATTTATATGGAAAGTTCGGCAAAGATTTTCCTTATAATAAATTGAACGCTTGTGCGTATAGGTCTAATATTAATTTTGTTTATCCGGCGGTAAGTAATCCCTCTTATAAATATTATAAAATAAGTTCTAAAGAAAATTCTTCTGGATATACTTCTTCCGCTTTATCGGATAGTGTTATTATTGCCTTTCCTAAAACACCCGATTATTTTATATTGCGCAAGGTCGAGGTTACAAAGGAACAGCATCCGCTTTTATCTTTTGTTATAGATACCCAATCGGTTTTTGGAGGAATAGAAATTTATCGTTATCAAAGCGATAGTAATAAGGCAAAAAAAATAAGTAATATTTCTTATTCCGATTTAATTCAAAATTATTTATGGCAAGATGTAGGGGTGGACGCAGCGAAAATGCCATATTCTTACTATGCTCTTCTTAAGGATACTTGTGGTAGGGTGGTTTTAAAAACAGCTTCTCATCAAACGATTTGTTTGAAGTTGCGTAGCAAGGAGATCACTACTCTTACTTTAACATGGAATACTTATGCGTATTGGCAAAGTCAGAACCTTTTGGATTGCTTTGAGATATACGCTTATACTTCTTTGGATCCCCCTAAAAAAATAGGAGAAATAGCAGCTCTATCCAGTAGAGATCCTAATTTGGAATATGAGTTTACTTACACTTATTCTTCTTTGGAGGTTATTGCTAAAACTTTTTTTTATGTATTAGCCAAGGAAAAGGGCGAAAGTCTAGAAAGGGTGCGTTCTAATGAATTAGGGTTCATGGACTCGGAAAATCCGAAATTTTACATGCCTACAGGATTTAAACCGGGAGGATATACCTCCACTTATAAACCTATAGGTTTATTTTATGAAGGGGATGAATATGATTTTTATATTTTTCAGTATTCGGGTAAAATGATTTTTAAAAGCCATGATCCTAATTCGGGATGGGATGGCACATTTAAAGGGGTAAGAGTAAAGCCAGATATATATATTTATAAGATTTCCCTTAAGAGAAATGGGGAAATATTTAAAAAGACAGGCAGTGTTACGGTGGTGGAATGAAATCGGAGGCGAATAAATCTAAAATAGTTTTATATAGCGTTTTACAGCGCTTCTAAAAGTCGGGTGATAGCAAGTCGTCTAAATTTTCTTCTTCTATTTGTAGAAAACGGGCCATATCTAAAGCATCTCTTACTATATAAGCTTGAGGATATTCCATGTATATGTTTTTCAAAAATAAAGCGGCCTCTATGCGAGTTCTAAAGTTTCCTATCTTTACTTTGAAATAAGGTTCCTCATAAACAATATAAGCATCCATGTTGGAGTGATTATATAGAAAATTGCTACGAGCATCCATGGCAGCATTCTTAGAATGATTGCCGCTTTGAGCAAAAACTAAAATTCTATACCCCATATATGGATGGGTATTATTGTATTCTATATGGAGGTTTATTAGAGAATCTATGTTGGGATTGCGAGAAATACTAGAAGAAAAGGCAGGTAGATTAGTGACATTGCTTTCTAATGGCAAGTAGGTAACATCGCTTTGTCCTTGACCGTAGAAAAAAGAAAGTAAAGTAAAAACAGATAAGGAAAAAAGATATTTTTTCATAGTTGAAAAAGGTTATTATCCTATATAATATAATTAATTATAGAGGATAGGTGTTTTTCGTTTTTTGCAATGGTTATACCATAGCACTTTGCAAAGGTAAGAAAGTTTCATAAAAAATTCTTACTTTTACCAATTAGAAACATTGGTTATTTCCTTTTATGTAGGTTCTTTGCAAAGCTTTACAAAATAAAAAATAAATTTATGTCTAATAAAAAAGTGGCGCTCATTACCGGAGTTACCGGACAGGATGGCGCATATCTGAGTGAATATCTTTTAAAAAAAGGCTATGAAGTTCATGGTATTAAAAGAAGAGCATCTTCTTTTAATACGGAAAGAATAGATCATTTATATCAAGACCCTCAGCAGAAAGAACGTAATTTTTTCTTGCACTATGGAGATATGACCGATAGCATGAATTTGACCAAAATTGTGCAGGAAGTGCAGCCCAATGAAATTTATAATTTGGCGGCTATGAGCCATGTGAAAGTGAGTTTTGATACTCCCGAATATGTCGCAAATGCCGATGGTATAGGTACCCTCCGTTTATTAGAAGCGATTCGCCTATTAAAATTAGTGGATAAAATACGGATTTACCAAGCTTCCACTTCTGAATTATATGGTTTGGTTCAGGCTACTCCACAAAATGAAAAAACGCCTTTTTATCCTCGTAGTCCTTATGCGGTGGCTAAATTATATGCCTATTGGATTACGGTTAATTACAGGGAAGCTTATGGTATACATGCTAATAATGGCATTTTGTTTAATCACGAATCTCCGGTAAGAGGAGAAACGTTTGTAACTCGTAAAATTACACGTGCCGTTTGTAAAATGGCTTTGGGATTGCAAGACAAACTTTTTTTGGGGAATATGTCGTCTAAAAGAGACTGGGGGCATGCCAAGGATTATGTACGGGCGATGTATTTAATTCTTCAACAGGAAAAACCTTCCGATTATGTAATTGCTACTGGGGTAACTACATCTATTAGAGAATTCGTAGAAAAAGCTTTTAATCAAATAGGCGTAAAATTAGTATTTAAAGGAGAGGGACTTAAGGAAGAAGGGGTGGTGGAGAGTATAGATAGGGCTGTTTTTAGAGAAAAAGTAGGGGAAAAACAAGAGGAAGCATTTAGAAAACGTTTAGGACAAAGTGTAGTTTGTGTGGATCCTCAGTATTTTCGGCCTACAGAGGTGGAACTGCTTTTAGGGGATGCCACTAAATCGAGACAGGTATTAGGTTGGATTCCAGAATACAACTTGGACGATTTAGTTAGGGAGATGATGGAACATGATGTAATTTTGATGAAAAGGGAAAATTTTTTAAAAGAAAATGGATATAATATTCTCAATTATTTTGAATAAAAAATAATTGTAAGAGGCTGGTAGAAACCGAAACTTAGGCTTTTTTTAAATAGGTATAGAAAATTATAAATAAATAGTTTATACGAAAATAATTTTAATAAGTAGGACGTATGTAAGCAATCGTCGACTTTCTCAACCTTATGAGAGTTGGTTTATACTCTTGGTGTAGTTGTTGAGCTCTTGTTCGTTTCATAATTAAATAAATGTTTGGGCGAGAGATAGATTTTCTCCAAATAAATAAAAATAGAACAGAATGAATATAGATAAGCATAGTAAGATATATGTGGCTGGCCATAGAGGTTTGGTTGGTTCTGCCATTTGGAGAAATTTGGCAGGTAAAGGTTATACACATTTAATAGGTCGGACCCATGAGCAATTAGATTTGATGGATGCGGTGGCTGTCAATGAATTTTTCGAGGAAGAAAAACCGGAATACGTAATAGTGGCTTCGGCTAAAGTTGGTGGAATTCAGGCAAATAGTGTGTGTCGAGGGCAATTTATTTATGAAAATTTAATGATAGCTTGCAATACTATACATGCCTCTTATAAATACGGAGTTAAAAAATTACTTTTTTTAGGTAGTTCTTGTATTTATCCGCGCATGGCGCCTCAACCTATGACAGAAGAGTGTTTGCTTACCTCTGAATTAGAGTACACAAATGAACCTTATGCTATATCTAAAATTGCAGGTTTGAAAATGTGCGAGAGCTATAATTTGCAATATGGAACCGATTTTATTTCCGTTATGCCTACTAATCTTTATGGCCCTTTCGATAATTTTAATTTGGAAACTTCTCATGTTTTACCAGCCTTAATACGAAAGATACATTTGGGTAAATGTATGGAACAGGGTGATTGGAAAGCAATACGTGCGGACATGCAATCTCGACCCATAGAAAACATAGATGGGAATAGTCCAACAGAGGATATTTTGACCATGTTGGTCAAATATGGAATTAGTCCAATGCCAAATTCCATCATTAGCATTGGAAGAGCTTGTAGAGTGAAAGTAGAAATATGGGGAAGCGGCGCTCCTTTGAGAGAGTTTTTATGGAGTGAAGATATGGCAGATGCCTGTGTTTATTTACTTGAAAATATATCATTTAAAGACTTGTCTTCTGGAAAAGGGAAAGAAATTAAAAACACGCATATTAATATAGGAACGGGAGAAGAATTAACTATTGCACAAACGGTAGAAAAAATAAAACAGCATATAGGCTTTAATGGAAAAATTTACTATAATGCAGATAAACCCGATGGAACACCACGTAAATTGTTAGATGTTACAAAAATACATTCTCTCGGTTGGAGGCATAAAGTAGAATTAGATCAGGGAATAGAACTTTTATATCGTTGGTATACGTCTAGAAAATAAACATACACATAGAAAGAAAAAGTGCTTGTTAGTATGAAACTATATATGGGATGAGGTTTTAAGGATAAAATAAAAAGGATAAATAATGGATGCAAATATTCTAAAAAAAGCAGAAAAATGGACTTGTGCACCTTTTGATGTGCAAACACAGCAAGAAGTAAAAGAACTTATAGATTATCATCCGGAAGCATTGGCAGATGCCTTTTATAAGGATTTGGAATTTGGAACGGGTGGTTTGCGTGGGGTTTTAGGTGTGGGATCCAACCGAATGAATACTTATACGGTGGCTATGTCTACTCAGGGTTTCGCTTGTTATTTAAAACAACAATGTCAAGAAGAAAAGTTGCAATTAAAAGTGGCTATTTCTTATGATTGTCGTAATAGAAGTGCTTCTTTTGCTTTAACTACAGCCAAGGTGTTTGCTGCTAATGGATTTAAAGTTTATCTTTTTACGGGCATGCGTCCTACACCGGAACTTTCTTTTGCGGTTAGATATTTTCATTGTTGTGGAGGAGTTATGATTACAGCCTCTCATAATCCTAAAGAATATAATGGATATAAGGCTTATGGAAAAGACGGCGGGCAATTAGTGGCTCCTTACGATAAAAACGTAATGGAAGAAGTGCGTAAAATTACCTCTGTAGAGCAAGTGCTTATGCAGGGAGGAGAGGCGAATATAATTTATGTAGATCAACAGGTGGATGCAACGTATTTAGAGAAAGTTAGAAGTTTATCTTTGCAGACACAGGGTACCCCAAAAGAAAAAGATTTAAAAATTATTTATACTCCCTTACATGGTACTGGCATGACTATGGTTCCACGTGCATTAAAAAATTGGGGATTTGAAAATGTTATTTGTGTACCAGAACAAATGGTTGCGGATGGAGATTTTTCTACGGTAGATTCTCCTAATCCGGAAGAAAAGGCTACCATGCGTATGGCTATGGATTTGGCTCGTAAAGAAAAGGCCTCCTTGGTTCTTGCCACGGATCCCGATGCGGATAGGGTTGGTTTGGCTATAGAGGATGGCAAAGGCGAATTTGTGTTATTAAATGGCAACCAAACGGCCTCCTTATTAATTTATTATTTAATTAATAAATGGAAAGAAAAAGGGCTTCTAACAGGGAAAGAGTACATTATAAAAACTATAGTAACTACGGAACTGCTTAGAGATATAGCTATTAAAAATGGAGTACAGAGTTACGATGTTCTTACTGGCTTTAAATATATAGCCGATCTGATAGAGAAAAAGCAGGGCAAAGAAATTTTTATTGGAGGAGGAGAAGAAAGTTATGGTTATTTAGCCGGGGATTTTGTTAGGGATAAGGATGCAGTTATTTCTTGCTGTCTTATAGCAGAAATGGCAGTGGAAGCGAGTGTTAAGGGGAAATCGCTTATGGATATTTTAATTCAATTATATAAAGAATATGGGTTCTATAAGGAAGATCTTTTTTCTTTAAGCAAAAAAGGAAGATCGGGAAACGAAGAGATAAATGCGATAATGTGCAGGTTCCGTTCCAATCCTCCGCACATTTTAGGAGGTTCCCCCGTTTTGGAAATAAAAGATTATTTGGAAGGATACCAAAATTTACCTCCCTCTGATGTACTCCAATTTTTTACAGAAGATGGAAGTAAAATTACGGTGCGTCCTTCTGGAACAGAGCCCAAAATTAAATTTTATATAGGAGTAAAAGCTGCTTGGAGAGAAAATTATTCTTTAGAACAGCAGCAAAAAGAATTAGATGTAAAAATAGAGTCTTTGAAAAAAGACATGAAAATAGGATAGCCGTGAGAGAAAAAAAATGTGCTTATCCATGCGCTTATCCTCGTATACTTCTTATTCAAACAGCCTCTTTAGGAGATGTTATTTTAAGTACCGCTCTAGTAGAGGAATTACATGCCATTTTCCCCAAAGCTCGTTTGGATTTCCTTACTAAAACGAGCAATGCGGAATTACTGAAAGATCATCCTTATTTAAATACACTTTGGCTTTGGGATAAAAAAAAGAAGAAATATAAGCATTTGTTTTGCTTATTAAAGGAAATAAGAAAGGTGCATTACGATGTGGTTTTCAATGTGCAACGTTTTTTTTCTACAGGTTTTCTAACTACTTTTTCTAATGCGGATTGCAAAATAGGTTTTGATAAAAATCCTTGGTCTTTTGCTTGGAAGGAGAGGGTTGTCCATCGTTTAGATAAGCAGGAAATAGAAAGAAATGCCGCATTAATAGCTGCACTACTTCAGGATAGGGGACGGAGGTGGGCTGTACCTATAAAAGAAAATATAAAATATTTACCTAAGCTATATCCTTCTTCGAATCACTTTCAAAAGGTGAAAAATTATAAGGGAATGCCCTATTTTTGTATATCTCCGGCTTCTTTGTGGAGTACTAAAACTTGGCCAGAACATAAATGGATAGCTTTGTCTCTTTCTTTATTGGAACGTTATACGGATGCTCGTTTGTATTTTTTAGGAAGTAGTCAAGATGAAAAATCGTGTTGGAATATCATAAATAAAATTACGAAAGAAAATCCTACTGCTGTCTCTCGTATGGAAAATTTGGCCGGAAAAATAGATTTACTCTCTTCTGCTGCCTTGATGCAAGGATCGGTGATGAATTATACCAATGATTCGGCTCCCGCCCATTTGGCAGGGGCTGTTTATGCGCCTTTAACGCTTATCTTTTGTTCTACTGTACCTTCTTTCGGTTTTGTGCCTATAGGCGACAAGGTAAGGGTGGTAGAAAGCAAATATAAATTAGATTGTCGCCCCTGTGGTTTGCATGGGCAAAACAAATGCAAAAAAGGAAATTTTCTTTGCGCCGAAAGCATAACGATAGAAGAAGTACTTGGCGATCTCCCTCTTAGCTTACAATAAGGTGGAAGAGCTATCTTGTGTCGTGTTAAAATCGCGTAGAGATTTAGCCATAAGGTAGGTGAAAAGAGCCATATTCTTGGCATTGGCGGTAATTTTCAAAAAGAGTAAACTATTTTTGGTTCCACTTATGCCGTTTTTTACCCGTTTCATTTGCTTCTTATTGAGCCCATCAAATAATAGCCCTATTTTCTGTTGTTCTATGTTTAATTCTTCTAATTGGTTATATTGTTCAGTGTCGATGATATGAATTAAATGTTTAAACAATTCGTGTAGGGTATCTCCTCCTTCTTTTAGTTCTTCAATTTGTTCTTTCAGTAAGGCTTTGTGTTTATTGTCGGTGTGTTCGTAACTGCCATCTATAATAAAAGAGGTGGAATGTAGTATCTCTCTGAGGTAATTTACAATTTGGATATAGAAAGCGGCACCTGGCACATTTTGATCTTGTAGTAATTTTATAGTTTCATTGAATTTGTTTTTCATGATTTGACTGCGCACTTCTAAGCTTTGAAAATCTTTTTGGGTTTTTCTAAGGGTTTTCAAACTTTCTTCGTCTAAAGCGGATAGTACGGAATCGTATAAATTAGGAATGGTTTCTATAAAACTGATAATATCCTTGTTGATAGCATAGGCTATTCCTTCCGGTGCAATTTCTCCACGTAAGTAAGTGGCGTTTTGCTCTTCTTTCCCTGCATTTTTTTTGGATTTTCGACGGTTGCGAATAATAGAATAAAGAGCTAAACCGAGTATGCCTACCATGGCTAAAGCGCCACCGAAGTAGAGAATAAAGGCAAAGACAGAAGCAATTGAAAAGGCAACCAAAGCGGTTACAAACCAACCTCCTATAACGGTAAATACCCCCGTAACTCTATATACGGCATTTTCACGCCCCCATGCCCCATCGGAAAGAGAAGAGCCCATGGCAACCATAAAAGTAATATAGGTAGTGGAGAGGGGCAGACGAAGGGAGGTTCCAAATGCAATAAGTCCAGAGGCAACCATTAAATTAACGGAGGCTCTTACTAAATCAAAAGCTTCTCCATCTTGTGTGCTTTTCGCAGGGCGGAATCGACGGGCAATAGTCCTTTTTAATTTGGCAGGTAAAATTTTATCCCCCGCATCACTTAAGCCAACAAACATTTTAACGATGGAGCGAGATAGAGAGGTGGAGGCAAAGCGTTCTTCTTCATTGCTGTTTTGACTACTTAGCTTCACGGTGGTTTGCAAAACATTTTTGGACTTTTTAGAAAACCAAAGGGTTAGAGTCATCACAAAGCCGGATAAGAAAAGAATAAACATGGCAGTGGGGGATTCTTGTCCTTGTAGAGCACTCATATTCAAAAGAAATGGCGATGTTCCGGCAGGGGAGGCCGTAAAAATATCGTAAGAACTTAGGCCGGCCATAGAAACACCTATAAAATTTACTAAATCATTGCCAGCAAAAGCTACTGCAAGGGCAAAGGTTCCAGCTAAAACAATTATTTTTAATGGATTGTATTTGAAAATAGAGTAAATCAATTGTAAAAGAACCGAAGCGATAGCAAAGGTGATAAGCATAAACTGCCAAGTATGTAGAGATAGGTAAGTAATTACATACTCTGGAATTAAAGAAGAACCTTTCATCCCTTTGAAAATAATAAAATAGACAATTAGAGCTATGCAGATACCTCCCCATAGAGATCCAAAATATTTTAGAGTTTTCTTCGTTTTAAAGGTGAAAAGGCAACGAGCTAAAAACTGGACGACGGTTCCCACTACAAAACCTATAAATACGGATGCCAATATACTAAATACAATAGCGGAAGCTTTGGAGGTGTTGATATACCCGGCTAAATTGGCAAAATTCTCGCCTTGGGTATAGTAAATTTTTATTAGGGCTATGGCTACAGAAGCACCTAATAATTCAAAAACCATGGATACTGTGGTAGAAGTTGGAAGACCAAAAGTATTGAAAAGATCCAAAACGACCACGTCGGTTACGACTACGGCTAAAAAAATTAGCATAACTTCATGAAAGGAAAATCGGGAAGGATTGAAAATTCCGCTTCGTGCAACCTCCATCATGCCACTAGAAAAAGTAGCCCCTAAAATTACGCCAGCACTGGCTATAATAAGAACCACGTAAAAGGGGGCTGCTTTAGAACCTATAGCCGAATTTAAAAAATTAACGGCATCATTGCTTACCCCTACCACCAAATCGGAAATAGCTAAAATGAAAAGGACACAGAGTAAAATTAGATAGAACATATCGTAGTGCATGATTCCTTATATTTTTATAATATAAATTTTGTTTCAATATTTTATTAAATGCAGTAGGCCGTTAATGTAGGCCATAACTGGTAGGTTGTTTTTTCTATAAACTTATAGGAAATAGATTCGTCGCGAATTTCTGGTTTTAAAATTTTTTGATAACGATCTATTTTATTCCAAAAATAAATACCAATGCCTATTAGAAGAAACGCTTTTAGTAGGCCTAATAAGAATCCGGCTATACGGTTTACAAAACTTAGTGACATCTTTTTTAGTAAGGATTCTAAACTTTTTCCTAAAATGTAAATTCCTATTACTGCTCCTAAAAAAGTAATAGCAAAAGCCAAGACAGGGGCATAATCCCCCTCTATTTTAAACCACAAACAGATTAGATGAGAAAAATGGATAGATAAATAAATACCGGTTATAATAGATATTAAGGAAACTATTTCCATGATAAAGCCATTTCTAGTGCCTTTGTAGCCAAACCACAGTAGGGGAATAAAAATAAGAATATCTAAAAAATTCACGAATTTTGAGTATTGATGTTATGTAATATTCTTCGAGTAAGTTCCGAAGCTTCTAAAAAGTGACGCATTTCTGGATTGTCAGTTTCTAAAATATTTCGTTTGTTTCCTTGCCACCACAGTTTGCCTTCGAAAATAAAATGAACATTGTCTCCTATTTGTAATACAGAATTCATATCATGTGTGTTAATTACGGTGGTAATATGGTATTCCTCTGTTATTTCTGCAATCAATTGATCGATGAGAGTAGAAGTTTTTGGATCGAGTCCAGAATTGGGTTCATCACAGAATAAATATTTTGGTTTTATGGCTATGGCCCTGGCTATAGCTACACGTTTGCGCATACCTCCGCTTAATTCGGAAGGGAATAGCTTATTTATATTCGACAAATTGACCCTGCTAAGACATTCGTGAGCCCTATCTATTTTTTCTTCCGGATTCATTTTGGCAAACATGTTCAGTGGAAAAATTACATTTTCCAATACGGATAAGGAATCAAAAAGGGCTCCATTTTGGAAGACCATACCAATTTCTTTTCGGATAGAGCTTAGGTCCTCTCTATTATCGGTAGAAAGAAAGTTTCTATTGTTGAATAAAATTTCTCCACTGTCGGGTGAAATTAAGCCTACTAAACATTTCATTAATACGGTTTTCCCAGAACCGCTTTGGCCTATAATTAGATTGTTTTTCCCAGGTTTCAACTCAAGATTTATATCGAAAAGAACCTGCTGCTCATTAAAAGACTTGTTTAGGTGTTTGACTTCTATCATGCGATTAAAAGTTGTGTTAGAAGTAAGTTAACTAAGATAATGGCAATACTACTATTTACTACAGCTTTAGTACTTGCTTTCCCAACTTCTAAGGCACCACCCTTGACGGTGTATCCATAAAAAGCAGAAATAGTAGATATAAAGAAAGCGAAAACAACAGTCTTAATAATGGCATAAATGAGGTCGTAGGTTTGTTGTTCGAATTGTATGCCGTAAATGTATTCGTAGGTAGTTAATCCGGCCACGCTTACCCCTATGCTCCAGCCGCCAAATAGAGCCAAGACAATACTAAGCATAATTAGTATGGGATTAAAGAGAAGACAGGCAATAATTTTAGGCAAAATTAAATAATTAGCCGAATTGATACCCATTACTTCTATAGCATCTATCTGTTCTGAAATTCTCATAGTTCCTAATTGGGACGCTATATGAGAACCCATTTTCCCTGCTAAAATAAGACCTATGATCGTTGGGGCAAATTCTAAGATAATGGCTTTTCGAGTGGCGAAACCTATGGCGTATAGAGGCATCCAAGGGCTATCCACATTAAATTTTATCTGCATGGTTACCGCAGCCCCTACAAAAATAGATACAATAGCAACGATGGGAACCGAATCTACACCAAGGTAATAGATTTCATCCGCTACCTGTTTCCAAAACAGCTTGCTTTTGGTTGGTTTTGTAAAAACTTTTTTCAGAAGCAAAATATATTGTCCGAAAATTTTCAGCATAGACTAATAGAATTGTGTTCTCGTGCAATGGATGAGGTTTTTTTTAGTTCGCATAAGGGAGGAATCGGAACTCTTTGAAACTTTCATCCGTTTTATCCCTTTTGCAGGCGATAACAGAAAGCTTGTTTAGTTGGCAAATTTATGTGTTTTTTTTGCGAAAAAAAAATTAATTTTGTGGATGTTTATAAATAAAGACAGAAATCGAATTTAAATAAGGACAGGAATCCAAAAAAATAGTTAGATTTTTAGGTCAAGGAAAGAGGAGAAATACTATACGGCTAAAGAAGGTATTTTGTCTAATGCGTTTAAATATTATTGTTTATATAAAATTAAGAAGAATATAAAGAAATGAATAAAAATAAAAGTTTTTCCATAAAAGAAAGAAAACACATTTTCGTTTTCTGCCTTTTATTTGTTTTCTTGTGTACCTCTTGTACAACTTCTCGATATTATCTTCCTGGAAGAAGTGTAAAAAAAACGAATCAAGGTTGTAATTGTCCTTCTTTTTCTTGGAATATGCAGGAAAAAGCGAAAAGCTTAGCCTTATATATGCCTCTATAAACTATGTTCTTGATGAATGAAAAGACTTTTTTGAGACATTTGTTTTTGGGGATACTACTTGGGCAGATGGGTCTTCTTCACGTATTTTCTTTGTGGGGCTCTTAGGAGGTCTTCTTTAGGAGGTCTTCTTTTGTATGATTGACCTCTATTATATTACAGACTTCTACTAAATGATGGATTCGTAAAAATTGTCCGGTTTTTATGTTTTGGCAATACACAAAGGGCATTTCTATTTTTTCTATTTTTAGAATTTGATTTTGCAAAAGCACACTGCTTTTTGGCGAGAAGCTGCCAATAGGACAGGGGGGGCTGTCGTTGATATTAAGAGCATTAACTGCTTCTGTGATGGTTGCTTCTGCTTCTGCTTCTGTGATGATTGCTTCTGCCTCTGTGGTGGTTACTTCTGCTGTTGCCGTAGATTTCGGTGTGAAATCTATTTCTTTGGATGGTAGTTTGGAATTTATAATCTTTAATTTTAATCTTTCCATATCTTCGTCCATGTAAGGAGCTGGGATAACAATGCCTTGTTTAATGTTTTTTTTATAAATCCGATGAAAATCCTTGCGATCTTTTCCGTATTTTAGGCAGGCTTCGTTAATTTGGGAATCGAAAAAACGACTGGTTTTTTGAAAATATAGATGTATGGCTTCTAATAGCTCTTTTGGAAAAATAGAGGGCGTTAAAAAAGGAATAAAGAGTTCTTTGAAAGTTTTTTTCCATTGCCAACCGTGGGCCGAAACTTCCCCGTACTTCTTCACTGTGATAAGATGAGCCCATTCATGAATAAAAATAAAAAGAAGAGCATAAGGAGAAAGATTCACTTGAAGCGAAATAGTATGAAGTTGGTCGAAACTTTGTTTGTTAGAGAGCTTGCGATTGGATTTAGGGGCCATATAATAACCAAGAGTGCGGCCTTTGCGATCGGAAAATGCGAGACGTACCCCTTCGCTTTGCAGCATGGATAGAACCAAAGGTAAGGCACGTTCTACAATGTAGGGCTTTAGAGCCTTTTCTAAATCTCTTTCTACTATCATAGTTGCAAAGATAGTTATTTTCCGTTTGGAGAAACTCTCCGGTCCCGCATTTTTTCATATGCAGAATATCAAAAATAATATTGTATTTTTGCATTTGGAATTGACAAACAAATGAAGCAAATAGGACGTTTTTTCACATATTTTAAGAATTATAAAGGCTATCTTGCCCTAAATTTATTTTTTAATTTACTGTTTGTATTTGCCTCTTTCTTCTCTATTACGTTGATCGCTCCATTCTTGGCAGTTATTTTTGGGATGGTAGATAAAATAAGTGTTTTGCCTCCATTTCGTTTAAATGCGGATGTCCTTTTGCAATACGCTTATTATTATGTGGGACAAATGCAAGATATTTATGGCAATTTAGTAGCACTATCTGTGCTGGCCATATGCTTTGTGGTTTTTTCTCTTTTTTCTAATCTTTTCCGCTATTTAGGAATGTATTACTTAGCATACATACGTAGTGGTCTAATACGAAATTTACGGGATGAATTTTACACTCGTATTATGAATTTGCCCTTGTCTTATTTTTCAGAGCAAAGAAAAGGAGACTTGATATCCCGGGCTACTTCCGATATGAACGAAGTAGAATGGGCTATAGTAACTTCTATACAGAGTTTTTTTAAGGATCCTCTAAATGTAATTGTTTTTCTGATGGCTCTTTTTGCCATTAATACGCCCTTGGTTCTATTTATTCTTTTGGTTCTTCCGTTGGTACTTTATGTGATAGGGATAGTAGGGAAAAAGCTCAAAGCGGGGGCCGATCAAAGCCAGTTAAGAATGGGGGGAATTCTTTCTTCTATAGAGGAAACGATAAGTGGAGTACGTCTTATAAAGTCGTTTAATTTATTGAATTATACTATTGAACGTTTTGAAAAGAAAAATGCGCGTTACACTAAGGTTTTAAATCAAGTTCACAGACGTAGAGATTTGGCAGATCCCTTAACGGAATTATTGTTGATAGCGGTTTTAATGGCAATTCTTTGGTTTGGTGGATGTCAGGTGTTGAACCAACACTTACATGCGGATATGTTTATTTTGTTTGTATTGCTTTTCACTCGGCTTATTGCTCCGGCCAAGGCAACGGTGAATGCGTACTATAATATGCAGAAAGGGCGGGCGGCTCTAGAGCGAATATATAAAGTAATAGATGAGAATGTAGTTATTTTCGATAAAATAGATTCTATATGTAAATTAGATTTTAAGGATAAAATCACCTACGAACATGTGTATTTTAGGTATCTCGATTCGGAAGAAAACGTATTGGAAGATATTAGTCTTGAAATCCCCAAAGGCAAAACCTTTGCCTTAGTTGGGGCTTCGGGTTCAGGGAAAACTACAACGGTAGATTTACTTTCTCGTTTTTATGATGTTGGATCCGGACGTGTAGCTATTGATACTTGTGATGTAAGAAATATAAAGTTAAAGGATTTACGAAATTTAGTAGGCATGGTCGACCAGCAGCCTTTTGTTTGGAACGATACGGTAACCAATAATATTTGTTTTGGACGTAAAGCTTCTTTAGAGCAAGTGATAGAAGCGGCTAAAAAAGCTAATGCGCATGAATTTATCATGGATATGCCGCAGGGATACGACACGCTCTTGGGGGATATGGGGATGAATATATCGGGAGGTCAGCGGCAGCGCATTGTTATTGCGCGGGCTATATTAAAAAACGCTCCCATTTTAGTATTAGATGAAGCCACTTCGGCCTTAGACACAGAATCGGAATTGCAAGTTCAGCAAGCTCTTTCGGCTTTAATGAAAGGAAGAACTTCTGTGGTTATTGCCCATAGATTGTCTACTATTCGTCATGCAGATTGTATTATCGTTTATGATGGTGGGCATATTGTAGAGAGGGGGACCCATGAAGAATTATTAGCCTTAAAAGGAGCCTATGCTCGTTTAGTTAATTTACAAGTGTTATAATATATCGGTTGGAACCAAACCCTATTTCTCTGCAAGTTCCATCTTTTCAAGGACGTTCTTAAAATTAGATTTATGAATATAGAGGAAGAAATAAAAAAGAAGGTAGCTGAATATGCCCAAGAGCATATTCAAATACGTCGTCATTTGCATCAATATCCAGAACTTTCTACCCAAGAGAAAGAAACCGGAAAATACATAGAGCAAAAATTGACACAGTGGAATATTCCTTTTCAATCGGGATATTCCGGATATGGAGTATTGGCTTGTATTCAGGGAAGAAATCCAGATAAACGTTGTGTGGCACTAAGGTCCGATATGGACGCCTTGCCCATAGAAGAGGCTACAGGTTTGTCGTTTTCCTCTAAAAACGAAGGCGTTATGCACGCCTGTGGGCACGATGTTCATATGGCCTGTTTATTAGGAGCGGCGCATATTTTACAGCAGATGCGAGATAAATTGGAAGGAACGATAAAATTGCTTTTTCAACCCTCGGAAGAAGATTTTCGGGCGGGAGCTCCAGTAATGATAAAGGAAGGGGTTTTAGAGAATCCGCGCCCGGAAAAAATATATGCTTTACACGTATTGCCGGAAATGCCTTGTGGTCAACTTGGATTTAAGGAGGGACAATATATGGCCTCTACCGATGAAATATATCTTAATGTAAAAGGAAAAGCAGGACACGGAGCTACTCCGGAATTGAATGTAGATACGGTATTGACCGCAGCTTATATCCTCACTGGATTACAGCAAATAGTAAGTCGGCAAGCACCGCCTTATATTCCTACTGTTTTATCGTTTGGTAGAATTATAGGGGAAGGCAGAACCAATATTAATCCGGGAGAAGTAAAGATAGATGGGACCTTGCGCACCTTTGATGAACAGTGGCGGAGTCGAGCTCACGATAGGATTAAAATTTGTGCAGAAAATATAGCCCAAGCGATGGGGGCAAGTTGTGAGGTTTTTATAGATCATGGTTATCCTTTTGTATGGAATAATGCACAAGCTACTGCTAAAGCTCGTAGTTTAGCGGAAAGTTTACTTGGAAAAGATAAGGTAAAAGAACTCAATTTGCGTATGACCGCAGAGGATTTTGCTTATTATACCCATGAAATTCCTGGATGTTTATTTCGCTTGGGTACGGCAAAAGAAAGTACAGACAATACGCATGCCAACTTACATACCGATTGTTTTGATGTAGATGAACGAGCTATAGCCATTGGGGTGGAAATGTTCAGCATTTTAGGATTTAGAAGTTAGAACATAGAAAAATAAATGCTATGGTTATATAAAACAATTAGTCACCATAGCATTCTATAATTCATATAGCTGCAGATTTTCGTTCTACCTATACTGTTTATTTCTCTACTTCTTCGTATGAAATATCCTCTATTTCTCCATCTACTAATTTTTTACCCGCTTTTTTTAGACGATAACGGATACGGACTTGGGTAATTAAATCAGAAACTCCATAGAAGATAGCGGCAATTCCAAATATAATAAATAGAGTGGAAGCCGAGTGGAAAGGGTCAAAACAAATAAGTAAACCTACTAATAGCAATAAGATAGGGGATATATAAACCCAAAAAGAAATTTCTACTTCTAATCTTTTTAAACTGATAAGAGTAATGATTTGTCCAAGGCTTCCAATGATAAGTAAAATTCCAAAAAAGATCATAGCGACAGAAACGAAAGTAGGAGAATAAACAATAAGTAAAACCCCTGCAATAAGGCTAATGATTAAATTAATAAAAATTATAGCAGTAGGTTTGGGGGCGTTTTTATAGGTGAAATGCGACAAAAAGGATACAAGCCCCATGAGGATAATAGCAGCTCCCACAACGATAATAAGAGTATTGGCGGCATTTTCAGGGAAGATGCAAAAGATTAAGCCTACGATAATAGCGATAATGCTACGTATTAAGGCACTTTTAAAATTAAAAGCTGAAAAGTAAAAGTTCATATTCGTGTATTTTAGGTTGTGATCTTCATAAAGAACAAATGTAAGTAAAAATGCTTAACTTTGCCCTCCTTTTTTAAAATATTTTTAGGAGCGATTTTATGGGGAATGAAAAACTTTCCGTTTCGATTTTTCGTGGGCATATAGCCATTTTAGCAGCCAATATTATTTTTGGTGTAAATATTCTTATATCTAAATTAGTTATGCCGGAATTTGTATCGGCATATGCTATGGCTTTTTTTAGAACTTGTGGAGGTGCTATTTTGTTTTGGATGGTTTCTTTGCTAATAAAGTACGAAAAAGTCCCCATCAAAGATTTGGCTTTATTAGCCTTAGCCGCTTTATTTGGAGTATTGATGAATCAAATGCTTTTTGTAAAAGGTTTGGAATATTCCTCTCCCATAGAAGCCGCCATAGTAGTGACTTTTACCCCTATTTTCACCATGCTTTTGGCTGCTTTTTTTTTAAAAGAGCCTATTACTTTCAAAAAAGTAGGAGGGGTTTGTTTAGGATTGGCTGGTGCAGTTATTATGGTTCTAAGTGGGAAAAATAGTTCTGCTTCTGGAAATATATGGGGAATTACACTTTGCTTAATTAGTGGTATATCTTATGCCATTTACTTAACGGCATTTCGTAATTTAATATCGCGATACAAACCGGTTACCATTATGAAATGGATGTTCCTTTTTTCTTCCATGGTTTCTTTGCCTTTTCTTTATGGTAGTGTCTCGGAGATAGATTATGCAAATCTTCCACTGAAAGCTTATTTAGAATTGGCTTACGTAGTGGTAGGGGCAACTTTTATCACCTATATGCTTATACCTGTGGCACAAAAGGCTTTACGCCCCACGGTTTTGAGTGTATATAATTATGTGCAACCTATTACCACCGCATTATTAGCCTTAATTCTCGGGATGGATAGTTTTACTTGGGTAAAAGCTTTGGCAGCGGCTTTGGTGTTTTTAGGGGTTTATGTGGTGACCCAAAGTAAATCCAAAGCACAATTGGATGCAGAAAGAAATATAAAAAGATAGTAGTTGTTTTTTCTCTTGTTTTGAAAGTTTTAGATTTGAAGCATAAGATACAAAAAAAAGAGGTTGGAATTTAAATAGATTCTCAACCTCTTTTTTGTATAGGGAAAATATCACATTAGATTTTTGATAGTGCTTGTTCCAAATCGTGAATGATATCTTGTGCATCTTCTATTCCAACGGAGAAACGTACCAAGCCATCGGTAATACCAGCTTTTAGTTTGTTTTCGTGAGATACTTTGGCATGGGTCATAGAGGCGGGGTGTTGAATTAAAGTTTCTACTCCTCCTAAGGAAACGGCCAATATACAAAGTTTGACTTCATTCATAAGTATGCGTCCTGCTTCCAAACCTCCTTTTACTTCAAAGCTAATCATGGTTCCAGGGCCTTTCATTTGTCTTTTTGCCAATTCATATTGAGGATGAGAAGGTAATCCCGGGTATTTTACCCACGCAATTTTCGGGTGTTTTTCTAAGAAAGAAGCCACTTTCATGGCGTTTTCCTGAGCTCTGTCTATGCGAATTCCTAAAGTTTTAAGACCTCTAATTACAAAATAAGATTGAAGAGGATCCATATTGCATCCGAGCATAACCATAGTGCCTCTTAGTTTCTTATATAAAACAGGATCTTTGGCAACTACCATACCGGCAACAATATCCGCATGTCCATTGATAAATTTAGTCATGGAATGAAAAACGATATCGGCACCCAAATCTAAGGGACGTTGCAAATAAGGACTGCAAAAAGTATTGTCTATGGCAAGAAGAATATTTTTGCTATGAGCCAATTTTGCTACAGCTTCAATATCGGTAATATCCATAGTAGGATTAGCAGGAGTTTCAATATAAATTAATTTAGTATTGGCTTGTATTGCTTTTTCTACAGCGCATATGTCGGAAGAGTCTACAAATGTGGATTCTACCCCATAGTTTTTAAGGAAACTTTCTAACATTACTCTCGATGGACCATATACGGCCGCAGAACTAACAACGTGAGTACCCTGCCCGAGAAGAGCCATATAAACTACACTAACGGCACCCATTCCAGAGCCAGTAGCTATCCCCCCGCAACCATGTTCTAAATCTGCTACAACTTTTTCCAAAGCACCAATGGTGGGATTGCCGATGCGGGTATATATAAAACCATCTTTTTCTCCTGCAAAACAAGCGGCTCCATCTTCGGCCGATTTAAATCGGAAAGTAGAGGTTTGGTGTATAGGAACGTTTACATTCCCGTATGGATCTTCGATACTCGCTCCGTGAATTAATAAGGAATTGAATCCTAAATCTTTGTTTTCCATTTTTTAAAGTATATGATGAATATTTTTTATGTATTACTTCCTTAGCAAGTGGCAAAATTACATTATTTTTCTTACTTTTGCACCTTATAACTTAAAACGATAACGAATGAATTTGGATTCGGATAAATTCGTAGGAGAATGTCTCACATATGACGATGTTCTACTTTTACCTGCCTATTCTGAGGTACTACCTCGAGAAGTAGATACCTCCTCTGCTTTCTCTCGTAATATAAAATTAAATATACCCTTTGTATCGGCGGCTATGGATACGGTTACCAATGCCTCATTGGCTATTGCTATGGCGCAAGAAGGTGGAATAGGAGTGCTTCATAAAAACATGAGCATAGAGGAACAGGCATTAGAGGTTAAGAAAGTAAAAAGAGCCGAAAATGGGATGATTACTGATCCTATAACCTTAAATGATAAGGCTGTAGTTAAAGATGCCCTTTCGTTGATGAAAGAGTTTCGGGTCGGGGGTATTCCGGTTACGGATAGTAAAAAGAAGTTAGTGGGGATAGTAACTAATAGGGATTTACGTTTTGAAAAAAATTACGAGCGTAAAATTAGTGAGGTAATGACTAAGGAGGTGGTTACTGCCATTGGTAAAATATCTTTTGATCAGGCAGCCGATATTTTACAGCAGCATAGAATAGAAAAACTACCAGTAGTAGACAAAACGGGTAAATTAATAGGTCTTATTACCTATAGGGATATAATGAATCTGAAGGCGAAACCTATGGCCTGTAAAGATTCTTCAGGACGATTAAGAGTGGCAGCAGGAGTGGGGATTACCGCCAATATGGAAGAAAGAGTAGATGCTTTAGTTGCTTCTGGGGTAGATGCTATAGTGATAGATACGGCGCATGGTCATTCGCTTTACGTGATAGAAGCCGCTAAACGATTTAAAAAAAGATATACGGGAGTAGATTTGGTGGTAGGGAATATTGCCACTGCACAGGCTGCTGAAGCTTTGGTTAAAGCAGGGGTGGATGCTGTAAAAGTAGGAATAGGACCAGGTTCTATTTGTACTACTCGTATTGTAGCAGGAATAGGGGTTCCTCAGTTAAGCGCTGTTTATCAAGTAGCGGAGGCTTTAAAAGGCCTTAAGATTCCTTTAATTGCAGATGGGGGTATTCGTTATTCCGGTGATGTGGTTAAAGCTTTAGCTGCAGGAGCATCTTCGGTAATGGCTGGTTCTCTTTTTGCGGGAACCGAAGAATCTCCTGGAACAACCATTATTTACGAAGGTAGAAAATTTAAATCTTACCGAGGAATGGGATCTTTAGAGGCTATGCAATCCGGATCTAAAGACCGATATTTTCAGGATATGGAAGAAGATATAAAGAAGTTGGTTCCGGAAGGAATAGTAGGACGAGTTCCATATAAAGGTTCCATATCGGAAGTGTTGCTACAATTGGTGGGTGGACTTAGGGCAGGAATGGGATATACAGGTTCCAAAGATATACATCATCTTCAAAAGGCCAAATTTATACGTATTACTCCGGCTTCGGCCATAGAAGGGCATCCGCACGACATAACTATTACCCAAGAGGCACCCAATTATTCACGCTAACGATTTTTTATCGCTAAAAAAACAAAAATCAATAAAAGATATATATCCTTATAAATATGAAAACATTCAGCTTTATCCTATGTACCCTACTTTCCTTTTCTATGGCCCAAGGACAGCTTACAGATCAATCTGTTTTGTTGATCGTAGGAAAGGACACCACCACAAGAGGTGATTTTTATAAAAATTATACCAAAAATTCCGTTCTCAATAAGCAAGTGCGTCCTAATAAGGAAGATTTAACAAATTATTTAGATCTTTATATTAACTTCCGTCTTAAGGTACAGGCCGCTATAGATGCCGGTTACGATACCAATACTGCTTTGCAGGAAGAACTTTATACCTATAGAGCTCAATTGGCGGAACCCTATCTTACCGACCACCAGGTATCGGAGGCTTTGTTAAAAGAGGCATATTCTAATATGCTTTACGATGTGCGGGCACGTCATATATTAATAAGTTTATATAAAGATGCTAAAGTGCAAGATACGCTTACAGCCTATAACAAAGCAATGCAAGCTAGAAACGAATTGTTGAAAGGTGCTGATTTTGCAAAAACCGCATTAAAATATTCGGCCGAGTTAAATCGTGTAAAAAATCAAAAACAATATAAGGAAACCGGAAATGAAGGGGACTTGGGTTATTTTACTGCTTTTAGTATGGTTTATCCTTTTGAGAAAGCAGTATATGCTATGAAAGTAGGAGATATTTCCATGCCTATACGAACTCAATATGGTTATCATATTATTCAACTTACCGATAAAAAGCCAGCTTTGGGAAGTATTAAAGCCGCTCATATTTTAGTACCTATTACGGTTTTTGATACCACCCCCGAACAAAAGTCTGCTTGTAGGGCAAAAATAGACGAAGCTTATGCTAAGTTGCAATCTGGAACTTCCTTTGAAGAAGTGGCAAAAGAATATTCCAAAGACAATGCCTCTTCTAAAGGGGGATATTTAGGGGAATTTACGGTCAACCGTATGATACCGGAATTTATAGAAGCATTTTATAAAATGAAACCCGGCGAATATTCTAAACCTATCCAAACTCGATTTGGATGGCATATATTACAGTTTATTTCCAACAGCAGTATAGAAAGCTATTTGGCGGTTTTACCCAATTTGGAATATAATATAAGCAAAGATGAAAGATCGACTCTTCCTATCAAAGTTTATGCTTCCAAATTAATGAAAAATAATAATTTGAAAGAAAATACAGCGGTGTTATTTTCCTTTCAGGCATTGATTAAAGATACCATTCTTAAAGCCGGACATTGGGTGTATGATTCGCTTTCTAATCCCAAAATCTATAGTCAAGTTTTATTTTCATACGGCAATAATAAAGTCTATTTGTCGGATTTTGCTCGCTATATGGAAGAGAAGCAACAACAAACGCTAAAAGGGAAAGCGCAGATAATAGGCGAAATGTATGGGGAATTTAAAATTTCCTATAGTTTACAAAACGAAGCAAAAATGTTGGATTCTAAATATCCAGAATTTAAAGCGCTGATGAAAGAATATAGAGACGGGGTGTATTTGTTTGACATAAATAATCGCAAGGTTTGGGCTAAAGCCTCTAATGATACCGTGGCCTTAAGGAAATATTTCGAAGATCATAAAGATCAATATAAATGGCCACATAAAGTAGATGCAGTGGTAGTTTCGTATGATGTAAAAACTGTTTCTACCGATCAAATGCGCAAATGTATGGAAAAAGCATATAAAAAGAATTGGAGCGTAGAGCAAATAAGGGCGCAAATGGATAAGTCTTTTGGGATAGATGTGATAAAAGTGGAAGAAAATACTTTTGAGCCCGGTAGCAATATATTTGTGGATAATACTCCTTGGGTATTAGGATTATCTAAGGATATACTCTCTGGAGATACGCGAAAAGCATTTGTAATTATAGAAAAAATTATACCGGAATCTTATAAAGATTTTTCCGAAATTAAAGGTTTAGTTATTTCGGATTATCAAAATTATTTAGATCAGCAGTGGATAAAAGAATTACATAAAACATATAAAGTTACGGTAAATAAAGATGTCTTTGAGAGCCTATTTCAATAAATCACGATGTTTCCCAATTTTTTTGGGTGCGTTTGCAATGCTGTTTTTAGTAAGTTCTTGCAAGCGCTTAGGATATAGTCATGATGAAAAAATAGTTTCTGTCGCTGAGGAGGTCCTATATAAAAGCGATTTGCAGTCTATGCTTCCGGTAGGTATGCTCCCAGCCGATAGTGCGGATGCCTCTAAAAAGATAATTGAAAATTGGGTATTGCAACAAGTGCTTTTACAAAAGGCCAAGAAGAATACCGATGTTTCGGAAGATTATTATAAGAAACAAATAGAGGATTATAAAAACTCCTTAATTATATTTACTTATCAAAATAGGGTTGCGGAACAATTATTAGATACTATTGTTTCTGAACAAGAATTAGAGGATTATTACAAGGCTAATTCGGAACAATTTTATTTGAAGAGTAATATTGTAAAAGTTCGTTTTGCCAAAGTCTTGCGGAACGATCCCGATGAAAAAAAAATAAAAAAAGAGTTGTTTTCTGAACCGTTTTCAGAACGTAATCTTATTAAATTAAGTAATTTATGTGCAAAATCGGCAGATAATTACTTTTTAGATACCGATCAATGGTTGTTTTTTAATGATCTTTTACGCGAAATACCCATAAAAACGTATGATCAGGAAGAATTTCTTAGTAATCATCATCAAATAGAGGTCGTATTTGGAAAATTTATTTATTACGTGGTTATTCTTGATTTTAGAGTTAGGGATATGGTTTCTCCTTTTCCTTTTGAGCGTAACCGTATTCGACTTATTATTCTAAACAAAAGAAAACAGGCCATACTCCAAGAAATGAGAGATGGTTTATTAAAAGAAGCAGAACAGGCTAAAGAGATAAAATATTACTAATTTATGAAAGTATTGCAAAAAAAACTACCTATATTCTTCTTTTTGTGCCTGTTTGGTATAGAAATGGGATTTGCGCAGTTTTCTCCTGCTAAAACACATTTAAAGGGAGAAACCTTAACGGATACCGTTTCGGATGAATTAGACTATACTCTAACCGAAGAAAAGGATAGTGTTTCTGATTTTTCGGTGCAAACCTTAGAAGAAACGTTAAATCGTGGAATAATAGTAGATCAAATTGTGGCTGTGGTGGGAACCAAAATGGTTAAGTTATCGGACGTAGAAAAAGCGGTGGAAAACTTACGTATGACGGGAGAACTGATTAGCGAACAGTCGCGTTGTGGCGCATTGGAAGCCATGTTGGTAAGCGATTTATACGCCTTACAGGCCGATGAAGACAGTATTAATATTAGCGAGAATGAAGTAGAAAATGAGTTGGAGAGTCGTATTCGATATTTTGTGGAGCAAATAGGTTCCCGTGAAAAGTTGGAAGAATTTTATGGAAAAACTATTTTGCAGCTAAAAGAAGAATATAGGGAAATGATAAAGTCGGCCCTTATTGCTCGTACTATGGAAAATAAATTGACACAAGATATTAAAGTTACGCCTACCGAGGTAAAACGCTTTTATGATGCATTACCTAAAGATAGTGTTCCTTTGGTTCCTATAGAATATGAATTGTCTTCTATTGTAAAGAAGGCTATTATTAGTTCTACGGAAAAAGAATTGGCTAAATCTCGTTTAGAAGAATTACGATCTCGTATTGCTAAAGGGGAAAATTTTCGTTCTTTGGCCGCTCTTTATTCGGAAGATCCTGGATCTGCTCGTAAAGGAGGCGAATTAGGATATGGGGGGCGTGGCGAATGGGCAAGTGAATTTGAGTCTATGGCATTTAGTTTGCCGATAAATGAATTATCTCCTGTTTTTGAAACTCAATTTGGTTTTCATATTTTAGAAGTATTAGATAAAAAAGGCGAAATGGTTAATGTTCGCCATATCTTAATAAGAGCGAAGCCTTCGGACATGGATTTGCTTCGTGCGAAAATAGAATTAGATTCGGTATCAAAATTAATTCGCAAGGCGGAATATAGTTTTGAAGATGCCGTTAGAATTTTTTCGGATGATGCAGGAGGGCAGGGGAATGGTGCTTATCTAAGTCCTATGACCCGTAAACCCAGCTACACTTCAGAGGAGATAGAGCACATGATTTATCTTTCGGTAGAAAAATTAGAAGAAGGAGAAATTACCCATGCCTTACCGTTTGTGGACGAAGATGGACAAAATGCTTTTCGTATATTCTTTGTAAAACGGAAGACCCCCCCACATAGAGCCAATCTCAGAGAGGATTATGATAAAATTTATGTATTGGCTTTGGAAAAAGCAAAAACAACGAAAATGCAAAATTGGATGAAAGACAAAATTGCCAATACTTATATTCGATTATTAGGATCTTATGCCGATTGCGACTTTAAGTATAAATGGAAAATGTAGTTATGCAGGAATTTACGGATGATGTCAAAGCAATGGCTGCTTTGGAGGCAAAGTACCAAGCCATGAAGAAAGAAATTTCCAAGCAGATTATAGGACAGGATTTGGTGGTAGAGGATATACTTCTTTCTATTTTTAGTGGAGGGCATGCCCTTTTAGTAGGGGTTCCTGGTTTAGCGAAAACCTTGTTGGTACAAACCTTATCTAAGGCCATGGATCTTAGTTTTCATCGTATTCAATTTACGCCAGATTTAATGCCTTCCGATATTACAGGCTTTGAGATATTAGATAAAGAAAGAAATTATAAGTTTGTTCCGGGTCCCGTTTTTGCAAATTTGGTTTTAGCCGATGAAATTAATCGTACTCCCCCTAAAACGCAGGCCGCTTTATTAGAGGCTATGCAAGAAAAATCTGTAACGGTAGGGGCATCTACCTATACTTTAGCTAAGCCATTTTTTGTTTTAGCTACACAAAATCCTATAGAACAAGAAGGAACCTATCCCTTACCAGAAGCTCAGTTGGATAGATTTATGTTTCAGATAAGTTTAGATTATCCCACTTTACAGGAGGAAATAGAAATTGTGCGTGCTACCACAGCCGATGTGCAGACCGAGGTGCAATCGATTATGTCTGCAGAAGAAATTTTATATTTTCAGCATCTTATTCGGCGTATACCGGTACCAGATTCTTTATATGAATATGCGGTGCGTTTGGTTGCTTCCACGCGACCTGTTGCAGAAGAGGTTCCTAATATTACTCGTAATTATATTTCTTGGGGAGCCGGTCCAAGAGCTTCTCAATGCTTAATAGTAGGGGCTAAATGCCATGCTGCTTTTCATGGAAAATATGCGCCCGATAAAGAAGATATAAAAGCAGTGGCGCTTCAATCCTTGCGGCATAGGGTGGTTAAAAATTACAAAGCAGAAGCGGAGGGTATTACGGTAGATCAAATTTTGAAAGAATTGATGTAGGTATAAGTTGGAGCATAGATATTGCTTGTTCTATTTTTGGGGGATACTCCGGGCCATCTTATAAAAATTTTCTAAGGCCAACTTTCTTTCCTCTGATCTTGCTTTTATACTATAGATTTGAGATTGCATATCTAAGAGATTAATACTATAAAGCTTGTTTTGTAAAGTATTTCCCATACCACAAAGGGTTTTAATAGCCTCATTTACCTCCATGCAGCCAATCACTCCAGGTAAACAACCCAAAACCCCATTAGAAGAATTTCCATTTTGCTTGTCTGTTAAGTCAGGTGTTTCCGGAAGTTCTGGGAAAAGACATCTATATGTAGCGGAATCCATGGCAGAATTCGTAGCGGAATTAAAGACGGAAATTTGTCCCAAAAAATCGCTTATAGCCCCAAATATATAAGGGATATTTAGTCCAATACTTACATCATTCATTAAGTAGCGGGTTTGGGCGTTGTCGGTTCCATCTATAATAATATCATGGCCTTTACTTAGATTTACCGCATTAGAAAATTCGTATTTCAGTGCATGAAATTCTATTTCTACATTTGGATTTAAATCATGTAAACTTTTTTGTGCTTGTTCTACTTTCTGCTTCCCAATTTGGGAAGTGCGATATAAAATTTGTCGCTGCAAATTACTTTCAGCGATAATATCCGGATCTACTAAACTTAGTTTTCCAATGCCGGCAGCGCAGAGGTATAGGCTCACTACCGAGCCTAAACCTCCCACTCCTACTATTAAAGCCGAAGTCGAATGTAATCGAGTTTGTCCCTTAGTGCCAAATTGTGGTAAAACAGTTTGGCGGGCATATCTTTCTATAGCATTATTTTGCGTCATAAACTCTATCCCAATCTTTCCAAACCACTTCGTATCCTTGCTCTTCTATCATTTTTTTCATTGCATCCACGGAGCGATCGTCGTTAGTAATAAATTGTGGAACTTCCTTGTTAGGATGGCTGTATCCACCCGGATCGGTTTGCGATCCAGCACTAATAGAGGTGATACCCAAAGAAATCATGTGATCTCTAAAATCGGAATTTTCCCGAGTGGTAAGTGACATTTCCAAATCATTGTCGAAAATTCTAAAAGCCCAAATCATTTGTACAAATTCTTTATCGCTGATATGAAATTGGGGTTGGAAACCACCTTCGTGTGGGCGCATACGAGGAAACGCAATGCAATATTTAGAACGCCAGTATTCTTTTCGCAAATGGAGTAGATGCAAGGCCATGGAGAGTGATTCTATTCGCCAATCTTCCAGTCCTAACAAGGCCCCTATTCCAATTTTGTTCACCTCTGCCATACCTAAGCGATCTTGGCTGTTTACCCTCCAAGTATAATCACTCTTTTTTCCAGCCGGATGATAAATAGGGTAGCGTTCCCTATGATAAGTTTCTTGGTAAACATAAACGGCGTTTAAATTCGATTTTCTCAAACGAGCATATTCGTTGGTGTCCAAAGGCTGTACTTCTAAGGATAATTGAGCAAAGTAAGGGGAGAGTATTTGCATGGCATGTTCAATATAGTCTACTCCAGCTTTTTTTGGAGATTCTCCCGTAAGAAGCAGCAAATGTTCATAGCCCATAGATTTTATCACCTTGGCTTCCGCAATAATTTCCTCATCGGTAAGTATGACTCTATTAAATTTGTTTTCGTGATTAAATCCGCAATAGATGCAGTGATTGGTACATTCATTGCTAAGATAAAGGGGAATATAAAATTGTATGGTTTTACCAAATCGCTTTTGGGTAGCTATTCGGCTTAATGCTGCCATGGTTTCTAAATATTCTGCTTTGGCAGCAGAGGGTGAAACTAAAGCCTTAAAATCTTCCAAAGTTATTTCCCCTCCGGCTTGTTGTGCTTTGGATAGGGCTTTTTCTACATCTTCGGGGGTTTTGGCGTAAATTTCACGTCCCATATCCGCCCAATTATATTTTTCTATTATTTCTGAAAATAACATTCTTTTATTTTTTATAATCGTATTCTTCCATGCAATTATTAGAGGCCTCTTTGGAAATGCGCATAGCACAGAAATTGGGTCCACACATGGTGCAAAATTTGGAACCTTCTTCGTGGGCTCCTTCACGAGAACGGAAATATTCCATAGCTTTATCCGGATCGAGAGCGAGGTTGAATTGATCTTTCCAACGAAATTCAAATCTTGCCTTACTCATGGCATTGTCACGAATTTGAGCTCCTGGGTGCATTTTAGCTAAGTCCGCAGCATGGGCGGCAATTTTAAAAGTAATGATACCTGTACGAACATCTTCTTTATTAGGCAAACCAAGATGTTCTTTAGGGGTTACATAACAAAGCATAGCTGTTCCATACCAACCTATAAGTGCGGCTCCTATGGCAGAAGTGATGTGGTCGTAAGCAGGAGCTATATCCGTAACCAATGGTCCTAAGGTATAAAAAGGTGCTTCGTGGCAGTCTATCAATTCCTTTTCCATATTCTCTTTGATTTTGTGCATGGGCACATGACCAGGGCCTTCGATAAGTACTTGTACATGGTGTTTCCACGCAATTTTAGTTAATTCACCAATAGTTTCCAATTCTCCAAATTGAGCTTCGTCGTTAGCGTCTTGTATACATCCAGGACGCAGGCCATCGCCCAAAGAAAGTCCAGTATCGTACTGCTTTACAATTTCACAAATTTCTTCAAAATGAGTGTATAAAAAACTTTCTTCTTGGTGAACCGCACACCATTTAGCCATAATAGAACCTCCGCGAGAAACGATGCCGGTTAGACGTTTGGAGGCCAAAGGAACATGCTTTTTTCTTAGACCTGCATGTATAGTAAAGTAGTCCACCCCTTGTTCGCATTGCTCTATCAGGGTATCTTTAAATATTTCCCAGTTTAGGTCTTCTGCTACTCCATTTACTTTTTCCAGCGCTTGGTAAATAGGCACGGTTCCTACTGGAACAGGACAATTTCTAATGATCCATTCTCTAGTTTCGTGAATATTAGCTCCTGTAGAAAGATCCATCAGAGTATCTCCTCCCCAGCGACAACTCCAAACCGCTTTTTCCACTTCTTCTTCAATGGAAGAGGATGTAGAGGAATTACCAATATTGGTGTTGATTTTAGTTAGGAATTTTCGACCTATAATCATAGGTTCACATTCCACGTGATTAATATTACCAGGAATGATAGCACGTCCGGCAGCTAATTCTTCACGTACAAATTCCGGAGTAATAAGATTAGTAAGGCCGGAAGCTTGTGCATTTTGGTTTTCCCGGATGGCTACATACTCCATTTCTTCAGTAATAATTCCTTGGCGGGCATAGAACATTTGCGTAAGGGAATGTCCTCTTTTTGCTCGGAAAGGTTTGCGAATATGTTCAAATCTAAGAGAATCTAAACTCTTATCTTTTAGGCGAAGATTCCCATATTCAGAACTTAAGGTACTTAATTCTTCGGCGTCGGCTCTTCTTTGTATCCAAGTACTACGAATATCTCCTAATCCTTTTTTTAGATCTATTTCTACCGAAGAATCGGTATAAGCGCCACTGGTATCATATACATACACAGGATCGTTTGGTTTTGCTATTCTTTCCCCTTGCACTATATCTACCGTGTCCACCAAATTAATTTTCCGCATAGGAACTTTAATAGCATGGACTTTTCCGTTTATATATACTTTTTCTGAACCTGGGAAGGGTTTTCTTGAAATTTCATTTTCGTTCATTGCTGTTGTTTTTTAATTTAAAAAAGAAGTTAGAGGGCTACTGGCTTGTGCAGTGAACCGGGGTGCTGCTATTTGCGCTTCATAGGCCATACGTCCAGCTTCCACTGCCATTTTAAAAGCAATAGCCATGGCAATAGGATCGCCACAGATAGCTACGGCCGTGTTAATTAATACCGCATCAGCTCCCATTTCCATAGCTTTAGCAGCGTGTGAAGGACTACCTATACCCGCATCTATTACTACAGGAACGCGGCTTTGAGATATGATAATTTGCAGCATATCTTCTTGTAGAATACCACGATTACTTCCAATAGGTGCAGCTAAAGGCATAACGGTAGATGCTCCTACCTCTTCGAGTCGCTTACATAATACAGGATCGGCTTGTATGTAAGGAAGAACTTTAAAGCCTTTTTTTACCAAGATTTCCGTAGCCTTCAGCGTTTCTATAGGATCGGGTAGAAGATATTTAGCATCCGGATGAATTTCTAATTTAAGCCATTCGGTACCAAAAGCTTCTTTAGATAATTCGGCTGCAAAAACAGCTTCTTCTGCATTACGAGCGCCAGAAGTATTGGGTAAAAAAGTAATGTGCTCATGTTGGATATGTTTAAGCATATCATCTTGCTTATTTGCCGTGTTGATTCGTTTTAGTGCAGCGGTTACCATTTGTGTTCCAGAACTTAAGATGGCTTTTTCCATCATTTCATTGGAACTATATTTTCCGGTTCCCATAAATAAGCGGGAAGAAAATTCTTTTCCTGCAATAATTAAATTTTTCATTATTATAGATTTTTATTTTATTTTGGTACAGAGGGTGAAGCGAGCTTACTACTTACACTTAGCTTTCCCTCTATTTGATGTTTTAATTGTTTGTAAAATATTGGTATATTTTTTG
Source organism: Bacteroidales bacterium (assembly GCA_036653535.1). Lineage (GTDB taxonomy): Bacteria > Bacteroidota > Bacteroidia > Bacteroidales > P3 > JAVVTR01. Next base: position 62,538 of record JAVVTR010000003.1, on the reverse strand, counting down.
AAATTCTTCTTTTGTATTTGGCGACTGTAAAATAGCGGAACTTAAAGCCAAGCCATAAATACCGGTGGCTTTTATTTCCGAGGCATCATAGGCAGTAATTCCTCCTATGGCGTAAATAGGTGTGTTTATCTTTTTCTTTCGGCACAAATCCGTTAAATTTCTATATCCTTCTATTCCTAAAATTGGACTTAATTTTTCTTTGGTATTCGTGAAGCGAAAAGGACCAAGTCCAATATAATTAGCACCCTGCGTGTATAGATGCTCTATGTCTTCGATGGTATTGGCAGTTCCTCCAATTATATAGTTATTACCCAAATAAGAACGAGCCTCTATGATCGGACGATCGGATTTACCCAAGTGCACGCCATCTGCTTTTAATTCCAGAGCTAATTCCACATAATCGTTAACCGTAAAAATAGCCTGATGTAAATGACACAATTGTTTTATTTCCAATCCTTGTTGTAGTAAATCTTCCGTAGATTCTACTTTTTTGCAGCGATATTGTATCCATTTAAATCCACATTCCAAGGCGATTCTTGCCGATTGTACATAATTTTGTTTTTCCGTAGCATGGGTAATAAATTGGAGAGTGGGTAAGTCTTGGTTTGTATTCATAAGTAGAAGATTTTAAAGCTAATAGAGGTTATGAAAGATATTAAAGACAGGAGCGTTGCAATTGACGAAGATTAGACAACAAAAGGCGTATATCTCCGGTTTCTATGTAGCTTTCCCATAGGGAACCGATTAGGGCAGCTCCGCCAAAACCATAAGATTTTAGTAAGGGAATATTCTCCATTTTTACGCCACCTAAAGCAAAAACCTTTGAATTTATAATTTTGTTTTCGGAAGCTTTTTGTAGTATTGTTTTTGAAAATTGGCTTTGGTAATTTTTCTTGGAAACACTATCAAAAATAGGGCTTAAAAAGACATATTCTTTGGATGCTTGCATATTTATAACTTCCTCCAAACTATGGCAAGAGCAACTTATGGAACCCTTATAATTTTCGGGATAGTTCGGATGACGGGCATTTAGATGTAGTCCTCCTAATTGAAAATACTTTGTTAAAGTATAGTGGTCGTGCAATCGTATTTTGGAATGAAAGGATTCGGGAATAGCTGCTATACAAGCATAGGTTTGCTCTAAGCTCCAATTGGGTTTACGCAAGTGCAGGCAGTAAAGATCTCCCTCTTCCAAGAGAGTTCGGATAGCTAAGGTTTCGTTTGGTATTGTCTCTTGAGGAGTAATAGCCACTAATTTAAACATAGTATTACAGTTTTGCAACGGTTTTGTTTAAAACGTTAGAGGAGGCTTAAATACAAGAGAGATAGGTTGTGCGAACTTAATTTCCTACGGCGGCATTACCCGCATCAGGTTCTATGGGTTTAATCTCAGCCTGTAAGGCACCCCTTTATAAAAAAACATACAAGATCGTAGAAAAGGAAAACGATTTTGATACCGCAAAAATACGCTTTTTTGCAATGGTAGCCAAATTAATGGAGAATACATTCCACTAACCGCCGTAATAAGCTCCAATAAGGGTAAGTTTATCGTTTTCTTGTAGAATTTTTTGATCCCATTGCCCTTGTGTAATAATTTCTAAGTTTACAGCAACGGCTACCCCTTTTTGGGCATGTATATGCTGCGTTTCCAAAAAACGGGATAAGGAAATTTGATTTTCGGTTTCCAAAATTTTATCATTTAAAAAAATTTGCATAATAAAAGAGTTTGAAGAGGAGCTCTAAAATGGTTCAATTTTAGAACTCCTCTTTTTTATAATATTTTTTATTAGTTAAAGAAATTGGTTCAAAAAAATGATTTACAGGTCCGTGACCATTTCCTATATGTAAGTTTTTTCCTGATAGAATGGCTTGGTAAATATAATTTTTGGCACTGTGTACCGCTTTTTCTATATTTTCGCCATTACCAAGAAAAAAAGCAATAGCAGAAGATAAGGTACAACCGGTTCCGTGTAAATTATTGCTTTCTATTTTAGGCAAAGAAAACCAAAATGGATGCTCAACTCGAGAAGATAGAAGTAAAAGATCGGTCATTTTTTCGCTTTGTAAATGACCACCTTTGATAAGAACGGCTTTGGGGCCTAATTCTAACAGTTCTTTGGCTGCTTGTAACATTTGCTTGGTATCGCTTACGGGATGTTTTACCAAAACCTGTGTTTCATTGAGGTTAGGAGTTATTAAGTCGGCGCAAGGAAAGAGATATTGGATAAGAGGTAAAATATTAGAATTAGAAATTAATGCATCGCCACTGGTGGCAACCATTACCGGATCCAAAACTATATTTTTTAGTTTTCCTGCTTTTATAAACTTAGCAATTATTTCAGGATGAGAAGAGTCGGGGAGCATTCCTATTTTTACCGCATCCACTTGTAAATCATCGGTTATTGCTTTTATTTGTGCTTCTATTATAGGACCGGAAAGGGCATATACTTCCTTTACCCCTAAGGTGTTTTGGGCTGTAATAGAAGATATAGCAGTACAAGCAAATCCACCTAAAGCAGAAATGGTTTTTATATCGGCTTGTATTCCTGCTCCGCCTCCGGAGTCCGATCCTGCGATACTTAATACGCAAACGGGATTTAAAGGATTGTTTGATTCTATCATCTTGTTTTAAATAGAAAAGAAAGGGACTTTCTTGATTTTATATGAAACGAATAGGAGCTTTCTATTTCCATTAGGAGTACAAAATAAGTCTGGAGTGGGAAAAGCTAAGGATTACTCTGCTGGACAAAGTTCCAAACTACGTTTGGGCTCTACTTCTGCCTAATACAATTGGTTCTATGCATCCTATTCATTAAAATTATTTTCGTATAAGCAATAAGGGATAAAAAAAACTCCGCCATTATTAATTTAATGTACGGAGTTTTTTACTATAAAAATGGGATCTTAGAATATACCGGTTATAAAACAATTATCCTCGGCTACACTTAATACTCCTGCGTGTCCGTAGGCAACATAGAGCATACCATTTTTGGTGATAAGGAAATTAGCAGAGGCAGTTCTATCAAAGTTGTTATCTTTTAATACCCAAGAGTAAGTAAGACCAACGCCAGAGGTTTCTGTTTGACAAGTAGAAATACCTTGTGCGCCAGAGGCTATAAATAATCTTTTGTTATCCAAGGTTCCAAAGGCAAGAGTATATGCATTATTAGCAATGGTTCCTGCCATAGTTAGGGTGTCTTTTAGTCCGGAAGCATTTTTTACAATTTTGTGACGAAGTAAACCTTGTTCACCAGCACATACATAAATGTAACGTCCGTCGCTTTCCGTATGTAAAGCACACATGTTTTTGCTTTCCACTTGGCTTAACCAACCAGCAGATTTGGAATCTATTTGACGAGTACTAAAGTTTTTAAAAGGGCCTTGATAATACTGAATTTGTGCGGAAGTATATTTGTTGAAAGTACTTAAGTGAAGACTTACGATGTCGTTGCCTTCTCCTGCAATCCATTTTCCACGGTTGTTGGTGTTTCCTTGTATGCAAATAGGACTAAGTTTGGTTCCATCTACACGAGATTTTTGAAATCCAGAGCGTGCCAAAAACTGTGTTTGTGAAATTTTCTGACTTCCAGAAAAATCAAATACGCTATCTTTGGTAGCTTCTTCTTTGCCATCTCCTCCAGTAGCAGTGTAGATATATTCAACTCCGTTTTCTTTAGTATAATATAAAGAGTTTACGGATTTTCCATTTAAACGAAGAGTAGAAGTAGTAGTTCCTGTAAAATTATAACCATTGATAGGAATTACGGTTAAAATAGGACCGTTTTTGGTATCCAAACCTGCAAAAATACGATCTACTCCATCGGAGGTGATGAAATTAATACGTGCATTTACGTTCATAGTGGCTACTATCTTTTTTAGACCATCTTTGTCTATTTGTATTAAATCAATACGACCTTTATAGTCTTTGTTAGTGCCATGATAGGACGCTGCAACTATATCGGATCCCAAAAAGGCAACGGAAGTAGCGGCCAAATTATCTTCTTTTTTCATGGGAATAAGAAGAATCGAATTGGTACTTGGAGTACCTTTTGCTTGAATCCCCACAGGTATGGCATCAGGATTGCTGGGTGTTGGAGCTGAATTCCAAGTAAGAGTTCCATACATCCAATCATAAGAGTCTTCTTCGGCTCCTCCATCTTTAGAGCAAGAATTTAGACTTAGAAAACCACAAAACAAAAGAACAAGCAGGCTTAATTGGGTTTTAAGTAAAATTTTCATAATTAATATAATATAAAATTTATATACAAATCTAAAAAAAAACTATACGAAAATCGTATTTTGTTTTATTTTCTGATTTTATGATTTCAAAATAAAACGGTGAACCCGAGGAGACTCGAACTCCTATCGTCAGAACCGGAATCTAAAATTCTATCCATTGAACTACGGGTCCGTATTTTTCCTTGGTTATTCATTGTAATATAATTACACACAAACGACTAACAAAAGTAGTTTTTTTTTTATTAAAAAGCAAATGATACCACCCTGCTAAGCTATAGTTTTGCTTATATGTTGCTGTAAAGTATTGTTTTATAGACCAAAAGGATTTTAAAAAAGCAAAAAAAAAGGACGTATGTCGATCTTTGTTTTTGTTTCAAAGGGAAGGTTGTTTTTTTGCGGGTTTTATTTTATATCTTTGCAAACTTTCTGAAGTTGTCTAAATTAATGTAATTAGGCCTTTCTGAAAAATCAATTAAAAACTTTCAATACAACTACCAATGATTATTGTTTCCGACTTGGAGATTCAGTTTGGCAAAAAAAGCCTTTTCAAAGATGTTAATTTAAAATTTATGCCAGGAAACTGCTATGGAATTATAGGTGCAAATGGAGCAGGTAAGTCTACCCTTTTGCGGATTCTTAGCGGAGAATTAGATCCCACTCGGGGTAGCGTAATGTCTGCTCCCGGAGAGAGATTATCGGTTTTAAAGCAGGACCATTTTGCTTACAACGAATACACTGTTATAGAAACGGTATTGCAAGGACATGGGCAGTTATGGGATGTTTTAAAAGAAAAGGATGCTATTTATGCTAAAAGTGATTTTTCGGAGGCGGATGGCAATCGTGCGGCGGAATTAGAAGAGCTATTTTCGAACATGGATGGTTGGAATGCGGAAAGCGATGCGGCATCCTTGCTTAGCGGCTTAGGGATAGAAGAAAATTTGCATCATAGTTTAATGAAAGATCTAAGTGGAAAAAAGAAAGTAAGAGTTTTGTTAGCCCAAGCTTTATTTGGAAAACCGGATAATTTACTTTTGGATGAACCCACGAATAACCTAGACTTGGAGACCATTATGTGGTTGGAAAATTATTTGTCGAACTGCGAAAATACGGTATTGGTGGTTTCTCATGATAGGCATTTTTTAGATTCAGTATGTACTCATACGGTAGATATAGATTTTGGAAAAGCCAAACAATTTGCAGGAAATTATAGTTTTTGGTATGAATCCAGCCAATTAGCTTTACGTCAAATTCAAAATAAGAATAAAAAAGCCGAAGAAAAGAAAAAAGAATTATTGGAATTTATTGCTCGTTTTAGTGCCAATGCTTCTAAGTCTAAACAAACTACCTCTCGTAAGAAGATGATAGAAAAATTGGATGTAGAAGAAATACTACCTTCTACTCGGCGTTATCCCGGTATTATTTTTACTCCGGAGCGGGAAGTTGGGAATCGTGTTTTAGATGTACGTGGCTTGAGTAAACAAATAGAGGGGCAATGTTTGTTTAGCCAAGTGGAATTTACATTAAGTAAAGAAGATAAGGTGGCTTTTCTTTCGCGTGATCCAAGGGCTATGACGGCTCTATTCGAAATCATTACAGGTAATGACAAAGCCGATTCCGGCGATTTTACATGGGGGGTAACTACTACCAGCTCCTACCTTCCCTTAGATAATAGTGCTTTTTTTCAAACCGATATGTCGCTTATTGATTGGTTGGCTCAATATTCCTCCGATACCACAGAAACTTTTTTGAGAGGATTTTTAGGTAAAATGCTCTTTTCCGGAGAAGATGTTTACAAAAGGGTGAAAGTTTTATCGGGTGGAGAAAAAATGAGATGCATGATAGCCCGTATGATGATGAGTACGTCCAATATTTTAATTTTAGATTCGCCTGTGAATCATTTGGATTTAGAGTCTATACAAGCTTTTAATAATACTCTTATGGGCTTTAAAGGGGTGGTTTTGCTACATTCTCACGATCATGAATTTATTCAAACTATTTGTAATAGAATTATAGAACTTACTCCTAATGGAATAATAGATAAAGAAATGGATTTTGATGACTATATTGTTCATGAAGGAATAAAGGCTCAATTAGAGGAGATGTATTCTAAGAAACGTTAAAGAAAAATTCATTTCTCTCTTGGAAGCACCGCATTTTGATACTCTCCAATATTTAAAATATATTTTACCACTACGACAAAATTCCAAAAACGTGCAGAAAGAAGATTTATTAAAAATCTATACGCAAGACCCTCGTCTGAAGGATTTTAAAAAATATATAGCACCGGGGGCGGAAAGTAGAAAATTGGCTATGAAAGGCTTGGTTGGTTCCAGCCGATCTATAGTATGTAAAGCCCTTACGGAAGATTTTTCCGAAAATCAACTTTTTATATTAAGAGATAAAGAGCAGGCAGCCTATTTTTACAATGATTTAGAGAAATTATCCGGATTTACGATAGAGCAAACTTTGGAACCAAAACAGGATTATAAAAGCTCCTTTTCGTCCTTAAATACGGCGAAAGAAACAGATAAAAAAATTCTTTATTTTCCCGCATCTTACAAACATCCCTATCAAACCGAAAATACGGATAATGCCAATGTGCTTTCTCGTATGGAGGTTTTAAATCGACTTCGTTCCGATAAAAAAGATGGATGGATAGTGGTAACCTATCCAGAAGCTTTAGCCGAAAAGGTAATTACGACGCGCTTCTTAGAGTCTAATACGGTAGATATTCATGTGAAAGAATCTATTTCTCAAGATTTTTTAACCGATTTTTTTGAAGAGTATAATTTCGAACGTGTAGATTTTGTAGCTGAACCAGGGCAATACGCACTTAGAGGAGGGATTGTAGATGTATTTTCTTTTTCCGGAGACACTCCTTATAGAATAGAATTCAATGGCGAAGAAGTAGAGTCTATTAGAGGTTTTGAAGTAGGTACCCAACTTTCCATTTCCAAATACGATAAAGTAACTCTTTTACCCAATGTGCAAATGCGCGCACAACAAAAAGAAAGAGTAGGGCTTCTGTCTTATTTTTCGGCCTATAGTATTATTTGGGCAGAAGATATGCAATGTAATTTTGATAGTTTAAAAGCCTCCTTTGAAAAAGCTACCCAAGCATATAAGCAATTGGATACCTTAATTCCACGTACTAGACCGGAAGAATTGTATTCTACACCGGAAGAATTGGAAAAAGGAATGAATTTGCATACGGTGGTAGAATTTGGAATGAAATTCTATTATAAACATCACGCCTCTATAGAATTTCAGATGCGGGCTCAGCCGATATTTAATAAAAAATTTGATTTATTAGCGGAACATATATTAGAGGGAGCCGACAGAGGCTATGATCAATTAATACTTTCCGAAAATCCCAAGCAAATACAACGTTTAGAAAGAGTGTTTTTTGAATTATCGCAAGGGGGACGAGCGGTGCGTTTTATTCCTTTATCCTTATCTTTGAACGAGGGTTTTATAGACGATGATTTAAAAATAGCCTGCTTTACGGATCATCAAATCTTTGAGCGTTATCATCACTATACGGTTCAGCCAAAAAAGCAAGATAGTCAAGCTCTTACTTTAAAAGAATTATATAGTTTAAAACCAGGAGATTATATTAGCCATATTGATCATGGAATAGGGCGTTTTGCCGGTTTGGAAAAAATAGAAGTAAACGGACGAGAACAAGAGGCTATTTGTTTGTTATACAAGGACAATGATATGCTTCGATTAAGCATACATGCTCTACATAAAATGTCGCGTTATTCGGGCAAGGAGGGCGTTGCACCTACTTTAAATCGTTTGGGTAGTAATGCTTGGGCGGTGCTAAAAAGTAAGGCGAAACAAAAAGTAAAGGATATAGCCAAAGAATTGATAAAGCTCTATGCGGAGCGTAAGAGTTCCAAGGGCTTTGCATTTTCGGCAGATTCCTACTTACAACAAGAATTGGAGTCGTCATTTTTCTATGAAGATACCCCCGACCAACTAAAAGCTTCTTCGGATGTAAAAAAGGATATGGAATCTTCGGAACCTATGGATAGATTGGTTTGTGGGGACGTTGGATTTGGAAAAACAGAAGTGGCTATACGTGCGGCATTCAAAGCCGTTTGTGATGGGAAACAAGTAGCGGTGCTGGTTCCAACTACCATATTAGCTTATCAACATTATAAAACCTTTACAGAAAGATTGGGAAACCTACCTTGTAGAGTAGATTATCTCAATCGTTTTCGTTCCAATAAAGAGAAAAAAGAAGTACTGAAAGCGCTATCGGAAGGAAGAATAGATATTCTTATAGGAACGCATAGAATTTTAAGTAAAGATGTTATATTTAAAGATTTAGGCTTGTTGGTGGTAGATGAAGAACAAAAGTTTGGCGTTGCTATGAAAGAAAAGCTAAAAAAATTCAAAGTCAATATAGACACCCTAACCCTTACTGCTACGCCTATTCCCCGGACTTTGCAATTCTCCTTGATGGGAGCTAGAGATTTATCTATTATACAAACACCGCCTCCCAATCGCTATCCCGTTAGTACAGAAGTAAGGCCCTTTAACGAAGAGCTTATTAGGGATGTGGTTTTACACGAACTTTCTCGGGGCGGACAGGTTTTTTTTGTACACCATAGGGTGCAAAATATTATGGAAATGGCTGGGATGCTACAGCGTTTAATTCCAGACGCCAAAATAGGCGTGGCACATGGACAAATGGAGGGGGATAAGTTGGAAGAAATTTTACTTGGTTTCATGGAGGGGGAATACGATATTTTAGTTTCTACTAAAATTGTAGAAAATGGCTTAGATATTCCCAATGCCAATACTATCATAGTGAATGAAGCGCATCAATATGGATTAAGCGAATTACATCAGTTAAGAGGTAGAGTAGGGCGTTCGAATAAAAAAGCGTTTTGTTATATGTTGGCACCGCCTCCTCATTTATTAAGTGCGGAGTCGAAACGTCGATTACGTGCGATAGAGGAATTTTCGGATATAGGTAGTGGCTTTCAGGTGGCTATGCGGGATTTGGATATACGTGGATCCGGAAATATATTAGGAGGAGAGCAGAGTGGATTTATTTCGGAAATAGGATTTGAAATGTATCAACGTATTTTGGATGAAGCTATTCGAGAATTAAAAAACGATCCAGAAGGAGGCGATTCTGTATTGAAAACGAAAGAAAAAAATTCGGATATGGAGCATTCCTCCAAGGGAAGTTGTAAAGAATCTAATTTTTCGGCTTCCGATTGTTTGGTGGAAACCGATTTGGAAATTTTAATTCCAGATCGTTATGTTTCTAATATCACAGAAAGACTTTCATTGTACAAGGAATTAGACAGTTTGGAAAAAGAGGCCGATTTAGAGGCTTTTCAGTTACGTTTGCAAGACCGTTTTGGCCCGGTTCCGGAACCAACCATAGCCTTAATTCAGACCATTGCATTAAGGAGAGAAGCTAAAATATTGGGATTAGATAAACTAATATTGAAAAACAATACTCTCACTGCTTTTTTTGCGGCACAAGACGAGTCGCTCTATTATCAGTCTGCCATATTTACTTGTATATTGGCCTATGTACAGGATCATTCCAAAAGTTGTAGTTTAAAAGAAAATAAGCATAAGTTGAGTGTAGTATTCTCTCCCATTTACAACGTGAAAGAAGCTATAAATCTTTGCCAAACATTAGCATTGCAAGCATTGTAATTATTTTATTTATAAATGTTTAGCTTTTTAGTGAACCAAAGCTAAAACACCGAAAAGCACGCCTATATGAATACCAAAACCTATACCAAAATTCATCCAATTTCGTTTGTTTTTAATACGGGTTGCTTCGCTACGGTAGGCTTGAAAATAAATATCTTCTTGTAGCATATCCACATCTGGAAGCCCTAAGTTTTCTATACGAGGAGGGGTTAAGGAAGAGGGAATGGCACAAGCTAAACCGGCAATAGGACTGAGTATGGTAAGAAATAAAGTTCCGGTGGCAGACGCTCTAAACATTTTATAATGGTTCTTGCAGTCTATTTTTGCTTTTAGACAAAGGTCGGCTGCATACTTAAAGTCATCGGCTTGCGTTAATATTAACGGTTTAACCCTTCCAAAAACATGTAAACTATCGTTATAGGCAAACCGAAAAAGAGAGGAATTGGGAATATCAAAAGTACCTCCTAATTTAGGATTGGTATTGTATAGCTTAATACGAGTTATATTGCCTTTTTGAGAAAAATTAGATACACGCAAGGGGGTGAATTTAAAAGCAGCACTACGGTCGGTAAAGGGATCTTGCGCTTGCAAACAAACCGTACTAAAGGCGGAACATATACATAAACCAATAATAAAAATAATTTTTTTCATACGAAAATAATTTTAATAAATAGGGTGTATGCAACGATTGCTTTAAGTAAAAAGAAAGCCAAAATGTAGATTTGAACTTTGTAGAGGGGATTTGTTGTCGGCTTTGTCCACTCCATGAGGGCTGATTTTATACTTTTGGTGGAGATATTGCGCTCCTTTTCGTTTCACACAAAATATTTTCAAGAAGGTGCAAAAAACTCGTATGTGAGGGCTACCTTTTATAAGTTTGTTTTTGGGTTGGGTGGCTTTATATCTTATAACATATATAAGATATAAAGCCACAAATGTATCAATAAATATTGAATTTATGTAATTTTGCCAAATGAAGATAAACGTTCGTGTAAATATGGCCGGAAAGAAAGAGGTGTTTGATCCTGTTCGTAAAAAATATGTGGTCTTAACACCAGAAGAAGAAGTACGGCAATATTTTATTGCATTTTTACAAGAGCAATGTTTGGTGCCATTGGGAAGTATCTCAGTAGAAAGAGATTTAAAATTGTATAAACGTTCTTTTCGCACCGATATAAAAGTATATAACAAAAAAGGTCAAGGGGTTATGTTGGTAGAATGCAAACGGCCTTCTGTGAAATTAGACGATACCGTAAAAGTGCAAATTTCTAAATATCATTTAGCCGGTAAGGAACGTTACTTAGTTATTACTAATGGAATGGAATTTTTGGCATGGGAGGTAGAGGAAAAAAAAGAAGGAGAAGAGGGACAGAAAACAAAGGCTTTAGAGAAAATACCTGTATGGGAGGAATTAAACAACGGAAATTAAACAGGAGGAATAAGGATAAATAGAAATAATTGTTAGGAGTGCTGAGTTCCTCAAAAAAAAAGGAGTGTCTAATTTAGACACTCCTTTTTTTTTGAGGAACTCAGATATGCTTACATAGCAGTATCCGCGTCAGAACCGTGATCTGATCTGTTTTCCGAACCCTCAGGACGAGGTAATGCTTCTTTAACAATGATGTTACGGCCTTCCCATTCGGCGCCGTCTAAAGCAGTAATTGCTTTTTTTGCATCATCATCATTAGCCATTTCTACGAAACCAAATCCTTTGGAACGACGGGTACCGCGTTCGGTGATAATTCTGGCTGTCGTAACTTCGCCATATTCGGCAAAGATTTCTTTTAAGTTTTCGCTTCGAACTTTGTAGTTCAAATTAGCAACAAAAATGTTCATAAAAAAATAAAGTTTAAAAATTGTAACAGGTTGCAAATGTATGTATAATTTTTGGTATTGCAAATATTTATAGAAAATTTGTTGAGAATAGAAGTTATTTTTCCTAAAGAATTTTTGTCAAAACAAAGGGGGCGTTGATATACCTCAGTATTTAGCCCGTATATTCGTACTTATTCGTATCAAAGAAAGAAATAAAAACCAATATAAATCATCAAAAAACAACAAAATCGTTGAAAAATAAGGCATAAAATATTTTTTTTCATAAATGTAGAGCATTCCTATGGTAAAAAAAACGGTGGATAGGGTCCATGCTCTATCCACCGTTTTGAAGAAAAGTTAAAAATCTATTGAACAATTACTCGTTTCACAGTAGATTTACCATCGGTGCTGTAAGCACGTAGGAAGTAAACGCCACTCTTATTAAGGTCTATTTGTGATTTTCCTTGAGGAAGTTGGCAAGTTTTAATTAATTGTCCACTTAAGTTAAAGAATTCTATGGTAGCCCTACAAGGCAAAGTAAGCGAGAAAGTTCCCAAAGAAGGATTCGGGTATATTTCTACTTGCATTTCTTGGTTTAAATTTTCCTTAGATAGAGGGAGGGTTATAAAGTTTTCTCCTATAGCAAATGCACTAACATTAGGAGTTTCACATATAGAACGTACTTTCCATGCATAGGTAGTTATAGCAGTTAGACCGCTAAAATTGCAAGAAGTAGCTGATACTATTTGTGATTTATGGAAAGAAGTATCTAAAGGATTGCTAAGAATTACTTCGTAAGAAATGGCATTTCCATTCCAAGAAAGGGTGGCTCCTGTTTGACTAAGGTTGCTAACCTTTAAATTGGTGGGAATAGCGCAGGTATCGATAGGCGGAACCGATATATCCAGGATGTCCGCTAAGGAACGAGCGGCAATTTGTGCTTTCCCGGAATAGGAACCAACGATAGCAACTATATCTTTTGCTTGTGTAGGAATAAGAGAGTCTATATAATTAGCATCGCGAATAAAGGTTCGGAAATTGAAGGTATCGTTTCCAACTAAAGCCACATAATCGGTATTGGACTTAAAGGTACCAACGGAAGCAAAATTTACGTTTTGGATACGAATTAAACGAGATTCATATTTCGATATGGAACTATTTAATTCGGATACGCTAATAAGGATAGGTTCTACCTTGTTTCCTGTAGAAGTAGGTGCTCCGAAAGTAAGCAAAGGTTCAAACTGTAATTGTCCCTTAAAGGAGGTTAGTTTTCCGCTTATATTTTGGAAACCATCATAAAGGGAATAGGTCGAAGTAATAATGCCATTTCTGTCGTAAACTAAAATACCAGCAGCGGAATCTTGTAACCATTTTTGGTTTCCATAACTTTGTTGAGCGGTAAGAATCACTGTGTTTTTTACTCTATAATAACCATTGATGGAAGATTGACGAAGTTCAGATAAATTAGCAATATCGAAGATAGAGTCGGCGGTAGCTTTTACTTTTAATATCTTAGAAATAGCACCGGCAGAAGCAACGGTAATATTGGCTGAGTCCGAAAAGTTTTTCCCATCATAAGTCAGGGTAAAGATGGCTCCTTTCGATAACATAGCACTATCTTTATTAATAGAGGTGGGACTTACGGTAAAATGGGTATTATCGGAGCTAATACTTAGGTTTTCTGTTAATAATTCTGCATTTACTGTTACCGTTTTTTCTACTGGAATAGATTGTATGGTAGTTATATTTAAAGAAGAAATCATATGAATGGTAGGGGTGGTAACTTCGGGGCGCACTTGATAAATTAGTAGGCTATCTATAAAGAAACGAGACTTGTTGGTTTGGTTCCCCACAAAAGAAATAGTAGTATTGGTATTGCCGGTTTTTTTATCGAAGAAGAATACAAAATCGCGGAAGGTATAGCTACTGGTATTGGATAGTGGACCTACTTCAGTAGTGTCTTGGTTGATTATCAACTTTAGAGTAGTGGCATCGCCTTTCCAAGCCATAGCTCGGAAAGTAATATAGAAGCGTCCGCTATCGGCCGACAAATCTAAGGAAGGAGTTTTAATATATCCTAATTTGCTACTACCTCCCATTTTGGCGCTCTTTCCTGCTTGATAAACGTTGACTCCAGTCCAGCCAGGAGTGGAGGTGTATGCGTCTAACTTATCTGCGATATTAGTGCTATTGGCCGTGTCATTTGCTCCTCCTGCCGAAAAAAGGTCGAAAGATTCTTGAAAGACAATTTTTCCCACTGGGGTAGGGCTTATAACAATATCGTAAGTGGCGATACTTATGGAACTGCTATCCATATTTTCTTTGCAGGCAATGGCTTTGACGGTAGTTGTAGTGTTTACAACAAAGGGTTTGCTGTATTTGGTAGAAGTAGCACAAGGCAAACTTCCATCGGTGGTATAATAAATAGTGGCAAGATTAGTATTACTATGGATAGACACATTTTGTGCTTCTGTATAGAAACCTGCTTGAGGTTGAAAAGTAGGAGCATCTGCATTGGGTAAATCTACTATAAAATCTATGCTTACGCTTACCGGCTTAGTTAAGGCACTACTGTCGCTTTTTTGTATTAAACTTAAAGTGGCACTATAGTTCCCGCTTGTAAGAGAAAAAACGCAGGTGCTTTTATCGGTAATTAGCGTTTGTTTATCTACTACAATTTTTACATATCCATCGGTTCCTAATACAAAATTCTCGGTATTATAAGTGAAAGTAACGGCTTCGGTTAAAGTGGCGTTTGGTAGAGGTGCTATTATGCTTAAAGATGGAGAAAGAGTCGATAAGGTGGTGAAAGTTTGAACTGCCGACCATGCACTTTCCGAAGAAGCGTCACAAAGGCTTTGTACTTGATAATAATAGATATGTTCCGACATTAAGTCCGCTAAGTTTATGGAGGAGATGATTAAGGTAGTGTCTTTAGCGGTACTTAAATCGGCTTGGTTAGCGGCATATCGGAATTTATAACTTTTTGCGGAATTCAGCCAAGATATACTGGTAGTAGCAGCGGTAGAGCTTGCATTAAAGTCGGAAGGAAGCATACAGGGTGCTTTTACCATATCGGCGGAGTTACGGGCGGTAAATTGTGCGTCTGCTTTATATTGGCTTAGAATGCCGGTAATATATAAAAGTCCACTTGGGAAAGCCTTTCCAATATAATCGGCATTTTTAAAATTCGTTCGGAAAACAAGAGTATCGTTTCCTTGTACTAATTTATAGCTTTTAGAAGCAGCCATATTCCCGGAAACCCCTATAAATTCTACCTCTTTAAGGCAAATCAATTTGTTTTGAGAGGCAAGGGGATCTCGAAGAATAGAAGATAAAGGAAGGGTATCTATCCAAAGGACATTGTTGGTGGAATTTGCAGGATTTAGACTTTGGAAAGGAATAAACTCTAACAAATTATTATATACTTGTAGGGAACCTGTCAAATTAACCAATCCATCTCCTACCTTGCAATCAAGATTAATGTTCTTATTGGAAGAATATATTAAAATGGATCTGCCTTGAGCAGTAGTATCTTGAATCCACACTTGGGAGGCAGTTGCTTCCGTATGTGTTACAAATACTTCTCCGGTAATTTGATATATTTTTTTAGGATCTATTTGATTATAGTCTTGATAAAGAGCAGCAATATTGGGAACTTTGTTAAGAGCAATAGTAGTTCCGTACACTTTTAAAGTGTCGTATTTGCTTATCTCCAATTCACTGTTAGAAAAGACTACTATAGCGGTATCTTTTCCTGCAACGGCACCTTTATAAGTAAGAATAAGTGTGTCGCCATTGGCGCTATTGACTTTAGTAAAATCTAAATTGCTTTTGTTTATACTATAAAGGGTGGTGTTGTTTAATAGGTTTACTGCAACATTCACTCCTAAGTTTTTACCTCTTACCACTACGGTTTCTTTTACTACGTTTTCTGCTAAGGTGGAAATTTCCAGGGTAGAAGGATCTACGTTAATAGATTTTTCGTTTGGAAGAGGAAGAGCGTTTACTTCTATTTTGCCTAAGGCTATATTAGTAAAAGTTCCTTTTTCAGCATAAGTCCATCGGATCCAACGAACGTCCTTATTTAAAGATAGGGTTTTGGTAGTGGCGCTACTGCTTAGTTCGCTCATGGTGTAGGTGGCAAGGGGGCTAAAACTTTTGGCATCCGTGGAGCTTTCTACTATAAAAGTAGTTGCTGCTCCATTTCCGTTTGCTTTAATGTTAAAGCTTAGACTCTCTGGGGCAGAGGCAATTTTTAAGAGAAGGGAAGAAGTTTTATTGTTGGTGCTTTCAAATTTTAAATAGGGGCTTGAAGTATAGTCATTGCCTAATTCCTGAGCAAGAAAACCTTTGGTAGGTAGAAGATCGGAGGATTTTCCATCAAAAGAAAAAGGCAAAGTAGCGGCGCTTATATTATCTAAATTAAGGATGGTATAGGTTGCAAAACTAATGGAATCGCTTTGGGTAGTTAGTCCGGTTTTGTAAGCTAAGGCTTTTAGGGTAGTAGTGGCGTTAATGTTTATAGGAGTGCTGTATAGAGTAGAAGCTTCGCTTGGAGTATTATCATCGGTGGTATAGCGAATAGAGGCGTCTGCGGTTGGGCAACTTAGACTAACCTCTGTAGGGAAGTAAAAAGTTCCTCCCTCAGGGGAGAAAACTACTTTTTGTGTTTTTTCGGCATTTACAGTAAAGGTGATAGAATTTGCAGTGGCTAATAGGCTCCCATCGGCTTTTTCTAAAAAAACATCCAAAGTATAAAGACCGTTTTGATAGAGAAAAACCGAAGGCATGGTGTACTGAGTGGTAGCAGAAGCAGTGGCCGTAGAAACGGTGGTGGATGGGAAGTTAGCTAAGGTGTAAACGGCTTTTAAATTAGAGGCTTCTGCAGGTAAATCGCTTATTGTTACGATGGCTGTTATCTGTGGAGTGTTAATGCTACTGCCGTTGGTTGGGTTGTTAATACTAAGGGTAGTGCCTGTGGAGGGGGTGGTAAAGGTGCTGCCATTTACCGTAGTTCCTCCTAAGGTAGGACTACAAATAGAAGTTACCGACCAGTCGTAGGGGGTATTGGCTGTTAGATTACTGCAAAGATAAGATGTGGTCTTAACGGTATCGTATATATTTTTACTTAAAGAAGTATTAAATACATGTACGGCATAAGAAGTAGGTATATCTACCGTGGGCTCACTCCAAGAAAGATTGGCAAAGTTGGTAGACATGGTTCCAATGCTTAAAGCGGTAGGATTGCCACAGCTGGTGGATGGGGTCTCATTTACCCATTCGTAAGCATTGATAGTCTTTATCCCTGGATTATTAAAATAAGCTTCTATTTTACCTTGTATTTTTACTTTTTTTCCGATATTATTAGCATTATCCACAATATTTAGGTCGTTTTTAATACTTCCATTCGCGAATTTTATCGTTATGGTGTTGGGCGTAGCTATGGCGTTAATCTCTGCAGTGGTAGCTAACACAATATTAGAATTGGTTCCACTGGTAACTAATTTATTATTATTGGCTCCAATGATATAACCAATTACCCAAACGGGAGAGGAAGAGGTCTTTAAGGCATTCACATCGGGTATCGTATAAGGATTTTCCTTGCTACCATCTCCAATGGTAGGGGTTCCATAAGAGATACCACTACTACATAGGACCATTATACCCATAAGTATATTAGTCCAAAAAAAAGTGACTTTTTTCATGATATTGATTTTAAATTGTTTCTTATTTTGTTTTATAGAGTTCAAAAGAATATGAATATTATTTGTTTCCTTTCTAAATACTTTATAAGGGATTTGAAGAATAGTTATGAAAAGAAAATGTTTAAAACTTTTTCTTTTTTTCGTTGCTGCAAAAATACTATTTATAATATTACATTAAAATTAATTTTTTTTAATAATATTTAAAGTTATTCACCTTAAAATAATATGGAGTTATATTCCCTGTTTGAAATAATAAAAAAAGACGAAAGAGGTCTTTATTTTCTACGAATAGGAGCTTTCCCTATTTGTGGAAAATAAAATTGAATTACTTTTTGGAGCGTTTCTATTGTTGATAAATAAAAATTAAAAGTAGCGTGAAGCAAAAAATATTTTCTATATTTATACGTTTATAGAATATAATAAGGATAATAATTTCAGAAAGAGAATAGAATGATACCTTTGTTAGAGACTTATGGATTTATGTAGTTGTAATGTATATAGTTAATGCTAATTAGGGGCGAAAAGAAAGTTATGGGTGTTCTAAATTTTAGCTTTGTTTCTATTGCCTTTTGTGAGGGAAATAGAAAAGTTATAAACCAGGTACGCTTGAAAATAGTTGAAAAAAAAGGAAGTATGGGAGGATGTATTTAAAAGATAAACATTATATTTATATGTTTTTATCTTATTAAAATTGAAGAAATGCAAAACAATCTACAAAAAAACGGGGATTATACAGATACAACAGTTTCCAATTCGAAAGGGAAAAAGAAGCCTATGTCTTTTTTGTATTGGTTTATAACCCTATTTCTTACCATTATACCTTTGGTAGGGCTTATTTTTCTTGCTTACTGGGCTTTTGGCGATAATTATACGTTTCCGGAACGCAATACATTTGCAAAGGCTGCGTTATTATGGCTTATTTTTTTGATATTTATAGTGTTTTTCGCTTGGATTACTTTTGGCGAAAATATGTTTTTTTCGAGATAACATGAATTTAAATTTAACAAATAAATGAATAAATATGGAAAACGAAACAAACTTTTTTCAAGAAGAGCAACAAGAGCAAGATGCTACTATGTCGACAGGAAATTGGGTTTTAACGCTATTTCTAACGGCTATTCCATTAGTAGGGATAGTATTACTTTTTGTTTGGGCCTTTGGAGGTAATTCGAGGTATAAGGAGCGGGTTAATTATGCCAAAGCGGTATTAATATGGATGGCCATTGGTTTCTTGCTGACAGCTCTCTTTTGGGGAAGTATAGATGAGGCTTTAATGGGGGTGTTTTAATAGAGGATTGAAATTTTCTTTTCCCGTTTTTATGCATAACTACTCTTTAAATTAAGACCACCCTTTATTAGTAAAAAAAATGTTTTCTTACTAATAAAGGGTGGTCTTAATTTAGCATTTGGGGTTTTTCCTATCTTTTATTTTTTTCGACTGCTTCCTTCTTTTTTCGAAACTGTTTTTTTCTTTTTCCCAAATTTAGTATTGGTTAAGATTAAACATTCGGAAATTAAGTCAAAAGTGCGTTCTATATCGTTATCTAAACCTACAGAAAAGCGTACTAAACCCTCGGAAAGGCCCATTCCTTTTTGAAATTCTTTAGGTATTTCACTGGAAGTGCTTTTCCCGGAATTACTAAAGAGAGTTTTGAAATAGCCCAAGGATACTGCTAAGTAGCCAACCCCTTTCGATTGCATAGCTTCCATCATATAATTGGCTTTTTCTGCCGTTTCTAAATCTATGGCTATCATGCCACCATAACCGAATTCAGGATTCATGAGTTGTGTCATAAGAGTATGGTCTTGGTGTTCTTTCATGCCTGGATAGTTGGCTTTTAGACCTATTTCTTTGAACTTTTCGGCTAAGTACATAGCATTACTGCTATGTTGTTTCATGCGAATATGTAAGGTGTGTAAATTCTTTAAAATATTGGAAGAGCGAAAAGGATCCAATACCGGACCTAATAGCATAGAGGTTCCTGAATTTACGTCAATAAGAGAGTTGATATATTCTAAACTTGAACAGATGGCTCCTGCTACACAATCGTTTTTCCCGTTAATAAATTTGGTCATAGAGTAAACCACTATATCGGCTCCTAAACGGGCAGGAGAAAAAATCATAGGAGTAAAAGTGTTGTCAACCATTAGCAAGGCCTTGTGTTTATGGGCGATTTTCGACAAAGTGGGTATGTCTGCTATTCGGAGCATAGGATTGCTCATGGTTTCGGTATAGATAAATTTGGTGTTTTTACGCATGGCTTTTTCCACTTCTTCCGCTTTAGTAGTGTCTACAAATGTGACCTCAATGTTAAACTTAGGTAGATAGTTTTTCATAAAAGCAAAGGTGCCACCGTAAACCGTAGGACTGGATACTATGTGATCGCCGGATTGGAGTAGTTGTAACATGGCATTTGTGATAGCTGCCATGCCAGAACCAGTAACCCAAGCGGCTTGAGTGCCTTCCATGGCGGCTAAGGCATCGGATAAATACTTATTACTGGGATTCCAATGTCGAGAATACAGAAAGCAACCTTGAACATCTCCCGAAAAAGTATTGGTCATATCTTTTCCTTGTAAAAAAGTAAAAGTGGCAGAATCGGTAACCGAGGGATTAACATCCCCGAATTCCCCGAACTGTAAGCAATCTTGAATTTGTGAGGCCGGATCGAATTTGTTTTTCTTTTTCATTTTTTTATAAATTTAAGAAGTCGTTGAATTTTATACTATTGGTAAGAAGTTTTTCTTTAAATTGGAAAGGATTTAGAAAATTTATGATGTTTTGTTCAAATAGTTTAGTTCTTCGAGGTATTGGTCAGCTTTTATAAAATTAAGTTTTTTTGCCGCCTCTTTCATTAATTGATTCACTTCCTCTATGCGTTTTTGTCGTGCTTTAGGATCTTTGAGGTTTAAGGCTGGATCATGGAAAGCATGACTAAGTAAATCTTCTGAATAAACCTTAGGGGAAATTCCTTTAGTTTTAATTAGGGTGGAGTCTTTTAATGCTTTTATAATTGGCTGTGGAGTGATGTGATGAACCTGGTTATATTCCATCTGTTTTTTTCTCCTTCGTTTGGTTTCTTCTATGGTTTTGGCCATGGCGTCGGTAATTCTATCGGCATACATAATGACCAAACTATTTATATTTCTTGCGGCTCTTCCAGCGGTTTGAGTAAGGGAACGAGCCGAACGGAGAAAGCCTTCTTTGTCGGCATCTAAGATAGCCACCAAAGAAACTTCTGGCAAATCCAATCCTTCCCGAAGTAGGTTCACCCCAATAAGCACGTCTATGGCTCCTGCCCGAAGATCTTGTAAGATTTCTACTCTTTCCAAAGTATCTACATCGGAATGTATATAACGGCAGCGTATTCCCATGTTGGCAAAGTATTTGCTTAATTCCTCGGCCATTTTTTTGGTTAGAGTCGTTACTAAAACACGTTCATTTTTTGCACAGGTTTTTTCTATTTCTTCTAATAAATCATCTACTTGATTTTCGGTTGGACGAATTTGAATAGGGGGATCCAGCAAGCCAGTGGGACGAATTAATTGTTCCACTACTACTCCTTGCGATTTTTCTAACTCATATTCGGCGGGAGTGGCACTGACGAAAATAGTTTGTTTTACTAATTGCTCGTATTCCTCAAATTTCAAAGGCCGATTATCTAGGGCAGCCGGTAGGCGAAATCCATATTCTACCAAATTGGTTTTTCGAGAACGATCTCCTCCATACATAGCTCTAATTTGAGGCACGGTAACGTGGCTTTCGTCTATAACCATTAAAAAATCGTTAGGAAAATAATCTATTAAACAATAGGGGCGGGAACCGACAGAGCGACCATCAAAGTAGCGCGAATAATTTTCTATGCCTGAACAGTAGCCTAGTTCTTTGATCATTTCCACATCATAGGTTACACGGTCTTCTAAGCGTTTGGCTTCTAAAGGATGTCCAATTTCTTTAAAGTAGTCTATTTGCTTGCCTAAATCGAGTTGTATATTTTTTATGGCAGATTGTATGCGAGAAGAAGAAGGAACAAACATATTGGCAGGATAAATGCGTATGGTTTCTAACTCTTCTAGCAATACTCCCGTTAGAGGGTCTATTTTTTGAATTTTTTCAATTTCTTCATCGAAGAAGATGATACGATAGGCATAATCATCGTAAGCAACAAAAATATCTATGGTATCGCCTTTTACTCTGAATTTTCCTCTTGTGAATTCTAACTCATGGCGAGAATAAAGACTGCCAACCAAGGCAAGCATAAGTTCCCTTTGGGTGATTCTTTGTCCCTCGTTTAAAATAATAATATTATCGTGATAATCGGCGGGATTTCCTGTTCCATAAATGCAAGATACGGAAGAAACTACAATAACATCGCTTCGTCCAGAAAGCAGAGCCGACAAGGTACTTAGACGGAGCTTCTCAATTTCTTCGTTTATGGAGAGGTCTTTTTCTATGTAAGTATTACTGGAGGGTAAATAGGCTTCCGGTTGGTAATAATCATAGTAAGAAACGTAATATTCTACGGCATTATTGGGGAAAAATTGTTTAAATTCTCCATAGAGTTGCGCTGCTAAGGTTTTATTATGGCTTAAAACCAAGGTGGGACGGTTAAGCTGATTAATAACATTAGCTATGGTAAACGTCTTTCCCGAACCGGTCACACCAAGCAAAACCTGACTGTTATCATGGCGTTGTATCCCCTGCATTAATTCCTTAATGGCCTGAGGTTGATCTCCTGTAGGTTCGAACTGAGACGTTAAATTAAATGACATGCGTTGAGGGCTGGCTATTGGTAATAGGTGTGAAACATTTCGAGACGTTCTTCTAATTTGGGTAGATCTTCCATAGGAACTAAAGAAACACAGGCTCTAATACCTTCTCTTTCACTTCCTGTAATACCTAAGGATATGGCACTAATTCCAAAGTATAAAAGCTGTTGTAATAATTCGTCTCCGCTTAAATCTTTGTAACCTACAGTAAAGTAAAAACCATCCGATAAATCTTCCTCTTCGTCTTTGTCGTAGGCAAGATGGAAGCCATTTTTAAGGAACATCTTTTTCATTTTATGGGCTTTCTCTCCATATATTCGGATTTCATCTACAAAATTATATTTCCCATCGTTAACCGCTTTTAGTATAGCTGCAAGGCCGTATTGTGGAGAATGTGAGGTTCCGGAGCTAAGAGGATAAATAGTGCCAAAAATCATGGTGTAACCAAAGCCTATACTGTTGTAATATTTTTTAAAATTAGGAAATTCCGTATTGTATAATTTATCGGAAATAACCATCATCCCAATACGCTGACCGGCATAGCTAAAAGCTTTGGAACTGGAAATAAAAAGAATATAGTTGTCGGTATAATTACCTACACTGGGTTGATAGGGGGCTTGTCCGGGGGTGGAAATATCGTGACGAAAATCCATGCCGAAGTAAGCTAAATCTTCCATAACAACAACCTGATATTTGGTAGCTAATTCACCTATAATTTGAAGTTCTTTGTTGGTAAAGCAAATCCAAGAAGGGTTATTAGGATTAGAATAAAAAATACAGGATATATTTCCTTTCTTTAAATAAGATTCTAATTTTTCTCTTAATTTTTCGCCACGGAAATTATATACGTCGAAAGCCTCGAAAGGAATTTGCATTAGTTGATGCTGCTGTTTGTGAACGGCAAATCCGGGATCTATAAATAGGGTGGTGTTTTTCCCTTCTTGAGCACGACTAATGGTAAGAAAAGAGGCAAAGCTACCCTGCATAGAACCTACTGTAGGAACGCAGCAAGAGGGGCTAACCTCCAAATTCATAAAGTTTTTAACAAAGCGAGATATTTCTTTTTTAAGAGACTCTAATCCGTAAACTTCTGGATACAAAGCGGCCACTCCGTTGTGCAAAGCTTCTATTTCTGCATCTATACCAATTTGACAAGCAGGAAGACCCGGAATTCCCATTTCCATACGGATGAATTTTTCTCCAGTTTCCTTTTCTATATCGTTAATTAGCTTTTTTACCTCTCTAATAGAGGCCTTACCTACATTAGAAAGTTTATTCTGTTTTAAAATTTTAGTAACGGTTTCCTTGTTAATAAATGTTTGTGCCATTTTTTTTAAATTTATGAGGAGCAAATATACATTAAAATTTGGACATAGGTGTAATAGAATAAGTACTCTTATCGCAAAGGAAGTGGAAGAAAATGAAATGGACTAGAAAAAGGAACATAATCGTAAGGAGTGGAGAATTGGTAAGAGGGGGCTATTTAAGAGGGGGGCTATTGCAAATCTATGTTATCGGTAACATAGTAGGAATACCCTTTTTCTTGAAAGGTGTTTTGTATTTTTTTGATTAATTTTTTGGAGCGAGTATATTCTATAACGTAAACTTCTAATTTTTGGGACTCTATAAAGGAGAGATAATCTAACATTTCTTTACGCTCTTTCGAGGAATTTTCTGTTAATAAATTTTGAGAAAAATTAATAGAGGAAAAAACACATTCCTGATTTACCCCATCGGCAAGGTCTTGTAAAAGCTTATTTTTTTTTGTTTTAGAGTTTTGTTGAACCAAGGCATGGGTATAGTCGAAACCTCCATTGAGGAGGATGCTTTTAGAAGGGAAAGATTGTCGTAAACCAGATAAGATGGCGGTAATCCCATGGAAGATATGGTCGGTATGGAAGAGTTGGTATATATCTAAATTGTCTATAAAGAAACCATCTATTCCTTTGTCTACTAACGATTTTGCAATGGTGTCTATTAAATAATTTTGCCATTCTTGACGAGAGAGATCCACCCATCGTTCTTCCGGCCAATTTTCATAAGGTCCTAAGGTTATAGGTTCAAACCGGGAGTAATAATTGCGAAAATTTTCAATAGAACCTATGTTGAGGTAACTATAAACTTCTATGCCTTTTTTGTGTAATAAGGATAGGTCGGCTGCGGTAAAATTGGCGGCATCTATTACTAAAATTTTATAGTTATAAAATTTTTCATTCATACTATCGGCTCCAATAAAAACGCCGTAATCGGATTCTATACTGCTCTCGTTTTCCGGTTTACAGGAGCTAAAGCTAATAAAAAAGCCAATACAAAGGAAAAGCCAAAATGAATTTTGTGGTAAGGATTTTAGTGAATTTTTCATTTGAAAAAATTATAAATAGAATAAAACTTTACATTCCTTGTTTTTGTGCATTTGCAATGGTGAAAATAGAGTTATTTGCTGTTTATTGTTTACTTTTGCAACGGCTATAGGGGAGGTATATAAGCAATCTATTAGTTACAAAAATAAGCTTTTTGGGGAGATAAAAAAATAATCTAAGAAAGGAGATGAATTTACCGCATTTCTTAGATCGTTTTTAGAAATGACAATCTGTCAGTATTACAAATAGACATTAGTTTCGGTATCCTTTTTGTATAAGAGGCGCTTATGTTGGAGAAAATAAAACGTAAAATCATGGATAAATATTCGGATGTAAAACCCGCGAATAAGATGGGAGTGAACGAAAACAAGGAAAAGAAAAAAAATCACGAGTTGAAAGATAAAGATCCTAATATCAAGGAAATGAAAGAGCAAAAGATGGAAGAGCAAAAAGAAATTTTATCGGAAGAAAAGCAAGAAAAAGGTGGGGAGAAAGAGACAGAATTGGAGGAGTCGTTAAAAAAAGTGGAAGAGCAAAAAATACGCATAGAAGAATTAAACGACAAGCATATACGCCTTTTTTCTGAATTTGATAATTATCGTAAAAGAGTCTCTAAAGAGAAGTTGGAGTTAATAAAAACGGCATCGGAAAGTGTCGTTTTGTCATTATTGCCTGTCATTGACGACTTCGAACGGGCCTTATTGGTTTTAGGACAAGGAAAATCAATTTCCTCTGAAGAAAAGGGGGGAAAAGATCCAATATGGGAAGGAGTAGAACTAATTTATGCCAAGTTTATGAAAGTATTGGAACAACAAGGCGTAAAGGTTGTAGAAGTAGAGGATAAACCTTTTGATCCTGAAATTAGTGAGGCGGTAGCTCAAATCCCCACTCCGCAGGGCAAGGAAAAGGGTTGGGTGTTAGAGGTGGTTCAAAAAGGCTATAAAATAGAAGAAAAAGTAATTCGCTTTGCCAAAGTGGTAGTGGGAATATAAATAACATAAAAAATGGCAACAAAGAGAGATTATTACGAAATATTGGGAGTTTCCAAGGGGGCTACAGCGGATGAATTGAAAAAAGCCTATCGTCAGCTAGCTTTGAAATATCATCCAGATAGAAATCCCGGCAATAAGGAAGCGGAAGACAAGTTTAAAGAAGCAGCGGAAGCTTATGATGTGCTTAGCAATGCGGATAAACGTAGTCGTTACGATCAATTTGGGCATGCGGGTATGGGAGCTGGTGGTGGATTTGGTGCGCAAGGAGATGGTATGTCTATGGATGATATCTTTTCGCATTTTGGAGATGTTTTTGGAGGTGCCTTTGGGGGCGGATTTGGAAATTTTGGCGGATTTGGTGGGGGACAAGGTGGTGGTAGGCGAGTGATGAAAGGAAGTAATTTGCGTATTACCGTTAAATTAACCTTAGAGGAAATAGCCTCAGGGGTAGAGAAAAAAGTAAAAGTAAAAAAAGCCGTTTCTTGTTCGGCTTGTTCTGGTAGTGGAGCAGCTAATGATAGAGCCTATAAAACTTGTGAGACTTGTCACGGAAAAGGGCAGGTGATACAAAATGCGCAAACTATTTTTGGACAAATGCAATCGGCCGTTATATGTCCTAATTGTAATGGACAGGGAAAAATTATTACAGAACATTGTAAAGAGTGTGGGGGGCAAGGAATTGTACAGGCGGAAGAGGTAATTGCTATACGTATTCCTGCTGGTGTGGAAGAATCTATGCAACTTTCTCTTACAGGAAAAGGAAATGCAGCTCCTCATGGAGGAATTCCTGGAGATTTATTAGTACTGATCCAAGAACTTCCCCATGAACAATTTCATCGCGATCACCAAAATTTGCACTATACGCAATATCTTAATTTTGTGGATGCGGTTATGGGAACTTCTATTGAAGTACCAACCCTTTCCGGAAAAGCACGTATAAAAATTGAAGCTGGAACACCTTCTGGAAAATTGTTGCGTTTGAGAGGAAAAGGATTTACAGATCTTCAAAACAGGCATGGAAAAGGGGATATGATCATCGATATTAATGTGTGGGTTCCAAAAGTTTTAAATAAGGAAGAAAAAGAATTATTGAATAAATTAAAAGACATGCCGGATATGAAGCCAAGTCCAGACAAAAAGGATAAGGGATTTTTTGGGCGTATGAAAGAATACTTTGAATAGGTTTTGCACTATATTATGCCATTGACAAAGCTTTATTAGCTATGATTTTATTGCATCCTTAGAAAAGGGAAAGAGATTAATTTTAAAGTTAATCTCTTTCCCTTTTGTGTTTTTAGAAGATTTTTGAAATTTACCATGGTCCGATTAACAAATTCGGATAGTTTTTTAGAGAGCTTCTTAAAAAAGAGTATATTTGTTTTCTAAAAAAAGAGGAAGTCTACCCTATGAGCCTTGTATTTGCTGCTTTTGGGTATTTTTGCTTGAGTTCAAGATAAATTAATCTAAAATAGTTTAATATGAAACGTCTAATATTTTTCATCCTTTTACTTTTGGGAGTTGGGGCATTGCCTACCTATGGGCAAGAAAATACAAAGGAGGATAAGGTAGAACAAGAACGGATAAAGAAAGGAAAGAAAAATTCACAGAAAGGGAAGAAAGATCTGCAGAAGGATAAAAGTATAGCTAACGACTCCACAAAAAACAAGGCTACAAAAGAAGATGCCCAATGGAAAGAGGAGGTAAAAGAGGAGGTAAAAGAGGAGTTTAAACAAGTGGGAGAAGATTTAAAGCAAACAGGGAGAGAGTTAAAGGAACAAGGATTAAGTATTTGGTCTACTGTTAAAGAAAAAGCTTTGGAAATAAAAGAAGAGGCAGTAGAGTTTTTTGGCACGAATATTAAGACAAATGTAGTAGGTGCTTTTAGTGATACTCGTCGCGAAAACAATCAGATGTATTGTAATCATTTACGGGAACCTTGGGTAAAATATCCGATAAAAATTTATGCGCCCCTTGTTTATATGGAAGCAGGGGTGGATTCTATAGATAGAGTATCGCTACAAGGATCGATTCCTATAACTGGAATAAAAGAGCTAAAAACATGGAATACTCCCCCTATAGATCCTCCTGGAGAGAATGAATTAATAAGTAAACAAAACATATCTTTTGAATGTTTTGGCGTTAAGATGTCGGTAGATTTGGATCCTACTACTTGTCGTTATTCAGCAGGCAATTTATCGGAAAAGTCTATAGCCGTTTTTTGGCAGAAATTATCAGAAACTCGTTTTGATATTGCGCTATATCAATTTGAAGAATTGAGGAAGAAATATAATTTAAACGATTGGGCTTTTTATCAAATGTTATTGGCGGCTTCTCCGAAAGTAATGGTGAAAGATAAGGTAAATGAGCAAGCTATTTGGGTAGCTTTTATGTTGAACCAAGCGGGATATCCGGCGCGATTAGGTAGAATGAGTTTAGGAAAAACCTCAAAGGTATTATTGATGGTTCCTGTATATGAAAAAATTTATGGAACACCAGTAGTAGAAATAGATGGAGGCACCTACTACCTTTTCGATAAACTTAGTCTTAAGCAGAGAACGGGAGAAATATACACCTATCGTGGTACCTTTGCTATGGCCACTTCTCCTTTAAGTTTACAAATGCAACAGGTCTATAATTTGCCAAAATTATACGAAAAAAAAGGAATATATGCATATAACGAGCGTTTATCGGAAGTTTATAAAAAATATCCTCCTACACAAACGGCTATTTATTATACTACTCCCTTGGGATATATATTAGAACGCTCTTTTAATAGTAAAATGGGAAGGGTTTTGGACAGTATAGTGGAAAAGAATAAAGCTTTAGGAGAGGCTGTCGCTAAGGCTTCGGCTTTAGTTTATTTGATGAATTATTTACGAACTCAATTCCCATTATCTGGGAAAATTGCTGAGGATATAGCTCCTGGTACCGGTCTTTTTCCTGAAGAAATTTTTGCTTTTCAGGGGGCAGACTCTCGCGACCGATCGATTCTTTTGGCTCATTTATGTGAGAAATTTTTGAAATTAAAGGTAGTATTGATAGAATATCCGCTCTATGTGGTAGCGGCTGTAAAATTTGATTTTGGTAAAAAAGAACCAAGTTCGTTAGTGATTGACCATCCGGCATATTTGCAGTCGATGGAAGGAAAATACTATATTTGTGATCCTAATAATATAGAGACAAAAATCGGCTTTTTATCGGCTAAGTGGCAAGGGAAAACGGCTTTTATTATAGAATAAAATCGAATGCTAAAGGATAATATTTGAGGAATGCTAAGAATATATGATAAAAGTATTAATTATAGAAAACGACAAAATAACGCTTCAAATTCTTCGAAAATTTTTGAATAAAAATTTTCCACCAATAGAAATATTGGCGGTGATAGATAAAATTAAGGAGAGTAAAGAATGGCTATGTAGTCATCCCATGCCAGATCTTATTTTTGCGAATATATCTTTAAGGGATGGTTGTTCGTTTGAAATTTTTCACTTGGTAGAATGTAAAAGCCCCATTGTTTTTATGGCAGATTCAGAGCAGTATGCTTTACGGGCCTTTAAAGAAAATAGTATAGATTATTTACTGAAACCTATTTCGGAAGCCGATCTAAGAGAAGCCATAAATAAATATTTGTTTTTATATAATAGAAACAAGCAGACGGATTGTCTCTCTTTTGTGCGTTCCCAAAATTACAAATCTCATTTTCTGCTTTCTTACAAAGGAGGAAAGTTAATTCCTTTGGCGGTGGATATGGTTCAATATTTTTGCATTAGTGATGGTTCGGTAAAAGCAGTATTAAGCGAAAAAGAAGGCTATGCCATGTCGCAGACTTTGGATAGTTTGTCTGATAATTTAGATCCAGATGTTTTTTTTAGGGTGAACCGACAATATCTTATTTCCAAAAAATCGGTAAAGGATATAGACTTATGGTTTAATAATCGTTTGGTTGTTAATTTAAAAGTAGCTACTTCTGAGAGGGTCGTAATTAGTAAGGCGAGAATATCGGAGTTTAAAGCTTGGTTTTGCGGAGAAAATGGCAATGGATAGTTTAGCGTAAAATATAGAATATAGGTAAAACAGGCGTTTTTTTTCTCCAATAAAAAAGCCCGAATCTTTGCGATTCGGGCTTTTTTATTGGGAAAATTTGGAGCGAATATTTCGGAATTAGCTTAATTCGTGAATTACTAATCCGGAACGAAGTTTAGGTTCAAACCAAGTGGTTTTAGGTGGCATAATATTTCCACTATCGGCAATGTTAATAAGTTGTTGCATGGAAACAGGGTAGAGAGCAAAAGCAACTTTCATTTCACCTTGGTCTACTCTACGTTGCAATTCGCTTAAACCACGAATACCACCAACAAAATCTATGCGCTTATCGGTTCTTAAATCTTTTATTCCCAAAATTTTATCTAAAACGAGATTAGATAAAATAGTTACATCCAATACCCCAATAGGATCCTGGTCGTTGAAAGTACCTTGTTTGGCCTCTAAGCAGTACCATTTTCCATCTAAGTACATGCTGAATTGATGCAATTTAGAAGGTTTAAAAATGTTGCCACCCATTTCTTTTACATCAAAACAAGTGTGGAGTTTCTCTATTAATTGAGCAGAAGATAAACCGTTTAAATCTTTTACCAATCGGTTGTAATCAATTATTTTAAGTTGGTTGTCGGGGAAAATAACGGACATGAAATAATTGTATTCTTCTTTCCCTGTATGGCTGGGGTTTTTGGCACGTTTTTCTTTGCCAACTAAAGCAGCGGCAGCAGTACGGTGGTGTCCATCGGCTACATACAAAGCAGGAATTTCTTTATCAAATATTTCTATTAAGCGATTAATAGTAGCTTTATCGTTAATGATCCAAAATTGGTGACCGAAACCATCTTCTTTTCCTTTAAAATCATAAATTGGTTTTTCGCTTTTTACGATTTTTTCTACAATTTGGTCTATTTCTTTATGGTTGGGATAAGAGAAAAATACAGGTTCTACGTTGGCATTGGTAATGCGCACGTGAATCATACGATCTTCTTCCTTGTCTTTACGAGTAAGTTCGTGTTTTTTTATTACGTTGTTGAAATAGTCGTCTATATGACAGCATGCAACAATTCCGTATTGGGTACGGCCATCCATAGTTTGTGCGTAGATGTACAACTTTTCTTCCGGGTCCTGAATCAACCATCCGTTTTTCTTAAAAGCGGTATAATTTTCCACTACTTTATCGTAAACAGCTTGAGAATGTTCATCTATTCCTTGCGGAAGATCAATTTCGGCTTTGGTTACTCTAAGTAAGGAATATTCATTACCGGCAGCTTCTTTGCGAGCTTCGTTAGAATTTAATACGTCATAAGGACGGGAAGCCAATTTTTCCACAATGTTTACAGGCGGTCTCAAACCTTTGAATGCTTTGATAATTGACATGATATAATGTTTTTTTGGTTTATATTTTTGTATAAAAGACTACTAAAGGCGCAAAGAGTAGTCTATGGAAGGAAATAAAACAGGCAAAGGTACAAAATTTATTATAATAGGGGTAGGAAAGAGTATTTTTGCCCGTATTCTAACATTTGTTTTTTGAAATTATCGGGATAACTTACCTCTACATTTTGGATACGTCCGTTTTTTATAATAGGGCTCAATTTAGGATTTACAAAGCCACCATAAGGTGCTAAGTTTAATGTTTTATAGCGACTTAGTACTTCTTTGTGCAAAACAGGATCTACTTTTACCCCATAATTCTCTACCAAATTTTTCCCGGATATATAGTCCCCTTCCGATTTAATACGTTGCATTTCCGATAATAATTTTCCGAATAATATCCGTAGTTTTTCGTAGTCGTGGATTTTAAAATATGTTTTTCCGTTTTTGCTTATTTTTTCTATTACTTTTTCTGCAAGTCCCTTTTCATAAACCCAATGGGCAATTAAACTACGATTACGCATGTGTGCTTCTTCTAAGTTTTTTCCTGGTTCTATACGTACTAATTGGGTCATTAGTCCATTGCGAATATAAGAGTTGTATTCTGCCTTGGCAACCGAATTATTGGGAACCAAATGTAATTCTTGAAGTTTTGGATCTGCCAAGTAATATAGGGCAAAGAGGTCGGCGCGAGCCTCTTCTAAGGTGGAAGAGTAATTTTTTAGAGCTTCGGAACTGGTGTTAGGTAAAAGTTTGCCGGAACCGTGTCCTAAACATTCATGTAAATCGGTATGTAGATTACTGCCAAGGCTTCCGTAGGTTTTATTAAGATCAATTTCTGCTTGATCGAAGGCAAATTCCTGGAGCATACTTTTACCTTCTTCTGCCGATTTATCATAGGCTTCGGTGAGGTTTTCTATGGTTACGGACTTGGAACCATGGTCGCGACGAATCCAATCGGCATTGGGGAGATTAATGCCTATGGGTGGGGTAGGAAAGCAGTCGCCTCCCAATTGGGCCACTGTAATTACTTTAGCTGTAATACCTTTTACTTTTTCTTTTTTAAAGCGAGGATCTACCGGAGAATGATCTTCAAACCATTGTGCGTTGTTTCCTATAATTTCTGTGCGTTTGGTAGCTTCTTTGTTCTTAAAATTAGCAATAGCCTCCCAACTGGCTTTCATCCCTAAAGGATCGGAATAGGTTTCAATAAAACCGTTATTATAATCCACTACGGAATTTTTATCTTCT
This sequence comes from Bacteroidales bacterium, assembly GCA_036653535.1. Classification (GTDB taxonomy): domain Bacteria; phylum Bacteroidota; class Bacteroidia; order Bacteroidales; family P3; genus JAVVTR01. Next base: position 30,300 of record JAVVTR010000003.1, on the reverse strand, counting down.
ACCCACATAATGTTGTATTCGTCCCAAGTTTTTAGATCTCCATTTTGGTAGTATTCTATTAGTTTTTCAATATGCGCTTTTTGAGCGGGATTTTCTGCTACCGATGCTGCCTTTTGTAGCCAAAAAACTATTTTTTCTATAGCCTTGGTATAAAGTCCTCCTACTTTGTAGGTCTCCTCCATTATTTTCCCATTTCGTTTTATCAATTTGGAATTTAGACCGTAAGAGATAGGCTTTTGTACTGCATTTGGATTTTCTTGAATATAGTTTTTGGCCATATTGCTATAGAAATTTTCTGCTTCACTCGTACTTACTCCTTGGTAATAATTTACGGTAGAATTTTCTATTAAACCCAAAGTGGCATCTAAATTTATTTTTTTTGCATAGAGAGTAGGATCGAAAAGAATTGGAGTGAGAAAAGTGGATAAGTCTTTGGCGTTTTTTATGGATAAAACCAAGAGGTCACTATTTTCGTTTTGGGCGTTTTTAGAGGCATCTTGAAGCAAAGCTAACACGGGGGAAAGATCGGAAGAGTCCATTAAATTTTGGAAATAAGACTTTGAAAATTCGGGTACAAATTTATTGTTTCCATAGTGATGATGGATACCATTGGAAAACCATATTCTTTTTAAATAAGTTTCAAAGCCATGGAAAGAAGTACTATTTCTATCTCCAGAATAGCTTCGCTCTATGGCTTCTAAGGTATGGCGAATTAATAAATTATATTTGAAATTTTGATCGTAAAATATGTCTCGTCCGCAGTTGGCCGCTTCGCTTAGGTAGTAGAGTAGTTCTTTTTGGGCTAAGCTAAGGCTATCCCATTCTGGAATTTGATAACGCATTACTTTTACATCGGCAAATTGGTCGATAGTGTACTTGAAATCTCCCGGTTTGGTCTTGTATCCGGAACAAGCCGAAAAAGAAAAAACGGTCATGGCTATAAGAGTTAATGATGAAATAAATTTCATAAGTTGTAATTTTTTTAGGCACGAGGAGTGGAAAAGTTTTCTACGCACCAGATGTTAAAAAAAGCTTTAATTTAAATTTAATCGGGCGAAGTTACAATAATATGATGAACCGACAAAATATTATTATAATGCTTTTTACTATTTGATTATTTTCAATATTTTTCTGTACTTTGCATGGAAATTATAAAAGGAGATTATTGACCTATGAATTTTATATTAAAAATAAATCAGGAAAGTTGTATTGCTTGCGGTCGTTGCGTACGTATTTGTACTTCTAAAATTTTCACACAAGAGGGGGAAAGTAAGAAAATCGAGATAGAAAATCCAGAAAATTGTATATCCTGTGGGCATTGTGTAGCTGTATGTCCTACCGATTCTATTACCCATTCTCTTTTTCCGGCCTCTAAGCTACATGCAATAAAAAGGGAAAAATTGCCTACAGCGGAGCAGATTTTGTTATTATGTCAAAGTCGTAGGTCTAATCGGGCTTTTTCCAAAGTGGAAATTCCGGTCTCCACTTTAGATTTAATTTTGGAAGCAGCGCATAGAGCGCCCACGGCTATGAATTCTCAACAAGTTTATTTTACATTAATTACTAATCCCAAGGATTTACAAAAAATAAGTAAGTTCACTATAGATACCTTTTGTGGGCTTATGAAAAAAATGGAACACCCATTATTAAAGCCGTTGTTAAAACCTTTTTTGGGAGGAGTGTATAAAATGCTTCCAAAATTCCGAAAATTAAAAGCCGAATACGACCAAGGGAAAGATTTAATTTTGAGGAATGCTACTGCTGTAATTTTAATTCACACCCCAATAGAAAGTCGCTTTGGTTGTCAAGATGCAAATTTAGCCTATCAAAATGCGTCCCTTATGGCAGAAAGCCTATGTGTTGGCCATTTTTATATGGGTTTTGTTTGTACTGCTTTTCAGCAGGATAAAAAAAATAAATTTATTCAATCTTTGGGCATAAAAGGAAAGGTACATGCTGCCATGGCTTTAGGCATGCCTGAATTTATGTTTACTCGCTATATCGACAAGCAAGATATTTCTGTTCAAAAAATAAAGTAAAATCGAGTAAATAAAGCAAAGCCAAGTCAAGTCAAGTCAAGTCAAGTGTTGCTGGTCTTACTTTATTTGTCTATTCCTCTTTTATCCAATCAAAAGTAGTATAATCGAATAGACCTTTTTCTCCGATTTTAATATAGGGAATAACTACCAACGATAAAAAAGACAAAGTCATAAAGGGCGCATGAAGGGAACACCCCATATCGTGGGTCTGCTTTGATAATTTTTTATATTCCATAGCTACTTTTTCTCCAGGGGAATCGCTTAATATACCGGCAATAGGCAAAGCTAAGGTTTGTATTGTATGATCCGAGCAAACAGAAAGACCGCCTTTTTGTTTTATAACTGCATTAATAGCCATGGCAAGTTCTTCGTCGTTACAACCTACGGCAATAATATTATGAGAGTCGTGGGCAATAGAACTGGCAATAGCTCCTTTTTTTAGATGAAAACCTTTACAAAATGCCACTTGAGGAATACCATTGTGGTAGCGATTGATATATACAATTTTTATGAGATCGTTGGTTAAATCGGATTCCAAATTATCCAATGGACGATTAGGGATGTATTTGTATGCTGTAGTTACCAATTCTCCATCGGTGATAGAAATAGCGGTTATAGGGGAGGTAACTTGCTTCCTTAGGGCAGAGATTTCTATTGGATAGTGCTTAAAATTATTGATTTCTTTAGAGAATTCTTCTTGCTTATTATCAGAAATTATAGTTTTTTCTGTAGCTTCTTTTCGGTCGTATTTTTTTACTCCACGAATATATACCCGTTCTGTTTGAAAAGATTTTGGGTGGTCTATCATTATAAAATCGGCAGGATCACCCACTTTTAGTGTTCCTAAATTTAGATGATAGTGTTTTATAGGATGTATAGTAGCTATTCTCAATACATCAAAAATATTGAATCCATCGGCTAAAGCGCATCTTACTATTTTATCCATATGGCCTAATTCTACAATTTCATCCGGATGAGAATCATCACTACAAAACATTACATCCTTTGGATTGCTTTTAATTAAAGACTTAAGGGCGTTATAATTGCGTGCTGCACTCCCTTCTCTAATAAGGATTTTAACACCCAATGTTATTTTTTCTTGTGCCTCTTCTGCTGTAACACATTCATGATCGGTGGTAATACCATGGTTTGCATATATTTTAAAGGTTTCACCCACTATGGCTGGGGCGTGTCCATCGATAGTCAAGTTGTGTTTTTTAGCAATGGCAATTTTATTCATTACTTCCACCTCTTGATTTACCACTCCTAACACATTCATCATCTCCGATAGACCAACAAAATTTTTAGATTGAGCCATTTCTTCTACATCCTTGGCGCTTATGGTGGCTCCGGATACATCCAAAGAGGTGGCAGGAACGCAAGATGGGATAGTAAAGAAAGTGGAAATGGGCGATTTGGTGCTATTATCTACCATAAAACGAATTCCCTCCATGCCCATTACATTGGCTATTTCGTGGGGATCGGTTACAACCGCCACCGTTCCATGTTGAATAACTAATTGACCGAATCTTTGTGGGGTAAGCATGGAACTTTCAATATGTACGTGTGCATCAATTAATCCAGGACAAATATATGAATCGCAAGCAAGGTCGTTACGATTTATTTCTGAAATAATTCCGTCATGTATTACTATCTCTGCGGAATAAATTTCTCGCTTATGTATATCTATAAGGTTTCCGTATATTTTTTGCGTTGGTGTATTAGAGCACGGTATGGAATGTGAATTCATTGGATTTTTTAATTCTTTCATGTTTTTCTTATTGGTAGAGAGGAAAATCTATAGGGAATATGGACTCTATTGAATATGGTCGTTTTCTTTCATGTATGCTTGGTCTAAGCCCTCTTTTTGTATTTTATCGGATACTTTTAGAGAAGAAGTAAGGCTTATAAGTTTTAAAATAATCCAAGTACAAAACATAGAATATATCACTACAAAAACCACTCCTACCAATTGTATTAAAAATTGTTTTCCACCTAAGGAAACCCCGTTGATCATAGGATCTGCAAAAAGGCCTATTAATAGGGTTCCGGTAAAACCTCCCATTCCATGAACGCCCCAAACTCCTAAAGCATCGTCCACTTTACAGTATTTTAACCCTTGAACACAAAAGTAGCACACTATAGCAGCAATAATACCAATAAGAGCAGAAAATTGAGGACTCACATAACCTGCAGCAGGGGTAATGGTTGCTAAGCCGGCTACGGCACCGGTAGCTAATTCTACCATGGAGAATTTGTGTTGAAAACAGTAGGCAATAATCATCCATACTACGGTAGAAAATCCGGCAGCAATTCCGGTATTGGTAAAGGCTATGGCTGCTTTTTCACCACTATCTAATGCTCCTCCTGAATTAAAGCCGAACCAGCCAAATAATAAAATAGCAAAACCAATAAGGACAAGATTCATATTTCCGTAATTACGTTTCGGTATTTCTAAGCGCTTACCTAAAAAAAGAATAGCCATTAGAGAACTAAAACCGGCTGTAACATGGATAACGGTACCACCTGCATAGTCTACAAAGCCTAATTGACTCAAAAAGCCGCCTCCCCATACCCAATGTGCCACTGGGAAATAAATTAGAAGCATCCATAGAACTAACATTTTTATCCAGTTTCCGGGGCTCATTCTGCCAGCGAAAGCGCCAGTCATTAGTGGTGCTACAATAATGGCAAACATCAGTTGATACATAAAAAACATCAGAAAAGGAATTTTAGATCCGTAGTTTGGATTGATGCTGAAATCCATATGTTGCAACATAAAATACTGTGTAGGATCGCCTATTATTCCACCTATGTCGGATCCAAATACCATAGAAAAACCGCCCAAAACCCACATAACGGTGACTATTCCCACCGCCATAAAAGAGTAAAACATCATAGTCAGAGAATCTTTCTTTTCCATAAGTCCTCCGTAAAAGAAAGCCAAACCAGGGGTCATAAAAAAAACAAGGACGGTAGTGATTACCATAAAGGCCACATCTCCATTATTTATATCTAACATAGCGTTTTTTTTAGGTGGTTAATTTTTCCGTGATTAATTCTTGGTGTTTTAAAATTGGCTTTGAAAAAATCCTTAGCCTTTTTAACTTTTTTAGTCTTAACCTTAACTAAGGCTAAGAAGTGACTAATTTTTTTTAGTAAAATTAGACAGTTTCTAAAACTACAAATATAATGAAATATAGAAAACAACCTAATGCTTTCTTTATTTTAGATGGATCCTTAGAATTTAACTATCTTTTTAGTAGATCGTTTATGGCGTATATAGAAAACAGTTAGAAGTACGGAAAGAAGTAAACTAATTAGAGTAAAGACAAGACCGAAAGAATGATTGAATTTATCGGGATTTAGGTTCGACATTTGGTTATGAAACAAAAAAAACAAAACAACAACGGAGGCATTGTTTATGAAATGTATTAGAATAGATACCCAAATGGAAGCGGAATAATAGAAAATATATCCCAACAAAACCCCTAAGAGAAACCTTGCGAAAAAACCCAAAAGATCGAGATGTATTAAACTAAATACTAATGCTGTTACAAAAATGGCTATAGATGGATTCTTAAACCATTCTGTAAAAAAATTCTGTAGGCAACCCCTGAAAAAAAATTCTTCGCAAATAGCCGGAATTAATGCCATAACAAGAATACAAATAGATAATCCCGCCCAAGAGGAGGTTTGTAGCATCAAAAAGAAAATGTATTCCGATTTTTCGGATAGATTACGAAACATGGTTTCATAAATTTGCATATGTGCTCCAAAGTGTATGTTCTTATTCCATTCTATAATGTACGAAATCAAAGGAATAGACACAAGAAATAAAAGGACGGCGCAGCTCACATCTAAAAAATGTATAGGTGATTTTGTTTTTAAATAATCTATTTGGTTTCCTTCCTTTAATTGTGCGAACCAAAGTGTTGGAAGTAAGAAGGTTCCCAAAGAAGATAAGGATTGAAAAAGCCACAAAGTTTGTGGGGTGGATAAATTGGTTTGTCCGAAAATTAAATAACAGGCCAAAGTGCTTAAGCCTCCGCTAAGCATCCAACATCCAACAAAAATGAGAGTAAGATATAAAAATTGTAAGGCAAGAGGAAATTTTGCAAAAGTGGTTTTTAAATTCATGGATGATAATTGTATAGAAATATAATAGGGTTTATTATGGTTCAGTTAATATGTTTTAGTTATTATGAAAAGCTAAATAAAAATCTAAATTTATTTAAGGCGAAAAATTAAAATTATACAACTTCTATGGTCCAATTGCCGTTAAACATACCAAGATTATCAAAACATAAAACTGATATTTTTTATGCGACAGAATAATAACTTTTACAAAAATACATGTTTTTTTTAGATATAAAATTTATAAGCTGTGGATAGTTGTAGTGTACTAAAGTGGTACAAGTATGTCGAAGAACTCAATAGCAAGCACTTTAACACCCTGCTTCGAACCTTCCAAAACAACTACGCCATCATTACAAACTACTTCCTCCATCGAGCCACCAATGCCGCCGAATCTTTTAATGCCAAAATAAAAGAATTTAGACGACAATTTAGAGGCGTTAGAGATGTATTCTTCTTCCTTTCTTCCTTTTTAGACTAACCAAAATTTATGCGTAATTTTAGCACTCCACCGCAATTCCGGATTGATCCGCTCTTTGTCTCCCGCTGCTGCTGCTGCTGCTGCTGCTGCTGCTGCTGCTGCTCCTCCTCCTCCTCCTCCTCCTCCTCCTCCAAAAGAAAAAGATAGTTTAGACACACCCTCATTTTTAGAGCTTTTCTGTTAAGAAAAGCTCTAAAAATTATTGTTTATTTACGGAGAAAATCTATACGTTTTTTAGAAGAATTTGGAACAAATCAACGGAAATAATTTCCTTATACCCTACGATTGTCTTTAAGTTCTCTACATACAATTTGCGGGACATAGCGGGACATAGTGGGGCATATGCAAATAGACATTGCTTAAAAGGAATTTTTGTTTCTTTTCTAATTCTCTAAAAATTGCATTTGGCATTGGAATTTTTCGTTTTTTTTCAGAAGTTTGAAAAGCGGCCGAAAAATATTAAATTTGTGGCTTATCTATGGTGGGGTAGTTATGGAAAAGGTAAGTCAAAATGGTGTCTGTGCCATAGAATGGAAATGAAATAAATATGAGAAGAAAAAAGTTAGTGACTCTTTTGTGCACGTTGGTGCTTTGGAATATTAGTAGTTTAGATCTTTTAATAGCACAGGGAGTAGGGCAATGGAAAACGTATTTTGCTAATACGGCTATTTTAGGCTTAGCTCCGGTTGGAGATCAAATTTATGGAGCTATGTCTACCGAGTTAGTTTACGTGGATATGCGCGATAATACCTTTTCTCAATTTAGTAAAAAACAAGGCTTATCGTCTGTTGGGATTAGTGCCGTGGGAAGCCATCCCTCCGGAAAAATTATCGTTGGATACCAAGATGGAAATATAGATATTATTTCCGGGAAGGAGGTTTATAATCTTCCAGAAGTAAAAAATAAAAATATCATTGGCTCTAAAAAAATTAACCGTATTTTTTCAGATGGGAAATATGCATATTTGGCTTGCGGTTTTGGAATAGTGGTCTTAGACATAAGCAAAATAGAAATTAAGGAAACCTATTTTATAGGTCCCAACAATACTGCTATGGAAGTTTTGGATGTAAAAACGGATGCAAATTATATTTATGCTTCCACGGAAAGTGGATTTATATATGCTTTAAAAAATGCTCCAAATTTGAATGATTTTTCGGTTTGGAAAAAGGAAGCGTTTTTTACAGGAAAGAAAGTAACTCATTGTGCAAAAATGGGAAATAAATGGATACTTTCGGTAGAAAATTCCAATTTAGATTCGGAAAATTCCATGGATGTGACCTATGTGGGTGAGCCTAATCAAGAGTGGGTTCCTTTCGATACCGCCAATATTTCCAAAGTGAGTAATTTGATTGGGGGATCCAACTATTTTATTCGATGTGCATTTAACAAACATACCCAGAGATGGGGGGTGGAAATTTTTAATGCAGAATGGAAATCCATTTTTTTTGTAGATTATAATGGAGATAAAAAAATTGCTATTCCATACGATGCCATATTAGATAAATATGGAAATTTATGGGTTGCCAGTGGATTCGGCTATTTAGTACAATATGAACAACAAACAGGAGTATCCCATTGGTATAGAAAAGAAGGCCCTATTTCCAATGATATATTTAGCCTTTCTCATATTGGAAAATATTTGTCCATATCTGCAGGGGGGTATAGTGGTAGTTTCGCTCCTGAATATACTCCATTTCAAGTTAGTTTATTGATGGGTGATAAATGGAAGAGGTATGATGCAGGGGAAGAAGGCTTAAGTAAACTTGCAGCTTATCCATCTGCTATAGAGACCTTGGAAGATCCTTTGGAGGCTGGACATTTTTTTTCTGCCACCTCTACCACTGGTATATTAGAATTTAAAAACGATCAATTAGTGGCGCAGTATGGACCTGAAAACAGTAGCTTGCAGTATGATATGGCAGGAAATGGAACTTGTCGTACTTATGGTATTGCCTTTGATGCTTCTGGAAATTTGTGGGTTACGAATCCCATGGCAGAAAAGGCCCTTTCTGTAAGAAAAAGAGATGGAAGCTGGCAGGCCTATAATATTTCTTTTTTAGGTTCTTGCGATAGAATTAATACCATATTGGTCGATTATTGGCAGCAAAAATGGATATTGGACGATAATAATACTCTTAGGGTTTATAGAGAAAAAGGTGGACAAATAGAGGGCTTGCATATAGATGCCAATTATGGCAATAGTCTTTCCACTTCCAATGTTTTTTGTTTTATAGAAGACGATTTAGGGCATATATGGATGGGAACCAATAGAGGAATAAAAGTAATAGATAAGCATGCTACCATATTTGATAATCCTAATGGAAATATCTCTTCGGTAGAAACGAAAACTATTATGGTTCCCTCCGGAGAATATATAATAGAACTTTTGAAAAACGATCAGGTTAGTGCTATAGTTATGGATGGAGCTAATCGCAAGTGGATAGGTACTGTTTCTAATGGATTGTTTTTAGTTTCCGCCGATGGCACCCAAGAATTGGAACATTTCACCATAGATAATTCTCCTTTAATATCTAATCATATTACAGCTCTATCTATGGATCCTTTTTCGGGGGAATTATTCGTTGCGAATCAATACGGACTATTGGGATATAGAACTAATAGTACTTTTGTACAGGAAGGGGAAAAAGCTATAGCATTTCCAAATCCGGTTCGTCCGGAATATAATGGTTATATATCTATTAAAAATTTACCTTCCGATGCTATTGTGAAAATAACAGATGTATCCGGAAATCTTATTTATCAGGGACAAGCTATAGGCGGGCAACTTTCTTGGAATGGATATACATTAAGTGGGCGACGTCCTACTTCCGGTGTGTTATTGGTATTTGCCTGCAAGGAAGATGGTTCACAGAAAGTAGTTTGCAAAATCTTTTTTATACGATGATTATCAATACAGAGGGGATTGTTCTTAGACAAATAAAATATGGCGATAGTAGTAGTATCTTAAAGATTTATACACGCTTACGTGGAGTACAAAGTTTTATGGTAAGAGGAATGCGTAAAGTTGGATCCAAACAAAAGTCTGCTCTGTTTTTTCCTCTTACAGAATTGGATATTACGGCGCACATAGAAAAAAATCAACTACATTACCTGAAAGAGGTAAAATTAGCCTATCCTTATCAAAGTCTTTATATGGATATAAGAAAAAGCGGCATTGCGGTATTTTTGTCTGAAATGTTGAATAAATGCTTAAATGAGGGAGAGTCGGATAACAAACTTTTTGATTATATATGGTATTCTCTAAGAGAATTTGATGCTTCCAAAGAAAACTTTAATGCGGATTTTCATCTGTATTTTTTGTTTGATTTATCTGCTTTTTTAGGTTTTTATCCTCGTAGAGAAGAAAATGATAAGAGCAAGCTTTTCGACATGAGAGAGGGCTGCTTTTGCGTGGAGCCACCTTCTCACTTGGATTATTTGAATGAAAATATGGCAAGCCTATTTCGCTGTTTTTTATTATGGAAAGAACAGCAAGAGAAAGGAATGTTGGAGCAGGGAAACGAGAGACCTCAGCTGAATTTAAGTCAGAGACAGCAGGTGTTAAGATGTATAGTTCAGTATTATAGAATTCAGTTACCCATTATAGGAGAAGTGAAGTCTATGGAAATACTACAGGAAGTATTTCATGGGTAGAAGAAGAAAGACTAGCTATCCCTAAGTTTTTTAAATAAAAAGTGGAATTTACCCTTAGTAAATTCCACTTTTTATTTAGGAATACAGAAAAGCTATCATTACTTAGCTTTACTTTCTTCTTTTAGATATTTTGCTAAAAATTTTTCCATAGCTCCATAAAAAGCAAATTTATTTTCTTCGTTATGAAAACCGTGGCCTTCATTGTCTTTTACCATATACTCTACCGCTATACCACGTTTCTTAAGAGCTTCCACCATTTGGTCGGATTCATCTTTGTTTACACGAGGATCGTTAGCTCCTTGAGCTATAAATAAAGGGGCTTTTATTTTGTCGGCGTGTAAGGCGGGTGAGTAAGTTGCCAACATAATACTATCCTCAATCGGATTTCCAACCATTTCATACATCATTTCACGCATAGGAACCCAATAGGGAGGGAAAGTATTCATAAAAGTAAATAGGTTAGATACTCCTACGTAATCTACCGCACAAGCATATAAATCGGGAGTAAATGCTACTCCGGCAAGGGTAGCATATCCACCATAACTACCGCCATAAATGGCAATTTTTTTGGGGTTTGCAATGCCTTTTTCTATTAGCCAATTTACACCATCGGTAATATCATTTTGCATATTTTGCCCCCATTGTTTGTAGGAACTTTCTAAAAATTTACGTCCAAAACCAGTGGATCCACGGAAATTCATTTGTAAAACGGCATAACCACGATTGGCTAAAAATTGAATTTCTGGATTATATCCCCATTCATCTCTTGACCATGGTCCACCGTGAGGATTAATGATTACTGGTAGATTTTTAGCATTTTTTAGAGTAAAACCATTAGGTAAGGTTAAATAAGCTTCTATAGTAAGTCCGTCGCGAGAAGGATAGGTAATGGGAATCATATCGGATAAGTCTTCCGATTTAAGCCAAGGAGCCAAATCGCTAATTTTGGTTAGTTTATTTGTCTTTACATCGTAAAGATAATAACTTCCATAGTTTTTGTCGTTTCCAGCATAAATAATGCGAGTGTTTTCGTCTTTGGTCATAGCAGACGTCCGGATTTGCATATTGGGTAGTTGCTTGTCTAATTTTTGATACATATCCTTAGTGTCCGCATCGAAAAAATGGCGAATAATGCCCTTATGTCCTTGACAGGAAACGCTAATAAGTTTTTTCTTAGCTTGAGAATAGTAAGCCCCTTCTATATCATATTTTTCATTGCTGTACAGAGAATCTATTTCTTTTCCAGTAGCAGGATCCATCTTTACTAAAATAGTTTTATCTCTACCTAAGTTAGTAGTGGCGTAAACATATTGATTGTCGGGGGTAAAAAATTCAAAATTTACAGATTCTTTGAAAGAAGTTGTTAGTACTGGCTTAAACGCATCTTTTTCTGTGGCACGGTACAGAATTTGAGTATTTACACCATCTACAATAGCATAAGCTACTCGTATATTTCCATCATGGTCGGTCATCCAGCCTTGTATATTTCCTGGATTTTTGGCAACCATGGTATATTTACCTGTGTTTAGGTTTAGACGATAGACATCGAAAATTTGAGGATTTCTTTCGTTAGTTTCTATAATCATGAGAGAATCTATATCGGGAAGTTCGTCTACTATTTGCACTCTTACCCCAGCTGGAGTGTAAGTAATGGCATTACTGCCATCTATATTTACACCATACAAACGATAGTTTTCGTCGCCTCCGGAATCTTTTAAATAAATAATACGGTTCTTATTAGCCCAAGCATATCCAGCTATATCTCTATTGGTTTCGCTTGTTAGCCGTAGTTTATAAGAAGTGTCGCCTACTTTTTGAATGAAAATATTACGTCTGTTTTCAAAAGGAGCCATATAGGAAAAATAGGTGCCGTCGGGAGAAATTTTATAATCGTTACATTCCGGATTTTTAAAAAAATCTTCCAGTGGAATTTGTCTTACTTGTTTGTGTGCACAGGCCATCATTAGCGGCATTGCTAAGAGTATGACATACTTACTTATTTTTAAAATTTTCATAAAAGATTGAATTTAGTTTGGTTTATTTTTATTTTGAATGTTTCGGAAAACTTTATTTTTTTGTGTTTTATCTTTTTTTCGCACAGACCATCCAAAATGGCCTAAACTTTTTCCTATTTCAAAGTATTCTCCGTGCGAATAAGTTAATAAATGCGCTTTTTCTAATTCTAATTTTCCTGTTTCTGTATTTAAATATTGGGGATCGGCTAAAACCTGAACCACTTCGGAAATAAAGGCATGGTGGGATCCTAATTCCATAATTTGTTTAACTTTACATTCTATACTAAGCGGAGATTCTTGGATGCTCGGTGCTTGAATAATGGAAGCCGCTTGGTAATGTAGACCGGTTTCCTTAAACTTTTTATAGTCTTTTCCAGAGCGAACACCACACCAATCCGTGGCTTTGGCCATAGCGGCAGTAGTGAGGTTTATAACAAATTCGCCATATTCTTTAATAAGATGATAGGAGTGTCGTTCGGGGCGTAAGGAAATATAGCAAAGAGGAGGATTAGTGCAAAGCGTTCCGACCCATGCAACCGTAATTAAATTATAATTATCTGGAGTATTTCCGCATCCCACTAATACCGCAGGAAGAGGATAAATCATGGTTCCGGGTTTCCATTGTTCTTTCATTAAAATGTTTTTATGGCAATAAAGGAATTTAGAAAGAGAAATATGATCTAAGCATATTCTAAATAAAATTAAGCCTTGCTTGCATTTAATAAAATGGGGCATTAGGCCGCTATAATGTGGACTTTCCACCAACGTAATTAAGTCGCAAATATACAAAAAAAAAGCTAAAAACGGATTGGACATTTTTTTTTACATTTGCAAATCGGACGAAAAAAAACAAATATGAAACTGTGTATAGCGGAAAAGCCCAGTGTGGGGAGAGAAATTGCTAAGGTCTTAGGAGCGGTTACGCCAAAAAATGGCTATATGGAAGGAAATGGCTATTGGGTTTCATGGACTTTTGGGCATTTATGCTCTTTGCAGGAACCCAACGATTATACACCCGAATGGAAAACGTGGCGTTTAGAATACTTGCCTATGATTCCACCCTCTTTTCGATTAAAGTTGATAAACAATGAGGGAACGCGTAGACAATTTGGCGTTTTAGCAGATTTGATGGCTCGTTGCGAAGAAGTCATTAATTGTGGAGATGCTGGACAAGAAGGAGAGGTAATACAAAGATGGGTAATGCAAAAAGCGGCATGTAGGGTTCCTGTAAAGAGATTATGGATATCTTCCTTAACAGAAGAGGCCATAAAAGAAGGTTTTGGAAAATTATATTCGGCTTCTGATTTTGATAATTTATATGCTGCCGGTTCGGCTCGTGCGATAGGAGATTGGTTATTAGGAATGAATGCCACTCGTGCTTACACTTTAAAATACGGAGTTGCAGGTCAGGTATTGTCTATAGGTAGGGTGCAAACTCCAACTTTGGCTCTGTTGGTGGAAAGACAAAAAACAATAGAAAATTTCAAGCCGCAAAAATTTTGGGAATTACGTACAGAGTATAAAAATGGTATTTTTTTAAGCACCAAGGGTCGCTTTGCAAGCGAAGAAGCTGCAAAAAAAATAGAAGCAGCAGTGGGGGGGCAAGTATTGAAAATAACCAAAGTAGAAAAAAAGAAAGCCAAGGAACATCCACCTAAATTATTTGATCTTACATTATTGCAAGTAGAATGCAACAAAGCTTTTGGTTACTCAGCCGATAATACCCTACAAATCATACAGTCGTTATATGAAAAAAAATTAACGACTTACCCAAGGGTAGATACAAATTTTTTGCCCAATGATATGTATAAAAAAGCCCCTGGAATATTAGCGGGGCTTACTCCTTATGCTACCTATACCCAAGAATTACTTCAAAAATTACCATTAAGAAAATCGCCCAAAGTATTTAATGATAAGAAAATTACCGATCACCATGCGATTATTCCTACGGGTGAATTTGCTCCTGCCTCTTCTTTGGCTTTAGACGAGAAAAAAGTTTTAGATCTAATTGTACGTCGTTTTATAGCAGTGTTTTATCCCGATTGTGAATATGCAAAAACTACGGTTATGGCACAAGTAGAAGTAAAGGAAAGTTCAGATATATTACAAGAAGAGGGAGTAGAAAAATATTTGGATAGATTATCTCCAATAGGTTTATATGAATTTAAGGCGAATGGGAAGCAAATTGTATTGCCGGCTTGGAGGGTTTTGTTTCCTTCCGCTTCCGCTTCTCCTTGCTCGAGTTCTGCTGTCAGCACATCGGCTCCCAAAATCCAAAAGGAGGAAGACGTGCTAAAGGAAGAAGAGGAAGAATATATTTTGCCAGAGTATCACGTAGGGGAGCAGGGGGCGCATAATCCCAAAATTTATCAAAAGCAAACACAGGCGCCTAAATACATGAATGAGGGCGATTTATTAAAAGCAATGGAAACCTCCGGTAAGCAGGTAGAAAATGAGGAACTAAGAGATTTAATGAAAGAAAATGGTATAGGTAGACCCTCTACCAGAGCGGCTATCATTGAAACCTTGTTGAAAAGAAACTATATTTACAAAGACAAAAAACGCATTCTTCCAACGGCTATGGGAATAAAATTAATAGAAACTATTCCCAATGAATTATTGAAATCAGCCGAACTAACAGGGCAATGGGAAAGGAAATTGAGAATGATTTCCGATGGAAAATATTCGGTAAAAGAATTTATGGAAGAACTCAAGGAAATGGTTACGGAGGTAATTCTTCAAGTAAAGCAAGCTCAGCGAACAGTTATTTCCGAAGATACGAGTAAATAAGGATTGTTGATAAATATTTTTGCAATCTTAGGAATGAAACCGTAATTTTGTTCCCATTTTGAAAAAACGATAAACATGGATTTTACAGCGAAATTAATTCAGATTATGCCTCCTATTACAGGAGAAGGAAAAAACGGAACATGGAAAAGACAGGAATATATTTTTGAAACCGAGAGTCAATATCCTCGTAAGATATGTGTTTCTGTTTGGGGAGATAAGGGTATTACCGATATGAATATCATGAAAGAAGGTAATGTGCTTAATGTAAGTTTTGATTTGGAAAGTCGGGAATTTAACGGACGTTGGTATACCGATATTCGTGCTTGGAGAATTCAATTACCCGGTGCCTCTGCTGCACAAACTCCTGCGCAAGGAGGCTTTAATCCTAATACTTCCACTTCTTCGTCCGATTCTATGAAACCTCAAACACCTCAATTTCCAACGCCATCCACTATAGGAGAGGAAAACAACGATGATTTGCCATTCTAAATAAATATAAGTAAAAGAAATCTCCGTAAGCTTTCTTATAAATTTTCAAATTTGCGGAGATTTTCCATACTACCATATAAAACTAAAGAATCTTCTGCTTTTAGTACGGTAGCTTCATTTATATTTTCTACGGTTTGATCTTGCCACTGTTTCAATCCAAGTAAATTTTGAAACTCTATTTTACGTTTAATAGTAATTAGAGACAGTTTGAAATTGGTTATAAAATTTACTTTTCCTACGGTTTCATTAATCATGCTTTGAGGCAATTTAATAACAAATACGGCGTGGTGCTCGCTGATATTAAATCTTTGTTCAAAGCGATTGCCGGTTATTAAATTTAGTGCGTAGTCGGTAGCAAAATCTTGTTCGGGGGTCATAATATGTTTTATTCCAATAGCCGTTAAAACCGTTTGATGCAAAGGGGATATGGAGCGAACAATGATGTTTTTTACGCCCATGTTTTTTAGTAGAGCTGCCGTTTGTACGGAAATTCCAAAATCTTTTCCATAGGTAATAAATACCCCATCGAGCTTTTCCAAAGAAAGCGAACTTAAGGCTTCCGGATCTACGGAATCTATACAAACTGCAGAGGATATTTCTTGCTTAATAAGTTCAATTTTAGGCATGCTGTAGTCAATACCTACAATTTCATGTCCAATTCGAGTAAGATTTTGAGCAATGGCTCGGCCTAAATTTCCAAGGCCAATAACGGCATATTTCATGATTTTTTATTTTTCGATTAAGAACGTTTTAACAGCATTAATAAAATAAAACAGTCTTCTTCTTAGCCTAATAATAAGGTTTCTTTGGGGTAATTATAGCGTCTATTTTGGTGCGCAATGGTAATACCAGTAAAAAAGGTAAGTACTCCAATTCGACCAATAAACATAGATAGTATTAAAATTGTTTTTCCATAGGTGGAGAGGCTTGGGGTAATTCCCATGCTTAGTCCGGCAGTAGCGGTAGCAGAAACCGTTTCAAAAAAGAGTTGGAATATGGAACAGTGGGTTTCGGTGAGAGATAATAGAAAGGTTGCAAAAACAGTCCATCCTATAAAAAGAATGATAATAGCGAAGGCTTGTCGGATAGTAGCTCTACTTAAGTGACGATGTTTTACTTCTATATGGTCTTTGTTTTTTATAATTCCCCAAGTAGTTAAAAATGCTACGGCCACCGTGGTTGTTTTAATTCCGCCTCCGGTAGACATAGGTGAAGCACCAATAAACATGAGCAGTACGGTAAGTAATAGGGCAGGAGAGGAGAAGAGACTTAAGGAATAGGTGCTAAAGCCTGCAGTTCTTGGGGTTACGGCGTAAAAAAAAGATTCAATAATTCTACCTTCTATGGGTAGGTTAGACAAGGTGTGATTATATTCAATAAGAAAAAAAAGCAGAGTACCAACTCCCACTAAAATTAGAGTAGTGCTCACGGCCAAATAGGTATGCAAGTTAATTATGTGTGGAATATGGAAATAGTGCTTTTGTTTGCCAATAAGGGTTTTAAATAAATTAACGGTGGTGTGACGAAAGAGGTGAATATAGTTGAATAAAATAGGGAAGCCTATACCTCCCAGTATAATAAGTACGCCTATCCAAAGGTGTAATTGGTAATTTCCTATCACTGCTGAATTACCTAAATTGTTGTCTAAATTAGAAATGCCAGCATTGCAATAAGCAGAGATAGAATGGAAAATAGAAAAAAACAATTCTTCTTTGGCCGAACCTAAGGTTCCGCTTACACTATTCCATATAAGATAGGCTCCTATCGTTTCAAATAAGAAACTTACAAAAATAATATGAATTAGGATTCGGAATAGATTCCCTAATTTTTTTTCGTTAAGCATATCTTTCAAAATAAGTTGACTCTCAAAAGAAGTATTGCTCATAAAAGAGAGAGCAAAAAAGCTAGTAAAAGTAATAACCCCTATACCACCTATTTGAATAAGTAATAAAAGGATAATTTGTCCCATTGGGGTGAATGCGCTTCCCACATCTACTACCGTAAGTCCAGTAACACAAACCGAAGTGGTGGCCATAAAAAGGGCGTCTATTAGAGAAATGCCATTGTAAGTAGCATTAGGTAGCATTAAAAGGCCGGATCCTGCTAAAATAAGCAAGAGAAAACTACCAATGAAGAGTAAAGCCGGCTTTACGTTTCTATGGATAAAAGAAAAAATAAAACGGGAAAGATGTATAATGGAGAAAAAAGTTAAAAGGGAGTATATAAAATAACGATTTAAAAAAAAACGTTGCCATAGATAAGGCGGATTTCCTAAATCGGAAGCATCGGTAAAAATGCGATCGGCATAGCCACAAAAATACCATCGGAGAATAAAAATAATGGGAATACAGAGATAAAGTAATAGGTCTATGGCAAACATCTTTTCGCGAATTACTTCTTGAAAATGGCTAATGTAATGGAGGGAAATACCTATAAAAAAACCAGCTAATAAATAAATTCTAGAAGTGAAAATTAAATTTTCACGAGATTGGGTCAAAGTAAATCCAAATTGATAAACAATAAACAGAAGGGTAAGTACAGAGCTTATAAACAATACTATACTACTTGCTTTAGTGAGCGCTTTTTGTATTTTTTTCCAATACAGTTTATATAGAAAATTCCAATGTGTAAAATCCATGTTGGAAATGTTGGTTGAAATTCGATAATTACCTTGGTGCAAATGTAAGGAAATATTTTGTATATTTGAACTCTCTACATGAGGTGGTATCTCTAAGGATATCTTCAAGGAGGAGCGTTTATAGTCTAAGAAAGAAAAAGAAAGTGCAGATTAAATATTCTAAAAAAAAGGTAGTATTTGTTGATGAAATTTTTGGGCGCTTTGGCGGGATAAATATAAAATCGATGGGTCAAACGTATCTCAAAATATTCTATAGCATTTTTTCTTTAACAAAAGTCAAGGTCTTTTTCTCTTTTTTATTTTTCTTTACCAATGTTAGTGCCATGGGGGTAAAAGAAAAGGATGTAAAAGAAGGGGTAGTGCCATGCTCAGAGCAAATCATAAGTTATCCATTAGATAGTGTGATTGCTTCTACCATTATCTATGGAGAGGATACGCTTCCTTTTGTTTTGCTTTCCGAAGTGAATATTTATGGTCGTACCTGGAGTCAGGAGGAGCGTAATCGTTTTCAGCATTTGGTTTATAATGTTAGGCGCGCTTATCCCTATGCTAAATTAGCAGGGGAGCGCTTAAAAGAGTATCAGGAACTTTTGGAAAAAGCACCCAACAATAAGACTAAAAAGAAATGGATGAAGATAGCAGAGCAAGAAATTAAGGCGGATTTTATGGCCGATTTAAAAAGCATGACTATTTCTCAAGGAAAAATACTTATAAAATTAATTTATCGTCAAACAGGTACGGCCTCTTATTATTTAGTTAAGCAATTAAGAGGAGGATTTTCTGCTTTTTTTTATCAAAGTTTTGCCCGTTTTTTTGGGTATAATTTAAAAAACGAGTATGACCCACAAGGGGAAGATGTGTTGATAGAAATGTTGGTAAAAAGAATAGAAAATGGAGAATTAAGCGAAATTCCTCCTAACAAATCTCCGGCATTGAAATCTAAGCGGAAATCCTCTGCAAAGAAAATCTCCCAATCGTCCGTGGTCTTAAAGAACAAAGAAAAATGAGAACAATTACCTTTTTAGAAGACATAAAAAATCGGATACTGGCCTATGACTTAAAAGAGGGGAATTTGACGGTGATCTTGCCCTCGCACCGCTTAGAACGGTATTTGACTTTAGCTTTGGAAAAAGAGGCAGATAAAAACAAAGATACTTCTTGTTGGATGCCTCGTTTTGTTACTTTAGACAAATTTATATATGATTTATCGGAGACCCAACCCATAAATTCCATAGAACTATCTTTGATGCTTTATAAGGTTTATAGGGAGGTGTACGCCACCTCTGAGGAAGCCTCTCGCTCGTATGACGATTTCTGTGAGTGGGGTAAAATGTTGATAGGGGATTTCAATCAATTAGATAGTCAACTTTCTTCCGTAGAAGAGGTTTTGGCCTATTCTGCAGAAGAAAAACGTATAGGAAGTTGGATGTTGAATATAGACAAAGACCATGTTTTGCAGAGTTCCTATTTGAAATTTTATAGAAACCTATGGCCTATTTACGTTTTTTTGACCCAATGTTTAAAAGAGAAAAGAAAGGCATATCCGGGCTTGGCATCTCGTTGGGCTTATGAAAAATTGATAGAAAAAGCAGAATATCCCTCTTCAAAAGAACAATTTTTATTTTTTGGTTTTAATGCGTTAACTAAAGCAGAACAAGGAATAATACGCTTACTAATAAAAAATGGTCAGGCTGAAATTTACTGGGACGCAGATGTTTATTATATGGAGGATCCCGACCAAGAGGCCGGATTTTTTTTGAGGCAATATAGAAAAGATCCATATTTGGGAAAGCATTTGGGAGAAGAATATCTTTCTGATTTTATAAGGAAGCCCAAAAAAATAGAAATTATAGAAGCTGCACAAACCGTTGGACAGGCTAAGTTAGCGGTCATCTACTTAGAAAAATTGGAGAATAAAGCAGATACGGTGTTGGTACTTAATGATGAAAACTTATTGTTACCTTTAATGAATTCTATTCCAGAAAGTATAGCTTGCAATGTTTCGGTAGGTAGTAAGTTAGGGGGAACCATGGCGGCATCCTTATTGTCGATTTGCTTATTGGCAAAAGAAGAAGTGGAACAAAGTTCCTTTTTGCAGGAGGAAATTTCTGTTGACAAAATAGTGGATCTTTGGAAAAACCCTTTGTTTAAATTTTTCTTTGAAAACAAACAAGATTGGCATAGAATCCATTGGCAGAAATTTGCGAAATCTAATAAATCTAAATTTAATAAAACCGATTTTTTGTCACTTTTCCATGGTCAAACATTAGCTGTAGCCAAATCTTTAGCTGATTTTATTTTTGCAAAAGAATCGGTCTATAAAAATTTAGAAAATATAATAGAAATATTTTCCATGTATTTGTATCCTATCAAAGAAGATATAAGCTTATTAGAAAGAGCGTATATAGAAAAAATGGTGGATTTATGGGAAGAATACAAAGTGGTTTTGCAATCTTATACAGAAATACCCATAGGTTTTAAGAGCTTTAAAAAATGGATGATAGAGATGAGTTCTTCCATTGAAATTACGTATAAGGGGAATCCACAAGCAGAGGTACAAGTAATGGGAATGTTAGAAACTAGATCTCTTCCTTTTAAAAATATTTTTTTACTTTCGGTCAATGAGGATCAATTGCCACAAAAGATACAGGATCATTCTTTTTTATTGCACAGCGTAAAAAAACATTGTGGAATACCTTTGGAAACGGAACAAACGGCAATGCAGGCTTATTATTTTTATCGTCTTTTGCAGGGAGCGGAAAAGGTATTTTTGTTC
Organism: Bacteroidales bacterium; assembly: GCA_036653535.1. Lineage (GTDB taxonomy): Bacteria > Bacteroidota > Bacteroidia > Bacteroidales > P3 > JAVVTR01. Next base: position 9,281 of record JAVVTR010000003.1, on the reverse strand, counting down.
TATTCTTCTTCCCAAGTAGATGAAAGAGCTAAGGAAAAGAGCCGTTTTCTCTTACAGATAGAAAATGAACTTTCTTCTCAAATACAAATGGGAGAAAATTATCCCTTTATGGTTAAAAACAGAGCTGGAGATAGAACTTTAAATAGAATTTGTAAGAATGAAAGAATTATAGGCGAAGTGAAAAAATATCTATTGGAAAGGGGACTTTCTTTTTCGGCTTTGAGTACTTATATCGTTTGTCCTATTCACTTCTATTACCAATATGTTTTGAATTTAAAAAAAGAGGATTCCTTGGGAGATGAATTTGGCTTAGATAAAAAAGGTTCGGTTTTTCATTTAGTGATGGAATATTTTTTTAATGGAAAAAATATTCAAACCAAACATATAGAATGTGTAGAAGATAGAAGAAAAAAAGTATTATCAGAAAAAGATATAGAGGATTTAAAAAAACTCTCCTTAGATTTGATAAAGGAAGCGATGCAAAATATTTTTCCAGGAGGAGAATATGGGCATGGAGAAAATTTTTTGGCCTATCATGAAATAATACTTTGGCTACACCATTATTTAGAACTATTAAAAAAAGAAATAGGTGGATCCAACGGCATTAAGAAAGAAATGATAGTATGGAAATGCGAATCGGAGGACGTCTCTTCGGTTTTTCCAGATATTCTTTCTGGAAATAGAATTAAGTTAAGTGCTAAGATAGATAGAATAGATTCTTATGATGGAGTAAAAAGAATTATAGATTATAAAACTGGGCAAGTAGATGATAAAAGTTTAGAAATAAATACGTATGAAGATTTAAAAGATCCTCAAAAAGCGAAGGCTTTGCAACTTTTGCTTTATGGATTTTTATACGTGCATCGCTATGGGGGAGAGTATCCTTCCTGTGGTATTTATGCGGTAAAAAAGCCAACATCGGGTGCTTTAATTTTGCATGGGGATTTTTTAGAAAATAAAACGGCAGAAAATTTGACCATGGAGATGAAAGCGTTTTTAAGGGAATGGGTAGAGGAAATGGTAGATATAAATCGTCCTTTTGAAAGGAGTTCCGATGAAAAAGGGTGTAAATATTGTGATTTTTCGGCTTTTTGCGCACATACGTTTTAGAAAAGGAATATGAAAAATTCAAATTTAAAATTATATAAGGCTTCTGCAGGTTCGGGTAAAACTTATACGCTTACCCGAGAATATATTGGCTTAGCACTTTCTTCTCAAGGGAAGGCTAAGGAAATATTAGCTATCACTTTTACCAATGCGGCTACGAGTGATATGAAGAGAAAAATACTAACTACATTAGCTCAAATTAGTAGAAGAGAATATGCGGATATGGATTTTCTAATGGCTCGTACTGGTAAAAACAAAGAGACTATAGAGCAGTTGGCCGCTTATACTTTAAAATTTCTCTTGCATCATTATTCTTTGTTTTCCGTAAAAACCATAGATAGTTTTGTACAAAACACGGTCCGTCCCTTTGCTTTTGAATTAGGTTTGCCTCAGGATTATACTGCTTCTTTAGAAATAGATATGCTTAAAGAAGATATTGTAAAATGTTTGATAGAGGAATGTGGTAAAGAGGGTATGGAAGAGGAAACAGAAATACTTCTTGGGTTTTTAAAATATCAGGGCGAAGAGGGGCATAGTTTGCGAATAGGAGAGATGATTAAGCCGGTTATACGACTTATTTTCGAAGAAAAGAGTATAGCGCCATTGGCTTCCATGGCGGATTACGAGACCTCTGATTTCAAATCTTCCATTTCCAAATTGCGGGAAATAAAGCGTCAAACGGAAGAAAAAATAGAATATTGGAGTAGGAAAGGGGCGGGGATTATACAGGAATACAATTTAAGTGTGGATGATTTTGTAGGGGGAAAAAATGGCGTGTTTAAATTTTTTTCGGGGGTGAAAATACCCATAGAAAAAATAGTGAGTCCGGGAATAAGGGTGGAGAAAAGTGTAGAGGGAGGAATTCTGAAAAATTTGGCATTAGAAAAAACGGCTTTGGGTTTAAAAGAATGCTATACAGCTTTGCTTTCTATAAATTATGGACGATATTATTTGTCGGTTCAGGTATTGCGTAATATTTATGCTTTAGCATTAGTTAATAGAGCGCAAAAGATTTTAGAAAAGATAAAGTTAAGTCGGGGTATAGTACCCATTTCGGAATTTAATCAAAAAATAAAAGAGGCATTATCTAAGGAGTCTTCGGAATTCATTTATGAAAGAACAGGAGAAAGGTATAAACATCTTTTTATAGATGAATTTCAAGATACATCGGCCTTACAATGGTATAATTTGCGGCCTTTGGTGGAAAATAATTTAGCAGAAGGGAATTTAAATTTGGCCGTAGGAGATCCTAAACAATCTATCTATAGATTTAGACAAGCTGATTTAGAACAATTTTTAGATTTGTCGGAAAGCAAACGTACGGATATGCTTAACCTACAATCGAATTGGCGATCCGATAAAGGGATCATTGCGTTCAATAACTTGTTCTATAAATTCTTAAAGAGCTTTTTAGAAGAAAATGATGTGAGGCAAAATTCTACAGAAAACGCCACAGGGAATTTGGATGGGGAGGATGTAAAAGAAGGAAGTTCCATTCAGCGTATTTATCAAGGGCATGAGCAGTTTTATAAAAATGAAATAGATCGGTATCCTTCCGCTTTTCCTTCCTCTGTACAGATAGCTATTCGGAATAAAAAAGAAGATAAACAAAATTGGTATTTACAAAATATATTACGTTTGGTAAGGCAATATTCATTTTCGGAAGTAGCTGTACTTTGTAGAACTAACGAGCAAAGCCGAAAAGTGGCTGATATTTTGGTAAAAAATGGAATAAAAGTAGTCTCTCCCGATTCTTTAATCTTAAAGTATAGTCGATGGGTTAGATTAATTGTGGCTTCCCTTCGCTATATTTACGATAAGACCGATTTCTCGCGTAAGGAAACGATAGTTCAGGCTTATATATTAGGTTTATTAACAGAGTCGGACCTAACTTTAGATGATTATTTTTTAGAATCGAATTATACTTTGTCGTATTTTCAATCCTTGGATACTCTAAGAGATTTTCCTATAGAAATATATGATTTGGTAGAAGCGGTTTTGCGAATATGGACCATAGACGCCAATGTGGATCAATATGTTATTACCTTTTTAGATGCAGTGCATTTGGAAGGAGGAAAAAACATTAAAGAAGTATTGGATTGGTGGGAAAAAAAGTCGGAGAAATATGCCGTTTCTACAGCCGCTCCCAAGGATGCGGTGAAAGTGATGTCGATACATAAGGCTAAGGGTTTAGAATTTCAAACGGTGATTTATCCTTATGCTAACGATAAAATTAGTATTTATAGAGATTTAAATTGGATAGAAGGAGAGGATTTGAAAGAGGAAATAGGGCTGCCATCTGCCTTGGTTCAGTATACGAAAGAAATGGCTTTTACTAAGTTTTCTTCTAAAATGAAAGAGGAAAAAAATAAAACCTTAGTAGATTATTTAAATTTACTTTATGTGGCAACTACTCGTGCTTGTAAGCATTTGCATGTTTTATGTGATGAATCGTCGGGAAATATTTCCATGGATGCTTTTTCTTATAGTGATGCTTTTAATGCGTTTGTAACTGCCTATCCAGAGTACTTAGATAAGCAAAGCCTTAGTGTAAATTCAAAGGAAAATATAGAAACTAAAATAGAAAACTTAAAAGAGGTAGAAGTGGATCCTTTGCAAGAAAAGCAATTAGGAATAGCTCTCCCAAGTTTTGACTGGAGGAAACGTTTGGTTCCGGCTATAGAAAAAGAAAATATAGAAGGGGCGGAAATTTTGTGGGGTAAATTTATACACGAAGCTCTTTCTTGCTTGGATGGGAAAAACGATGTAGAACGGGCCATAGAAAAAGCCTTGGGAAAATATTCTCGATTTTTTCTTCGAAAAGAAGAGGCAAAAAAAAGAATTTATTGTGTGGTAAACGATGCTCGTCTAAAGCCTTTTTTCTATGGAGATTATTTGGTTAAATCGGAAACTTCTATATATGCTTTTTCCAAGCAATTTAGACCAGATAGGGTAATGGTGAAAGGAAAAGAAGCGGTGATTTTGGATTATAAAACGGGCAAAGAATTAGAGAACCATTTGTTACAGATGCGCTCTTATGTGGCTGCTCTTAAAGCAATGGGCTATGAAAAGGTGCAAAGTTTTTTGGTTTATATAGAGACGGAAAATTTGAAGATAAAAGAGGTGGACTAATTCAATCGAGTTTCTTAGAAATTATTTTTCGTATAAAACGAACATGAGCACTATAAATTAACCATAGGATATGAAAATAAATCTCATGGAGTTATATACGTCCTATTTATTAAAATTATTATCGTATGCATATTATACATACAGCCGATTGGCACATTGGGCAAAACTTTTTTGGATATGATCGTAAAGAGGAGCATGAAGCCTTTTTCGATTGGCTTCGACAGCAGCTTATCCGTACAGAAGCCGATGTGTTATTGATTTGTGGGGATGTGTTTGATGGACCTAATCCTTCGGCTTTATCTCAAAATTTATATTATAGTTTTTTAAAGGAAATAACTACAGAAAATCCTAGCCTTCAGGTGGTGATTATTGCTGGAAATCACGATTCTGCAGCTCGTTTAGAAGCTCCGGCTCCTTTGTTGGAAGATAGAAGAATACAGATTGTAGGGGTGGTCGAAAAGACCTTGAATGGGGAATTGGATTATAAAAAAATGATTATTCCTTTGTATGAAAATGGAGTGCATAAGGCTTGGTGTTTAGCGGTGCCTTATTTGAGAATGGGGGATTTGGAAATAGAAAATAAAATAGAGCATAACTATTCTGCTGCAGTGGAAAATTTTTATCAAAAATTGCTGCAGGTTTTAAATTTAGAACGGGAAAAAGAGGAAGCAGTGGTTATGATGGGGCATTTGCAGGCTACCGGATCGGAGCTTTTAGCTGGAGATCGTTCGGAGCGTACTATTATTGGTGGATTGGAAAGTGTTTTACCCGAAGCGTTTGATAAGGATATCGCCTATGTCGCTTTGGGGCACTTGCATAAAGGGCAACAGGTTTCCGGAAGAAACTATGTGCGTTATGCCGGAGCTCCTTTGCCTATGTCCTTTGCAGAAAAGAATTTTAAACAGGGGGTAAATCTTATAGAATTACAGAATGGCAAATTACAGAATATAGAAAGATTGAGTTTTGATTCTCCGGTAAAACTACTAAGTATTCCATTTAAGGCGGCGCCATGGAAAGAGGTTCTACAAGAATTAGACCAATTGCCTATTATAGAGAAGGTAGGGGATGAGGTAGGGGATGAGGGAAGTAAATATCCTTTTTTGGAAGTAAAAATATGGGAAGAGGAACCGCAGCCGTTTATGCGTTCACAAATAGAAGCTGCTTTGCGAGGAAAAGCGGTGCGTTTAGCACGGATAACTTTGGAGCGTCTTTGTAAAGAAAAGCAAGAAATGATAGTAGATTTGGATAATATACAAAATATAGATCCTTTTACTATGGCCTCTAAAGTTTATATGGAGCGTTATGGAGTGCCAATGCCTGAATCAATGGCTAATTTGATGAAAATAGTAATACAAGAAGAGCAATGAAAATATTGGCGATACGTGGTAAAAACTTAGCCTCTTTGGCCGAAGAATTTGCTATAGATTTTACGCTGGAACCCTTACGGTCGGCAGGAATATTTGCTATTACTGGGCCTACCGGTTCGGGAAAATCAACCTTGTTAGACGCTTTGTGTTTGGCCTTATATAATAATACCCCAAGGGTGAGTAGAGACAGTGTGGAAAGTTTACCGCTTAGAGATGGAGGGGATAAATATATTAGTCAAAAAGATCCTCGCAATGTTTTACGTAGAAATGCCATTGAGGGATATGCTCAGGTTGATTTTTGCGCTTTGGATGGAAAAAGATATAGATCTACTTGGTTTGTTAGAAGAGCCTATAACAAGGCGGATGGGAATTTGAGAGAGGCGACTATGCAATTGGAAAATTTAGAAAATAGTAGCATAGAACAAGATGGAAAGACGGCGGTGTTGGAAAGAGTAGTAAGTTTAATAGGCCTTACTTTTGAACAGTTTACACGTACGGTTTTATTGGCTCAGGGCGATTTTGCCACCTTTCTAAAAGCTCGGCAGGGGGAAAAGGCAGAATTATTGGAAAAATTAACTGGTACGGAAATATATTCTCGTATTTCCAAACGAATTTATGAGCAAACGAAAATGGCTTCGGAGTCCTTGGCACTGATAGAGGAAAAATTAAAAGGAGTGCATCCTCTTACCAAGGAAGAATATAGCCAAAAGCAGACTGAAAAGGAAAAAGGGAAAGAGGAAGAAGAAGCACTTAAATTAATTAAATACGATGTAGAACGCCATCTTAGATGGCTTGCTAGAAGCTTACAGTTGGATTCCGATATAGAAATGGCTATTTTGGAAAAAGAAAAATGGGAGGAGCAAAAAAAAGAAGCTTTTATTCGTTTTCAGAAAATAGAAGATTGGGGAAAAGCTAAAGAATTAGAAGATGTTTTTAGAGAGGAGCAAAAGGCCAAGGAAGCACTTTCACGGATAAAAAAAGACTATCAAAGTTTTTACGAAAAAGTGCAAAATTGCGAAGAAAAGCAAAGAGAAATGCAAGCAGATTTGCTTAAAAAACAGACTCAAAAAAAACTTATAGAGCAGGAGTGGGAAGCACATCAAGGTCCCATAGAAAAAGCAAAGGGGATAGAAGCTCAGTTACAATGGACAAAAGAAGCTTTAGAAAAAAGCGAAAAAGAATGGAACGCTGTCCAAAAGGAAAAGGAAAATTTAGATAAACGGATAGAAAACGAGTCGAAAAAGAAAGAAGAATACCAAAAGATTTTACAAGAAAGTTTGGCTTTTTTTGAAAAATACAAGCCTTATGAAAAATTAATTCAGAAAGCCGAATATTTGTCGGATATTTTGGAAAGAATGGACTTAAATAAAACGGCTATAACGGATACGGAAAATTTATTACAAGAGACGATAAATTTGTTAAAATCAGAAGAAGAAAAATTACTTTCTTTAGAAGAAGAGAGGCAAAGATTAGAACATTTGCTTCCTGCGGAAGTGTTAGTTCTACGTTCCAAATTAAAAGAAGGGGAAGCTTGTTTGGTTTGTGGTAGCATGCATCATCCCTCCGTTTCCTTATGGCAACAAAGCGAAATATCGACTATTCAAGAAAAAGAATTAGAGGAAAATAGAACTAAGTTGCAATTCGATTTGCAAAGAATGAAAGAGGGAATGGATAAAACACGCTTGGTTTTATTAAAAAGAGAAACCTTATTAGAAAGCTATAAAAAACAATGGGCAGAAGATCACAAACAAATAGCCGAAGCCTTTCATGTTTGGCCCCGTTGGCAGGAGGATTTAGATAAAGGAGAATTAAAATCTCGATGGCTTGCCTTAGTGTCTATTTGGAAAGAAAAAGAGGAAAGTGAAAAACAATCTCGTAGCGTTTTAAAGGAATTGGAAGAGCATTGGCCTTTTTTAATGCAACAATGGGAAAACAGAAAAGGAAAATGTTTAGAATTGGGAAGAGAGAAGGAAGAGGAGAGAAAAGAGAGAGAGAATTTGCAAAAAGAAAGCATTGCTTTGCTGAAAGGCTTTACTATATTGGAATTGGAAGCGAAATATAGAAAAGCAAAAGAAGAAATAGAAAAAGACATAGAATCTTTCACATCCCAATTAAATATTATTAGATCTACTTTAGATCAAGGAACCGGCACTTTAGCTTCTTTAAAAAAAGTGGGTTTGGAGCGAGAAAAGGAAATAGAAAAAGAGGAAGAAGAAATAGAAAAAGGTTTGCAAATAATGGCTATTTCTAAGCCTTATTTTAATAGAGCTTATTTAGAATTTTTATCCACATGGTCGGTTATAGAAGTGGAAATAGAAAAGAAATATTTACAGGAACTTTCCGCAAAAGGAATAGCAATAGAAGCAAAATATAGGGAAAGACTTTCTCAGCGCAGTTTGCATGAGGGCTCAAAAGACAAACCTACGCAAGAGGTAGATATAGCGGTTTTAGAGGAAAAGGAAAAGAAAATTTCCGAAAGAGAACAGATTGTAAAACAGGATTTAGCCGAAGTGGAAGCTATTTTAAAATATCATCAGGAAAATCTCCTGAGGGTAGAAGAATACCGTAAAGAATGCGATCAAAAGCAGCAAGAAAAAGAAAGATGGGCTAAATTAAATATGGTTTTTGGCTCTGCCAATGGGGATGTGTTTAAGAAAATAGCGCAGGCCTATACTTTGGATATGCTTTTAATTTATGCCAACCAACATTTAGAAAAATTAGTGGGACGCTATGTTTTGCAAAGAGTTCCCAATAGCTTGGGCTTACAGGTTGTAGATACGGATATGATGTATGAATGTAGAAGTGTTCATACTCTTTCTGGAGGCGAATCTTTTTTGGTGTCCTTGGCTTTGGCTTTAGGCTTATCGTCTTTGTCGTCGTCTCGTATGGAAGTACAGTCTTTATTTATTGATGAGGGTTTTGGATCCTTAGATACAGAAACTTTAAGTGTGGCCATGGATGCATTAGAAAATTTACAAAGTCAAGGTCGGAAAATAGGGGTGATTTCGCATGTAAGCGAAATGACAGAAAAAATTGTTTGTAAAATACAAGTTATGAAAGGACATAACGGAAATAGCCGGATTCGTATCCTGTAATTATATAATTATAAACGAAAACATGTAAGGATATTTGCATTCATTGTTAGAAAATTTGCATTTTTATCCTTAGAAAAGAAAAGCCGTCTCCAAAAAGACGGCTTTTGCTGTAAAAAGACATCCACCAAATTTGTAATTTTCGATCTGGCCTTAGAAATTATTTAGTTGTCCCTTAAGAAGCAATTTATTCACTGATTGTCAATAATATAATATCATAAATTCTTTGATGAATTTGCAAATTCTTGTATCTTTGAATATTGAAACTTGCAGATTTTATGATAAATACAACTCCATCCTCTCCATCCCTTTTCTCCTCATTGAATGATTTGCTGAACCAACAGATCCTTTTTACAAGCTCTCGCACAAAATTAACTGGTGCGTGTTTGAAAAAGCTTTTACCCCTTTTTACAGCTTAGACAACGATCGTCGGGCGAAACCGATCCGTTTGATATGTGTTTTGCTGATTATCAAACATCTGCGTAATATCTCTGATGAATCTGTAGTGGAACAATGGAGTGAGAACTTCTATTTTCAGTACTTCTGCTGTTCCACACTTCTGCGGTATGCATGAGTTTGTGCC
>JAVVTR010000002.1:70861-135915 GCA_036653535.1 Bacteroidales bacterium | reverse complement strand
AGCTGGTAGGCAAACTCTTCAAAAATGCGATAATCACGATCTTGGTTGGCTCTAGCCAACGAGGATTTCGACACATTTTTGCCCATTCCCAAGTGGTAACATTTAGAGCGATGAGCATCTAAGGCGACTATCAAATCTCGCAAACTTTCGCGATTGCAGAGCTGCCCGAACATCAACGCCAGCAGCTGATTCCAACAAGTGAAATGCTTGATATATTTGTCACCTTCGTACTTGGCGACGATGCGTCGAAACTTATCGTTGTCGAGAAACGAAATCAATTGTGCGAAAACATATTTGTCTTTGTGCATATGCGTAATAACTTATTAAACGCAAATCTACAAATTCAAATCGTCGCACAATAAAAATCTTTGCAACTAACTATATTTCAATAATTTCAAAGAATATTTCTAAACTTTAATGGGACACTAGTGAAAGAGGTCAATACTTCAAGGCTTAACCACTATCTAATTCTATAAGTTTGCTTAATTTGCTTAGTTTTTATTTGGTGTCGTTTCCCAAGTTTTTCAAAAAATCTTGAATTTTTGCCTCCGAAGGGATACTTAGTTTTTTACGAATTTTATAAATAGAAGTTTCTATCGTTCTTATAGACCTATTACTTAAATCTGCTATTTCCCGAGTGCTTTTATCTAATGCTAATAAAGCACATAAGCGTAACTCAAAAGGATTTAATTCAGGAGAATAAGTTTCTAATTTATTGAAAAATCCAGGATATGTTTTGCTAAAAAGTTCCCTATATTCTTCCCATCGACTTTTAACATCTAATACTTTTAAAGCTTGCTGCATTTCCTTTATTCGTTCATTGCGTATTTCTTCCGTTTTGGCCGCTGCTATTTTCTTCACCCCATCGGAAAGGGTCAATAATAATTCATGTGTTTCAAACATTAATAAGGCTTGCTCCTCTCTATTTTCCATAGCGATATTCTTTGGCAAAGCACTATTATCCATATCCGATTCCTCCTTTAGATCCACAAAACTCAATAAGGCATCTTCCCTATGAGGCATATTTTCAAAATTCTCTTGCTTCATCGCATTTTCCGAACCTACTTCGGAAGCAGGTATTTCTTCTTGTATCGAATCTAAAGAATTATCTTGCAGCTTTTTATTCTGCTCCTTTTCGGCTTCATCTGCTATATTATAAAATTGAGATATAGTTTGTCCATGCCGAAAAACAAGGGGATGCTTTTTTTTGCGTTTTTGCACCAATATAACCACTCCTGTTGTTATTAAAGCTATACAAAAAACAATACATACTATAAATCCTATACTCATGGTTTCCTCCTTTAAAATTTCGTTACATTCTCCGTTTTAATCTCCTCCTTTGTTGCTTCTCTAACGCCAACAACAACACCCTTAAAATAAAGATTTTCTCCAGCCAAAGGATGATTAAAATCCAAAGTAATAATATCGTCCTTTATCTCTGTTATAAATGCCTGATACTCGGTTCCCTCTGTATCTTGTATAGGTACAATATTACCTTCATACAACATCTCTCGCTCTTCTTCTGGTACCCCATCCATCAATTCCGCTTTGGGAACTCTTATAACCCCTTCTTCATCATATAAACCATATCCTTCTTCTTCTGTAAGTGCAAATTCAAATAAATCTCCTTTTTTTAAACCTTGCAAATTTTCTTCAAATTTATCTAAAAGCAATTCGTGCCCAATTAACACATTCATAGGATTGGTTTTATCCACCTCTTCTATAATTTCTCCATTTATATCATCATATCGGAGCGTATAGGTTAAACTCACCACACTGTTTTTTTCTACATTCATATTGTTTTCCTTTTTAGCCCATTTAGAACTGTTTCTTTTATCGAAAAGATTAGAAATTTTCTAATCTTAGGCAACTTCTAAGACCAATGATTTTTTAATTTCACAAAAATAAGCAAATTTTTTGAAATTGGAATTTTTACATAACTTTGCAACTCTTACAAATAACAAGATACACTATGTCCTCAAAAAAAATTATAACCTATAACGTTAATGGAATACGTGCTGCTATAGGCAAGGGCTTTATCGAATGGCTAGAACAAAGTGGAGCGGATATAGTTTGTTTGCAAGAGACCAAGGCTCAGGTTGATGTTATACCTATATTAGATTTTGAAGCTATTGGCTATAAATGCCATTGTTTTTCTGCTCAAAAAAAAGGCTATAGCGGTGTAGCTATATTGAGTAAAGAAGAGCCAGATCAAATATATGCAGGAATGGGTATTCCTATTTATGATGCAGAAGGAAGATTCCTTCGGGCTGATTTTGGAAAAATTAGTGTAATAAGCGCCTATCACCCATCCGGCACCAGTGGAGAAGAGCGTCAAGCTTTTAAAATGCAATGGCTAACCGATTTTCAAAAGTACATACAGGAATTACAAAAGCAAAGACCGTACTTAATTTTGGCAGGCGACTATAATATTTGTCACGAAGCTATAGATATTCACGATCCCATCCGCAACGCTAAATCTTCAGGCTTTTTGCCAGAAGAAAGAAAATGGATGAGTGATTTTATAGAAACAGGTTTTACCGATAGTTTTAGATATAAAAATCCGGATCAAAAAAATCAATATACCTGGTGGAGCTACAGAGCAAATTCTAGAATAAAGAATTTAGGCTGGCGTATTGACTACCTAATGCTCACTAATAACCTCACTCCATATTTAAACCATGCTTTTATATATCCACAAGTGGTTCATTCGGATCACTGTCCCAGTGGCATTGAAATAGAAACCAATTTTTAGAAACAATTTAATTTATACGTTTTTTTAATTTCTGAAACACTTTAACTATCTTTAGATTTTTATTATTGATCAATAAACCTTTTAAGACATACTACTATGAAACGTTTTATTTATATTTCGGAAGTATTATTACTTTCTGCCTTAATGCTAGGCAATTTTTCTTGTGTTTCCTCCAAAAAATACAACGAATTATTATCTAAGAGTGAGGCTTGTACTAAAAAAAGCAATAAATTAGACAAAGAAAATCAACAACTTGGAGTAAATTTAACCGAATGCAAATCTCTCTCCGATCGACTTGGAAAAGAACTAGAAAACAGTACTACGGAATTAGACACTCTAAGGAGAAATTATCAAGTATGTAGTGAAGAGCTACAAAGTTTACAACATAGTTACGATCAAATTGATTCCAAGTACAAAACCACCGTCTCTGGGAAAGATGCATTAGCACAAAAATTAAATCAAAAAGAAAGTGAACTAAAAGAAAAAGCAGCCTTGTTAGCAGAAAAAGAAAAACGGGTGAACGAACTTCAAGAAATATTAGATAAAAAAGTGCAAGAAATGAATGCCCTTAAGGATAAGGTTAATGATGCTTTATTAGGATTTAAAGACAAAGGACTCTCTGTTTATACTAAAAATGGCAAAGTTTACGTTTCCATGGACGAGAAATTATTGTTTGCTTCCGGTAGTTGGACCGTTGGGCCACAGGGTAGAGAAGCTCTTTACGAAGTAAGTAATATTCTTGCCAAAAATCCGGATATACAAGTTTTAGTGGAAGGCCATACCGATAACGTTCCTCTTAAAAGCAAAGGAGACATTCAAGACAATTGGGATTTAAGCGTGATGAGAGCAACCTCTATTGTAAAAATTCTTTTGGAAAATAAAGGCGTTAATCCAGGCCAAATAACAGCTGCAGGAAGAGGGGAATTTGTTCCATTGGTTAGTAATGATATAAAAGAAAATAGAGCCAAAAATCGTAGAACGGAAATTATACTCACCCCGAAATTAAATGAATTGTTCCAAATTTTAGGAAACTAATCTATCTTCCCTTTTTAGTAGTTTTATTTTCTAAGCGACTCTCTATAAAAACACAAACTCGTTTTTATAGAGAGTCGCTTTTTTATCCAATCCAACAAATAAAACACAAACTTATCAAACTTACTTTTAGCCAATTCTTATGCCGCTTTTTTATGGCTATATATAAGGCAATAATCAAGACATACACTCCCACACAACCCAAAAAAGATAGAGGAATAGAGAGTAGTGCATTGGGTAATTTTTCCACCATAGCGGCCCACATATTCATACTTTTCAGTACAAAGCTTAAACCATAGCATAGAAAACCAGCAACAGTAGAATGTATATAAGAAAGCACACACACACCTATTCCCCAAGGTATTGCCACCGTTGCTAAAGGAGAAACGACTAAATTACCTAACCAAAAATAAAGAGAAAATTGCTGAAAATAAAACAAAAGCAATGGTGTTGTTGCTAATTGTGCGGAAATAGAAACTATCAAAACATTCCACACAAATTGAACTATTTTATTAGATGGCCTGTACATTTTTTTCAAGCACGGAACAAAAAAAGTTAAGCCAACCACTGCTAAATAAGACAATTGACAGCCTATATCGTACAGCCAATATGGATTTATAGAAAACAGCAACATAGCCGACAAAACTAAGGACCTGGATGTACTTACTTTTCTATGAACACATTGTCCTAAGGATACCAAGGTAAACATACAAGAGGATCTAAGCACCGATACGGAGAATCCTGTAAAAAACGCATACCCCCAAATGGCAATACAAACTACCAAAAACTTCAACCATCGTTGCCATGTTTTAGAACTAAGAAAACTCAAGAGGGAAGATACAACATATGCGAATATTCCCAAATGCATACCCGATACGCAAAGAATATGAACCACTCCTGCACTTCTATAAGATTGCTGTAAAGCTTCGTCCATATCCTCCTTACTGCCTAAAACCAAGGCACAAGCGATGTCGGCTTCTCTCTTATCTCTTATTATTTGATGAAAAAAATTCTGTAAATACGTATGAATGGATACGGATACACAAAAGATAGACTCCATGAATGTCTTGCTGCTTTTGTTTTTAGCCAATTGCCATTCTGTTCTTTTTATATATGCCTGTGCATATATTTGTTTATGCGACAAAAAAGTTTTATAATCAAAAGTTTTTCCATTATCCTCTTTGAAATTTTCTATAGGCTTTAGCTGAACCTGTGCATAAATAACAGAACCATATTGTAATGTCGCCGAAACGGAATCTTTAGGAAGATATATTAAAATAAAACCATAAGAAGAATACCAACGTATTTTGTTTTCGCTTTTCACCCCAACCGCTTGTACCTCCACCTTTATTTTCCATGTTTTGGTTTTTTCCGTAGGGGTATCTACTAATTTTAACTGGTAAATACCTTTTTGTGGCAATGTAGTATAATGTGTTTGCCTACCAATATCCTTTTGCAGAACAACACAAAAACTACCTAAGGCAATCATGGAACACAACAAACCTATTCCTCTAAAAAGAGCATATTGGTGATGAAAAAAAACAAAAAAGGAGCCAAGGAAAAAGAACATTCCAGGAAGGCCCAAAACCATGCCAGTAACGTAACAGAAAAAACTTAAATATAATGGCGATCTATAAGGATACGCCCACATAAATACTAATCACCTAAATCATCGGTAGGTAATTCATCTACATCCTTGATACTTGCTCCTGTGTAATAAAATCTTATCACATCCTCCACAGAATAACCAAAATCAACCATCTTAACTGCACCTTCTTGGCTCAGTCCTACGCCATGACCATAGCCTTTTCCATTGAGAATAACCGTTTCTCCATCACAGGTAACCGAAAAGAAAGTAGAACGTAAATTTAAATCTCTCCGAATATATTTAAGGGGTATTTGACCACAAAAATACACTTTCCTTGTTTCTTGAGAAAAGGAAAGCGCACTATCTCGCATCATTACATTGTCAATATTATAATTATATGTTTTCTTTAAAAACCGCAACCATTCCATTTTCGGCATAATCTTCTGCCATTTTGCATTTTTCATAGATAAAGAAAAGGTATCCACAATAGATTTTAAATAGGAGGTTTCTAAATTCCATACATCTTCCGAATTGACCGTTTCTCCGCCTGAATTAGAATAAAAAGAAGCGGTAATTATATGATTTCCGCTATCAACCAAAACTTTTCCCGCTGTTTGAACTGTAGCTGTTAATATGATTGGCATATTATTACGACTTTTATAAACCTGACAATGTACATCATCGCATAAATTATATCCATCTTGAATATGTTTCTTCAAATTATTCATGGCATAAGTCCTTGATATAATGGCTTGTATTTTATAAAAGTCTGGTTTATCACTAATTCCTCTTACTTCCGATTGAACCACTCCAGCCACGTAATTTTCTAAATCTACCACATTAATTAAAAATAAGGATGCGGCTTCTACACTAACCTCCAAATGGTCATCATAATAACGTTCTTGTCCTTTTTTTGACGGTTCGGGACTCAAGCAAAATATAGCTTTCAATCCTTCTCCATCGAAAGAAATATTAGAGTAGGATCCCATAGATTTGCCATCATTATACAAATTTATTTTTTGATTATTCACCTCCATAATTACCGACTCATTAGTACTAAGATCTGCTATAAACTGACCCTGTCCATCCAATATTTTATAATTGCCCAATACGGTTGTCATTTTCATTTTCGCATAAGACCTATCGGAAAAAATACGCACAGACAAATCTGTTGCATAGGCTGTATAAACAAAAATACTCCCAAACAAAACCAAAACACTTTTTACAAAAAAACTTCTCATAATAACGTCTCTATTTGAATTAACGATAAAATTCATCTTTTATTGAAGCGGCTATACGCTTCGATGCCCCACCTTCTCCAACAAGGCTTATCAAACACTTATAATCAAGCAATTGATTATTTCTAAAATCTGGATCTTTCAATATTTTTAACATTTCACTCCGTAGCCTTGTTGAATTAAGATCCTCTTGTATTAATTCTTTCACCACTTCTTTATTCAAAATTAAATTTACCAAGGAAATGTATTGGATATTTCTAATTAAATAACGAG
The DNA here is from genome assembly GCA_036653535.1 of Bacteroidales bacterium. Classification (GTDB taxonomy): domain Bacteria; phylum Bacteroidota; class Bacteroidia; order Bacteroidales; family P3; genus JAVVTR01. Next base: position 129,029 of record JAVVTR010000002.1, on the reverse strand, counting down.
CAATGCGATAAGATAAGGCATTCCCTTTATAACAAACCACTTCCGGTACTTGAAACAAAGCTGTTTCCAAGGTTGCTGTTCCGGATTTCACCATAGCAGCAAAAGCGACAGAAAGTAAATCATAGGTATGATCATACACTATTTCCACTTCGGGATAATCTTGCAAAAAAGATTGATAATAAGTTGCGCTCAACTGCTTGGTTGCAGCTACCACAAACCTGTACTCAGGTAATAAACGGGCAGTAGCCAACATAGTTGGAAAAATATTTTTCAACTCCTGTTTTCTACTTCCAGGTAAAACAACGATTATTTTTCGGGGATCCGAAGAAGTAGCGGCATATCCATTTGTTATTAAAAAGGGCATATCCGGTTTGTAATTGGATAAAGCATCTAACAAAGGATGACCATAAAATTCCACATCCACATCATATTTTGCAAAAAAAGCTTTTTCAAAAGGCAAGATAGCATATAGTTTATCTACATATTTTTTTATCGTTTTTACACGAGAAGTATGCCATGCCCAAACTTGAGGCGCTATGTAATAAAACACTTTCAATCCGTGTTTATGCGCATATTTAGCCATTCTCAGATTAAAACCAGGATAATCTATCAGCACTAACACATCGGGTTTAAATTCTTTTATATCCGCTTTGCAAAATTTGAAATTTTTAAGAATGGTGAATAAATTCATCAAGACCTCTACAAATCCCATAAATGCCAAATCCTTATAGTGCTTTACTAACGTACCTCCTGCTTGAGCCATCCTATCCCCTCCCCAACAACGAATTTGTGCGCCACTATCTTCTTTCAAAATTTCTTTGATCAGATTGGAGCCATGTAAATCGCCCGACGCTTCGCCGGCTATAATGTAATATTTCATACGAAAATAATTTTAATAAATAAGACGTATAGAACTCCGTGAGAGCCATTTTATACTCTTGGTGGAACTATGAACTCCTACTCGTTTTATAATGAAATTTTCCACAAAAAATAAGACCCTGTTTTTTTTAAGCTATTCTCTATTTTCATTTGCATAACTACACCATTGCCGCAACCCACACGTTTCACACTTGGGATTTCTCGCCTTGCAAACATATCGCCCATGTAAAATCAACCAATGATGTGCTTTCCCCACTTTTTCCAGTGGTATATATCTCATCAATTGTTTTTCTGTCTCCAATGGCGTTTTAGCTCCTTTACTTAGCCCTATTCGGGAAGAAACGCGAAAAACATGAGTATCCACCGCCATGGTAGGTTGATGATAAATAATAGAAGCTATCACATGAGCTGTCTTTCGTCCAACCCCAGGCAAACGCATCATATCCTCTACCAAACTTGGAATCTCCCCATGAAATTCATCTATTAGCATTTTAGCCATCCCCAACAAATGTTTACTCTTGTTATTAGGATAAGATATAGATCGGATATATTCAAAAATTTCCGAGGAATTACTTTCCGACAAACTTTGTACGTTTGGAAATCTTTTAAAAAAAGCTGGAGTTACTATATTAACTCGTTTATCGGTACACTGTGCAGATAAAATAACAGCAACCAGCAATTCATAAGCATTTTGATAATTCAATTCACTCTTAGCCAAGGGCATATTTTGCTCAAACCAATCTAAAACATGGCTATATAACTCTTTTCTAATCATGATTAATTTAAAAAGCGATACTAAATCCCAAACTCACATTTATGCTGTGGAAGTTTTCTGTAAAGGCATATTTAGAGGGTTCCCCATAAGGAACTTTATCCTCTGTTAAAGGAGATTCCAAATGTATTGCACTTTTTGCATTTTCAAATTTAAAAGGCAAAGCACCCATATATTCACATCTTAAGTCTAAATGAAAACTACGACTCACCAACCATTTCAAGCCTACTCCAAATCCAAATCCAAAATTAGGCTCGGAATTAGGACTAAACTCATGTACATAAGTGATATTTTTATCTTGTGCTTGCGATTTATAAAAAGGGGCCAGTAAATGAGCATAACCTATACCCAATTTAGAGGTGATCAATAAACGATCTATAATAGGATATCGAAACGTAACCCCAGCTAAAGCCGTAAATTCCGACCATTTATCCACCTCTATAGTGGTCCAATTTAACCGTCCCAATCTACTATTAGGATCTGTTCCTGAAAAATCATTCGTATTTAAGCCATTCGAATGCCCATTAAACAAAAGCATCACCCCCCAATAATCACTAATATAAAAAGCCAAAGACAATCCATAATTAACCCCTACTTTTGCTCCGTTATACAGCAACGTTCCTTCCGCTTTTTTAGCATCATAAAAATAAGACGAAAATCCTTTTTGGGAAAAAGGACCTAAGGGAATAGCTGTACCTACATGTATCTCTAATTCTGCTCTTTTTAAATTGGTAAAACTTCCTCCTGCATAAACACCTATACACAAAAAAAAGGCAAGCGAAAAAACGCTTACTCTAATCAATATCTTTTTCATTTAGTATTTTCTATCTTCAAAATGCATAACTCACCCCAAGGCTAATGGCAAAAGCAGAATATTGCAATCGCAAACCTTCTTTATTTATTTTTGTACCCACCTGATCGGAACCGAAACTGGTGGTGGGAAAAAACATATAATCAAAATTAATTTGTCCTAAAATATTTTTCACAAAACGATATTGTAAGCCTACTCCTCCAGCCAATAAAAAGTGATTAGTAGTAGAACCTCTCATAAGCGTTTCTCGATTATAGACCTGCCTTTTATCGTTTTTGTATATCATTTCCATTTTTGGAGAAAGCAATATAGCATAAGCCAATTCTATTCTCCCTGTAAAATAAAGTTTACGAAGCAATGGTATTCGCGCATTTAACACGAGACCTAAGGAATACATTTCCCAAGCTGATTTCTTTATTTTTGTAGAGTTTTTACTTGTGGTCGGTGACGGGGAAAACGAAGAGGAAGTTTCTTTATTTACATCTGAAAAAGAGTAAGCAAACCATTGCCCTCCCACTGCAAAACCTATTCCAAAACGAGGTGTAAAATAATAATTATAAGCAATGTCCACCAAACCACCCATTTTGGCTCCTTGTGCAATTTGATCCGAAAAAGCATTTACATTTTTAAATTTTCCTACGGCAATAGATGGTCCAATCCGAAAAGACACTTCTGCTTTTAAATCCTCTTCTGTGGTAAATTTAGATAAGCGATATGCTTGCTGAGCCAAGGATTTTTCACAATCTATTCCCAATACCAATAATAATAACAAAAATGTAAATTTCTTCATATAGAGATACTAACTTAATTCTAATAAGTTTTCAAATCTTATTAAAATTTGAATGCCAAACCAAAAGTAAACGTAACCGCCTGATAAGGCTGATTAATATTAATTTTCCCCGTGGATTCATTGGGTGTATTTATATTTTCCGGACTCAATGCAACGAGAACATCCTTATGTTTATACGTAGGGGAATATTGGTAATCTGCATTAGCCGTGAGGGTGAGGGGGCCTATAATTCTCCATTTAATTCCTATTCCCCCACTGGTTATAAAATTTGCTTTGACATCGGATTGGTAGGACAAGGACCCCAAATAAGGAGGATTTGGAACTCCAAAATACAAATCTATGGGAGGGGTTATTTGCCACGCCGCCCCTGCAGTGCCTCTCGCAGTAATAGAGAGTCCTAAAAACAAAGGAATATTAATATCCACCACAAAACGTATGGAATAATTTTGCCATCGACTCGATTCCAATGCCACACCCGGAAAGGCAAGATTGGGAATAGACGCCTTAAGTGCGTTCTTAGCATCTCCATTTAAATCGTACATCTGTGCATTAACAAGTAGTCCAAATCCCGCCCATTTCCACGGAAAATAAGTATAATGAACATCCATGCTTAATCCTGTTTTGGCACCATTAATGGACATAGTGTTATTTGTTTTATCAAAGAGAGGCAAACCTTTAAAATCCGACATGGGAAACGCCCATCCACCAGCAATACCAAATTCATGATGACGAAGAGCAATTTTTTGCGAAAAAACACGAGTTGATAAACACAGAAAAACAAGAAAAACCAACGAATAATATACGCTTTTTTTCAAATGATTCATACTGGTGTGTTTTAATAATAGAGCAAATGTAAGGTTTTTTTTAAATCTCTCAAAATTTCTTTGAAAATTAGAAAATTTGACCTATGTTTGCACTCGTTTTAAAGTTTTTTTATTTATTAAAATAACTTATTTATCCTGAAACTCAAATTATTATCATAAAATGAAAACAGCACACAATTTCAACGCAGGACCCTGCGTTTTACCGAAGCCTGCAATTCAAGCAGGAATCGAAGCTTTGAAAGATTTTGCCGGAACAGGAATGTCGGTCATTGAAGTTTCTCACCGTACAAAAGAATGGCAAGCCATTATGGATGAAACCGTTGCCCTATGGAAAGAATTGTATAATATTCCTGAAGGTTATCACGTTTTATTCTTAGGAGGTGGTGCCAGCACGCAATTCTGTTACGTTCCTTTCAATCTTTTCAATAAAAAAGCTGCTTATCTCGAAACTGGTGTTTGGGCCAGCAAAGCTGGTAAAGAAGCTAAATTTTTTGGAGAAGTTGAAATCGTAGCCTCTTCTAAAGAGAGCGTTTATAATCATATTCCAAAAGGTTGGAAAATTCCTACAGACGCCGATTATTTCCATATCACTACCAATAACACCATTTATGGTACAGAAATCAGAGAAGATATAGACAGTCCTGTTACTTTAGTTGCAGATATGTCTTCCGATTTTATGAGCCGTCCAGTAGATATAAAAAAATACGGACTTATTTATGGTGGTGCACAAAAGAACGTTGGTCCTGCTGGGGTTACCGTTGTAATTGTACGGGAAGATATCTTAGGTAAAGTGGATCATCCTATTCCTACTATGATAGACTATCGTACCCACATCAAAGAAAGTTCCATGTTCAATACTCCTCCTGTATTTCCTATTTTCATCATGCACGAAACTTTGAAATGGGTTAAATCTATGGGTGGCCTGAAAGTAATTGAAAAAATGAATATCGAAAAATCGGACATGCTCTATAATGAGATAGACCGCAATCCTATGTTTAAAGGTACCGTTATAGACAAGGGTGATCGTTCTCGCATGAATGTTTGTTTCGTTATGGAAGATAAATACAAAGCCAAAGAAGCCGAATTCCTTGAATTTGCTAAAGCAGCTGGCATGGTAGGTATAAAGGGTCACCGCTCTGTAGGTGGATTCCGTGCTTCTATTTATAATTCTTGTCCTAAAGAAAGTGTTCAAGCATTAATTAATTGCATGCAAGATTTTGCCAAACAAAATGCTTAATTTTTAAAATTACCAAAGGAACCCTCAAATACTATTCTATAATGGAATATATTTGAGGGTTCTCTTTATTTTATGTATTATCCCATTGGATATAAATAAACCTAAAAAATAAAATCATGAAAGTATTAATTGCCACAGAAAAACCTTTTGCTAAAGCCGCTGTAGATGGTATTCGTCATATCGTTGAAGCAGCCGGTTTTAATTTAGTTCTTTGTGAAAAATATACAGATGTTAACGAATTTTATAAAGCCGTTGCAGATGTAGATGCTTTAATTGTACGGTCCGATAAAGTTACCAAAGAGGTAATTGACCATGCTAAAAATCTTAAAATTGTAGTTCGTGCAGGAGCTGGATATGATAATCTTGATTTAGCAGCTTGCTCTGCTCGTGGTATCGTTGCCATGAATACTCCAGGACAAAACTCCAATGCCGTTGCAGAATTAGCCGTTGGCATGATGATATACATGTATCGTAACACTTTTCGTCCAGGAACCGGCATGGAATTAAAAGGGAAAAAATTAGGTATTCATGCTTATGGTCATGTAGGACGCAACGTAGCCCGCATTGCCAAATGCTTGGGTATGGAAGTTTTCGCATACGCCATTCGTCCCAAAGCTACCATGAAAGAAGATGGAGTTAAAGCCTTATCTTCTGCTGAAGAATTATACAGCACTTGCGATGTAATTTCTTTACATATTCCATCTAATAAAGATACTGCAGCTTCCATTAATTACGATCTATTAAATCGTATGCCTAAAGGTGCTCTTTTAGTTAATACCGCACGTAAAGAAGTAATTAATGAAGCCGATTTACTTAGATTAATGAACGATCGTCCAGACTTCAAATATGCAACCGATGTTATGCCTGTAATTAACGAAGAACTAAACAGCAAATTTGCTGGTCGTTATTTTGCAACTCCTAAAAAAATGGGAGCAGAAACAGCAGAAGCCAATGTTAATGCTGGTTTAGCATCCGCCAACCAAATTGTAAAATTTATCAAAGAAGGAGACAAAACCTTTCAAGTAAATAAATAGAATTTTGCACTTAATAAAAAAACAGGGGGTCTAAACTTTTAGACCCCCTGTTTTTTTTATTTTGGAACTCGACACTATCTTCTTTCTCCACCTATTGAACAGAAGTAGTAGCATAAAGATCGTGTGCTTCTGCCTCTGTTATTTTCACTGAATAAAACGCCCCTATTTTTAATCCTTTTTCTTCTAAGGGTATTAAGACCTCATCATCTACCTCTGGAGAATCATATTCCGTCCGTCCCACATAATAATCCCCTTCTTTTCTATCTATAATCACCTTATAAATTTTCCCGATTTTGGAACTGTTAATATCATAAGATATAGACTCCTGTAATTCCATGATTTCATCAGCCCTATGATTTTTCAAATCTTCTGAAACCTTATCTCCCAAATCCCACGCAGAAGTACCCTCTTCTGCCGAATACATAAAAACGCCCAAGCGTTCAAATCTAAATTCTCTTACAAACTGTTTTAAAGCTTCAAAATCCGCTTCCGTTTCATTAGGATATCCAACAATTAAAGTCGTTCTAAAAGCAGCATTTGGTAAAGCTTTTCTAAGTTTATGCAATAATTCTTCCGTTTGTTCTTTAGTAGATGTTCTCTTCATACTATCCAAAACCGAAGAAGAAATATGTTGCAATGGAATATCAATATACTTACATATTTTAGGCTCTCTCTGCATTAAAGCAATTAAATCTTCCGGGAAACCATGAGGGTAAAGATATTGTAACCGTATCCATTCCAAATTTTCTATCTTAAGCAATTCCTGTAACAAGGAAGATATTCGTCTTTCTCCATACAAATCCACCCCATAATAAGTAACATCTTGTGCTATAATAATCAATTCCTTTACACCCAAATGAACTAAAGCACGTGCTTCAGAAACTATATCTTCTATGGAACGAGAAATATGTTTCCCTCGTATAAGGGGAATGGCACAAAAAGAACATCTGCGATCACAGCCCTCCGAAATTTTCAAATACGCATAATGCGATGGAGTAGTGAGTTCTCTATCCTGTAAATTGACTTCTATATTTTCCTCTATAATAGCATGTATTACCTCTTCTATTTTGTTAGCTCCAAACCAAGCATCCACTTCTTCTATTTCTTGAGCCAATTCTTTTCCATGACGTTCTACCAAGCATCCCATCACATATAATTTGTGAATTTTATGGGATATTTTTAATCCTACTGCTCTTAAAATCATTTCTATGGATTCATTCTTCGCATCCCCTATAAAGCCACAAGTATTGATCAACAATACATCTGGATTTTTTAAACTATCGGAAGGGAACAAAGACCAATGGGAGCTTTCAGCATTTCCCATAATAATTTCCGAATCTACCGTGTTTTTAGAACAACCTAAACTGATTACTTTTAATGTGGGCATTAATCTTCATTAAGAGAGATTTTCGAACTTTTGCATCTTATACAAAGAGTGTTTATTCAAACGACTTTTCTACTTTGTTATCACAAAATTTCAGAGAAATCCCTGTGTTATTATTCAAAAAGAGAATTTACAAATGCTACTTTGTCAAAAAGTTGTAAATCATTCAACTTTTCACCAACGCCTATATATTTAACTGGAATTTTAAATTGTGCAGATATACCAATAACTACTCCACCCTTAGCAGTCCCATCTAATTTGGTAAGCGCTAAAGCATTTACTTCGGTTGCAGTAGTAAATTGCTTTGCCTGTTCTATTGCATTTTGTCCTGTAGAGGCATCCAAAACAAGCAAAATTTCATGCGGTGCCCCTGGAACAACTTTACCCATAACGTTCTTTATTTTAGAAAGTTCGTTCATTAGGTTTATTTTATTGTGCAAACGACCCGCCGTATCTATTATGACCACATCAGCCTCTTTAGCGATAGCTGACTTTAGAGTATCAAACGCCACGGAAGCAGGATCTGCTCCCATTACCTGTGAAATGACCGGCACATCTACTCTCTTACCCCATTCTTCTAATTGTTCTATAGCTGCAGCCCTAAAGGTATCTGCCGCTCCCAAAACCACTTTTGCACCGCTGTTTTTTAATTTATAAGCCAATTTTCCTATAGTAGTAGTCTTGCCTACACCATTTACCCCAACCACCATTATAACATAGGGCTTCTTGGTTTGTTTTTCTATGTGTTCTCCTCCCAAAACATCCTCCCATTCAGAGGCAACTTTATTGTCGGTTAATAAGGCAACAATCTCCTCTTTCAATAGTTGATTCAATTCGGCAGTTCCCAAATATTTGTCTCGTGCCACTCTCTCTTCTATCCTGGATATTATCTGCAAAGTAGTTTCCACTCCAATATCCGAAGATATTAGCACTTCCTCCAAATTATCTAAAACCTCTTCATCAATTTTCGTTTTGCCTGCTACGGCTTTCGTTAATTTTTTAAATACACTTTCCTTGGTTTTACTCAAACCATCATGGAGTGTATCTTTTTTATCTTTGGAGAAAAAAGAAAATAAGCCCATTTACTTTGTTTTATTTGTAACACGTATAAACACAAAAAGAGAGCCTCCCTTGAAGCTCTCTTGATATTAAAGTTCTATGACTCAAGGATTAAAATACTATTTCTGAGAAAAGTAATCCTTTACCTTGTCATTCGCAATGATTTCTTCCTTAAAGGTATAAGCTCCCGTTTTTGGAGATTTAACCACTTTTACTACCTTGGCATAATCTTTCCCGGTAGAAGTTTTTAGGGTAGCAACAACTTTCTTTGCCATGATTTAAATTATTTTATTTCTCTATGAACGGTTACCTTTTTCAAAATGGAATTGTATTTTTTCAATTCCAATCTGTCGGGGGTGTTTTTTTTATTCTTCGTGGTAATGTAACGCGAAGTGCCCGGCATACCACTGGCTTTGTGTTCTGTACATTCTAAGATGACCTGAACTCTTGCTTCTTTGTTTTTCTTAGCCATTTCTCTTAATCCTTTTCTATTTGGGGATGCAAAAGTAAAAAAATTAATAGAATTATCCAAATATATTTAGTGTATTTATACAAAATATTGATTCATTTATCTTTATTTTCAAAATTCCCTCCTCTTTTTCAAACAAAAGCCATTCATCCAACAGTTTCTAACAATCTATTGTCAAAAACAATTTAAAATAATCTTCTCTTTTACTCTTTTAAAATTTTACCTTTACGAAAATTTTGGCAAAATGCCGACACTTCTACACATAGAAACATCTACTGAAATCTGCTCTGTGGCACTTTCTTCTGAAGATAAGATTATATCTTTTAGAGAGTCTGCTAAGGGAAATGAGCATGCGGCTCTTATAGCTACCTATATCAGTGAAACCCTGCAAGAAACAGGATATAAATTTAAAGATATCGACTCTATTATCATCGGTAAAGGACCAGGTTCTTACACCGGTTTGCGCATAGGCGTTTCCACCGCAAAAGGTTTAGCTTATGCTTTAGAAAAACCTCTTATTGGGATTAGTCCTTTGCAAGCCATGGCTAAACAAGCAGCCACACTTATAAAAAAACAAATAGAATCTCAAAACCAAAATATCCTTTTCTGTCCAATGACGGATGCTGGACGAATGGAAGTATATGCAGGTTTATACGATATCTACGGTCATGAAATTAGAAAAGTAAGTGCAGATATTGTAGATACTAATACCTATGCCGAGTACTTACAAAATTACACCATTTACTTTGCGGGTAATGGTTGTACCAAATGCAAACCTACACTATCGTCTTTTCCCAATGCTCTTTTTTTAGAAGACCTACGCCCAAGCGCACGCTATATGTTACCTTTGGCATTAGAGGCCTATAAAGAGGAAAATTTCGAAAACATTGCTTATTTTGAACCTTTTTATCTAAAAGACTTCATTGCAGGCAAAGCTCGTGTAAAAGGATTATATTAATATGGCTTCATTTAATGTTATCGGTCTTATGTCTGGCACCTCTTTAGACGGGGTAGATTTGTTACACACCCTCTTTGTTCAAGACTCCTCCATGAACTGGTCTTTTAGCATGAAAGAATCCATTACCATTCCCTATTCTACCCAATGGCAAAACCGTCTAAAACAAGCGCCACATCTTAGTGGTTTAGAGTTGAGCCTTCTTAATGTAGATTACGGACATCTTTTGGGGATACACATTCGAGATTTTATTCGTGGATACAATCCAAAACCCGATTTTGCAGCAGTACATGGACACACTATCTTTCATCAACCAGAAAAAAGACTGACCCTGCAAATTGGTGAAGGATCCGCCATAGCTGCAGAATGCGGCATTCCCATTATCCATGAATTTCGAAATAAAGATGTTGCTTTGGGTGGACAAGGGGCCCCTTTAGTGCCAATAGGGGATCACTTTCTTTTCCCAAACTATGATTATTGTCTTAATTTAGGAGGAATTGCTAATATTTCTTATAAAAATGAGAAACAAGAACGTATTGCTTTTGATATATCTCCTTGTAATATGGCCTTGAATTTTCTATCTCGAAAATTGGGATATTCTTACGATGCCGAGGGAAATTTTGCACGTAAAGGTATTATTATAGACTCTGTCTTGCAAGATTTAAACCATCTATCCTTCTATAAAAAAACGGCCCCTAAATCCTTAGGAGCGGAATGGTATGAGTCTTCTTTTTTTCCCATTATAAACACTTACCTCTCTGAACAAAAACACCAAAGTCCGGAAATTTTTTATAATCTTCTTAGAACTGTTAGTGAACATATTGCTATGCAAATAGCTGCAATTTGCCATCCCTCTAAGTCCGACCTTAGTCCTTCTAAAGAATTTGAATCTACAGAAAAACAAATGCTCGTAACAGGAGGAGGGGCTTTTAATACTTTTTTAATGGATCGTATTCGCACTCTGAGTTCCATCCATATTGCAGAACATATAGACCCTCTAATTATTAACTACAAAGAAGCTCTTATTTTTTCTTTTTTAGGCATACTCCGTTATACAGGACAAGAGAATTGCCTTCGTAGTGTTACCGGTGCTACTATAGATAATATAGGGGGAGCCGTCTACCTATAAAGAATCCTATAAATTGTTTTTCAAAATTTATACAAGCATTCTTGAATATTGGTTCGAATATTCATATTACTTAATTTATTAGGAAAAGAAACAGGATACACCCTATTGGATAAAAATATATATACCAATTTTTGGTCGGGATCTATCCAAAAATAAGTTCCTGTAAAACCACTATGTCCATAACTATTCTTTGAAGCGGAGGCACAACAAGGAGAAGCTTGTCCGTTTTCTAATGGAGGCTTATCAAAACCACCACCTCTTCTATTCTCTTTAGCCGAAAACGTTGCATTCGTAAATAAAGCAATGGTAGAACTATCTAAATAACGAACTCCACCATAAGATCCATTTTGTAAAAGCATTTGGCATAAAACCGCTAAGTCTTCTACATTGGAAAAAAGCCCGGCGGATCCACCTACTCCACCCATAAGAGCAACCAAAGGATCATGAACATAGCCTCTCAATAAACGATGTCGAAAAGTTTCCTCTTTTTCGGTAGGCATGATTTGCTCTTGTGGAATTCTTTCTAAAGGGTGAAATCCTATTAATTTCAAGCCTAAAGAATCGTAAAAGTGCTTTTTTAAATACCTATCTATTTCCATTCCACTTAGGTGTTTCACCGCTTCGTTCAAATAAAAGAAACCTAAGTCACTATACAAATAGGATGGGTGTGGGTTCACCTCACTAACATCTATATCTTTTTTAATTTTTTTTATATAATCTTTTTGCAAATAAAGACTGTCTGCAATTTTAATCGAATATTTTGATGATTTATTAATAGAAAATAGAGGGTACCCGTTAAAAACAGAGTCATCCACATAATTCCATCCTGATCTTAAACCCGATTGATGAGAAAGCAATTGTCTAAAACTTATTTTCTTTTTATTTCCTTTACGTAAATGATGTAAAACAAGAGAAACAGCGTCGTCCAAATCATACAAACCTTCTTCATACATTTTCATATAAACTAAGGTAGTAGCCATAATTTTTGTTAGGGAAGCTAAATCATATACACTATTAACTTGAACCAAATTAGACAGTGTATCGTAGGTCTCCCGCCCAAAAACCTTATTATATACCACCGCTCCATTTTTAGCCACCAAAATTTGACAACCAGGGTAAGCAGCAGAGTCTATTCCTTGACGAGCTAAAGAGTCTATTTGTAATAAATCGGAAGAATGCCACCCCACTTCTTCTGGATATTTATAAGCTAAGGAACAAGAATTAGTGGAAATACCCGTATGCACAGGCCAACGTGCTCCAACACTTACCGGTAATTTTCCACAAGCAGGAAGACCTCCATATATAATTTGTGCAACAACCTCTTGTGCGGGAACCAACTCTTGATAACCAACTAAAATAGCATCTATTTCACGTAAAGTATCTAATAATGATAGGGAATAAGGTGGAGCAAAAACCGATAATATTAATGGAGAAGCTAAAGTTTGCAACCGACTAATCAAAGCAATAGTTTCCGGAGTAATTCCATAATCTTTTAATGGAGTATAATTAGTATTAGTTACGCTTACTATACATAGGTTATATTCCGATAAACTATCTAATATTTTTTGGGATACTATGGAATCGAAATTACGATGCAAATAAAAATGCTTCACATAAGCATATTTATCTAAAAAACTTTCAAAGGCTCCTCTAATACTATCTCCTATATGCAAACATGCCGTACGAGGATAAGACGAAACTTTTAAGGGTAATATGTTTTTATGATTTTCTACTAAAGTAACTCCTTGTTCGAAAATTTCCCTATTTAAAACTTCTATTTCTTTCAAATTCACTTTGGAGTATAAGTTTTCTAAAAGAGAATTCGAAATACTTTCGCGATAAAACTGTAAAAAAGAAGAATCTGTTTTGTATTTCAATATTCTCCGACAGGCCAAATCCAAACGCATATAGGGTAATCGTTTGGTCTTAATCGCAGAAACAATGGCCTCTATAGAAGAGAGTGGATTTAAAGGTAAAAGCAACATATCCACCCCAGCAAGCAAAGCCCGTATTTCCGTTTCTCCTTGACCATCTGAGGGCTCTTTTACCCTTGCAGCTTTCATCTCCAATCCGTCTGTAACAATTAACCCTCTATAATTTAGAGCTTTTCTCAATAAAGAATCTACGATGATAGGAGAAAGAGAAGCCGGCAAGCCGGTAGTATCTATAGAAGATATATATAAATGCCCAACCATAACGCTTTCCACTCCAGAGGATATCATTTTCTTAAAAGGGTATAAATCCAAACTGTCTATAGTTTCACGATCATGATTAATTACGGGCAAAGCAAAATGCGAATCGGTTTTCGTATCTCCATGCCCTGGAAAATGCTTGGCAGAGCCTAAAATCCCCTGACTTTTCATGCCTAAGTAATAAGCAATTCCTTTGTTAGCCACCTCCTCTCTATCTTGACCAAAGGAACGTGTATTAATAACGGGATTAAGTGGATTATTATTTATATCCACTACTGGTATAAAATTCCAATGTATTCCTAATCGTCTGCATTGTTCTCCAACCAAAGACCCCATCCGGTAAATTAAACTATCATTTTGTAATGCACCTAATACTTGCTGTCTCGGGAAGTTGCACACATCGGTTAGTCTCATCCCTGGCCCCCATTCTCCATCTATAGTTACGAATAGCGGAATTTTAGACGTTGCCTTATAAATAGAAGCTAATTTAATCATATCTATAGCTTGTCCTTTAAAAAAGCAAACCCCACCAAACCCATATTTCTGAAAATTAGTGGTCATTTTTTGTACATACTTCTCGTCGGAAAAATTATTTTCTGAGCGAACAATCATCGTTTGGGCTATCTTTTCTTCCAAACTCATTTGTTCCATAATACGATTAATAGCAGGAGTAAATAAAGAAGAGTCGGATTGCCAATAGAGAGAATCTACAATAACATACCAAACGGAATCCGGAGTAGAACACAATGTAGTATCGACACTTACACGTTTAACAGATAGAGTTCGTGTATGCTTGTGTGTACGTCTATAGGTTGCTGCATCTGCAACTTCATTCGAAAAAACAATACAAAAAAGGAAGCCCCATAATACGAGTTTTATCCATTTATAGTTTTCTTTTAGCTCATAATTTATTTGACTTTTCATAGCAAACTTCCCTTCTTTAGATAAAACTTTTCATTCCTTAAAAGCCCAACATATCTTTCATTGTAAAGCAACCTGCTTTACCCATCAACCACTCGGCGGCACGCACTGCACCCAAAGCAAAACCCTCTCTCGATTTTGCTGTATGTATAATTTGTATATTATCTTCCTTAGAATCAAAACTCACCATATGGGTGCCTACCACTGCACCTTCTCTTTTGCTATGTATAGGTATAGTCTGCATGTTTGCTGCAATAGAAAGTTCGGTAGTGCTCGGATCCAATTTCCAGTCAGCATATCTCTTCATTTCCTCTAAGACCAATTGAGCTATGGTAACGGCAGTACCACTGGGTTTGTCTAATTTGTGAATATGATGGGTCTCTTCTATTTGGCAAGTATATTGTTCTTGGGTATCCATCGCATGAGACAAAAAGCGAACAAGACTTCCAAAAACAGAAACACCAATACTGAAATTAGAAGCATAAAAAAAACTTTGTTTTTCTGTTTCGGCCTTATTTTTAAAATAGGTCAAACGATCCTGCCAACCAGTAGTACCAACTACTATAGGTTTGTGTGCAGAAAAGCAATGTTCTATATTGTCAACTACTACCAAGGGGGTAGAAAAATCAATCGCAACATCCGCTTTTTGAAAATTATCGGCTTGCTCCAACCAATCCTTTGGACTATCTATCTTACAAACTATCTCATTTCCGGCAGAAATAGCCATTTTTTCCACTTCTTTTCCCATTTTACCGTAACCTATCAAAGCAATTTTCAAACTTCGCATATCCCTTTTTATTTAAAAGTAAAACACAACTTAAGCCCTACATCTAACGGCATTGCTTGCTTAACATAAAAATTAGTTTGTGCATAAGGCTCTATTTTTAAACTTAAATTTGGACTAACATTAAAATTAGATAAATGTGCATAAACTACCGCATCCACAATATTTAAAAGATATACAACCCCCGCTATAATAACTGCCAATTCAAAATTATGCTCATAATAATTTCTAAGATCTAATATTTCTGTAGTTGTATATTTAGCTAAACTTAAATTCAAATTAGCCACATTAGAATCATTTCTCGCACGAATTTCTTTATCATACGTTTTGCGTTCCCCTAAATTCAAATCTATAAAATACCATAAAACCGCTGCTCCTGCATAAATTACAGGGGCTTTATACCATTGGCCATTATAAACCTGCCCCAAACCAGGTACTAAACCCGAACAAAGAGCGGCAGTACCGGCAGAGCGCATCCCCCCCTTACGCCTTCGTTTAAAAGCTCCTGAATTTCTTTGCGCAAAAGTTAACTTTATTTTACTGCCCGAAAAATCTATGACCGTATCCTTTTTTCTATCCGATGTAGAAGTAAATCTATCGGAAATTGGCGTAGGACTATCCCTGCCCAAAACCAAAGACGAAGTTTGCATTTCAGACAAAGAGGGAACAGCAAAAGCAAAATATTCTTGGCCATGAACCACGACCGATAATAACATGCAACCTATACACAAGGAGAGCAATCGAAAATTATTCATTCGAAATTTTATTCATTCAATAGATGCAAAATTTTTTCCAAATCTTTTTCTGAAGAAAAGCCAATGAGCAAATTTCCTTTTCCGGTTTTGCCCATTTTAAAACTTATAGGCGCATCTAACTTCATAGACAAAGCTTTACTGGCCTTGTTATACCATTCCAAGTGTATTTTGTTTTGTTCGGAATTTACGAGTCCCGCCTTACTTTTATTAGATAAAGAATTCGAATTTCTTACCATTTGCTCCACTTCCCGCACAGAAAGATCTTTATTCATAATCATTCGCAAATATTCTATTTGCTTGGCATCCTCTTCTACAGCAATGATAGCCCTCGCATGTCCCATGGTAATTTTGTTATCTTTTAGGGCTAATTGCACCTCTGCAGGAAGTTTCAAAAGGCGCAAATAATTAGCTACCGTACTTCTATCTTTCCCCACCCGTACACTCAATTTATCTTGGTTATATTGACAAGTATCCATCAAAGCCTGATACGACAAAGCAATATCTATTGCATTTAAATTTTCTCTCTGAATATTTTCCACCAAAGCCATCTCCAATGCTTCATTCTCATTAACCATTCGAATATAAGCCGGTATCTCGGTAAGACCTGCTATTTTAGAGGCTCGTAACCGACGCTCTCCCGAAATCAATTGATATTTTTTCCCTATTTTACGTACAGTTATTGGTTGAATAATACCATTGGTCTTGATAGAATTGGCTAATTCGGATAATGCCTCTGGATCGAACTGTGTTCTTGGTTGATATGGATTTGCCTCTATCATATCCATAGGTATGGCTGCAATAGCACCAATAACTCCTACTTCCGCATCCGCTATCTCTCCCTTAGAAGATGCTATTTGTTGGGATATCGTTTCGTCCATACTAACCGACATTAAAGCATTTAATCCTCTTCCCAAAGCTTGTCTTTTCGCCGTCATTACAATCTCTCCTATTATTATATTTGCTTATCTATATTTCTTATTTTGGTCATATCATTTTTCTGCAAAATTTCCTTAGCTAAATTTAAGTAATTTACAGACCCTACACTATTAATATCGTAGGTTAAAATCGTTTCTCCATAACTGGGAGCTTCTGCTAGTTTGGTATTATTATGAATTAAAGTATTAAAAACCAATTGCTGAAAATGTTCACGAACTTCTTCAACGACCTGTTTCGATAAGCGAGTACGCGAATCATACATTGTAAGAAGGATACCTTCCATTTCTAAATTTTGATTGAACCTACTTTGTACTATACGTATAGTATTCAATAGTTTTGTCAGTCCCTCCAAAGCATAATATTGACACTGTACCGGAATAATTACCGAATCCGAGGCGGCCAAGACATTCATGGTTACTAAGCCTAAAGAAGGGGAACAATCTACTATAATAAAATCATAATTATCTTTGAATCTGGCAATCACATTACGCAATACACTTTCTCTATGAGGCATACCTATCATTTCCAATTCCGCACCTACTAAATCTATATGGGAGGGCAATAAATCTAAATGTTTGGTTGCTGTTTTCATAATCACTTGTTCCGGCTCCACGTCTCCCATTAAACACTCATAAATATTATTAGAAATATGATCGGGATTAAAACCACTACCAGAGGTGGCATTTGCTTGCGGATCCGCATCCATCAACAAAACTTTTTTTTCTAATGCAGCCAAAGCTGCGCTAAGATTAATGGCCGTGGTGGTTTTCCCCACTCCTCCTTTTTGATTGGTAATCGAAATTACTTTCCCCATTCCTTTAAATTCCTTTCTCTTATTTTGACCTATTAAAAAACGAAAAAAGCCGTTCAAAATGAACAGCTTTAAAAATCAGAGTATCACCACACTAATGATTTGATCCCAAATTATCAAATTCTAGATCTACGTCCGATACCGCTTTAGGATAGGTGGTTTCTTTTACACTCACCTCTATTTTATCCTCTTCTGGAATTTCTCCCGTTTCTATGAAACCTATAGTCTGAGTTAAAGCTTTCACAAACTTTTCAAAATCTTCTTTGTAAAGAAAAATTTTATGTTTTTCAAAAACGAATTTAGACTGACTCTCGTCAAATTGCCGTTTACTCTCCGTTATGGTCAGGTACAACTCTCCCGATTTCATTTCCTTGACATCCATAAAATAGGTTCTCTTCCCTGCTTTTACAGCTTTCGTGTATACCTCATCTTTGTCTTTATCCCTGCCTTGTCCAAAGTCTTCCATTTTATATTTATGTTTTGTAAGGTTAGCTTTATATTTAAAAGGCAAAAATAGTCATTTTTTTTTACTTTCGGAAAGCAATATTTATAAAAAAGATTAATTTTTTAATGTATCTTTGCAGGATTTTAAGGAAACCCTTTCTTTATTTATCGCAACTTATTACAAATCATTATAATAATATCATTTAAAATGGAAGATTCAACAAAATCAAAGGATTGGAAAATCAAACTTGGCTTGGCCGAGATGCTTAAAAATGGCGTAATCATGGATGTAACCAATGCTGAGCAGGCTAAAATTGCCGAAGACGCTGGTGCCATCGCTGTTATGGCTTTGGAACGGGTTCCGTCCGATATACGTGCTCAAGGGGGTGTTGCTCGCATGAGTGACCCTAAAATGATAAAGGAGATTAAAGCCTGTGTAAGCATTCCTGTTATGGCAAAATGCCGTATTGGCCACTTTGTAGAGGCTCAAATTTTAGAATCTTTAGGTATTGATTTTATTGATGAGAGTGAAGTTTTAACTCCAGCAGACGAAGATTTTCACATTTACAAAAAAGATTTTAAAATTCCTTTTGTTTGTGGTTGTCGCAATTTAGGAGAAGCCTTACGCCGTATAGGAGAAGGTGCTGCTCTAATTCGTACTAAGGGAGAAGCCGGAACAGGAAATATTGTAGAAGCTGTTCGTCACATGAGAGCCCTATTAACCGGTATTCATCGCCTTACCGTATTAAGTAATGAAGAATTAATGACAGAAGCTAAGAATCTACAAGCTCCTTATGAATTAGTTTGCGAAATAGCTAAAACAGGAAAATTACCGGTTCCGAATTTTTCAGCTGGTGGTGTTGCTACCCCTGCCGATGCCGCATTAATGCGTCAACTTGGGGCCGAATCCGTTTTTGTTGGATCTGGTATTTTCAAATCCAGTAATCCTCAAAAAGTAGCCAAAGCCATTGTGGAAGCGACCACTCATTATAATGATCCTGCTCGTTTAGCACTTCTTTCCGAAGATTTGGGAGAGCCCATGCACGGTATTGATATACGCCAATTAGACGAAAAGAGTTTATTTGCCAATAGAGGCTGGTAATTAAAATCTAAGGGAACTGTCTAATTTTACAAACCTCATTCGTTAACAAAATTAGACAGTTTCTATTTTTAATAATTGAGCTAAGTTCAAAAAAAGATGAAGAAAGTTGGAGTTCTATCCATACAAGGAGCCATAGAAGAGCATGCCCAAATTATACAAAAATTAGGACATACTTTTATTCCTGTAAAAACCTTAGAAACCCTAAATCAGGTAGATGCCCTTATTTTACCAGGTGGAGAAAGTACGGCCATGGGTCGTCAGCTTCTTTGGTTTCATCTTTTAGAACCGCTTCGTCAACGCATATTGGATGGCATGCCTGTTTTTGGTACTTGTGCCGGAATGATTCTTCTTTCCAAACATATTGACCAAAGCGAACAAGCCAATATTGGCCTTATGGATACTTGTGTTGTACGCAATGCTTACGGGTCACAAATAAATAGTTTTATTACCGAATTAGAAGTTAAAGGAATTTCACATCCTGTTCCAGCCGTATTTATACGCGCTCCGCGCATATCTAGTATAGGGAAAAACATAGAAATTTTATCCTCTTACGAAAATCATCCGGTTTTAGTAAGAGAAAAAAACATGTTGGCAGCCAGTTTTCACCCAGAACTAACGGAAGACTTTTCTATTCATCGGTATTTTATCGAAATGATTTAAGAAAGGTTCCCTATATGCTTAATAGAAGATTTGTCAGAGAAAAAACGGTCCAAGCCTTATATGCTTTTTATCAAGGCGGATCAGAAAATGCCGTAACTTGCGAGAATAATATGCTGGCAGGATTACAGAAAACTTATGAATTATATATTTGCCAATTTTCTTTTATTGTAGCCTTATCGGAATATTTTAATGAGAAATTTAGTATTGGAAAACAAAAATTTGTTCCCTCCGATTCCGATTTAAATCCCAATACTCGTTTTCCGGACAACTTAGCCATTCTTCATATTCGTAATAGCCCTATTTTTCAATTAAAAAACGAGAGCTATAAATTTAATTGGGAAAGCAAGAAAGACATACTTAAATCGGTATATAACGATATTATACGTAGTACTATTTACGAAGAATATATTTCATCAAAAGAAACCCCAACTTTTACTGCAGATCAAGATTTTCTATGCAAAATTTTTAAGAAAAAAATTGCTAACAACTCCGCTTTTCACGCCTTTTGTGAAGAACAGTCTATTTTTTGGATTTGTGATTTTGATAGCGTATCACATTGGGTTTCCCTATCCATAAAAGGCATGAAGGAAAATGAAAGCGAATGTTTAGAACCAGCCTTCTCGAAAGAAGATGAAGATATTCAATTTGCCAAAACCCTATTGCAAAAGACCTTATTGCACGACAACGAGTATCAGAAATTAATTTTTGAACGCTTGGAAAATTGGGATGCAGATAGAGTAGCCATGATAGAATTAATTATATTAAAAGCAGCCCTTACCGAATTAATAAATTTTCCATCTATACCCATTAAGGTTAGCTTAAATGAATACATAGAAGTATCTAAACGATTCTGTTCCGAAAAAAGTCGTATTTTTGTAAATGGCTTACTTAATAAATTGGCTTCGGATTTAACCGAAAGTAAAATTATTAAGAAAAGCGGAAGAGGTTTAATTTAATAATATAAAATTTTTACAACATGAAATTAGCAAGCATTTTATTACAAGCTCCAGCAGCAGCTCCAGGTGGCGGAATGTGGCAACAAATTTTTCTTATTGCCATTATTATTGTTATCTTTTATTTCTTTTTAATACGTCCCCAAATGAAAAGAAATAAAGAGCAAAAAAAATTCAGAGAAGGTCTACAAAGAGGACAAAAAGTAATTACCATTGGTGGGATCCATGGAAAAATCTCCGAATTACAAGAAACTACCGTTACTTTAGAAATAGAGAGTAATGTACATATTAAATTGGAAAAATCTGCTATTGCGTCCAGTATTTCCGACCAACTCAACGAAAATTCTTCCAAGTAACTATTTATGATAAAAGTAGGACTAACCGGGGGAATAGGATGTGGAAAGACCACAATAGCTCGTGTTTTCTCCATTTTAGATACCCCGGTTTATTCTGCCGATTTACAAGCAAAAAAAATTTCCGCTTTACCGAAAGTAGAAAATCTTATCTTAAAAACTTTCGGATCTTCTATTCTTAGCAAGCATTCCCTACATATAGATCGTCAAAAATTGGCTCAAAAAGTATTTTCTGATACAGAGCAGTTATCCCTTTTAAACAATATTATCCATCCTTTACTTTTTCAAGATTTTTTAAATTGGGTGGAAAATATAAAAAGAACCCAACCGAAAATTAATTACTGCATTATAGAAGCTGCTATTTTATTTGAAAGCCATTTAGATAACATAGTAGATTATGTTATAGATGTAGAAGCACCTGTAGAGCTAAGAATAAAACGTTGTATCCGCCGAGATCATAGCAGTGCTTCTATTATCCAAGCACGAATACAACAACAAATGTCCTGTGAAGAAAGAATAAAAAAATCGAACTATATTCTCTACAACGATGAAGAACATCCTATCCTAAGCTCTATTTTAGCATTAGATCAACAATTTAAAACCATTTTACCAATTTGAAATCTTGCCTATAAGGCAATTCTTTGTTTTTAGGATAAATTCTAAAAACATAATCATATACACCAGAAGTATCTACCACAAAAGAACAGGCATATTTCACTAAACTTTTCTCTTGCTGCACAGGCAGTAATTCATGTGTAAACAGCAGTCTTTTTACCACGTCATTTTCTTTCTGTCCAAATACCACTTCTACCCCTATTTCTTCTGCATCCAAATTGCCAAGATCTAAAGTAATCTCAAAGGAAGATGGTTCTCCCAACAAAAGAGGTGCCTTGGTAGAGTCTTGAATATGGATTTCTTCCATTTTAATGCTATCCCATGAATTTAAAACCCGTATTTTCCATTTAGTAATATTTAAAGCTTGCTTATAGTTATCGACACATAGATTTTTAAATCTTTTCTCTAACTTATAATAATATTGTTTATAATAATCTTCCAATTGCCTACGCATCGTAAAATGAGGTGCAATTTGAGCTATATTATTCTTAATATAATGAACCCAAGTTTTACTGATTCCATTTTGATCCACATCGTAGAAAGTGGGCACTATCGTTTTTTCTATAATTTGATAAATTAATTCTGCATCCAAAGCATCTTGGTAGGCCGGATTTTCATAAGTTTGTTCTTCTTTTAAAGCCCAACCTGCCCCTGGTTTATAGCCCTCTGCCCACCAACCATCTAAAACACTTAAGTTTAAAACCCCATTCATAATCGCTTTTTCTCCACTGGTCCCAGAGGCTTCTAAGGGCCGTGTGGGGGTATTCATCCATACATCTACCCCTTGTACTAAATGCTTTGCTACGTTTATATCATAATTTTCTACAAAAATAATTTTCCCCAAAAATTCTGCTCGTCGAGAAATATCTACAATTTGACGTATCAAGTCCTGCCCTGCTTTATCGGCAGGATGAGCCTTGCCTGCAAAAACAAATTGCACTGGATGTTCTGCATTATTAACCAAAGCCGATAATCTATTTAGATCTTTAAATAACAAATGTGCCCGTTTATACGTAGCAAAACGTCGAGCAAAACCTATAGTTAATGCTTTGGGATTTAAGATTTCTAATGCTTTTACAACATCTTGCGGATTATCTCCTCTTTGAGGAGATTCTCTTTGTATACGAACCTTGATAAAATCTATCAATTTCGCACGCAAATCATTCCGTATATCCATTATTTCAACATCCGGAACCTCATATATTTTTTGCCACCATTGGCTATCCAAAATATCTTGTTTAAACTCTTCCCCAAAATATTTTTCATACAACATTCGCCACCTACCATGAGTCCATGTCTTAAAATGCACGCCATTAGTAACATATCCTATTGACAATTCTTCTGGAAAATAACCAGGATATAAAGGAGCAAAAATTTCTCTTGAAACACGACCATGTATTTGACTCACCCCATTAATTTCAGAAGAAAGATGTGCTGCCAAAAAGCTCATGGAAAATTTATCATTTACACTATCCCTATCTTTCCGCCCCAAAGCCATAAAATCTTCCCACGGAATTTTAAGTCTCATAGGATAGTGAGAAATATAGGTTCTAAGAATATCTTCCGAAAAAGCATCGTGGCCGGCTGGAACAGGAGTATGAGTCGTAAACAAAGAAGAACCTCTTACCAATTCTTTCGCCTGCAAAAAGGGTAAATGTTTCTCTTCTATATATTCTCTTAACCGCTCTAATCCAATAAAAGCACCATGTCCTTCATTACAATGAAAAACATCCGCTTCTATCCCAATTTTCCTTAACATCCGTATTCCCCCTACACCCAATAGCAACTCTTGCTTAAAACGATTTTCCCAATCTCCTCCATAAAGTTGATGCGTAATAAATTTATCTGCATCCGTATTTTCGTCTATGTCTGTATCCAATAAATATAAAGGAATACGACCAACATGGATCACCCAAATTTTAGCAAACAATTTACGTCCAGGCAAAGAAATGGATATTTTTAACCATTCACCCTGCTTATCTCGAACCGGTAACAAAGGAAGTTTAGAAAAAGCTTGAGGAATATATTCCGCCATTTGTTCACCGGAAAAGGAAATACGTTGAGAAAAATAACCATAACGATATAGCAAGCCAACACCTATTATATCGGCATTTTTATCGCTGGCCGATTTCAAATAATCTCCTGCTAAAATTCCTAATCCACCTGAATAAATTTTTATGCTCTCATGCAATCCAAATTCCATAGAGAAATAAGCGACTTTTGGTCCTTTCCCCTTTTGATCTGCCATTTGCATGTAATGTATAAATTGATCATATACCCTCTCCATTTTAGCTAAAAACTCGGTATCACTTTCCAGTTGTCTCATTTGCACAGAACTTAACTCCGACAATAAAGCTACAGGATTATGCTGAACATTTTCCCATAATTTCGAATCTATATTTTCGAAAAGTGCTGTCGCTTCCACATTCCAAGACCACCAAAGGTTTTTAGAAAGTTCTTCTAATTTTTTTAAACGAGAAGGAGTATTAGGTTGTATAAGAATCTTTTTCCAATTAGGTTTAAGCAGAGGTACCATTGAAAAATGTCGATCCGATTTAGGTAGACCTTTATTTAACAAAGACGGATCTTTCTCCCATTTTATTTGTACCTTTTCGTAAGCCTTTTGATATTGAGCTATAAGTATATCCCATAAAGCGGATCGGGATATATCCAAAGCTTGCTTACGATAGTTTTCCATTTCGGCATCCGTACTAATAGCTAAAGAAATTAAATAGTTTTCTATTGCCTCTACAACCTCAAGATCATTCCTGTCTTTGCGATTTACCACACATACCCCCATGGAATCCTTTACAAAATTCTTCTGTACCCAACGACCAAAACCAGCCAAAGAGGTAGTTAATGTTGGTACAGAAAAAGCTATACTTTCTAAAGGCGTATAGCCCCAAGGCTCATAATAGGAAGGAAAAATAGAAGCATCAAATCCTATCAGCAAATCATAATAAGATAAATTAAAAATACCATCCTGACCATCTAAATAACAAGGTACAAAAATCACTTTAACCTTATCTTCTGGTAAATTTTTCAATTTATCCAAACGTAATCGGTTCAATATAGGATCGTGATCTACCTCATTTAAATAATGAGAACAATAATCTTCTGTAATAGGCAGTGCATTATCTTCTATGCCCTGTTTCATCCTTTCTAATACCTCTAAACGAGGACCTCCGTGAGAGGCTGGAATAGTTAAAAATGCTATAATAGGACGATTTAATTCTTCTCTGTGATTCAATTCAGCCAAAGCATCTATATACAGATCTATCCCTTTGTTTTTAAATTCATATCTTCCACTATTCACAACAAAAAGAGCATTCTCCGGAATTTTTTGATTTAACAAGGCACTTGCAACTTGTCTTAATTTTGCTTTAGCCAAAGTACGTTTAGTCTCAAAAGAATCTATAGTATTGGGAACAAAACTATTGTCAAAGCCATTAGGAGTAAGTATATCTACTGCTTTCCCAAAAAATTGTTTACATTCCGCATCCGTTATTTCACTAACCGTTGTAAAAACATCCGTTTCTTGGGCAGATAATTTTTCTAAAGAAAACTTAGATCTTACCCCAAATTTATTGGATAATACATCTGCATTATAAGTGGACAAATCACTATACAATGGCAATCCATTGCCTGCTATACATCTTCCTAAAACCGTAGCATGTGTAGTAAATACAGTTCCTATCTGAGGTAAATTTTGTTTCAAATATAACACACCAGAACCTGTCATCCATTCATGAAAATGAGCGTAAACTTTTTCTTGTGGAAAAACTTGATGCTCATAAAAAGTTTCCACTACTTTTGCGGCGGCGTAGCCAAAAAGAACGGGTTCTATATAATCCCACTGTCCTGAAATAGAGTCTAAATTAAATTTCGTCCAAAACTCGGCCAATATATTGTCTTTTTGTGGAATAAGAGACATAAAATCTACTAATACCACTATAGGAGATCCTTCTATATTCCAACGACCTATTCTAAAATAAACATTTTTACTTTCAGCATAAATTCGCCACTCCGCATATAATTTTTTATCTTCTGTAAATTCTCTATTATCCCGCCCTTTCCACACATCTGGCCCTATTAAAAAATAATTTTTCCCAAATAATTTTTGCATATTTAAAACTTTGGTTGAAACTACCGTATAGATTCCACCTACCTTGTTGCATACTTCCCAACTGGTTTCAAACAAATATGATTCTTCTAATTTATTCCACATGCCTATTTACTGTTTTTAATTGTTTTGAAAATAAGTTAAACAATAATTGCTCATTTCCATTTTTAAACAAAGCAAAAATACTTGCTTTTGAAGACTTTTACAACTTTATATAGAAGACCTTGACAAAATAATTATTGTGTATTTTTGAAAGGAATTATCGTATAGGCTCTTGCTAAAAAAAACACCCATATTCCTTTCTTATAAAAAAAAGCTGAAATTCAAGTTAAATTGAATCTCAGCTTTTTCCATAGTATTAAATCCGTAAAATTATTTTTTAATACCATTCTTTTTTGCATTAGTTTTAGAAGCGGTTGCCTTAGGAGCTACTTTCTTAGCAGTTGCCTTAGGAGTTACTTTCTTAGCGGCTGCCTTAGGAGCTGCTTTCTTAACGGTTGCTTTAGGAGCTACTTTCTTAGCGGCTGCCTTAGGAGCTACTTTCTTAGCGGCTGCTTTAGGAGCTACTTTCTTAGCGGCTGCCTTAGGAGCTACTTTCTTAGCGGCTGCCTTAGGAGCTACTTTCTTAGCGGCTGCCTTAGGAGCTACTTTCTTAGCAGCTGCCTTAGGAGCTACTTTCTTAGCGGCTGCTTTAGGAGCTGCTTTCTTAGCGGCTGCTTTAGGGGCTGCTTTCTTAGCGGTTGCTTTAGGAGCTGCTTTCTTAGCGGCTGCTTTAGGGGCTGCTTTCTTGGCAGTTGCCTTAGGAGCTGCTTTCTTTACCGTTTTCTTTTCTTCCATCTTTTTTTCATTTAAAAGGTTAACATCATTTTTATTTAATTTACTATTGGTTCTATATATTTTAAGCCGATCCATAAAATCTGACAAAACATTCATGTAATTAATATAAGCATCATACGGCGAATCATAGGGATTCCGATAGCGGGGAGATGGTACATTGGAAAAGAATTTTGTTCCCATATATTTTAAATGCTCTATATCTAATAAATATAAGCCATCTTTATTCAACTCCTTATTGGTACATCCACGCATATCCTTCAATATTTTTTTCCAATTGCCAAATACATCTTGCTGTAAATCATTATTAGAATAGGCTGTTAAATCCTTTTCTTCATCTAAATAAGATATAGTACTTGGTACATGCAAAGCGGGAAATTCACCATGGATTTTACATAACTCCGAAGGAGTTGTAAACACATAATCCGATTGTTTATTTATAAATTTAGGAAGCGCATGAAAAAAATCAAATATTCCCGTTTCTGCTCCCTGAAATTCTCCTAATACCCCATAATCCAAAAATAAATTTACATGAGAAGTTTCCTTATCGGAATTTACATCCATAGTAGACAACATTTTTTCCACCGTATAAGGCCATTCTCTCCATTGGGAATCGGAAAATCGTAAAGAAATATTCTCGCTAAGCACGCCATCCCTTAAGATTAATTTTAAATTTTTATATTTAGGATGTGCATATAAAAAGCGAGGACTTTTCCATCCTAAAACATGCTTAGCCCCTTCCGTAACCATTGCCTCAAAACCCATTTCTGCAGCCCATTCCCCTATTTGATCATTATATAATAAATCGGTATTAACCAAAACAGGCGTATCCTTTCCGAAACAAGTTTTTATCCTTTTTTGTTGAAGTGCAATTTGCTCTTCCCAAATGTCCCTATCCATTAAAGAAGTTACCCCATAAGAATATGGTAACGCCAAAAACTCCACCCGTTCATTGCAAGCTATTTTCTGAAAACTTTGCAACAATTCCGGAGCATACCATTCCATTTGATCTATCGCTGTTCCGGAAAAAGCAAAAGACACTTTGAAATTTTCAGGATAACGTCCCAACATGTCTTCTAACCAAGCGTTAGCCTTATAATACGACTGCTCAGCAAAGCGTTTTAGTGCATATTTATTCTGATAATCGTCATAATAGTTATGCGTTTCTCCCATATCAAAAAAACGATACTTCCTCAGACGAAAAGGTTGATGGACTTTAAATATTATTGTTACCGTTTTCATTAACCCTTTTTTTTTAGTATATCTATTTATATTTATACTCGATTTATAGCTTGTTTATATACCTCTATCATTTTACAAGTAGAAGAGTCCCATTTTAAGTTTTCCACTTCGCACCCACCAAATTTTTTAAATGTTTCGGATAAGGCCGGATAATGTAATAGTCCATAAATGGCGTCTGCCAAAGCACCTACATCCCAAAAATCTACTTTTAGGGCGTGATCCAAAATTTCAGATACGCCAGATTGCTTAGATATAACCACCGGCACATTAGATCGCATAGCCTCTAATGGAGATATTCCAAAAGGTTCTGACACGGAAGGCATCACATAAACATCGCTCAATTGAAACATCTTATCCACTTCCAAGCCTTTTAAAAATCCAGTAAAATGAAAATGTGAGCCCATCCTTAATGCAGCAACTCTTTGTACCATTTGATTTAACATATCGCCTGAACCTGCCATAACAAAACGCACATTGGGATCTCTTTCTAATATTAATCGTGCCGCTTCTACAAAATATTCCGGTCCTTTTTGATAGGTTACACGTCCCAAAAAGGTAACTATTTTTTCCGATATATGCCGCCTTACTATTAGAGCTTTTTCACTTGACTCCGTTGGTTCCACCGCATTATAAACCGTAAAAACTTTTTCTGGAACTATTCCATATTTTTTAATAACAATATCTCTTGTATAATTACTAACCGTTATTATTTTATCGGCCTGCTCCATTCCCTGCTTCTCTATTTCGAAAACTCTCGTATTTACGTTCTCCCCTGTACGATCAAATTCTGTTGCATGTACGTGTATTACCAACGGTTTCCCGCTTATTTTCTTTGCCGCAATACCCGCTTTATACGTTAACCAATCATGGGCATGTATCACATCAAATTTCTGCTGAGAAGCCACGGTAGATGCTACTAATGCATACTTCTCAACCTCTTCCATCAAGTTTTGACGATATTGTCCAGAAAATTCAAATCTCTTGGTGAAATAAAAATCTTCCGATATAGAATTTATATTAGACCGTTTTTTTTCTAATTCATAATATTGAGACAAACCAGAATAAGGAATTAATTTAGCTCCAATTTCGATATACGTAAAATTTTTCCATAAATCTCTGTACATAGTATGCCTCAAGTCTATCGCTATTTTCCCAGCTTCCACCATACGAGCTACACTACCATCTTCATCCCCATACAATTTTGGAACCATAAAAATGACTTCTACCCCTTGGTGCAAAAGTCCCTTACAGATACCATAACAAGCTGTACCCAATCCCCCTGTAATATGTGGAGGAAACTCCCATCCAAACATTAAGACTTTCATTGATCTAATAAATACTTTATTCTTAATAATTCTGACACACTCCAAGCTTGGGAAACGGCACCTTTGGCTTTATGAGGAGGATCTCCATCGTATATTTCCGCTACACTTCCCATACATAATTCCGATAATGCACTTTCAAAACCCATATACAATTTACGCACATACGTTTTCCCTTCTTTACCATAAACTCGTAAATAAGCTTCTGCAAAATGACCCAATAACCAAACCCACACCGTACCTTGGTGATAGCAAGTGTCACGAGAAGACTGATCTCCCGCATAGGTTCCTTCGTAATTCACATCTAATGGCGTCAATGTTCTTAAGCCTTTGGAAGTAAGTAAAACGTGTTTTACTTTTTCTACCACCAACTGCTTTATCTTTTCACTAATAGGAGAATAAGGCAAAGAGGCTGCTATGATTTGGTTGGGCCTCAAAGACCAGTCTTTATAACTATCTTTTACTACATCTGCCAAATATCCTTTGCTTTTATCCCAAAAACAAGCTTTAAATACCTCTGGAAAATTTTTCATCAACGCATCCCATTCTGCTTCAAATTCCTTTTCTTTGTTTAAACGAGAGGCTTCTATTGCAAACATTATTGCATTATACCAAAGTGCATTTATTTCCACAGGCATTCCCATTCTCTGCGTTACAGGTTTTCCATGAACCATAGCATCCATCCATGTCAACGCTTTACCATCTTCCCCGGCATAAATTAATCCATTCTCTTGCATATGAATTCCAAAAAGAGACCCGCTTTTATAACCTTGGATAACCTCTTTAATGGAAGAACCAAATTCCCGCCAAACCTTTTGAATGCGCCCGGTATGGTAAGCATATTGCTGAACCGCCCAAATAAACCATAGAGGAGCATCTACGGAATTATAAGCCGAATATTCACCATAACCAAGATTGGGAAACAAGGCACCTCTTTGATCGGCAATCATACTTCTAAGTATTTCCAAGCATTCTGTTTCGTGTCCCGTTGCTAAAGTTAAACCAGGTAAAGCAATAAAGGTATCCCTTCCCCAAGAACCGAACCATGGATATCCAGCTATAAGTTGTACTCTTTTACCTTTTTTAACTATAAAATTACGAGCCGCATTTTGTAAACAATTTTCCATATTGACCGCTGGCAATAAGTTACTTTTTGCCTCTTCAAAAAGCAAATCATATGAAAAATTTTCCTTTAGTAAAGATAAACCTACCGAAAAATAAACCGGCTGATTAACGGTCAAAGATAATAAAAATTCCCCTGGCGTAAACAGATCCTCCCAAGCATCATACCCTCTTTCTTTTTCTCTTAGATATTCTATGTGATGATACCAATCTGCTTGCGCTATAAATTCACAGGGAGCAGAACATTGAATATATAAATCTGAAAAAGCAGAATACATTTGAGTTTTAATGCCGTCTTTTAATATTTGCACATGCGTACAAGCCGCATCGTTCTGAATAGTTAATTGATGAGCATTTCGAAAACTGGTAAAAGGTTTAACTTTTAACAGAGTGCTAGAGTGAGCATCCAACAAGGTGTATTTTATAAATAATCTATTTTGAGTTGGATGAATAATAATTTCTTTTCGAAAAAGAACGCCCCCCACACGATAGGTCCAACAAGGATGTGGATCCAATTCCATTTTTTCTAAATATTTATGCCCCTTAGGTTCATAAACTTCTCCAACATATTTTTGCACTCCAAGATGAAAATCTCTTCCTTGTTGAGAAATCGTTTCTTCTATTTGAGAAAGAAAAACAAAATTATCTTGTCCTAAATTGGGTTGTGGACACACATAAAGACCATGGTATTTTCGTGTATTACAACACGCAGAGGTGGTAGACATATAACAACCATTTTCCCCTACACACAATACTTCTTTCCCTAAAGAATATTCCAAATTAGTAAGTTGAATTTTATCCAAGAAAAGTTTCTGCATTTATATAGTATTTTATAGCTATTGCTGCAAAATTAAAAACTATATATATTGTATATGTGGTTTTATCAGTTATTTATAAACAATAGTTTCAACAATTTTTAATTTTAATTTTACAGTAGTTTATTTTCTCATCAAAAAACAAGCAAATAGTATTTTTTGTATGCTATGGAAAGCATAATAAAATGGTACCATTCAGCATTTTTTATAAAAAAAGCAACAGTCTAAATTTATCTAATAAAAATCTTTCAAACTCCAATTTTTCACTATCTTTGCATAGAAATTTTCCGTATGAAAAAAATAATTATTTCTGTTAGCGACGATATCACCACAGACATGCGGGTTCAAAAAATTGCACACACTTTTTCTAATAGCAATTTTGAAGTAAAAGTTATAGGCATAAAACGTCCAAATAGTTTAGCATTTCGCACCTCCGATTTTAAAACTCATCGCCTAACTATGTTTTTTCAAAAAGAAGTGTATTACTATGCAGAACTACAAATTCGCCTTTTTTTTTATTTATTATTTCATTCTTCCGATGCTCTATATGCCAACGATTTAGATATTCTTTTCCCTAATTTTTTAGTTCATAAAATAAAAAGGATTCCCTTGTATTACGACAGCCATGAATACTTTACCGAAGTACCGGAATTACAAAGCAATTTATTTGCAAAAAAAGTTTGGGAACGTTTAGAAAAATATATTTTTCCGAAATTAAACTTCGCTATTACCGTATGTGATTCTATTGCCAAGATTTATACCGAAAAATATCACATTCCTGTTTTTACTATTCGCAACGTTCCTTTATTGGGCGACCTACACAGCTCAGCAAAATCATCGGAAAACTGTCAAAATAAGCCTATAAGCCTAAACTCACCATATATCCTTTATCAAGGGGCAGTTAATGTGGATAGAGGTTTAGAAGAGATTATAGATGCTATGGAATTTATCACCTCTACTTCATTGGTAATTGCGGGAAAAGGAGATATATTAGAGGATCTAAAAAAAAGAGTAGCAGACAAAAAATTAGAAAAAAAAGTTATTTTTTTAGGTGCAATTTCTCCTTTCGATTTACAAGCATATACTCTCCATGCCACCATAGGACTAAGCATAGAAAAAGACAGCAATTTAAACTACAAATATTGTCTTCCAAATAAACTTTTTGACTATATTCGGTGCGGTATTCCAGTATTAGTTAGTCCTCTTGTAGAAATAAAAAAAATAGTGGATCGTTTTTCTGTAGGTGAATATATACAAGACCATGATCCTCAAAAAATAGCCCAACAAATTATCAATATGATTTCCCAAAAAGAGAAAATGGAAACCTATAGAAAAAACACCTTTTTGGCGAAGAAGGAACTATGTTGGGATCAAGAAGAAAAAAAGCTGTTAAATATCATAGAAAAAGGCTATGATACAACGCCAAATCATTTGCATATTATCGCTTTCAATGTGCCTTATCCGGCCAATTATGGAGGGGTTATTGACGTCTTTTACAAACTCAAAGCCCTTTCCGAATGTGGAGTTCAAATTACACTGCACTGCTTTTTATACAACAGGGAAAAAGCACAAGAATTAGAAAAATATTGTAAAAAAATTTATTACTATCCTCGTCGTTCCGCTTTTACTGCTTTTGGCCTCACCCCTTACATAGTGAAAAGCCGTATGCATCGAGACTTATTAATAAATTTACTAAAAGATCGAGATCCTATTCTTATGGAAGGACACCACGATAGTGGATTTATTGGAAACCAAAAATTGTCTAATCGATTTATCCTCCTACGCCCCTGTAATATTGAGCATTTATATTATAAAAACTTATGTACAGACGAAAAAAGATGGATCCCCAAATTTTATTTTGCCATAGAATCTTTTCGTCTAAAATTTTTTGAAAAAAAAATAAAAAGAGCGAATGTTATTCTTCCAATTTCTATCAAAGATGCAGAATATTATAAAAAGAAATTTCCTGAAAATAAAGTAGAATTATTAAATGCGTTTCATCCATCCGAAAAGGTAGAAATAGAATGCAGCCAAGATCTTTCCCCCTTCTTGTTATTTCATGGAGACCTTTCTGTTTCCTCTAACGAGAAAGTTGCTTTTTATCTTTTAGACGCATTGAAAGATTTACCATATCCACTTGTTTTTGCCGGGAAGAAACCTTCTCCACGTTTAAAACTCGCATGCCAACAATATCCAAGAGTATGTCTTTATGATAGTCCTGACGAAAAAGAAATGACACGCTTAAGGCAACAAGCACACATACACCTATTATTTAGTTTTAACCCCAATGGCCTAAAATTAAAATTATTAGCCTCTCTTTTTAATGGGAAATTTGTAATTTGTAACCGAGATATGTTATATGGGTCTAATTTAGAAGAACTCTGCTATAGAGCCGACACCCCCGAGGAATTGCAAAAGATGGTTGTCCAACTTATGTCTCAAACTTTTTCCATGCAAGAAATAAAACACAGAAAGGCTATTTTAGACAACAAATTTTCCAACCAAACAAACGCCTTAAATTTAATTCGCTTTTATAGTTGTTCGTGAAGAATTTTTCCCGAATCACAAAGTAATATTCGAGAGGGATATTTACTAATCATAATAAAATCGTGCGTAGCAACTAAAACCGCACAACCAGTTTTACTGATATTAATTAGCAATTTTATAATTTCTTCCGAGGTATCTGGATCTAAATTACCGGTAGGTTCATCGGCTAAAATCACTTCCGGATCGTTTAACAAAGCCCTGGCTATAGCCAATCGCTGCTGTTCTCCACCCGATAATTGATATGGCATTTTATAGGCTTGTGTTCCCATGTTAACCTTGTCTAAAACCTCTTGTATTTTAAGATCCATTTGCTGCTTATCTTTCCATTCCGTTGCTTTTAAAACAAAGGCAAGATTGTCGTACACATTCCTATCTATTAACAATTGGAAATCTTGAAAAACAATACCTAATTTTCTACGCAAATAAGGTATTTCCCTTTGCTTTAATTTCAACAAATCAAAACCTGCAATTTGCGCCTCTCCCTTAGAAACAGGGATATCTGCGTAAAAAGTTCGCAATAACGAACTTTTTCCTGTTCCTGTTTTACCAATTAAGTACACGAATTCTCCTCTATTTATCTGAAGATTTACATCCGATAATATTCTTACTTTTTTTTGATATACATCCAAATTTTGGGCTACTATTACCGCCTGATTCTGCCATTCCATTACAATCCAATTTTTGCTTTTATTATTGCCATATCTGCTTCCAACTTACGGATCTGTTCTTGCTGTTGTTGAAGCTTATTCTCTTGATCTTTGATTACTTTTTGTGCCTTTTGATATTGAAGATACAATCCTTGCGTATACTGCCATAAAATCGGAATAAAATTCGTGTAATTTAAAGACAAATATCCTTTGGCATTTTCCTCTACTAAAGAGGGGTAATATTTTTTAATTTCCTGAGCAATAAATCCAAATCTAAGTTTGTTCTGCTTATCGGATTTATAGCGGTAACTCACCGGTAATATAGAATCTAAATAAGCTAAATTAAACGACAATGGATTTATATCTTTTTTCAAGCGTATATCGGATGGGTTTATGATATTACCTGCAGTATAAATGTCTCCTGTTGTTGAAAATTCAAATACATTTGCTTGTTGGGCCAATACTAAAAGAGGATTCACTGTATTATACCCTGCAGGGATATTAGCAGTTCCTAACACTATAGTATTAGGGGTGTTATTTGTTATTAAAGATCCTATAGATATCGTTTGTCCTTCCAAATTTTGATTTCCAAATCCAATGTTAACGGAACCAAATGCAGCCTCTGTATTAGTAGAAATAGTAGTTCCTCCATCTCCAATACCCAATAAGAAAGAGGATGATCCTGCATTCTTTGTGTTTACCCCTAAGGTAATAGAGGTTTCTCCCTCCGAAATGGCATGAGATCCAATAACAATAGATTTGTTCACAGCTATCACACTTCCTACTGGTGGCTCATTTTTAGACTCATCGCCTATTACTATACTGGATTTCCCTTTAGTGATAACATTATGGCCTATTGCTACACTGTTTTCTCCACCTGCATTCAAATCTTGTCTTGTCGCTGGATCATCTCCTATTCCAATAGCTATAGCCTTTTTACCGGAAACCGTTAAATTGTTACCAAAAGCCAAACCATAAGAAGCGGAATTGTCTATATTACTCCCTACACTCATCGTATAAGATTCGCTGACACGATTACCAAATCCAATAGAAAAAGCATCGGTACCTGCTACAGAGGTTATTTGGGAATTATAACCTATAGCAAAAGATTGAGGCGCATCTACCGTAAGATTTTGACCAATGGCTACTCCGTTTTTTTTATTAGCCTCTACGGCAAACCCTATAGCCACATTATAGTCGGCAACGGCCTTTGCATCATAACCTAAACCCACAGAATACAAACCCACATTGCTGGTATTCCACGCATCTCCACTAACTCCTCCTGCCCGTAGCGCCCCTTTGGTTCCAGCCCAAAACAAACGCACTCCTGTTCCGTTAATCGACAAAGGTTCCTTATCGTTTAGTTTGGATGTTACCAAAAAGGAGGCACTATCCACATGTAATTTAGCCAAAGGAGTAGAAGTTCCTATGCCTATATAAGTTTGAGAAAAATTTCCATTGTTATAAATATATTTTTTATCTGCACTCGCTTTCCAAACCCCTAAATAATCAAGAAGGGAAAATTTTCTATTGTGGGAAACAATACCATTACTATCCATTAACACACTATCCTGCTTAATATTTAAAGTATAAGAAGGTCTAACTACAGTCACTTTTCCATTCGTATCTATAGATAAATCGCCAAAGAGACGAACAGGTACTGCTTTATTATCCCTATTTCCCATCCATATTTTTTGTTGATCTAAACTATTCGTCATTAAATTATTAATTCCACTTACTATGCCATTAATTTGAATAGGATTTCCATTAGCATTAATCACAACCTCGCCTGAAGTTTCCAAATTTCCTTGCATCCGGAATTTGGTTCCAGCCAAAAAATCTAAATTTTCCGCATTGGAATAATCGTAATATATCGGTGCTGATTTCAAAAATCCCTTAACATCGTTCCAAAACACTAAATTACCATCTGTACCTAAGCTATCAAAATTTGCACTGCTACCACTTCCACCTCCTTCTATCTTACGCCATCCTAAATTACCAAACTCGTCTACCAGAGTTAATGTTTGCCCCTTGTCTCCTACTATAGTAGGAAAACTATAAGCGACTTGTGTTCCATTTTTAAAAGTAATTTTAGATGCATTCAAATACAAATTACTCCCCTCCTGCGAAATTCCAGAGTTAACAAAAATCCCATCGGAAGCATTATATTTAGGCAAAACATTATCCGATAAATTTCCCAACCATTCTTTTGCCCCTGCATTGGCAGCATAAAAAGCATAAGGAACTGTAAGCAATTCAGAATTGCCCATTTGCGTATATCCCAAATGGTCAAATTCCACTTCAATTTGTACGTATAAAGGGCCCTGTCCCCATGGTATATTTTGTAAAGTGGTGTTCGTAGTAGAAATTCCTCTTCCAATTTCTAAATTGACCAATCCAAAGGGACTGGTAGAAATGCCTTTATGATCTTCTGAATAAACTATAGGTCCATCTGCTTGTTCCTTACGTATGCTAATACGTATATTTATATCCGACTTATTAGCCAAAGTATTTCCTTCTAAATCGTGTAATACGGCCTGGTATTTCATCGCAGAGGGAATGTCATTTTGAGCGAAAGCGCCCAATGGCAAAGACAGCAGGCAAAGCCACACCAAATAAAGCAAGGTTTTGTTTTTGCTTTTCATATTTTAACTAACTTTAATAATTCTAAAAACTTTACTTCCACGCCCTTCGCAAAAAGAAAGTCGCAAAAAATAAATCCCATTTTCCCAGTTCGAAACATCCACTTCTCGTAAGTTATCCAAGCCTACTTTTTGCCTTGTCCAAATACATCTGCCGTAAGAATCTAATACTGTCACATTCAAAGAACAAAGAAGCTCTTCTGTTTTTATCTGTATATGCAATATATCTTGGGTTGGATTGGGATAAATCGTTATAGAAAACAATATATCTGATTTTTCATTTCCGGTAAAAATATGAACCGTATCTTTTATATATCCTTTTCCTTGCTCAAAGCCTTGAGTAAGATGTTTCTTTGATCCACTAAACGTTTCTGTAATTGGCTCTCCTATGGTCCAAGAGCATTGTCCAATAAGCTTCCCTGAGGAACTTGTTATAACATCTAAACCTGCTGCTGTCGTTAAAATGGAAAAATCGCTTTTCTGCCCTCTACTCCAAGAAAAATAGTTTAAAAAACAAAACAAAACGAATAATATCCTTATTTTCATTTATTTACACATGTAATATTCTTACAAAGTTATATATTTTAATCTGATTGTCAAAATACCGACCCTGTTTTTTTTTAATATGAATTTATGTACCTTTGCTCCCTAATTTTTAAAACCATTATTTATATGAATATTAGTAGAGAAAACGTGGGGGAACTCGGAGCATATCTAAAATTAGAATTAGTTCCGGCCGATTATGGAGACAAAGTAAAAAAAGAACTAAAAAATTACCAACACAAGGCACAAATTAAGGGATTTCGCCAAGGGCAGGTACCTCCTTCTCTAATTCAAAAAATGTATGGGAAAACGATTTTAATAGAAGAAATAAATAAATTGGTTTCTGAAAATCTTTCTAAATACATAGAAGAACAAAAACTTGCCGTTTTAGGCCAACCTATTCCTGCACCTTCTAAAGAAAGAGAAAGTAAAATCAATTTTGATACGCCTAATGATTTTGTATTTTGGTTCGAAATAGGATTAGCACCAGAATTTAAAATTGAATTAGAAAAAATAAAAGCAATAGATTATCACATTCAAATAACGGACGAGATGATAGACAAATATGCAGAAAGTATTTGTCGCCGTTTTGGTAATGTGAGTAGTCCGGACAAGGTAGGAGAAACAGATGTTCTTGGTGGAGAAATATTTGAACTTAACGAAAATGGAGAAATTAAAGATGGCGGTTTACAAACCAAAACATCTATTTCTGTTGATCTGATTTCCTTAAAGACTATACAAAAGAAATTTATTAGCAAACCCATTGGAGATACCATAGATTTCGCCTTAACAAAAGCCTTTAAAAGTTCGGCCGATATTGCCACCATGTTTCATATTTCGGAAGAGGAAGCCAAGCATATCACCGCCGAATTTCGTTTTCGCATAGATTCTATTACCCATGTAGATCCGGCTGAACTAAATGAAGAATTATTTAAAAAAGTATATCCAAAAGCAAATATCAAAGACGTAGAAGAATTTCGCGAAGAAATACGTAAAGAGTCTGCAAAATATTATGCGAAAGATACAGAAAAGAAAACCGTTACAGATATTATTGAAGAAATTTTAGTACAAACGAATATTCAATTACCAGACGAGTTTTTAAAACGTTGGATTGTTTATGGGGATGAGAAAAAAACCTTAACCCCCGAAATAGTAGAACAAGAGTACCCTCAATACGTAAAATCTTTGAAATGGCAACTAATAGAGGATAAATTAATAAAGGAATATAATATAGAAGCTAAGGCGGAAGATGTAAAAGCATTCTATAAAGAAAATATTCTTTCTCAATATTTTTCTAATAATGCCGAAGACGAAGAAACCAACAAAAGAATGGATATGGTAGTAGATTCTATGATGCAAAATCAAGAGGAAGTAAAAAAAATCTACGATATGCTTTTTGAACAAAAAATTTCGGAAGTATTAAAGAGCAAAGTGAACCTTAACATTAAAGAAATCACCATGGATGATTTTATTGCTTTGCTTAAAGCAGATAGTGAGAAAAAATAATTACACTCAAAACCTTTTGAGAATTTATTAGCACATATATTGAAAATGGAAAACGAATTTAAAAAATATGCGATTAAACATCGTGGTATCAGTAGCCTCACTTTAGACCATTTTGCTTCTTACAGCAGAGGTTATATTTCTCCCACCATTATAGAAGAACGCCAATTAAATGTTGCCCAAATGGACGTTTTTTCACGATTAATGATGGATAGAATTATTTTCTTAGGAGTCCCTATTGATGACGAAGTAGCAAACATTATTCAAGCCCAGCTATTGTTTTTGGAATCCGTAGATTCTAAAAAAGATATTCAAATTTATTTAAATACTCCCGGGGGATCCGTCTACGCAGGATTAGGAATTTACGATACCATGCAATATGTTTCTGCAGATGTAGCTACTATATGTACTGGCATGGCAGCTTCTATGGGATCTATTTTACTTTGTGCTGGAACCAAAGGAAAAAGAACGGCCTTAAAACACTCTCGTATTCTTATTCATCAACCACTGGGTGGGGCAGAAGGACAAGCTTCCGATATAGAAATTACGGCAAGAGAAATTCTAAGAGTAAAAAAGGAATTATACGAAGTTATTGCTTTGCATAGTGGGCAAGAGTATGATAAAATCTATAAGGATGCAGATAGAGATTATTGGATGACCTCTCAAGAAGCTTTGGATTATGGAATGATAGACGAAGTATTGGAAAAATCAAAAAAATAAAACTATGGGATGGGTCATTGGCTTAATAATCTACAAGATTTTATTGGGAATAAGTTTATGGAGTATTTTCAAAACTTCCAATAGAAATCCTCTTTTGATTTTTATTCCCTTTTACGGCGAATGGCTTTGGATTAAAATTTTGGGAAGAAAATGGTATTTATATTTTCCTTTCTTATTTATTCCTTTTATTAATGTATTTATTTTTTGGCTACTCTGTGTAGAAACTTCTTATGGTTTTAAACGTTATCGACTATGGGAATGTTTTGCGGCCCTTCTTGTTCCCTTTATCTTCTTTCCAATTTTAAGCTATAAATATAAAGAACCTTTTACTAATCCAAGATTACTACCTCCCTATAAGAAATCCTCTAAAAGAGAATGGATAGATACTCTGTTTTTTGCGCTTACAGCAGCCTTAATTATCCACGCTTTTTATTTTAAAGGCTATGTCATTCCCTCCTCTTCCATGGAAAAATCATTAAATGTGGGTGATTTTCTTTTTGTTAGCAAGATACATTATGGTGCCCGCTTACCCAATACCCCATTGACGTTTCCTTTCGTACACCATACCTTGCCTTTTACTAAAGAAGCTCCATCCTTTTTTACTGGTATAAATTTACCATATTATCGTTTCCCTGGATTTTGTAAAATACAGAGAAATGATGTGGTCGTCTTTAATTTTCCTGATGGAGATACCGTTTCCACGGTATTTCAAAGCAACATCAGTTATTATACCTTAGTTAAAGAAGCTGGAAGAGATAGAGTATGGAACGATCGTGCTACTTTTGGGCGTATAGTTTACCGCCCGGTAGATAAAAGGGAAAATTTTGTAAAACGCTGTATAGGGATTAGTGGCGATACTCTATTAATAAGAAACCGCATGGTTTATATTAATGGAAAACGAGCCATAGATCCGAAATTACTTCAATTTAATTATCGTATTCTTCCCAATCCACTAATTATTTCGCATCGGGAATGGAATCATTTAGGCGTTTCCAACGATGACCTTAAGAATTTATTTAATCCAGAATACGGGCAAGTTCCCCTCACCCATGCAATGCTTGAAAAAGTACAAGCTCTACCAGGGGTAGAAAAGGTAGAACCACTTATAGAAGCAATACAAAAGGGAGACTCTCGTTTATTTCCATTTGAGCCTAAGCTATATCCATGGAATGTAGATAATTACGGCCCTATTTATATTCCTAAAAAAGGGGATACTTTATGGCTGACAGACTATACTATTCCTTTTTATAATAGATTGATCACTACCTATGAAAATAATAACCTTACTAAGGAAAACGGACAGTTTTTAATTAACGGACAAAAAACCGATTTTTACATTTGTAAAATGAATTATTATTGGATGATGGGCGATAATAGACACAATTCTGCAGATTCAAGATATTGGGGATTTGTTCCAGAAGATCATATAGTCGGAAAAGCGTTTTACGTTTGGTTCTCTTGGAATAAGGATGCCCATGGCGTACAAAAAGTACGCTGGAATAAAATGTTTAAAGTTATTCATTAAAGCATTTCATTAAAGCATTTCATTAAAGCATTTCATTAAAGCATTTCATCAAAGCATTTCATCAAATATATATAATGCAGCAAATTTAATTTAGAGCTGCTGTAATAGATAGGAAAGAAAAAGTTAAGCCTTGCCTTTTAAACCTCTTTTTTCTTGTCTATCTTCTCTCCTTTGTTGCCTATCTTGCTTCTTTTCCTCCTTAGTACGCTTAGGTTTATTTCCATATAGAAATTCTTTCATAGTATCAAAATCACGACGAAAAACGACACCAACTCCCGTGGTGTAAGAAGATTCAGGCTTAGTTAAATCTTGCTCATTAGAGTGATTAAAAGCCCTTAATCTAAACTGGTCGGTGAACTTCCATTCCACATTAATATCCCCTACCACTGCAGACGCATTTTTAGCCGTTGCCTTTTCATCACTTACACCCAAATTTCCCTCTATAATCAATCTATCGTTAAATAATTGACCCGACATCATAAGCTGAAATTCCGAATTATTCAAATTGTCGCCAGGAGTATAATTAATACCTATATCAAAACCGGTAGTCAATTGAGAAAGAAAATTATTAAACTGATTAAACAACATTTCCGATGAAGAAGTTAATGCAGTATTAGCTAAACCCTGACCTATACCTCCATCATTTCCAGTAGCAATAAAGCTGTTCATCATCAATAATGAAAAAGTCTGTCTAAGCATTTCTTCCTCATTTTCTTTATTCACTACACTAAAAAACAAATCCTTAGTATCCTCATCTACATTGACCAAATCTATGCCAAATTTAATATCCGGATTAAGTAAATTTCCACTTAGCTGAATAATACTTTCTACGTTGGCTTTACCTTTTAATTGTGAACTTTCACCATTCTGAACCAAACCCGAAGAAGCCAGTACCGGATATAAACTGGCACGTGTTCCATACACCGCCTCCACATTGACCCTTGCATCCAACAACGGACCCGCCCAAGATATAAAACCACCTTCTTTAATTTTAAATTGTTTGTTAATAACATCTATCATGGAAAAATCAAAATTACCGCTACTAATAGTATAAGTACCGAAAAGTTGTGTTTTTCCCGAAGATACTAACAGACGCATATCTCCACTTCCCTTAGATTTTAAATCACCAGCAATAGTAGAATTTTTTATATCCAAAGCCACACCCAAATCGGGCGTTATATCCAAGTTCAAATCCAAGGTAAGTTTTCCACTCGACTTTTGCTTCTTTGCCCGTTTAAACAAGAATATTGGATTCTCCACCACCGTATCGGAAGACTTTTCAAAAACAATAAAATTAGTTTGAGAAGCGCTAGAGGAACTCGCTAAGTTAAATTCTATATTGGATTTAGGACTTGTACGTGCCTTAAGCAATATGGTTAAATTATCGGTTGGCCCTGTTATTCCTACAAATCCTGTGGCAAAGACCGTTCCGGAATAAAGCATATCTTTTGAGGGCTTAGTATTTAAAATTAGAAAATTAGAAAATTCAACCTGCGTACGTAAACGCATGTTTTTAAAATTTTGGTGCAAAATATCTCCTTTGAAAGAAGCCTTCGTTTTATACTGAGTATCATGAAAAACCATGTCTTTAAAAGTAATAGCAGAAGAAGACAAATCTATGTTACA
Source organism: Bacteroidales bacterium (assembly GCA_036653535.1). Classification (GTDB taxonomy): domain Bacteria; phylum Bacteroidota; class Bacteroidia; order Bacteroidales; family P3; genus JAVVTR01. The sequence continues at coordinate 85,949 of JAVVTR010000002.1, read as the reverse complement.
GCGATCAAATATATAATTTGTATTTAGAAGAGCTATTGTCAGTGACAACTTTTCTCCTTGAACGTTTCCGCCAAAGACAGGATGTTTCAGGCTTCCTCCTATACTAATATCTCCGGTTAAATTACCACTTAAATTAGAAGCAAAACTCGAAAGGAAACCTTTCAAAAAATCGACCGGCAATTGATTTAGTTTTCCATTAAAAAGAATAGATTGTTCTTTTTGTGGATAATAAAAACCGGATATAGATAAAGTGGGGGGCTGCAAACCAAGTTCGTCTTCTTGAATTTCAAATTTGCCATAAACTCCAGCCTGCACCTTATTAAAAGAGGTTGTTAATATAGCTTTCCCGTATTCCTTTTGATTTATCTGTAAGCGATTTAGTGTTATATCGGATATAAAATTAAAGTTATTGAAAACATCATACACCCATATGTTTCCATCGATATAGGCGTCTATTTCCATTCCAATACTTTTCGTTAAGAAATCCAAATACGACATATCAAAAGAGTTAAATCGTAACTTAACCAAAGAATTGGGATCGTGGGAAATTTCTCCATCTATCAAAATAGATTCCGATTTTTTTTCGGAAAATATACCAAAATCGTGCATCTGAAAAAAGCCTTTCTTCATAAAAACAGAAGCTTCAGGATAGGCTTTCCATTTTTGACCAGAAAAAAGGAGGTTGGCAGAATGGATCTTTAAGGATATAGCATCCTTAAAAGAAAAATCAAGTATTCCTTGAATGTCTCCTGAAGAGCCTATAGATGCACTATCTTGACGGAACCAACGCAATCCCCAGGAAACAGTATCTTTTCCACTAAAAGTAGCATCCACGGAAAAATCAGATAAAGCAATTGTATCCCCAAGATATAAGTCCTTGGCCGTAGTTTCCAATAAAAGAGTCTTTGCATTCCCTTGTATCTCAATTTTCCCATCCACATAAGCTATATTATTATACCAAATATAGTCGGTAGAAAAATTCATATCATATTCTTTATTATCGGAATTATATTTCATATCTAAATTTAATTCATCCGCCACTCTCAGTTTAGGAAAAAGTATATTTAGAAGTTGATTCATCCTCTCTACCGTTAAATTCAAGGTGAAATTTTGCGCATTCAAGGAAGATAAACTCTGTTTGTTTTTTCCTCCTACAGAATCTTTCATCCTCGGAAGATGATCCGCTAATATGGATTGGAATAAACGAGGCATAGCGATAAAAGAATATTGCCCCTCTAATTGCAAATTTAAAAAATCAGATTTTATTTCTGTAAATTTATTAACCTCATCTATTTTATTAGTAGATATATTCATTTGGTTCAAAGAAAAAACGGAACCATATCTTTTCAAAACCATGTTCTCAATATTAAAATTCCCTAATAAATTATCTAACGTTTTACCTATGTAATCGGAATATATCGTTGTACTAACCACAAAAGAATTAGTATCCTTTATAAGCCCCAAACGAGAAAGATCGGCATGTTGTAGATTTAATTTATATTTAGTAATAGGTGTCGATTGTTCATAATCCAATAATCCATCGAAATTAAAAGACAAATTAGGATCTTCACAATCTATTAGACCATGGAAATAATTAAGGCGAGTTTCACAATCCACTCGAATATCGGAAAGTTCTTTCCCTTTAAATTGCAATTGGTGTATTCCTCCATCCAAAATGTAATTCATCTCTTTAAAATTCCTTCCCAAAGCGGAAAATTGCAAATCGAGATTTACCTTGCCTAATAATGGGCTTACAGAAAGTAATTCTCCTGCTTGCAAATTCTGTGCTTTTACAAACCCCCAAAAATATTTTTGACTTTGCATGGTATCCTTAACATCCACATTAACCTGTACATCTCCCAAATTAGATACTATATTTAAATCGGTACGAAACTTTTGCATACTTCCCTTAAAAGTACCCTGAATTTGCAATTCCTCTATTTTTTGTAACACCAATGGCAATTCTAATAATTTACCATTGGGCATTTTAAAGTTTCTCAGATCGGAGGCTGCTATCTCCAAAGTTTCCATTTGTAAATCTAAATAGCCATCCTTTATCTTAGGAAGACCTTTGAGCTTTACATCCGCTAAAAAATGAGTTTTTTTGCTAATTCCTACAAATAAATTTTGTGCCTTAATATCGGATAAAGGTCCTTGTAGTTTTCCTGCAATTTGCACGGATGTCTTCATCCCCGTCATAGCTGGAACAAAATAGGCTAAATCGGAAAGCTCTACATTAGAGGAGGATATATCTGCGTTTATATGTATTTTTTCTATAAAATTTTTAAAAGATTTAAAATTTTTATACGCAAATATTAAATTTAGTTTAAGTCGTGTATTGGGGGTTCGTATTCGTATTTTTTGAAAGGACATAGTGTCTGGGAAAATAGCTGCATCGACAGAAAAACGATGGATATCAAAACCTGATTTTTCTCGGAGATCCAATCGTTTAATTTGTCCAAAAATTTTTTTATTTTTTATATATAACTTTTTTACCACTACATTTAATGCATGGACTTCTATGTGCTTAAAATCAATCTGTGACGCTGGTTTCCGAGGAATATTTTGTTGTTGATAACAAAAAGAGCCGTTAGAAATTTTAACATTATTTATTTGAAAAGCGCCCTGTGTTTTGGTAGTATCTTTCTTTTTAGAAAAGGATTTTAATATGCGCTTAAAATCCGACATGGTATCCCCTTTATAAACCTGAATAATTAAATTAGGTTTTTCTAAATTTACTCTCTGAAAACTTAGATTTTTAAAATTATAATCTTTCAACTCTACATAGGCAGATTCTATCGTCAAAATCGGTTGTTGCCTTTTATCTAATACCTGCAGATAGTGGATGCTTGCTGTTTTTTGAAGCAAACTAAATTCTAAACCTTCCATGCTAATTTTATAGCCCAAAAATTCGGAAAGTTTTTCGCTCCCTACTTTAGCAATAAACGACTGAAAATAAGAAGTATGACAGATCCCTGTTAGCAAAACTATAAAAAGAATAAATCCGAGTAATATTTTACTCAGTATTTTTGCTATTTTTTTTGCTACGGTTTTCAATTTTATGTACATTTGCACAACCTTGCAAAGATACAGATTTTTATACAATGCCCTATATTTTAGCCATAGAATCTTCTTGTGACGACACCTCCGCAGCCGTTGTGAATGGTAATTTACTACTTTCTAATTTTATTGCCAGTCAAAAAGTTCACGAGATGTACGGAGGAGTCGTGCCAGAATTAGCATCTAGAGCTCACTTACAGAATATTATCCCTGTGGTAGATGCAGCCCTTAAGACGGCTAATATTCAAAGAAGGGACTTAGACTCTATTGCTTTTACGCGAGGACCGGGTTTATTAGGTTCTCTATTAGTTGGTGTTTCTTTTGCCAAATCTATGGCCATGTCTCTAAAAATACCGTTAATTGAAGTGAATCATTTGGAAGCTCATGTTTTATCGCATTTTATTAAGACCCCCGAGCACCACAACCCTCCCTCTTTTCCCTTTTTATGCTTACTGGTTTCCGGTGGGCATACGCAAATTTTATGCGTAAAGAGCCCTTGTGATTTTGAGATGATAGGAACCACCATAGATGATGCAGCGGGAGAAACCATAGATAAAGCTGCTAAAATTATGGGACTTCCTTATCCCGGCGGTCCTGTTATTGACCGTTTTTCGAAACAAGGCAACGATCATGCTTTTACCTTTGCTCACCCCCATGTTGCAGAACTCAACTATAGCTTTAGCGGTTTAAAAACGTCCTTTCTATATTTTGTAAGAGATCAACTGAAAAAAAACGATCATTTTATAGAAGAAAACACCAACGATCTATGTGCTTGTATTCAAAAGTCAGTGATAGATACGCTTATGGAAAAATTAATCAAAGCTTCCCAACAAACAAATATTAAACAAATAGCTATTGCTGGTGGTGTTTCGGCCAATTCCTTGTTAAGAAAAAACATAGAAGATGGTGCAAATAAATACGGCTGGACGGTATTTATTCCTCCCCTTTCTTTTACTACCGATAACGCTGCTATGGTTGCCATGGCCGCTTACTTTAAATATCAAAAAAGTATTTTTTGTGATCTAAGTGTAGTTCCTTTCACCAGAGGAGATAGCGGGAAATGCTAAAGGACCACTAAAAATTCATCTAAATCATTCTAATCTTTTCACGACTTATTTTGATCTTTCTTATTTTTCCCAAATAAATCTAATTTAGATTCTTCTCCTTTAATTAATCTTTGAATGTTTTTTCTATGTGTTATGGGAATAAACACCCCTATTAGAATAGAAAAAAGTACCAATATGGGTTCACGCTCATTAAAAATAAATATGGATATAAAGGGAAAAGAAATAGCGGACACAATCGAAGAGAGAGAGACGTAACGTGTAAGAATGAATATCAAGAAAAAAAGACAGAAAGCACAACAAAAGGCCATTGGATATAAAGCAAGAATAATACCAACTAAGGTTGCCACTCCCTTTCCTCCTCTAAAACCCGTATATATTGGGAAAACATGTCCCAATAGTACAGCTACCGATAAAGCAACATCGTAATATACCTCATACGAACTATAGATCGGACTAAGAAATAAAAAATCTAATTGAATTGGTAACCATCCTTTAAATACATCTAACAAAAGAACTACCACTCCCGGTTTCCATCCTAAAATCCGAATGGTATTGGTGGTTCCAGCATTGCCACTACCATATTGTCTTACATCTGTTTTATAAAACCATTTCCCTATCCATACAGAAGAGGAAAAACTTCCTATCAAATAGGCTACTATTAGCCCTAATATTAAAAGCAACATATTTTTATCTTTTTTTTGTTTTGGGAATACCCACACTTGGAACTTCTTAGCTCAACTAAGAACATGGAAACAACTCTCCCCAAGTGGAGTTGGACAAAGCCGAAGATTGTTCGCCTCAACAAAGCTCAAAACTGCATTTTGATTCTACTTCGACTTAACACAATCGTTCTATACGTCCTATTTATTAAAATTATTTTCGTATGAAATATTATTCTTCTTCCTGTCGTTCCTGCGACTCTGCTTCATCCTCAAAATTACTCCCTTGCTCCATAGAATAAACAAAGTTATTCCTTTTTCTTAATGTGGATAAACTAAATTCATACTTTGCCCTTTTTCGTTTTCCGATTTTTACTTGGGAAAGCATATTATTAAAAGCCATATCTGAAGAAATAATTTGCAAAAAATGATCCGAATAACTTATATAAAACCACGAAAATCGGCTTGCTTCTATATAAATATCTACCTGATCTCCTCTACGAGTACGAGTAATTTTCAGATACACTTTCATCTGCTTACCAATGGGACTTTCGTCTACGGAAACTAATTCTGCCTGTCCTTTCGACACATAAGCCTGCTCTTCTTCCTTCCATTCCAAGAATAAATTGGAAAAGAGAAGAGAATGCCGTAAAGCATCTGGAATTTTTGTATAAGAGCCATAAGTATTAATGTCGCATTCTATCCGCTGAGATTCTTTTTCTGAATTCTTTTTGTAAACATACGACTTAAAAAGAGGACGGTTCGCCAAGTCTGCCCCTGTTAAATTAATATTTTTATTAAGGACGGAAGCCATTTCCTTAAATAACTCTTTGCTAAAATAAAAATCAAAAGCGGCAACAGTTTGTAATAAAAATTTTTCCTCTTCCGTATTTTTAGAAAGATTTCCATAAAACTCCGATCGAAATTCCTCTGTACGTAAATTTAATTTTATAAAATCTGTAGCGGTGGCAAAACAATGCGATAATTGCAGTGATAATGCCTCCATATTATTCGTATCTACTATTTTATAAGCCTTGTTCTCCATAGAGAACTGCAAACTTCCTTCCGCCGATATTATGGGCATATCGGTAGATCGAATCGGCTGCAAAAAAACAAATTGTGGATTACCGGAATGTGCCTGTGTATAAAATCCACATCCCAATGTTCTTCCACTCCAATTGCGAGTAGAAGGATCTATGGGAATAGCTATAGAATCTGGATTAAGATAACTTTTAAATCGAATGCCAGTACTAAATATATTCACAGCCGTATCCATGAATGTAGGCTCTACGGTTGGTTCTTCCTCTATATTTTCACACCTATACTTCATTCTAAGCGTACCATCAAAAAAAGCAAACGGATGGGCTGCATTTATATTTATTTTACCAACATATTCAAATGCATTACTTAAATTTAAAGGATTAGAATCTATAGGAATATAAGTCTGTGCCATAGAATGCCCATACAAATCCGGACTTATATTCGAAAAATAAATGGGTTGATTCGATAACATAGGCGCCTTATAATTGTAAAAGCCTGAAGCTTTATAATCTTTAGCCGAAAGTATATCGGCAGAAACACGATAAAAAGAATAAACAGGATTTTCTTTATCGAACAACAATAGGGCTTCTTTTAAGGGCTTTATTTTAGCATTCGGGCCTATGGTTACTTCCTTTGCAAAAGGAACAAGAAGGGCATCTGCAACCAAAATTTTATATACATTTTCTACTGTAAGCAGGGTGTCGGCATAGTTAAATAGGGAATGTTGTGTTGTGAAATTTAAGGAGTCTTGATCTTTTCTTATGGAAATATACTTTTCTCCCGGTATGTTGGCTGTAAAAAGAGAGGCTAATGGCAAATTATCTAAGACAGTTGTCTCTTCTAAAGAGATAGGCGAACCATGTTTCATATTTATCGTCTTATCCCGAAAGTTCCATTTCAGAGAAGAAACCTTGGTGAAATAAGCATTCAATGGAAATAATACGGGTGAACGCTGCGTATAAGCATCCATTTTTGCCTCTTGATCATCTAATTGTATTTCTGCATAATAACCAGTAGAATAAAACAAATTATTCTTTCCATCTACCGTAAATATTTTTACAGTAGTGGTGTCGGAAGTAAACCAACGAGAAGACCAATCGAAAGATGGAGAAAACAATTGAGCCTCTTTTCCCTTGCTTAAAAGTCCTTTAGCCTTCGATAAAACCGGAGAAAACAGGTAGGTTCCATTAAATTTCCATTTTTCATCAAATACATAAACTGCCGAATCTTTTATAGTGCTAAGGGTATAAATAGAACACAAAGGATTAAATTCCACTTTTGTATTTACCCCCTCTATGGTAGGATAAGATATAGAAGATCCTACATAATTTTCCATACGAAAAGAGTCGGCAATAGCATACATGTTATGAGGTTGGAAAATCATTCGTTTCGACTTGGTGGTAGAATTTAAATAATCCAATTGACCTGAACCAACTAAACCTTGTTTATCTAATCTTAATTTATGGAAAAAACGAGTTTGCATTCCATAAGCCGGCCATCCTTCCAAAGGGGATGTTTTCGTAAATCCCAAGGAAAAATCGGGCATTACCACTAAAGCATCTTTTATGTTAGGGAAAATACCAGCAGAAAAAAGAGTTCCTGCAAAACGAATACTATCTGTAACAAACGTATTTAATTGTTCTATTCGAAAAGGATCTACTAAAAAATAAAAGGAATCCGTAGTGTAAACGCCATCCTGTATGTCTTTTCCATTATAATAAACATAAGATGGAATAGTGCTTTCAAAAATGGGATATGCCGGAAAATTTTGAATTCCGCCCTTGTTTAAAGAAGAATCTATATATAAAACTCCCGACAAAGATTTAAGCAAGGTACTTACCTGATAGTCTTTTTTATTATCATTTGCATCTTTTGCACGAACAGAAAACGACAATGTATCCACGGTGCCAATCTCTATTTTAAAATCTTTATACTGAAATTTTGCATCTTTAACATAAAAATCAAAGGTGCCTCCGTGTAAGAAACCATCAAATTTAAAATCTCTATTTTTTAATATATTTACCAGGGTTCCTTGGGGCTTGATATATACATTTTGTTTACGACTTAAAAAAACTTTATCTACTCCTATCACCTGTAGATTTAAACTATCTAAATATAAATGAGCTTTTATTAAATCCTCACTACCGGAAATAAATTCCAAAACATCAAAATCTACATTGCCTGTCGAAACCGCTAAATCATGAAATAGTTTGGGAAGAAGATTTACCTTGTTTTCATCGGGATTGTAAGTTAAAAGGCCAATGGAAGCCATGTTCAATAAAAGGGATTTAATAGAAGTTTCCGAAATACCAAAATTCAGAGCAATATCGGAAATGTTTAATTGTCTACTTCCCTCCCTTTGGGATTGTTGCTTCAATAAAAACAATGGATTTCTATCCATTCCCTGCATAATTTCCCCCATTTCTTGAGTGGAAAATAAATCTACCGATTTAAACGTAGCTATCCCTTTTCGATCTACCATTTTAAACATACCTATTTCTGCCAGCTGACGATCTAAGTACCAAATCATAGTTTCAAAATTCATTCTAAGACCATGGTAAGTATCCATAAACGGCATGTCTACATTAAATCGAGGAGAATAACCTATTTGAAAGGATCTATCTGTGTTAGAATAACGTATTTCGCAGGCATTATTATAAAGTGAATCCTGATCCAAATACATAAAAAATTGAGCGAATGGAGTGGTGATTTTATCCTCTTTCAATATTAAATTATTGGAGACTATGCGTCCTAAATAAGTATGATCCTTTCGAATGAAAAGCGTCGCCATTTGATCTGCTTTTCCAAAAAAAGTTCGTTTTCCTTGCTGCTGATAGGGCCCCTTTATATCGATATTCGGAAACACATCGGTAATATATAAATCATCATTATAGGAAATAAACTGTGGATAAATACTTTCAGAAAGATTAGAAGATGCACTTAACTTATCGGAAAAAAAACCGAATAGTGGCTGTCTAAATAAAGTGGAGTGAAAGAGAGAAACACTATCTGCCGTATATTTGGCTAAGTTTAAAGAAAGTTGATAATTAGATAATATGGCATAGCAACTATCCTTATCTAAGCCTGATCTTGACCAATGAACCCGTCCACCAGAACCAAGAAATACCTTTTTCAACGGATAATAAGTTCCTTTGGTATTATAGATACAAGAACTGTCGGCATAAGCCTTGCAAATTAAACGGATAGAAGAAAAAACAAAATTTGGCTCTGGTAATTTAGCAAAAACAAGATCTAAATTAGAAACAGTCCAAGTAGCAGAAGTACTTTTATTTAAAACTCTTTCAGATATAAGCTGCAAGGAATTATCCACCAATGCATTAAACTCTTTTATTTTGTGTGTTTCTAATAAAGAATCTAAGGCTTCTACCCAAGAGTCTAGAGAAGAGGGAATACTATCGCCCACTTTTTGGTACGTAAGATAAAAACGAAATAAATCGGGAAAAATAGTAAGATTATTTTGTAAGGCTTTTTTACTTATTTGCAAGATAGTTGTTTGATCTTCCAAATTTAAAGTGGAATAATATGCAATGTAGGTCGATACTTCTTGAGCAATTTGTTGTTTTTTTTCCTTACTAAAATTAGGATTTTTCTGCATAAAAGTCATCAAATCCATTTGAAAATTCTCCACATTTTCAAATGGATTTCCTTTCTGCTGTGCAAATACGGAAGAAGAAAAATTTATTTCCAATAACAAAAGAAGAAAGAAGAACTTAAAACATCGTTTTATTCGTATCTGTACCACTTTTATTTCTTTACAAATTTCAATGCAACCCATTCGTCAAGATTTTCATGAGAGACACAAAACAATTTGTGTGCATTGCACTCTTCTTCTATCTTCTCTACATCCCTTTCATAAAACCCGCTCAAATATAAATTTCCTGAAACTGGTAAACAATCGGCATAAATACATATATCTCTTAATAGAATATTACGATTAATATTGGCTATAATAACATCAAAATGCCTATTTTTCAATACTGCTGCATCTGCTTGAATAATTTCTATAGGGAGTGCCTGATTGCGCCTTGCATTTTCTACACTGTTTTTGTAAGCCCAATTATCATTATCAATAGCCACCACTTTGGAAGCGCCTTCTTTATATGCCAAAATGGCCAAGATTCCGGTTCCACACCCCATATCCAAAACCTCTTTCCCTCTTACCGTATCTTTCTCTAAAAAGCGGATCATTAAAGCTGTTGTTGGATGGTGTGCCGTACCAAAAGACATCTTAGGTTCAATTTCTATATTATGTTTTACCTCGGGTAATAAATTATGAGAAGGGGCATGAATAAAACAAAAATTATCAAATCGAACCCCCTTATAATTAGCTTCCCAAACAGCATTCCAATCTTGATCTGGAACCAAAACAGTTTCGCATTTATCTACTCCCCCGTAAGAGGATAAACATAAATTCAATGCTTCTATTTGGTAGTTTTCTTTCGAAATATAAGCTATAATAACATCTGCTTTTTCTTCAAAAGATTCAAAACCTATTCCACCCAAATCATCTATACACAAATCCACTGCATCCTCTGTCAAATGATGATAAATGCTTATTTGATAATAATCCATAATGTTACCTTTTTTCTAAGGAATATTTTGAAATGGTCTAATTGGATTAGACTTAGATGGTATTTAAAATTAGCCTATTCAAAAGAATTAATAATTTTTAGAAAATCATCTGCTTTTAATGCAGCTCCACCTATTAAACCTCCATCTATATCTGCTTGTGCAAATAAATCGGAAGCATTTTTTGCATTACAACTTCCTCCGTACAAAATAGGTATTTTCCGTGCTATTTCTTTTCCGTATTTGTCTTGAATTTTATTTCTTATAAAAGCATGTACCTCTTGCGCCTGCTCGGGAGTGGCTGTTTTTCCTGTACCTATGGCCCAAACCGGTTCGTATGCAAGTATTAGTTGAACAAAATCTAATGGCTTTAATGCAAATAAGCCTTTTTCTAATTGAGCCTCTATAACCTCAAAATATCGCTGATTTTCCCTGTCTTCTAACGATTCTCCACAGCACACAATAGGGGTTATTTTATTTTCCAACAAACGTTCTACTTTCCGACCAATCTGCTCGTCGGTTTCTTTAAAATATTTTCTTCGCTCAGAATGACCAACAATACAATATTCAACACCCATGGAAGCCAACATATCTGCAGAAATTTCTCCAGTATAAGCACCTTGTTCATGCTCACTTACATCTTGCACTCCAACGCCAAAAAGCGACTCCCCTTCATCTGTAACACAAAGATCTAACGCCATTTCCATATACAAAAATGGAGGGCATACTAAGGCCTCTACATTATGCGAAGTGGCCCCTGTTTCCATTCGTTCTGCCAATTCATTTAATAATTCTTCTGCGCCTTGGAAAGTCTTATTCATCTTCCAATTGCCAGCTACAATTTTTCTTCTCATCCCTTAGTGTTTTTTTATTACTTATAATTTTTTTTAACCAAAGTGGCAAAATTTATCTCTTCTGCCTGTGGAAGATTTCTCCAAGCCCATGCCCCCAAAATGACGGAATCCTTAAACAATAGAAGGCCGGGATTCGAACGAATCATTCCCTTTAAAGCAGTATCATCCGAATAGTAAAAACGCAAATCGGGCATCCCTAATTTTTCTTTTAATGCTTCTGCTTCTTTTACAGAGGAGGAGGTTAGTACACAATAATCATAGCCTGCTATCTCCATTTTTTGCATTACAGATAGCATCTTTTTCAACCCATTTAAATCCATTTTAGATAAATCGTAGGCCACTATAACGAAATGAAAATCCTTTTGCGAAAATAAATAACGTGTCACGTCTTCCCCTGCATCTTCCTCTTCATATTTTTCCATAATAGAAACATTCATCTTTTGAGGGTTGGGGTCCACATCCCGTCTACTAACAAATTCCCATTCATTTACCCATTGAGGATCAGAAAAAGGACATTGTGTGTAAAGATACTCTTTAATTTCTCCCGTCGTTTTGTTTTTATAGGTTAAATAATTTTGAACCGGAAGTGGATTTTTGGGCAACATTCTATTTCCTACTTTCCAATCTAAAAAATTGATGCAAGGCAAATATCTATAGTTATAAGTTTGAAAACCTAAAAATAAAATAATGGTCAACAATAGAATCCAAATCTCCACACGCATGGGGTATTTATAACGAATCCGCCCCATGGAAAATAATAAAATCAGAACGAAAGCATCTAATACTAAATTTTTGTAAAACGTTTGCCAATTGGTTAAAATAACAGCCTTGCCAAAGCATCCACAATCTGGAACCGGATTCGCAACTGCATCGTACCAAGTGGTAGCCGTAAAGACTATCATCATTAAAGCTGCTATTATTGCAAAGAATTTAATACGCACATTCAACAATAAGGCAACTCCAACCGTAAATTCAAGTAGGTTCAAAAGAAAAGAAAAAAGAAGAGATAAATCTAACAAACAAGGTAAATGATAAGCCTCTAAATAGTCGTAAATAACATATTGCGTCCCTATAGGATCCACACCTTTGACAAATCCGGAAAAAATAAAAAGAGCTCCAACCAAGGTGCGAACAATAGACACTACAGAATGTTCAAACATTTTTCGATGCAAAAAACAAAAGAAGATATTTACTATTAATAGTATCAAAAACAAAACGCTATACTCTTTTATGAAAAATATAGCCCCCGATAAAAGAATAGTAAAAAAAACTAAAATATAAGAATACATCCAATGAGAAAAATTTATTTTTTTCATTTATAATTATCTATTTATATATACTCGAAACAAGAAACTTTATTTAGTTTATACCCTTGGTATAGACTCCGCCTCGTTTAATTTAATTAAGGAAAAAACGGCATAGTTTAACATGTCGAAATAATTCGCATCTAAGCCTTCCGACACCACCGTTTTACCGTGAAGATCTTCTATTTGCTTTACTCTTAGAATTTTCATCAAAATAATATCCACCAAAGAACTTATCCTCATATTTCGCCAAGCTTCTCCATAATCGTGATTTTTATTACTCATCAAATCGAAAGCTTGGCCTGCGTATTTATCGTATTTTTCCAATGCTATATCCGTAGAAATAGGCACTTCTTCAAATCCAATTTCTAATTGTATTAACGCAATGATAGAATAGTTGATTACACCAATAAACTCCCCTCGAATATCCTCTTCTATTTTCTGATTGCAATGTATTTGAATATTTCTAATACGATTAACCTTAATATAGATTTGATCCGTAAGGGAACTCGGTCGTAATACATGCCACGCCGTGCCGTAATCCTTTAGTTTTGCCTCATATAATTTTCTGCATTCAGAAATTACCTCAGCATACTCTTGGTTAGTTAGAGAGGCCTCCATAAATTGATAATATTTATTTGCAAAAGTACATAATTCTTACTATATTCGCAACTTATAAATGCTTGCTGCCACTATGGGTTATAGCCTTAAAATCAAAGGACATCTATATTATCTCAACACCCCAAAAGTCATGGGGATACTAAATTTGACTCCCGATTCTTTTTTTGCGGAAAGTCGCTGTGCTAATACCAATGATGCTATAGCGAAAATAGATCAAATGTGCTGCGATGGAATGGATATTTTAGATATAGGTGCTGTTTCTACTCGCCCAGGCACGGATCTTCCATCCCAGGAGGAAGAATGGAGACGCATAAAAAATCCGCTCAAAGAAATTGTCAAACACTTTCCTAAACTTATTATTTCCATCGATACCTTTCGTGCCGATATTGCTCAAAAATGTGTAGAAGAAGGAGCCGATATTATCAATGATATTTCCGGAGGAACCTACGATGATAATATGCTCCATACGGTAGCTCGTTTACAGGTTCCGTACATTCTGATGCACATTCAAAACCGTCCGGAAAACATGCAACAAAATCCGACCTATGAGCATGTTACTACAGATCTTATACGCTATTTTGCGCAAAGAGTAGAATTAGCCTATCAAACAGGGGTCCACGATATTATTATAGATCCCGGATTTGGATTTGGAAAAACCATAGAGCACAATTATCGTTTGCTATCCGACCTAAAAGATTTTAAAATTTTCAAAGCGCCTATTTTAGTTGGTTTATCTCGAAAATCTATGCTTTGGAAACCTTTAAATGGTCGTCCGGAAGATATGTTGAACGCAACTTCTATAGTCAACACCTTAGCTTTGACACAAGGCGCCCATATTTTAAGAGTACATGATGTAAAACCGGCGGCGGAATGTATAAAAATTTACCAATATTTCAGAGAATCTCAAAATTAAGCATTTTGTTTTACTCTCTCTGAAAGCCCTTTTATCACTTATAAATTAAACTTAGCCATGGAATCTATACACCACTGGATACAAAATTTTTCCTTAATACAAGGAATTGATATTTTTATCGTCCTTTTTATAGCTTATCAATTTTATAAATTGGTAAAAGGAACTACCGCTTTAAATATTACTCTTAGTATTATTGGAATTTATATATTTTGGAAAATTTCTCAGCAACTTTCCATGCCCCTTACTTCGGAAATTTTAGATAGGGTAATCAGCATGGGCTTTTTAGCCTTAGTAGTAGTATTTCAACCAGAAATAAGACGCTTTTTATTTATGCTCAGTACTCCAACTGCCATAAAAAGCAAAAGACAACATCATCTTTTAAAGCGCCTATTATCCAAAAGCAATCACAAACAAATGTTAGATATTACCCCTATTATTCAAGCATGTATGCATATGTCTCAAAATAAAACAGGGGCCTTAATTGTATTAGTTCAACTAAACCGTCTTCCTGGTGTTGTAAGTACAGGAGAAAGTATGCAATCTGCTATTTCTTGCGCACTAATTGAAAATATATTTTTCAAAAATAGCCCTTTGCACGATGGTGCTTTAATCATAGAAAACAACAAAATTTCAGCAGCCCGTTGCATACTGCCTGTAACCTCCAATAAAGAAATTTCTACCGATTTAGGACTAAGACACCGTTCGGCTATTGGCGTAACTGAACAATCGGACGCCTTAGCCATTGTCGTTTCTGAAGAAACCGGATCTATTTCCTACAGTATTTTTGGATCTATCACTTATGATGTAAGCCCAGCCCAATTACGCGCACAAATTGAAGAGTTTTTTACAGAAGAAGTTTAATATTCTATCGCTAACTATTTGATTATTACAGGTGGACCTAAGAGAGAGAGGGGGGGGGGAAAAAAAATTTAATTTTTTTTTGCGCCCCACACTCGCTGATTTGTACAAAATAGGGAAA
>JAVVTR010000002.1:0-70851 GCA_036653535.1 Bacteroidales bacterium | reverse complement strand
ACAAAATTCCGTTTGGGTGTTAAAAAATTATTTTTATTTTTATCCCCCCCCCCTCTCTCTCTTAGGTCTCCATGATAGGAAACTATTCCACTATGATTTTTTTACCAACACTTTCTCCATTTCCGGAAATTAGTTTCAATAAATATAAACCTTTCTTTAAATTTTGAACGGGCAATGTTATTTCGGTAGTTCCTACCGATAAAGAATTAAGAGTCTTTGTCCAAAGGCTACGTCCGGAAATATCGTATATTCTTGCCGTTATATTCGTTGGTTCGGTCAAAGAGAAGACAGCAGTAGAGGAATTACCTTGAGATACAGGATTAGGATAAACTGTAAACGCATTAAAAGTTTTGCTTACAGATTCATTATCTAGTCCATAAGTTGGAATAGATATTACCTGCATAATTTCTTTAGTATTCATATTCTGCACAAAAACTACCACACTCATTTGATGAACATCCGTAAAAATAAGAGGATTTTCCAAATCAAAAGTATAATTAAAACTCTTCTTTATCGTAAATCCAGGTTTGCTTAAATCTAAACTTTCTCCTTTGGAAGAAGGCAACAGTTTACGCGTAATATAGTAAAAAGAAGACTCTCCATTCGATTGAGGTTTATGATAAATGGAATCTTCTATAAATGCTACAAATAAACTATAATTTTGTGTAAGAGGTGCAAAAGGCGTTACCTCCACATTAATCGAAAAAGTATTGTTTTTTAAACGGGAAGAGGATACTAGATCTATTTGAGCCGTTTCTTTCCGAATTTTCGCTACTGCATTAGTAAGAATATTAGGAAGTTCCGTTACATTATTATAGTCTAAACGAGAGCCTCCCATAAGCATAGAAGGAGCCGTTTGTACCAAATAAAAAATCTGTCTATCCTTGCCTTCTTCTATAATGGCTGGATCACCTGGCACCGGAATAGGCAGTTGATATTTCATAGCAACAAATCCACTTTCAGGTACGTTCGCTTTTAAAGAAGATAAAACACCATGCAAATAGACATTGGCCGAAGCACAAGGATCACACATAGAGCTACTAAACTCTTCAAACAAAGCATTCTTTTTAGGTAACAATTGAACATCGGTAACAAAAATAACCTTCTTTATGGTATCGCTATTTTTTCCACTTCCATTAATAGAGGAAAACCACACTGCAATAGAAACTTCTCCTTTATAAGGAGCTGGATCCCATGCGTCTAAAGACACTTCGTATTTTCCCAACGTAGATATATTTAAATCCGTTATCTTTTTTTGTATTGCCGCTTTACCATTTACCGAATAGTTGGCTACAAAGGATTGAAGATTCGATTTACCAGTATTGCGAATCATAGCCGTTAAATTCACCTTACTATTATTTAACGTGCCATTGGGCAAAGGAAATTCATCGCATTGTGCCTGTACGTCCACAACGATATCCATAACACTTACCTCATCTAAATATAACAAGTATTTATCTTGTGTATTCTGAACAAAAGCAATGTATATAGTTTTTCCCTTATAGGCGGCCAAAGAAAAACTATGCTCGGTTCTGTCCGGCTTTTCTTGTTTGACGGAATATAAGGTGTTTGTAAAAGAGGCCTTTTCTGTATTGGTCGTAGATATTTTTACTTCATAACCATCTCTTAAAGCGGATTTACCCGATTGTGCAAAGAAATCCAAATATGGATTATTTGCTTTGGTCAAATCTATGGCAGGAGTAATAAGCCAACGATCTGCTTTAGCCGCAGGAGTAAAAAAAGACGGAGAGGCTGCAAATTTACTCCCATTCTCAGCCTTCACTCTCCAAGCATGTTCATTAAAAGAATATTCATCCAAAGACCGATCCGGCTTATTAATATCATTATACATAACCCAGGTGGAAGGAATATTTCCTATACCTGCAGCCGAACAAGTTATGTTCTCGAAATTTTCAGAAAACAAAGTCTGTCCTATACTTAAAGAGCTTACTAAAAGGAAACTCAAAAAAGCAATAAATTTAACTTTCTTCATAAATGTATTTATTATTGTTTAGTTTAATTGGTCTTTATTGATTTTATATTTTTATACATTAAAGCGAAAATGTAAAATATCCCCATCTTTTACCACATAATCTTTTCCTTCTATGGATAACTTACCCGCTTCTTTACACGCATTTTCCGATTTTAATTTTGCATAATCTTCAAACTGTATAACTTCTGCTCGAATAAATCCTTTTTCGAAATCCGTATGAATAATTC
Organism: Bacteroidales bacterium; assembly: GCA_036653535.1. Taxonomy (GTDB): domain Bacteria; phylum Bacteroidota; class Bacteroidia; order Bacteroidales; family P3; genus JAVVTR01. The sequence continues at coordinate 68,631 of JAVVTR010000002.1, read as the reverse complement.
CTGCTGTCTGAGGTGCTTTCATTCCTTTTTTAAACGTCCAAGCCCGCGTTTCATCGGCTCCGGTAGTAAAATAAGTTTCTAAATCCAATAGGGCATAAGAAGCCTTAATAAGACGAACCACCCCCGATTCTTTTAATCCCAATGCTTCTAAAAACATTTGTCGCTCTGCATAGGTTTCTAAATCGGCAATTTCCGATTCTGTTTGTGCTGCCACCACCAATATTTTTGCCTTTTCTTCTGCTATAGCCTTTTGCACCGCCTCCACGTACAAATTCCCGCCAATAGCCGATGCCTCGTCTACATTACAAACGTATAAAACGGGTTTATTGGTAAGCAAAAATAATTCCTTGGCAATTTTTTGATCCTCTTTACTATCCCACACCAAAGTTCTCGCCCCTTTCCCTTGCAACAAAACACTTCTATATTGTTGCAACATGGTCAACATCCTCTTAGCTGTTTTATCGCCTCCACTTTGAGCTTGCTTTTCTACTTTGCCAAGACGAGCTTCTACCGTTTCCAAATCTTTTAATTGCAATTCGGTATCTATAATTTCCTTGTCTCTTACTGGATCTACAGAACCATCTACATGCACTACATTATCATCATCAAAACAACGTAACACATGAATAATTGCATCTGTTTCTCTAATATTAGCCAAAAATTTATTGCCCAAGCCTTCTCCTTTACTGGCTCCTTTCACTAAACCTGCAATATCGGCAATTTCCATAGTAGCAGGAATAATTTTCTTAGGCTTATCTATTTCTGCTAAAACAGATAATCTCTCATCAGGAACCGTAATTACTCCAACATTTGGCTCAATGGTACAGAATGGAAAATTAGCAGCCTGAGCCTTAGCATTAGACAAACAATTAAACAAAGTAGACTTTCCCACATTCGGCAACCCAACAATTCCGCACTGTAACGCCATAGCTTATTTTCTTAATTATTATAAAAACACATATTCCTCTTTAAGGATTGCAAAGATACCAATCTTTTAATATATTTTAAACGTATGCAATTTAAACGTTAATGTACAGTACTTTGAGATTTTCACCTTTCTCTTGCACTAAAAAAAACCCTTTGGACATACCAAAGGGTTTTTTATCGAAAAAGAATAGAATCACTTAAAATATAATATTGTTATTATTAAGCTCCTATTAAAGCTTTGTAATCGGCCACAGATAATAATTGATTAATAGATGCAGTATCTTCTACTTTTATTTTTATAATCCAACCTTTATCATAAGTATCTTTGTTTATTAAAGCTGGATCTTCTTCCAGTTCTTTATTAAACTCCAATACCTCACCAGAAACAGGCATTAACAATTCCGAAACAGTTTTAACTGCTTCTATTGTACCAAAAAGCCCACCGGCTTCTACTTCTTCCCCTTCGGTTTCTACTTCTACAAATACGATATCCCCTAATTCTTTTTGGGCAAAATCGGTAATACCAACAAAAGCATGATCTCCTTCCACACGGATCCACTCATGATCTTTGGTGTACTTAACATTTTCAGGAAAATTCATAATATTCTATTATTAATTGTTTTTGAATCTATTTATAAATTGTCTGTAACAAAGTCAACAAAACAGAGAAAATACTTATTTCTATTCGCCAAAATTACACATTTTTTTTAGAGCAACAAAATACTTCCATGGAACTATTCTACAAATTTATAGGTAATACTCACGCCCCCTCTACCCGTACTATTGTAAAACATGGTGGCTATATAGGGTTTGTTGATAGTCATATCATAAAACACCCTTGCTGTAAGTTGTTTGGTAATTTCATATTCCGCATAAATATTAATAGAAGTTACAATGGCTCCATCGGAAGGCGTACTTACTTGTTGGTCTATTTTTCTAAGTAACCTAACATTATTTCTTATAGAAAAATCTGCTTTTAAAACAATATCACTGGTTATTTTACGCTTACTTGCTCCTCCAGAATTAACTTTAAATCCCACATTCTTTATCCTATAACCGGCTCCCACTATCCATTCTTTACTATTCATCTCCGTTATTTGATTATTAACAAAGCTAAGGGCAATCTGTCGACTTTGACGATACTCAAAATTTATGGATAAATCATTCGTAAAAGTAGCACTTAGTTTGATAAGAGGAGCAAATTGCTCGCTTAGCACTATTCCATCCATTATATACTCGGAACGAAAATTCCCATTATCATCCATTTGAGAAACAAAGTCATCAAAGGAATTATATAACAAATTATTACTGTATGAACCTACACTATAGGAAGAACTATAGGCGTGAGACAAGGAGAAATTTTTAAACACCTTTCTAATTCCTCTAATCTTTGTAAGTCCATTGTAAGTAATAGCCCAGTTCGGCAGAGGAAATTTAGATAAAGCGGATAAGGATACCTTGGCAGGATCACGCCCTGTATAAGCCGCTATTAATGCCGGGATCATAACCTCTTGGGAAGTGGATTTATATCCACGAGGATACATTTTTCCAGATATAGAATCATATACAGTAGGCCATTCATAAGAATTTGGATTTTGCTCACTTAAACGTTGAGCAATAAGAAGACGATAATCCAAGAAATCCTGATAAATTTTATTCATATAAGTATCGTTATTCATCTTAGAAAAAGCCGTTGAAATCATAATGTTGGTCACATTATAGCTCCCATTTAAAACAGGATTCGTCGTTTTGAAATTGTTGGTATGCTTATCGTATTTAAAATAAGAAGACTGATTTTCCACCTTGCTATATCCCAAATTTATAGTAATACGAAAATCTGTAAAAGGTTCAATGGTTGCCTGTGCGGTAACACTCTCCGTAAATTGATTATAAGAAGGGGTGAGCAATAAACTATCTTTCGACAACCAACCTTCCATCGCCGCTTTTTGTCTTATGTCTCTTTGGGAACCGAAAAGAGAAAATGCTGCACCAGGGGCATTAAAATTAAAATTATTCCCAAACAAATCGGGTTCCAACATAAAACCAGGCAATGCGGATCCTTGATTACGAGACCATGTAATACTCGCATCTCTAACCAACATTAAAACCCTCAAGGCTCCACTATATATTTTTTTCCAAGTTTCTGTGTCCTTTTTTTCCTCCTCTTTATTGGTCGCCATAACCTCATTGCTTTTAGATTGTCGCCGATTATTATTTCGAGATGGAGTATTAATTTTTTTCAAAAAAGGCACTTTGTTATACAGACCAACTAAATTAACAGAGCCCGTAGCCGATAAATTTAAATTGTTGGAAATAGTATTTCCTAAACGCTCTTGCGTTGCTAATGGACCGGCTTCCCATCGATATATGGAACCATAACTTGCATTGGCATTGATCCAATCTAAAATAGGTATTTTATTAATAGGTAAAGTATAAGTAATATTTAAATTCTGATCAAAGTTTCGCATACTTCCTCCCTGTCCAAAACTTCTCCAAACAGAATCCTTTTTATCTGCTGTATTGATTTTTCCAGGCGGTTCATTCAAAAAGGAATTGGCATTGGCGGTGTATCCAATAGAAATAGATTTCGTTAAATCATAATGGAAATTATAATATCGAGTCCAATCAAAACGCTTGTAAAACGTAGGATTAATAAGCAAATGCCATTCCGGATTTTTATTTCTCAATTTGTTTTCCGTAAATTCCCGAAAAATTTCCATATTAAAAGAAAATTGATTAGGAATATAATTGATATTAAAATCCGTTAAAATATCAAATATCTTTTTATCGGCCAATTTAGTCTTGGCCAAAGGTTCAAAATACTTAGGAGAAGTTGAAAAATCATATCCGAATCCCCCCCTATGACTAATTCTATTATCATATTCTATATCCTCGTTTCTATGATAAGTACTGGAATAAGAATAGGAAAGATTAAAATTCTCTATATCCCAAAACATAGGCTGCTTTTCCGTATTTGTACGTTCTTTTCGCACATTGATAAAATTCACATTTTGCCGTAGAGTGTAATCTTGTATTTGCTTCTTTACTTCTTTTTTATCGGCTTTAGAATAAGTGGCAAGATCTTCTTTCGTCTTAATATCTGGATCCAAAGGATTATATTCGGGATTGCTAATTACCGAAGATATATCATAATGCACAGGCAATTTCACCCCTGCTTTTTCCGGTATAAATTTACCTAATTCCAAATTAACAGACACATCATACGAACCTGTATTATTTTTGGGTAATTCGGTCAATTTTTGCTCCATAGTTCCAAAGTTGGCAGAAGTATAGGCACCAGCTACACTAATATTTCCCAAATCACCTAAAGAGGCTTGTATCCGAGCCGTCGCAGCCACTCCTCCTTTTTTATTAAAATCATTTAAGCTTAGCTCATCTATCCAAACTTCCACCGAACGAGGTGCTCCATCGTCCCCATCGTTATACCTATGTTTTAATGGATTCCGTATTCCTATTAAAATAGATTTTACCGTACTAATAGCGGGGGTTCCTTTTACGGTATATCTTGCTTTTCCTATTTGTTCGGAATAAGGTGTAGCATAGCTCAGTTCCGATTTTCCCGACCGAATTAAAAGATTTCTATGTTCTTTAATATTCACTAAATCATCCAAAATAATTTCCACCTTATTACTTTCCGGCCAAACCAAATCTCTTGCACTTTCTCCCCATTGGGTATAACTTAATGGAATTTCATATTCATAATAATTATCTTGAAAGTCGGCTCCAAATCGAATAAAAAGTTGAACATCTCCATCTTCTGCTCTATCCATTTCTTTCACTTTTTCCAAGTGAACATCCATTTCTACTTTTTTAAATTGCCTAAAATCGTAGTTAGTATTTTTATACACTCCTCTAGCATCCCCATCGGCCAAATCCAACACCTTTAAACTTAAAGATTGTTCATTTAATTGCTTATTATTTTGGGAAGCCGGGTCGGTTGTTCTTTTTATTCCCGGAGGCAATACATAAGGAATAGGCATACGACGACTGTTTTCTTCTATCCCCACCACTGCTACATCAAATTCTGTAGCTTCACTTCCGGCTGAGGAATGTAGACCGTCCTCTAATAAAGGTTGTTGATATTTTCTCCAATCCGATTTTACTAAATCTAAAGAAGCAAAACGCAAAACTACAGGCTCCTTAAAATCACGCATAAACATACGTATAAAACGTATAGACTGAAAATTTTCAATTTGCCCCACCGTTTTTTGAGGATTCCGAATAGGAATTTTAAATTGATACCACTTAACATTCGTATTTTTCCCGTTATCTAAATGTACTTGTGCTTGGCGTATATCCGTAATAAAATTCTCCCCAACCTGCATTTTATCTGGATCTAAATTTACCTCATATTGATAATAATTTTCTGCTTCACTTAGGGTATTATCCCCACTAATATCCTCGGTATTGGGATAGTTTGTTTGTTGGGTTGTATAGGCCGACTCCGGATTATCATTAGAAGAAGGAGAGTTTCCTTGGGGATTATTAAAAAATTTATATCTATCCTCTATTTTATTGGCAGAAGACGATACGGTATCCCATAAACCTCTTCGAAAATAAACATAATCGTCCGAAGCTGGGTCTTTTTCTATTTTTTTATAAGCTGTGGAATTTTGACCTCCAAGTACTTCCGACATATCCTTCAAAAACTTCTTATAAAAAGCTCTTTCATCTTCGTCATTCAATCCATTTAGCCCTATATCTTGATATTTTCTGGAAGCAGGATTATTATCAAAACTATTTACAATAGCTTGTAATTTTGGAACCCTACCCCATTGTGTAGTATCTACATCTACTACCGTTGCCGTAGTGGGCATCCCATTTTCAAATGCTTTTCTCCCATCCCTAAGCACATCTTCGGAAACGTCACCCAAATTGAAATATAATTTTCCACCAGAATGTTTTGGATTCCCATCTTGTCCGTTTTTCCCAATAAAAGGATCCATAACCCAAAATTCTATATACTCCACATTAGAAGCTTCAAAATCTGTATTGTTTATTTTTCGCATAATTCCTCCCCAACGAGATTCTGGAAGTTTTAAGCTACCATCTTGATTGACCCCTGCAGAAATAGCGGACACTGGTTTAGCATCAAAATTATAAGGTCCTCTCTCCTGAGGATAAAAAGCTAAATTTAAAATAGACAAATAAGTTGCTTCTGCTCCACTCGACAACTCCTTGTCGGGAAAAACCTCATTAATTCTCACCCTACGCACATAAGGCAAGGACAAGTCTTCCTTATTAATATTTTTAGGTCTATTGGTCGTCCCATAAAAAATAGGATCTATGATATACCACGCTATTTTGGCTCTATTAAAATTAGTTATTAAGGTACTAGAAAATTCATCTCTCGACTCTGGAAACAAATCCAATTGATATTGAGGGGTACTGGCCAAATACCAAGAATACGATTCTTTTAAATTTATCGTCGTTTTACTTCCTTCAAAATCGTCGATATAGGTTACGCCCGATTTACCAATAGCACGAGAATGCCCCGGTAAAAAATGGGCAAACTCCCCATATAAACTAATTCTAGAGGGAGTTTTACTGGACTCAAAGGGCAAGATAGCATCTACTACTTTGGTAAGCCAACGAGATTCCCTATTATAGGCCATATCAAAACCATAAATGGTATTGGATACAGGCTCTTCTCCATAATTAACTTTATCGGTAAGCACACTTTGATGCAAATTCATAAGCGTACCTCCAATATAAAAATCGGGAGTAAAAAAATGTTCGACCCTAAGTCCCATCATGCGTTTGGTTAACAAACCACCACTATTACTATTTTCTGTAGAAATATTTATTGGCACCCCGGAATTAAGCACCCCTTGATTGATAATTTGTACTATCCCTGCCGTGTAATTTACCGTATAGTCTTCATTCTCTATTAAGGGAGTATTCCCTGCCATTACTTTTACAGAACCTTCTGGCAAATTGTAAACGCCCAAAGAAATTTCACTACCATTAGAGGCTTGATAAGTACCCACAAAAGAATACTTATTTTTATCCATAAATTGCTGTGCTTCCGTTTTGGTTTTTCTGTATAATTCATTGAATTGATATGGTTTTGAAGCCACACTATCTCCACCAAACATTGCAACCATATCTTTTCCAAAGGGCTCTACATAAGGCATATATATTAAGCCTTTATCTGCTTGTATATAACCCGCTCCTGTAGAAGCTCCGTCTAAAAAGTCGAACACTCCATCCGGATTACGATTTCCTTGGGCATCTAAATTATCTACTCCAAATACCTGAATCAAAGGACGTCCACTTCTCGGACCTTGAGAAAAATAGCCATTAGGAACCCCCATTTCATCTCCTGAATACATAATATTTAAACGAAAATTATCCGGACTAATTTGATAGGATTGCAAGGAATACACATTCTTCATCATCAAATTCCACAACGGACTATCTGTATTCAAGGTAGTTGCTTTCAATAATTTTACAACCAACGATTGAGGGTCATTTATACCTATATCGGAAAATTCCCCCACTTGATAAACAGAAGAATCTCCAATAATTTGATATTGATATGCAACCGCCAATACTTGATCACTATTTAAAGGTTGATTCAAAGTAACAAAACCTAAACGCGGATTAAGCGTGTACTCGGTATTATTCAATCGACGAGCGCTCTCCACTTTTTCAAATTCTCTACCTCCTGTATACCCAAGTGACGACAAATATTGACTAACTGTATTAATATTTCTCAAACTATTCACATTAACCATCCCAAATAAATTATTGGATGCCTTTTGATCGGGATAAATACTATTGGGATTTCCGCGAACATTAGAGGCCCACGGATGAGATTCTGCCAAATCTGTAAAAGCTACAATATTACGATTATTATCTACTGGTGAACCAACGTTAGTAACCCAAACCTCCACTTTCGTAATATTTACAGCCGTATTTATTAAGGGCAAATCCGCCAATGTTTCGTGGTAATGATCCCTAAAATAATGCGCTAAAAAATAGTGCCTATTTTCATCATAAGCATCCGCACTAAATTCGTACTTAGTACTTTGGGATCCACTTTCTACTGTAATATTAGAGTTTTCTGATCGTTGTTCCGAAAAAACGCCAGTTATAAAAGTGTTTCCGAATTGCAATTTCGCTTTCACTCCAAATAATTCCTGCACTCCTTGTATTAAGGTTGTATTAAGAGGAAAATTAATATTACCGGCTTCTATAGATTTTATAATTTCATCTTCTTTCCCTTCGTATTGCAATTTCAACTTATTATCAAATTGAAAAAGAGCTTCTGTATTATGACTAATATTAAAATCTATTCTATCTCCAATTTTAGCATTCAGATTAATATCTATTTTTGAATCGAAATCGAAATTTAATGTTTTACGATGCTTTATATCCAAAGCAGGATCATCTCTTCGTGTTCCAACCAAGCCAAAGGTCAATTCTATAGATCCATTAAGATCAAATTTTATAAAATCTTTACCAAAGATATTATCCAAAAAATCCATATTAATATTCAAACCTGGAATAAGACTGTTTAAACCGGACGAAGCCGTAGGAGTATAAGCAGCCTTTGTTTTCCAATAACTTTTCATAGATTTTTCCAAATCGTATTGGAGATATTCCTCAAAAGTCATGGAACGAGATCCTACTATAAGATCCCCTATTTTAGAGTCTACCGTGTATTGATTAGTTTTGGGATTATAGCTTACCTTTTCCGATGTGGGTAGCTTAAAATACATACTTTTGTTTTGTGGGAGTTCACCATCTGAAGCTATTGGTGGTAAAGGATAATGCAAGGATTCACTCGCAGAATCTTCCACATTCGTAATTTTATTGGCTTCTAGAGCAGCGCCATCTAAAGAGGAAGAGGAGGATAAGGAGGAGGACGCATAAAAAGAAGAGGATAGTATTTCGGCTACTTCAGGCATATCTTCCCATGCAGGCAAAGCCGGCAAAGGATGATATGGCGTGGTACGAGCATACGAAACCTCCAAAAAAGAAGTTAACGCTAATATGCTAATCGTTCCAAGAATACTGCTAATCCAACACTTCCACATAATTCTACATTAGAAGAAATCTTTGTATTTTCTCTCTATTTGTAAATCTTTACAAAAGAGATTTTACAAAGTTTCCACACTTAAAAGTAGGTCTACAGCATTCGCAACGCCTGTTTTATTAGACTTTCTGAAGTTAAATCTGACTGAGATGATAAAATCGTATCCAATACTTTTTCTGTTGATATTTTAGAAAAACCTAACATAACTAATGCAGATAAAGCCTCCTCTTTAGAAGGATACAAATCCGCTGCATTCGGAATAGAGGAAGAAAAATCTTCTTTCCCCAACTTATCCCTTAAATCTACAATAATTCTTTGCGCAGTTTTGGTCCCTATTCCTTTAACCGATTGTATTTTTTTTACATCTCCATTTAAAATAGAAACGGCCGTTTCCTTAGGAGAGAGTGTCGACAAAATAACACGAGCTGTATTGGCGCCAACTCCAGAAACGGACAAAAGATGCATGAATAATTTTTTTTCTACCAAATCAGAAAAGCCAAACAAAAGCAAAGCATCTTCGCGTACTATCTGCTTAACCCATAGTTTAGCTTTGGACTTATCTTTAATTTGAGAATAGGTATTTAATGAAATGTTTATTTCATAGCCGACACCTCCACAATCTATTACTGCATAAGCAGGATTAAGCTCAGAAATCGTGCCCTCTATATATGCGTACATGCTCTTATTTTAATAATCTAAGTCGGCAAAGTTAACCTTTTTTATTGGAACACAAAAAAGGGGAGCGCTTTTTTTGTAAAGTTCTCCCCTTTTCTATATGGTGGCTTAAACCATTCCTTAAGAAAAATTTATTCTTCCTCCATTTCTGCAGGATCCGGAGCCAAAATCATTCTTACGTAACGATCTACATTAAAATATTTTTTAGCAATTTTTTGAATAGTTTTTGCCGTTACTTTATCTATTATCTTCGCTTGTGCTTCCGGAGTTAAAAGACTTAAATCCAATCCCATGTAATCAGCATTACTCAAGGCATTCAACCAAAATGAATTTTCTTTACTGGACACTTCATAACTACGCTTATCCAATTCCTTCACTTTGTTTACATCTACTTCTATTGGACCTTCTTTCATTATTAAACTCATTTGATCGAAAACCGCTTGTGTAAGTGTATCGGCACGCTTAGGATCACATCCAAACATTACCATTAAAGAAGCTGTCGCCTGAGGATAACGAGAAAACTCCAACTGTACAGAAGGAGAATAAACTCCTCCCATTTGCTCGCGTATAACTTCCAATAATTTAATACTTACAATTTCCTTAAATGCTTCTAAGGATTTACGTGTTTGTATATCCCATGGAATATAAGCAGACATAACAATCCCTACCATTCCTTGATCTTCTGATCCTTTCAAAATGGTACCATCTATCACTTTCTCGGGCAAGGCAACAGAACGATCTACCCACATACGTTTACTTTCCTTAACAGGCAAAGAACCAATATAAGTTTCCAATAAGGATAGTAAGCTATCGTTTACTTCAAAATTACCTACCATATAGAAATTAAAGCTACCTGGATCGGAAAATTGTTCGGTATAGAATTGATAAGCTTTATCCACATCAACACTTTCTATTTCAGCAGGAGTAGGAAGAAAAATACTGCGGGGATCATAGTTAGAAGAAACTGTAAATAAAGTATCTATAAAAGCATACATTGGACTTGCGCCCATAAATTTCATTTGGTTTTTCATTTTAGAAATGAAAGACTGAAAAGCCTTATTATCTTTACGCGCTGCTGTGAAATTAAGGTAATTTAACTGCAATAAGGTTTCTAAATCTGCAGGGGAAGCACTTCCTGTAATATTCATCTTCGTATCAGAAGCATTAGTAGTAAATGAAATGTTTTTCCCTTGCAATTTTTTATTTAATTCGGTATTGTCAAAATCACCCAATCCACTTACATCTTCTATTTTAGTAGAAAATATAGCCGATAAATAATCTTTTTGTTCCGCCAAAGAGGTTCCACCCAAATTATATGCACTAAATAAAATTTCATCATTTTTGAATTTCGTTGGCTTCATCGCAACGACAATACCATTCGATAATTTCACTTTCGTAATTCCTTGTTTGGGATCCGAAGATATAATTTTAGCTCCCGATGCGGATTTCACAGGTAATTCAACCAATGGAGCGGCTTTGAATTTATCTACATATGGCTCTACTTTTTCTTCTTTTGCACTTGCCAAAATATTAAGCAATTCTGCTTTGGACGGAATTTGTATTTCTGGTTTATCCGGTGCTTGTATAAGAACTACAATATTTTCTTCGGTAATACCACTCTGAGCATCGGCGGAAACTTCTGCTAAGGTAATAGTGGGTAATAATTGTTGAACCAATGCATATTCAAACTCTATCCCGGGTATGGGTTCTTTTTCCAAAAAGTTACCAATATACTCTTCCGCTAATTGAGGAGAAGGCGTTTTATCTGCTTCTTTCGCCATATTTTCATATCTCATCAATACGGCTTCCTTTGCTCTGGCTAATTCTGTTTGGAGAAATCCGTGCTGCTCTACTCTATAAGATTCCCGAAGCAACATAGCTAAGGCTTGTTTAATTTGATTTTCTTTTACTCCACTATAAAGTTGATAGGCATCCATGGGGCGAACATACTGCCCATAAAATTGAACTGCATAGGAAAAAGGACATTCCGGTTCTTGTCCTAATTCGGAGAAACGAGCATTCAACATTTCTGAAGCCAACATGGAGATAATATCCTTTCTATAATCACCAACCGTAGCAGTTACTTTATGTGGATGTTTGTATAGCACCGCCACCGTAGTAGAGGTAGCCTCTTTATCGGTAGCAATGGCAAATAGGGGTTCTGTATTACCTGGAATATCTACTTCTATACGTTCTACTAAATTCTTAGGATTAGGTATACGGCCAAATTGCTGTTTGATTTTGGCTTCCATCTCATCCAAATTCACGTCCCCAACTACTACTACCGCTTGTAAATTAGGTCTATAAAAATCTTTATAAAATTTACGAATGGTTTCGTGTTTAAATGTTTTTAAATTCTCAATAGTACCTATAGGAAGACGTTTTGCATATAAAGAATTGTTCACAATTATAGGAAGAATTTTTTTGCGCATTCTATCCTGAGCACCCAATCCCATACGCCATTCTTCTATAATGATGCCACGTTCCTCGTCAATAGCACTGCTATCAAAAGAAGCTTGATGTGCCCAATCTTCCAAAACCTGTAGCCCTTTATCTAAAAGGCCTACTTGATCGGTAGGAATTTCAAGCATATATACGGTTTGATCAAAACTAGTATAAGCATTAATGTCTCCACCAAATCGCATCCCTGTTTTTTGTAAAAAATTTATTAATTCACTTTTAGGAAAATTTTTAGTTCCATTAAACAACATATGTTCACAAAAGTGAGCTAAACCTACTTGTGCATCATTTTCATTGATAGAACCAGCATTCGTTGCTAATTGCAACATAACCCGATTTTCCGGCTTGGCATTTTTCCGAATGTAATACTTTAATCCATTACTTAATGTTCCTACTCGAACATTCTTATCTATTGGAAGCGGCTGTTTTAAATCTACTTCCCCTTTTTGCGCAAAACTCAGCGTAAACACTGCAAGCGCCATACAAAGGATCCAAATTTTTTTCATCATATTTATTTTTAATATTATACTTAGTGTATTTGCCTACTAATACAGTGCAAAGCTATGAATATTTTTTTATTTTGCATAATTTGCCTGTTCTTTTTATAATTCTATATCTAATTGTAAGTCTTTTTTTAAGGTTTGTATTGCCGGGTTACTCTCTGACATAGCCTTAAGCTTTTCCTGAGGGCTATACACAGACACCTCCGACTTTATCGTATTATCTATGGTAATAACAAAATGTATCCCATCGTTTTGTAACTTTTTTCTTAAAAAAGCCAATAAATCTTTTTTCTTTTCCTCTAATTCTGCCGATAAAAATTCATTAGCAATTTTAAGTCCAATAGCTGAATTTTCCTGTACATTAGGTTGTGCGTGGGTTAATATATCGCAAAAAACAGGGGCTGCTTTTTGCATAGAAACAAGATACTCCTGCCAAAAATTCTCCATTTCCTGCTGTGTAAAGGGCTTATCTTCGCTTGGAATATTTCTTCTATTCTCCTCTTCTTTCTTGGGAGAAGTTATTTCTGCCATGTTTTTTAAAGAGATGGAGCTTCTTCCAGAAGAAACATTAAAATTGGTGACGGAAGGGGCTACTGGTATGGCATCCGTCTTAGGTGCTACCTTTTCTGTATTGATCGGAGATTGAATGGCATTATTCGAGGAGGGAGTTTGGTTTTCTTTGGGAACCGAATACTGCTGTATCGATGGCTCTACCCCCTTTGTGGCTTCCAATGGAATAAAGATTTCGCCTAATTGTAAAAGAAGAATTTCTACCAACAATCGCTTGTGATTACTCATTTTGTAATTCACGTCACAAGTATTACATAATTCTAAAGCCCTAAGTAACTGAAAAACGTTGCATTTTTTAGTTTGTTTCGCATATCTGTCCCCTAAGGTTAAAGAAGCTTCCAAAAGGGGTATAGTTTGTGAATCTTGCATAATCATAAGATTGCGGAAATGTTGACTCAAGCCGCTAAGAAAATTCTGAGCATCAAACCCATTTTCCAAAACCTGATTAAACAAGTTAAGACAAGCAGAGGTTTGACCCTGCACCAAATAATCGAAAAGCTCAAAATAATACTCATAATCTAATATATTGAGCATTTGGATAACCTGAGCATAAGTAATACTATTTCCAGAAAAACTAACTATTTGATCGAACATAGAAAGCGCATCCCTCAATCCACCGTCGGCCTTCTGTGCTACAATACGCAAAGCTTCCTCTTCTGCCAGTATTCCTTCCTTTTCTGCAATAGATAGTAAATGTTTTACTATATCTTCAATTTTTATACGGCGAAAATCAAAAATTTGACAACGAGATAAAATAGTTGGGATAATTTTATGTTTTTCGGTAGTTGCCAAAATAAATTTAGCATATACAGGTGGTTCCTCCAATGTTTTTAAAAAGGTATTGAATGCTTCAGAAGTAAGCATGTGAACCTCATCTATAATGTAAACTTTGTATTTCCCTATTTGAGGCGGAATTCGTACCTGTTCTATAAGATTTCTCATAGCTTCTACCGAACGATTAGAAGCTGCATCTAATTCATATATATTTTGGGAAGCATTATTATGAAAACCTTTACACGACTCACATTCCCCACAAGCCTCCATGTCCGAAGATGGATTCATACAATTAATGGTCTTAGCCAAGATACGTGCACACGTTGTTTTGCCAACTCCTCTTGGCCCACAAAACAAAAAAGATTGAGCTAAATGACCATTTCGAATGGCATTTTTCAATGTGGTAGTTATAGCCTGCTGTCCAACCACGGTATCAAAAGTCTCTGGTCTGTATTTACGGGCAGACACCACAAAATTATCCATAATTTCTCTTTCTTTTAGAACCAATTTGAACTTCAAAAGTAATCCATTTTTTTAAATTCACAAAATGATACCAACACGCTGTTGTTTATATCATTTTTTTTTAATATCTTTGCGCCCCGTTATTGCACGGATTATTTTTATAAACAATTAAAAACAAGTTAACAATGAACCAGTACGAAACCGTTTTCATTATGACTCCCGTTTTGTCTGAAGAACAGGCAAAGGAAGCGGTAAAAAGGTATCAGGCTTTGCTCAAGGAGCAAGGGGCTGAAATTGTCTTTGAAGACAATTGGGGACTAAGAAAACTCGCTTATCCCATTCAAAAAAAAGGAACAGGATTCTATTATTTAATAGAATTTAAAGCGGACGGCAAAGTGGTCAATACTTTGGAAACTGCTTTTCGTCGTGATGAAAAAATGTTGCGTTTTCTAACCGTAAAATTGGATAAACACGCTATCATCTACAACGAAAAGAAGCATGCTCGTAAAGCAGCAGAAGTTAAGGAGTAATTCACGCGAAAAATTAAGAATACAATGGCTACAGATAATGACATTAAGTATTTAACCCCGATAGCGGTTGAAACTAAAAAGAAAAAATATTGTCGTTTCAAAAAAAGCGGCATAAAATATATTGACTACAAAGACGGTGATTTTTTATTAAAATTTGTAAACGAACAGGGTAAGATTTATCCTCGTCGTTTAACCGGTACTTCCCAAAAATATCAGAAAAAGGTGTCGCAGGCTATTAAACGTGCCCGTCATCTGGCTTTATTACCTTACGTTGCGGACTTATTAAAATAGGAGACTGGCCATGGAAATTATTTTAACACAAGATGTAGCAAAATTAGGCTACAAAGATGATATTGTAACCGTAAAAAATGGTTACGCCAACAATTACCTTATTCCTCAAGGTTACGCAGTTATGGCAACTTCCAGCATGAAAAAAATGCATGCCGAGAATTTGAAACAACGCACCTTTAAAGAAGAAAAGGTTAAAAAAGAAGCAGAAGAATTAGCCACAAAACTTAATGGAATTACCGTTAAAATTGCAGCTAAAGCCGGTACTTCCGGAAAAATCTTCGGCTCTGTAAATGCTATTCAAATTGCAGATGCTTTAAAAGAACAACATCAAATAGAAATTGACAGAAAACGTATCTCTATTCCTGGGGAAACCATTAAGGAAATTGGAACACACATTGCAAAAATCAACTTGCATAGAGAGGTTAAAGCCGAAATAAATTTGGATGTGTACGCAGAATAAATTCTATTAATAGAATTTATAAATACTTCAAAATCGCCTTGTATTTTTAATATAAGGCGATTTTTATTTTACGAGATAATACATTTTAAAATTTTGATCCTGTATTGGTGTATTTATGTGTATGGTGTCCGTTTCAAACTTTCAAGTATTATGATTACAGCAAATCAAATTAAACAAATTAAAAGCTACCAACAAAAAAAATTTAGGATTCAAGACAGGGTTTTCCTTGCAGAAACACCTAAGATTGTGGAGAATTTGTTACATTCCTACTTAAAACCAATAGCCATATACGGAACCTCCGCTTGGTGGAATAAAAATCAAGCAATGGAAAAAATAGAGTCTATAGAAATAAGTGAAAAGGAATTAGATAGAATTAGTGCACTTCGCACTCCTAATCAAGTTTTGGGACTATTTGCCATGCCAAACGAGATACTAAATACGGAGGATGCGTTTAAGGGATGTAGTTTAATTTTAGATGATATAAAAGACCCCGGTAATATGGGAACCATTCTAAGAATTGCCGATTGGTTTGGTATGGAACGTATTCTTTGTTCGATAAATTGCACCGATATATTTCAACCTAAATGTGTGCAATCGGCCATGGGATCTATTGGAAATATACACGTTTACTACACAGAACTGTTAGATCTTTTGCAACAAGCACCTTCTTCTTTTGCAAGTTACGGCACCTTCTTATCTGGAACAAATATTTATAATGCCTCTTTAAATACGGAAAATGCTTGGTATATTATAGGCAACGAAGCCCACGGAATTAATACCCTTTTAGAAAATAAAATAAAAGAAAGATTATTTATTCCATCCTTTTCTCAAAATAAAAAATCTAAAGCGGAGTCTTTAAATGCTTCCATGGCTACCGCTATCCTTTGTTCGGAAATTAAACGACGAAATTAAATTCTAACAGAATGAGAGATCTTTCTTTGAATTTCTTTTAATATGCCCACTTTATCCACATAGCCCCCCAAGAGAAACCAGCACCAAAAGCACATATAATAATATCATCCCCTTTTTTAAATTTAGATTCCCATTCCCATAACAACAATGGTATGGTAGCAGCGGTGGTATTTCCGTATTTTTGAATATTAATCATCACCCTATCCGGATTTAAATTAATTCGCTTGGTTACTGCATCTATAATTCTAAGATTTGCTTGATGAGGAGCAATCCATACTTTTTGTGGATCCAAATGATTCCGTTCTAACATTGTTTCTGCTACTTCCGCCATCTTAACCACGGCCCATTTAAAAACAGCCTGTCCTTCTTGATATACATAGTGCATTCGCTTATCCACCGTTTCATGTGTAGGCGGAAATAAAGAACCTCCTGCTTTCATATGTAAATGCACACGCCCACAGCCATCCGTTCCCATAGCTTCATCTAAGCACCCTACTTCCTCTATCGTTGGTTCCACCAAAACAGCAGCCGCACCATCCCCAAAAATAGGACAAGTAGCTCTATCGGTATAATCTATCATAGAGGACATAACCTCAGCTCCAACAAAAACAACTTTTTTATATCGCCCCGATTCTACAAATTTAGCCACAGTAGATAAACCATATACAAAACCTGAGCAACCGGAAGTAAGATCAAATGCAAAGGCGTTACGAATACCTATCTTATCACAAATAATACAAGAGGTAGCCGGAAAACGCATATCGGGTGTAACCGTGGCGCAAACTAACAAGTCGATATCCTCCGGTTTTGTTCCCGTCTTTTTCAACAAATTCTTTACGGCCTCTGCCCCCAAATCGGAAGTAGCCATTCCTTTTTCTCGTAGAATACGTCTTTCCTTAATACCTATACGGCTCATGATCCACTCATCTGACGTATCTACCATTTTACTTAACTCTTCATTGGTAAGTATATAATCTGGCAGATAAGCCCCAATACCAGTAATGGCTGCATGAATTTTTTCCATTTTATTCTTTCTTATCAGCGTATTCATAAAAAATTTCACGTAACCTTTCAGAAATACGACTTTCGTGCATTTTTTTCGTTTGCATAATCATATTCTTAATGGCCAATGCGCTGGATATACCATGCCCCAAAATAACAGGAGCATTTACACCTAATAGAGGACTTCCTCCATATAATTCGTAATTCATCCTATCCATAAAAGCATCCGACAAATTACGCTTTTGAATCAGTCTATAAAAAGTTTCTATCTCTTTTATTACAATATTCCCAACAAAACCATCCGTAACAAATACATCGGCCTTATTTTTAAACAAATCACGAGGCTCCATATTTCCTACAAAATGAAAAAAACGATTATTTTTCATGAGATGGAAAGCCGCTTGACATTGTAAATTTCCTTTACCGTCTTCCGTTCCAACATTCAACAAACAAACCCTTGGCTTATCCTTTTTTAAGATATACTGCGCATAAATACTACCCAAAATACCAAATTGGAACAACACATCGGGTTTAGCATCCGGCATCGTTCCTATGTCTAATATTAAGCAGTCGCCCCCCTCTTCCTGTGGCAAGGTGGTAGCCGAACATGGACGAACCACTCCCGGTATACATTGTACACTTCGAACCGCACCTGCGAGCATAGCTCCCGAATTACCGGCACTGGCAAAAGCGTCTATTTCTCCAGCTGCAAGCATACGAAATCCTGCCGTAATTCCTGCACGAGGTTTCTCTTGCAGCGCTTTTAACGGCTTTTCTTCCATTCTGATACATTCCGGTTCGTCAACAATAAAAAATAGATCTTCGCACACCCCAGCGGCCCGCAATTCTTGCCGAATTACGTTTTCATCGCCTAAAAGAACTAATACATCTTTAGGTGTTAATTCATCTAAGGCCAATATAGCACCTTTTATTGTATTCACAGGCGCAAAATCGCCTCCCATTATATCCAAACCAATTCTCATACGTCCGAACAACTACTCTTAAATAAAATTATTGGTTGTTTATCGATTGGAGTTATTCTATCCTTTCTTTTTATAACATATAAATAATATAATGCCATAGGTTTCTGCAAAAACTCCACGTCGCTTTTATTTTATTTACCTTATGCTTTTGGTGTTGCTTCTATCGCTTGTTTTCCACGATAATATCCACAATCAGGACACACATGATGATATAAAACAGGCGCACCGCAATTGCTGCAAGCGGAAATTTGAGGAACAGTTAATTTATCGTGTGTTCTTCTTTTTCTTGTTCTCGTCTTCGAGAATCTCCATTTAGGATTTGGCATAACACAATTATGTTTTAATGTTTATACTTCTTTGTTAAAATTTTTCAATGCGCTCCAGCGCGGATCTTCTAAGTTTTCTTCCAATTTTAAATCCGCTAAAGTGTCCTCTACTTGTAAGCGTTTCAACATCTGTGGGTCACAAATAGATTTTCCATTTTTATCTAATGGACAAAATATTTGAAGAGGTCTTTGAACAACCAAGGTTTCGTAAAAATAGGAACTCAAATCTATCTGAGTCGTTTTGTCGGAAACATACCATAAATTATCTTCGTCCATCTCCGTTTCCTCGTGGGATGTAAATTTAACCACCACCGTTTCCTTTAAATCTAGCAGATATGGCAAATCTTTAAGACAACGATCACATTGTAAATCTATATGGCCATTCATTGTAAAACCAAGTAGCATCATCCGTTCCGATTTTTCTAAAGTAAGCTCTATGTGAACTTGACCGGATTGGATTTCAGAATACTCTATATTCTCAAAAAACGCATTTTCTAAATCATAAGAAAAATGATGAATCCCTACAGATAAGCCCGAAAAGGCTAACGTAAATGGTTTCTGGCAATTTCGCATTTCTCTCAGTTTAAGCCCGCAAAGTTAATATAATTATAGCGATTTACAAAATATTAGCTCTTACTACTTTTTTAAATTTTTAATTAGCACCTTTTCTACTCTAATATCGGAGGCCTGTAATACACGAATGAAAAGATTATTCAGTACAAATTCTTCTTTGTATTTTGGTATGCGCTGCAATTTCGTTGTAATAAAACCAGCTAATGTGTCGTATTCTTCTGATTCTAATATATTTAAAGAATATTTTTCATTTAAATAATCT
Organism: Bacteroidales bacterium; assembly: GCA_036653535.1. Lineage (GTDB taxonomy): Bacteria > Bacteroidota > Bacteroidia > Bacteroidales > P3 > JAVVTR01. Next base: position 48,856 of record JAVVTR010000002.1, on the reverse strand, counting down.
ACCTCTAAACGAGTAGAAAAAACATAGGTATCTAAATCTATCTTTTGTTCTTCTGCATCCTTAATATCGAACTCGTCTTCTATCTCTCCAAATATTTCCTCCATCAAATCTTCTAAGGTTAACATGCCAGATACAGAACCAAACTCATCAAAAACCACCGCTATACTTTTATGCTGAGCAATCATATCTTTTAGAAGAGTATTAACGGTAACCGACTCCGGAATTTGATATACCGGTCGAATGATTTTTTGTATATCTACAGGAAGTGGAACTTGAAATAAATCATATGCGTGTACATAACCTACGATATTCTCTATTTTCTCTTTATATATCAATATTTTAGAAAATCCTGTACTTACAAATAATTGCGTTAAATCGGATATAGAAGTGTTTATTCCCGTTTGTATTATTTCGTTACGAGGCACCATACAAGTACGAACTTTCGATTTTTTTAAATCAATTACATTTTGAACCATCTGTATTTCCGTACTTTGCTCTTCGTTTTCTCTATCACAAAATTCATCAAAAGATGTTTCCAAAGTGCTTTGCATATTTGGATAAGACGAAAAAGAAGGAGTTTTGATAAACTTTGCCTCTATAACATAAACTACACTCCAAAATGCCCAAGCAAAGGGATAAGTCAAAAGTAACAATATCGCCATAATGGGACTAAAATACTTCCAAAAAGAATAGGCATACAGTTTAAATATAGACCTCGGTAAAAAAATAGAAACAAACACAAATAGCAAAATAGCAATAGCTATAATTCCTATAACACACCAAAAAGACAGGGAAGTCACAGAAAGTAGCCCCCAATATATACCCAAAATATATAATAGAAATGTGATATAATTTAAAACACGTAAAGTAAAAATGGAATAATGAGACTTTTCGCTACAAAAAATTAAACAACGTGAAAAAAAATTCTTAGAAGAACGCTCTATTTCCAATTGTAATTTGCTAACGGAAAAATAGGCTGTTTGGATTCCTGTAAGAACTATAGACACCAATAAAGCCACTAAACTTATTATAATATCCTCCGGATCCATACTGTTTTACCGAATTACACCGCGAGGATTACGCAATACAACATTATTCATCTGCTCGTCGGAATCAAATCCATCCCCTTCTAATATCAAGCCTGAGCTGATTTTTCTAACTTTTACGTCGGAATAGATAAGCTTTGCATTCTGATCCCAATACAAAGCTTCTGTAAAAAGCGTATCCCCATTACGATAATCACACACTTTTACATGTTTGTAGAATTTCATCAATTTTTCTTCTTGCACATTGATAGCCGAATCCGAAACTAATACTACATTTTTTCCCCCTCTTTCGTTATAAAAAGTAGAGGAAACCCCTTTGGGAAATATTTGGGTTCGTTTTTCATCCGAAAAATTATACAAGACCGCATAATTCATATCCATTTGCAAAACTCCCGAATCGGTAAACATGCTATGCGAATTATAAATAGTTTGATTTGGAGCCTCTTCTATTTTGTCAAATGGCAAATGAATGGAAGTGCTTTTTTTACAGGAAGTACACATGAAAAAGAAAGTTATGGCAATACAAAATATTGTCATAACTTTCTTTTTACTTACAAAATTAATATTCATCTTATCTTGCTCTAATAGTAGTTGTTTCAACGAACCAACAACGAATGGTATAGGATTGCCCCTCTTTATAACCGAAGGTGAACAAATCGTCTCCCGATGGGAAGTGATTTCTATAGGAGGATATTAACTTATCGGCTAAATCTGCTACGGATGGATCTACCGATTTTGCCTTTATAAATTTATCTACTGCTGCCCAATAAGCAGCTCTCTGAGAAATTTGTGGTTCGTCCCCACACTGTCTTGCTCCTGAAGCGTATAAATTTCCGAGCAAAATATATGCTTTCCCTTCATTTGGATTCACATTTAAAGCATCTAAGCAAGCCGTTTTCCCTTCCGACAATCTGCCCAAATTGGAATAAGAATCGGCCAACATAAGGTATGCACTCACTTTTTCGGCCTTTTTAGTCAACTTCCCGGCTTGATCTGCTAAATAGTATACTGTTTTCTTATAATCTTTTTTTGAATAGCACATTCTTGCCATAAGGTATGCACTCTCTGGAGTAGGTTCTATGGCATAAAGTGCTGCCGATAAATTAAAAAACAGATTGGATTCCGTGCAATTCCTCATATTCATCATACGAGTTGCTTTCTTCAAAAACTCCACATCTGTTTTATGACTTTGAAATTTTTTCTCATAAATAGGAATTAAATCTGCACAAGCCGCATAAGGTTCAAACGCTATATCCAAAGTTCCTACCGTATTAGTAATATCACTATCATCCGGATTAGACTCTGCTATACCCTCTAATATAGACATAGATCTATCATAAGCATCTATGAGCTCGTCTTTCGTTATAAGATTGGCTTTATACGCATCTATAGCACATTCAAACGCAAAAAACGAAATTGGATAAAATCCTTTTTCTGTAGAATATGCAAGAGCTTCTCTAAATAAAGTCAAAGCTTCCTTTATTTTTTCTGGTTGATATGTGCGCATATCCCGTGCTTTCATTCCACTACAATAACCGGGCATTCCATAATACTGCTTTCTTAAATCCCAAAGAGACATCAATTCGCTAATATACTGCTTCTGCTTTGCAGCATCTGTGGTCTTGGATATTAAAGTTTTTAGAATTACCCCCCCACGAATATAGGTATTTAAAGAGGTTGCCGGACAAAGTGACAAAACTTCCTTCCATGCGGGATACGCTTCTGCGTAAGCCTTTTGCTTATAAAATTCTTGGTAAATAGATAAATTTTGAATACAGTTTACACTGTCTTCAGGGGTATTCCCGTATTTTTGAGCCGAAGCGCTAAAACAAACTGCCAAAGCCCATAATACCAATCCTGTCCTTTTCATTGTAGTAATTAATTTTTTAATTAAAGTCGTACAGAACGCCTATATCTTTGCACTGCTACGGAAAAGAGGAATGCACTTACAAATTATAGGATTGGTTCCATATAATATCCTTTGTTTTTTGGTTTATTTAATCATATTTGCGTTTTACAAACCAAGTTTCAACAGAAGAAAAACTCACTCCTATCCTCACATAATCTTCCTGAATTTGTTTTTTTCTTAAGGAACCCGTATGCCCGTATTCCAAGCCTATATTAATTTGTGAACGACTTCTTCTAACGGGGATGCCAACTCCTACGCTTATAGCAAATCCTGTTAAACTACTACCATCGTAAGCAGTATAATAAGTTTGATAACGGCCTCCAATTCGATAAGCAATACGACGAGCCAAGGATAAGGCTTGTGGATTGCTTTTTAATTCAGCACCTAAGGCGCAACTATAAGTATTTCTATAAAAATCGAACTGTTTCCCAAAATCAGAATAATTTTTCCACCAGGAATAAGTAAAATCAAATCCAATTAGAAACTGTCCATATTCTTCATAAGAAATTCCTGTTCTTAAAGTGGCCGGCATTTTTACATCGCCCTTATATCGTGGCACATAAAAAGCAGTATCTATCACATTGGAGGAATAAACAGCTGTTCCTAAAGCGGAACGTCTGCCAACCATATTACTTTCTATCGTATAACTGGCTCCCAAAGAAAAATGTGCCCTGTCGTTTTTTACAGGTTGGGAATACAGCACTCCCACATCTATAACCAATCCATTAAGGGCAGTTTCCTTTAAGTAATTAGAGATACCTGCATTGGCAGCCAAACTATCCTTTTTGAAATTTAATAAAACCAATTCTTCTATTCGACCAAATTGATAATTTAAATTAATTCCAAAAGCAATAGGCCCCCAACCAAAAGAGTTTCCCCAACCAACCTTACTTAAACCACCGTTCCCTTTATGCACCAACTGCTCTTTGCCTATTTGTGACACCCCTTCTCTATAATTGGAACTTAAATAATCCATATCCGTTACAGGCAATAAATATATGCCCATTTTCCACCATTTGAATATAGGAAAATAAAACTCCAAATTACTTAAACCACCTGTTGTACTTTGATTATAAAGGGTCTTTTTATTAGCATCTTTCTGCTTAAGCTGATTAACACCTATATTGAACCCTATATCAAACATCACACTCATAGTGTCTACTCCCATTTTATAGGAAGCTGGATTAAATGGTGTTACGTTCCGATGACCAGAAAGACCTATAGTAATTCCCCCCATAGCCATGTTCCGCACATTAAGATAGGGTTGTTCAGCCCCTACACCAAAGGCAGAGTATGGAGATAGCATACCAGTTTGCGCATTTACTTTTGAGGAAGTCAAACTTAGACCTATCAAGCAAAGAAAGAGCGTATAGGAAAAGCCTACTCGGATTTTAAAATTCATTTAAGTCCAATATTTCATTTAGGCCCACCAAGACCAAATTTGGGATTGCAAATATCTTATTTTTTAATGAGAATTCAAAATATTTCAAATCTCCACCAGTCAAAACCACACGAAGAAAATCGTACCGCTGTTGATACCAATCTATATACCCTTCCAATTCATATTTTATTCCTCTAATACATCCGCTATATAAAGCCGTTTCTGTACTATAAATCTCTTCTTCCTTCTTAAGAATTTCGAAATTTATGACAGGAAGTGCATCTGTAAATACACTCATAGCCCGAGAACGCATCTGTAATCCGGGCGCAATGGCTCCGGCTCTAAAACAACCATTACTCTCTATTAAATTATAAGTAATGCAAGAACCTAAAACTATACATAATACATTTTCTTTAGGATACAACGTTCGTATGGCAGAGGCCACTGCTATACGATCACGCCCTAAGGTTTTAGGGTTTTTATACATCAACGTTACCGGCCATTTTAAGTTTTCCAACCACGTATTCCAAGAAATAAAAGTATTTAACTTTTTTAGCATTTCCTCTATGGAGGAATCCTGTTTTGCAACCGTACAAAGTAAAGCAGCGGAAATATTTGGATATTTTTGCAAAATTTCTTGTATGTTTTCCGAAGTAAGATTTAAAAAATAATCTATAAATATCTGCTTTTTATCCTCGAAAACACCTACTTTAGAAATAGTATTCCCAATATCTATTAATAATTTATGCCTCATTTTATCCAATTATACGCCTCAATTTTTCAGATAACATTTTTCTCATTAAATCCAATTGTTTCTTTCGGCTCAACAATACCAGTGCTTCCTCTTCTATCCCCTCTTTTAAGTTCAGATTTACCGTCTCCATCATCTGCTGTACCTTCTGTAATTTAAACATAAGTACAGTTTCATAAACAATTTTATCCAGCTTGTCTTTATCCTTTTCTGTACTCACATAAATTCCTTTATCTAACCACTTAGGGCTAATCTCGTAGGGAGCACAACTTAAGTCAACAACCAAAGTCTTCCATTCCTCTTTCTCCCCAGCAATCAATGTCTCTAAAGTGGGAATATTCCCTTTTTGCAAATACATAGAAAAATGCTGAAACAAATTTTCATAACATGTATTCTTAAAATGCAACTCATCTTGCGAAATTTCCTGCACTATATAAGCGCAAACACTCAAAATTTCAGCTATTTCCTTTCCACTTTCATCACAAAATATTTGGGTGGTATTTTCTTTTCCATAGTTTATCAATAGTCGCAAAATCTCTCTCTCTAAAAGGTCTTCCTGTAAATTAGATTCGTCTTCTTTATGTTGTATATTTTGAACAACTTGCTCGCTTTTTTCTGTTATATTCTGTGCATATTCCCCATGCTGTTTCTTATATTTTGCACGAAAATTTTTATTCAATTTTCTTATTAAATCCGACTCATCTATTTCTAATAATCGACTACATTCCTGTATGTAAACAGCCCTATAAATTTCCTCTGGAACTAAAGCTATACTTTCTAAGATATTTTCTATTAATTCCGCTTTTTTTATTGGATCCTCTCCTACTTCTTCCAAAAGTAAACCGGTTTTAAATCGAATAAAATCTACGGCATGAAGTTGAAGATACTTCTCTATTTGCTCAGAAGTATGAGATTTAGCAAAGGAATCCGGATCATGACCATCGGGAAATAAAACAACCCTCACATTTAAACCTTGAGATAAAAGCATATCTATACCCCGAAAAGAAGCTTTAATCCCAGCAGCATCTCCATCGTATAAAATGGTAATATTCTTAGTAAAACGGGATATAAGTTTAATTTGATCTTGGGTAAGAGAAGTCCCAGAAGAAGCCACTACATTCGTAACTCCAGCCTGATGCAAAGAAATAACATCGGTATAACCTTCTACCAAATATGCTAAATCTTTGTTTATAATATCTCTTTTGGCTAAAAAAATACCATATAAAACTTGGCTCTTATTGTAAATTTCAGATTCTGGAGAATTAACATATTTTGCTTTTGTTTTATCGACCGTTAACACGCGACCTCCAAAACCAATAATACGTCCCGATAAACTATGAATAGGAAATATAACTCTATTGCGAAAACGATCGTAAAGCCTATCTTCCTTTTCTATACTTAATCCACTACTTACCAAATAACGCTTTGGATAGCTCTCTTTGAGAGCTTCTTTAGAGAACGCATCCCACGAGTCTAAACAATATCCTAATTGAAATTTTTGAATAATTACATCTGAAAAACCACGCTCTCGGAAATACGATAGACCTACTGCACGCCCCTGTTCTGTTTCCCACAAGTTCTTAGAAAAATAAGAAGAAGCATATTCCGAAACCTGCAACAAGGATTCCCTATCATTTAGTTTTTGAATTTGGGCCTCGGTCTTTTCTTCTTCAACTATTTCTATATTATATTTCCTTGCCAAATATTTTAAAGCTTCCGGATAAGAAATTTGCTCGTGCTCCATTAAAAAAGTAACGGAATCCCCTCCCTTTCCACATCCAAAACATTTAAAAATTCCTTTTGCAGGAGAAACAATAAAAGAGGGCGTTTTTTCTTGATGAAAAGGACATAAACCAAGCAAATTTGCACCCCTACGTTTCAATATAACAAAATCGCCCACCACCTCATCAATACGAGCAGAATCCAATATTTGCTGTTTAACTTCTATAGGTATCACCTATGCTCCTTTTCTAAAAAAAACTGTTTCCAAGTAGCGAATTATAATTTCTCTGCCGGAAACAGTTTTCTATATTAAGCCGAAAATTACGACCTTTATTTTGATTATTTTTTAATCAATTTATCTACACGATATCCATTTCCATCCTTAAAACGGATAAAATACATACCGGAATTATAAGAAGACAAATCTATAGTTTCTACGCTAGAACCTATTTTTCCACTACATAATACTCTTCCGGAAATATCCATAATCGAATAAAGGGTAGACATAGGTAACTCTATGGAATAAAGCCCAGTAGAAGAAGGATTAGGATATATTTTACAATTTACAGAAGATAAGTCTTCCGTAGCAGCACCTTTAAATTGAGAAATCTGTACGTTTTGAGATTTCCCATTAACGGTAATGGTCAGATTTGCTTGTCGAGGTTTTGCAGATGTAGAAGTAGTATAAACATATAAGGTTCCCGTTCCATAGTCTGCCAAAATATCCAACCAGTCGGGTTTGTTTGCTACTTCCCATTTTCCAAGATCGGTCCATACTCCAATACGTCCAGAGGCTCCTTTTATATTTTTTAATTGTAAAATAGATGGAAATACAATAAAATAGTCGGGATTATTGACATTGCCTGTGCATAATTTAGGAGAGATAGCCAAGGAATATTTTGTTTGCGGAATAAGCTCCGAGATAGGATACCATGCAGCAATATATTTTCCATACATGGTTTCTATCCTATTTTCTTTGGAAACAGACATCTTCACCGCAAAGGTGTCACAATTCTCTTCTGAATAGGTTATGGTATATCCTAAAAAGAAATCGCCAGTTAGCATAACAGGAGCAGAACAAGGTATTTCATTTATCCCCTCCTTTAAGGTGTTTATTTTCACATCCTGCCAATATATACGATCTCCTACTATATTTTTAGCCTGTTCGGAAGGTAAAGCCACCCAAAAAGTAAGCTTAGATTCTTCCCCGTGTTTAGCTACCGCTTTAGAAACATTTACAGAAAATGCATTCATTAACTTAATGCCATCGAATTTATAAAACTCTGCAAATTCTTTCATCTTTTTCTCACTATGACCAGAAACATACCCCCAAATAGAAGAATTTTTCGAATATGCACCATCAAACAAAGCCTCAGAAGCGGATATATTACTTAAATTTTCACAAGAAACGGTTTCTGCTTTTACCAGTGTTTTGCTTTGTAATCCACGAGAAAATCGACTATCCTTATAGGAATAAATGGTGTAGTAACGTGCTTCTCCACCAACGACTTTGGTATCGGTAAATTGTTCTCCTTGTCCAAAGAAAACTACCTCTCCTCCATTGGGTAAAATTTGGCCTACTTGATAGGTTTTATCTCCATCGGGAATATCTATTAAAGCTTTAGTATTGGATATAATCATTACTTTGTTTGCATCTTTATGATTTTTCCATTCTATAGATACATTTTTGCCATTTGGAAAAGTGAAAAAAGAAGAAGGATCGAAATTTACACCTAAATATACACTAAACACTGCACTATCTTCGTATATGTGCACATTGTATATATCTACATTGGTTTCCCCTCCTCGTGATTGAAATAGATAACAGGGAGAAGTGGTGTCATTTAAAGATACTCTACCTTCTGCTTGATTTAAGTTAGCCTTATTAACCAATCCATCGGAAGTGGGAGTTCCCTTAGGCCTAAAGGCATATAGCATGTCCAATCTATACTGAGCATCATAAGAAGCGTTCCCATCATAAAGCGTATTTACACGAAATACTACTAATCCCTCTCCTGGTAAAGTAGATTCGTATAAACCGGATTTTTTTCTATTTTCTATGGCTATATATTGATAACCTTGTGTGTTTTCTATGGGAAACATCAAAGAAGAATTCTCTTCATGTGTTCCTAAGTCCTTAAGACTATATTGACCGGATTTACGCACAATGGGTATGGTAAGCCAGTTTCCATAACGTTGCTTCATATAGGCACTCATATGCCCAAATCCATGCTCCATTACATCCCATTTACCAACTGGCTGCAAGGATTTGTATGATGCATTATAATGATATAAATCGGGAGCGCCCAAAGCATGAAAAAATTCATGACAGGTAGTACGTCTGTCGGCTTGGGCTTCTGGTTGAAATATAAAAGTAGATACTCGTTTCCCATTTAAAAAGCCTCCATAACTATCGGGTAAGCTGAAGCGATGAGCCCAAAGCAAACTATTCCAATCATCGTTCTTTCCACGAATAATAAAACTTACATTATCCACATAACCATCCTCATTCGCATCTATATCAATACTTTCTGGTACCTTTGCATTTATATCTATCCAATTAACTGCATCTTTAAGCAATGTCCATTCTCTCTTTTTTCTCTCACTGTCTGTTTTATATCCCATGGTATTAGTGGTAGCATTATATGCTCTATAATAATCTCTCGGATTGTTAGATTGATAGGAGTAAGTATTCTCATTAGTCAAGCGAGGAAATGTATAGGTTTTTACTGTAAATTTACCATAACTTACTTCTTTGTAGAAATCGGATAAGGAATAGGTAGGCGCATTAAACATAGAATCGTACAACTTTACTTTTTCAACTTCAAATTCGCTATCATCAGAAAAACGAATCAAAATGCAAAGGTTGTTCACAAAGGTAAAATCCTGAGCTTTTGCTGTATTTTTAGTATCTACACCCGATAAAAAACTTTCTCGTTTTGAAAGATAATCGTTTTGACTAATCAGAGACCATGGCTGTAATCTAAGCTTGGATGGATTAGACTCTCCTACTCTAAATTTAGTAGGAACTATATTTCCTGCTTCATTTTTAGCATAATAGAAATATCCATCTTGCGCTTGAATAATAGTATATCCATCTTTATCATGTAACCAATGATAAAATTCATCTCCAGATGCAAAACATGCTATTCTTTTACCGTCTGGTTGAGTAATATGTACAGGGAAAAAATCAAATTTGGCAGCAAAGGCACCAACGATACTAAATAACACAAAAAGTACCGTAAAGACAATTTTTTTCATTATTGAGAATATTTTATTGTAAAAGGCAAAAATAAGAATTTTTAGTCAATATTAACGACATATATCAAAAAAAATTGTAATTTTGCAGCTTTACTTTTAGAAGCGGCAGTAGCTCAGTTGGTAGAGCGTTAGCTTCCCAAGCTGAAGGTCGCGAGTTCGAGACTCGTCTGCCGCTCCATTCCTTTTTCATCTTATATCTTTCTGTAATACCATTCTTTCTCATTATCTCGTTGTTTCTAATACACCCTTGATTCCAAAATACGTCCATGATTCCAAAAAAAAGAGGGAACCCACTCTTTTGGCGAATTCCCCCCTTAAAATTATCTGAAATTAAAATTTAAAATAATTTGGAAAGTAAGTTATCTTCTACTAAATTCGGTAAAGTTACCCTTAGTTTAGGCTCTTCTTCCATAGCTCTCTTTATAGCAAAAACGGCTCCTTCATTTCTTGCCCAAGAACGACGAGAAATGCCATTATTTACATCCCAAAATAGCATAGAATGTATGCGTTTATCCGCTTGTTCGGATCCATCTATAAGCATTCCAAAACCTCCATTTATCACCTCTCCCCAGCCAACACCTCCTCCATTGTGTATACTTACCCATGTTGCACCACGGAAAGAATCTCCAATTACATTTTGTATGGCCATATCCGCCGTAAAAAACGATCCATCATATATGTTAGAGGTTTCTCTATAAGGCGAGTCGGTTCCAGATACATCATGATGATCACGACCCAAAACTATAGGAGCGGAAATTCGGCCATCCTTAATGGCTTTATTAAAAGCAATAGCAATTTCTGTACGCCCCTTAGCATCGGCATAAAGAATACGTGCTTGAGATCCAACCACCAAAGCATTCGCCTTAGCCCCACGAATCCATTGTATATTATCGTGCATTTGCTGCTGAATTTCCACAGGAGAACTGGAAGCCAAGCGCTCCAATACTTCCATTGCCAAGTGATCCGAAATATCCAAATCCTCACTTTTACCAGATGTACAAACCCAACGAAAAGGACCAAATCCATAGTCGAAACACATTGGCCCCATAATATCCTGTACGTAAGAAGAATATTTGAAAGTACCATCTGCTTTCATAACATCCGCTCCTGCTCTACTGGCTTCCAACAAAAAGGCATTCCCATAATCGAAGAAATACATTCCTTTTCCCGCCAATACATTAATAGCATCAACCTGCCTTCTTAAAGATTCAAACACTTTTTGCTTGAATAATTCCGGATTTTCTGCCATCATTTTATTAGACTCCTCAAAAGAAAGTCCAACCGGATAATAGCCTCCGGCAAAAGGATTATGCAAGGAACTTTGATCGGAACCAAGATCCACAGCTATATCGTGAGTAACCATATATTCCCACAAATCCACCGCATTTCCTTGGTAAGCAAAAGAGATCACTTCTTTGTTTTCTCGAGCCTTTTTCACTCTAACAAAAAGGGCGGCCAAATCTGTGTAAATTTCATCTACCCAGCCTTGTTCATATCTCTTCTTTGCGGCTAATGGATTTATTTCCGAAGTAATAGAAACGACACCCGCAATATTACCAGCCTTGGGTTGAGCACCCGACATCCCCCCTAAGCCACAGGTAACAAACAATTTCCCCGCTAAAGAACCTTTTCCAATTTTACGCCCCGCATTTAATACAGTTATGGTGGTTCCGTGAACAATGCCCTGGGGTCCGATATACATATAAGATCCAGCCGTCATTTGTCCATATTGTGTAACCCCTAAGGCGTTATATTTTTCCCAATCATCATTCTGAGAATGGTTAGGGATCATCATCCCATTAGTAACAATTACCCGAGGCGCCTCTTTGTGTGACGGAAATAATCCCATGGGATGTCCCGAATACATAGCCAAAGTTTGATCCTCTGTCATTTCTGCTAAATACTTCATCGTTAAACGATACTGTGCCCAATTTTGAAAAATAGAACCATTCCCTCCATAAATAATTAGTTCATGAGGGTGCTGAGCCACTGCCGGATCTAAATTATTTTGAATCATCAGCATTATAGCTGCCGCTTGCTTGCATTTAGCAGGATATTCGTCTATAGGTCGAGCATACATCTTATACGTGGGACGGAAACGATACATGTAAATACGCCCATAAGTTTCCAATTCTTTAGCGAATTCCGGAGCTAATTGCGCATGATCTTTGGCCGGAAAATAACGTAAAGCATTCCGAACTGCTAATTTTTTTTCTGAGGGAGTAAGAATATCCTTACGTTTAGGCGCATGGCTCACACTTAGGTCATAGGGCATTGGTGTAGGTAATACTTCAGGAATACCCTCCAATATACTTTTTTGGAAATCGTTAACTTGCATAATATTTTAACTTTATTTTTTATTTTTTTCTTTCTTTCCAAATACGGAGATATGAATATATCTCCCCGGATTCAAGCGCAAATCTTCCAACAAAAAATTCAATTGTTGAGATGCATTTTTTATATTATTGTACAAACTATCATTGTAAATTAGTTTTCCTGCCGTTCCCTCACCCTTGTTTATTTTTTCTACAATTTGCTTAGCTTGAAATAAAGTGGTATTAAGATTTAAAATAGTCCCGGCCAAATTAGCCTGTGCCAAAGTATCGCTAATGTCGGAAAAATTTTGTATTACATTCGAAATCTGTTTATTGTTTGATTTTAAATTAGCACTTATATCGTCTACATTACGAATAAAATCTCCAATATTATGTTTCTGCCCTCTTAACAAATCTTTAGCATCGGTGGTAATTCCTTCTATATTTTGCATACTCACACTTAAAGAAGCAAAACTGCTGCTGAGATTTTCAACCGTATGGTGATCCAAAACCATGTTTACACTTTTTAAAATAGAATCTAAAGAGGCCAACATTTCTACTGCTTTTTCTTTTAAAGGCCCCAATTGTTCCATTAAACCTGGTACTTCTTTTGTTTTGAAATAGGTTTCCGGTTTCATTCGTTGCGGACTATCGCTTAAATAAATTACAATTCCGGATCCTCCTAAAAGCCCTAAAGTTTCTAAAGAAGCTATAGAATTTTCATAAATGGAATATTTTTTTAAAATACTCAAAGTTATTTTTATTCTATGATCCTTTTCTCCAACAAATTCTATTTTACTAATGCGCCCTACTTTCATGCCATTGATAATAACAGGTCCCGCTACATTCACTCCTCCTGTCTTACTATAAATGGCATAATATTTACACTCTTTGGAAAAAACATTATTCCCTTTAAGGAAATAAGCAACCCAAATAAAAAGAGCTATAGTAAATAGACTTACAATTGCTATTTTCACTTCTTTACTCCAATGAAAAATAGATATTTTCTTTTCATTCATACTATCATTTCTTTTATTTATCAGCCTATAGCCACTATTTATCAAACTGTAGTCCTCTTTTTTGTATCAAAGTCTTTCTAAAAAAGCAAGGATCTAAAACAAAAAAAAGTCAAACATTTTCTGCTATTTTTTATTTTCGCTCTTTTAAAATATGCAAAGCTTCTTGGGTGGAAATGCGTTTATCGTTTTCAAATACGACAATGAAAGCATCTTTATAACCAGACTCTTGTACAGAACGTAATATTTTTTGCACGGAATCTAAAGAGGCTTCTTGTCCACAACAATATTTGTATAAGCCTCCATCTTCATATTTACTTACATTTTTAAGCGTTTTAAACTCTGCGGAACCCACGGATTTATTTTGAGAAGAGGAAGCAAATTGCACCTTAAACACAATCTTACTTAATTCGGTAGGATTACTTGCACCACTATCCTCTTTTATCTCTTCTTTTGGCTTATCTTTGGGTATAGGTATTTCTTCTTTTCCTCCTTTAGAAATAGCCTCTTTCTCTTTCCTATCCTCCGACTGATTATTAAACCCTTCTATTTGATATTTATAATCCTTAAAAGCATTAAATAACGATTGAGCCAATTTATTTTGTCCCTCGGAAGAATTTAAAAACTTTTCTTCTTCTGGATTACTTATAAAGCCTAATTCCGTAAGAACCGAAGGCAAAGCACAAGCCCAAAGCACCAAAAAACCAGCCTGTTTTATACCTCTGTTAGGGGTAACCAATTGTTGCATGTATTGCTCTTGTATTTTGGATGCAAAACTTAAACTTTGGTCCATAAAAGCATTTTGGTACAAGGAAAAAATAATATAGGCATCCGGAGAATTGGGGTCGAAATTATCGTAATTGGCTTCATAATTTTGCTCATTCAAAATGGCAGAATTTTCCACCTGAGCTACTTTCAAATTAGCATCATTTTTATGGTTCCCCATAATCCAGGTTTCCACTCCTTTAGCACTTCCATTATCCGTTGAATTACAGTGAATGGATATAAATAAATCGGCGTGATTTTGATTAGCAATACGTCCACGCTGACGAAGTTCTATAAATCTGTCGTCACTCCGTGTATAAATAACTTTTACTTCCGGAAATCCGGATTTAATAAGATTACCCAATTTAAGAGCTACTGCTAAGGCTAAATTTTTTTCGCAACTGTATTTACCTACAGATCCAGGATCTTTGCCTCCATGCCCAGGATCTATTACTACCGTTCTAATTTTATCGCCTGTAGCCTGGCAAGTCAATGGCAAAGCCGAAAGCAAACATAAAAGACAAATACAATATTTCAAATACATAGGTTATTTTTATATTAAAGGGAAAAATTGTAAATTTGCCCTTTATTTCAGGTGCAAATTTACGAAAATTTTCGGGGAAAATCCCAAACCTAACACGAAATTGAGGAACCAAAACGGAATCGGCCAAGCATGTACAAAACAATTATAAGGTGGGTAGTACTACTCATAGGAGTGGGCTATTTATTTCAACCCTTACATGCACAGCCAAATAGAGATGTATCGGTTGCAAAGCCAAACAACACTTTAAGTACTATAGACTCCATTTCATATTCCTCAGATTCTTTATCCGACTCTCTCCTTTCCAAATCCGACTCTCTCCTTTCCAATGAAAAAGATACTTTAAAAAACAGTTCCGCCATTACGGATGTGCTTTCTTATTCCTCCAAAGATTCGGTTTATGTAGATATGAAAACAGGCATAGCTTATCTTTATTCCGAAGCAAAAGTCGACTATATAGGTTCAAAATTAGAAGCCGATTATATGGAAATAGATATGAATAAATCGGAAGTTTTGGCTAAACCAACCATAGACTCCACAGGCGAAAATATAGGAATTCCACATTTCACCGATGCTTCTAATACATTTGATGCCAAAGAAATCAAATACAATTTCCATACAAAACGAGGCTTAATAAAAGAAGTAACTACTCAGGAACAAGAAATTTATGTTCATGGACAAGTGGTAAAAAAATATGAAAACGATGTTTCTTTCATTAAAAAAGCCCAGTTTACCTCTTGTGATTTGGAACATCCTCACTTTGACATACGTGCCTTTAAAGCCAAAGTAATCCCTCATGATAAAATTGTTATGGGTGCCGCAATGATGTTTATTGAAAATATACCTACCCCATTGGTCATTCCTTTCGCAGTTCTACCCAACTCCACCAAACGGAAATCGGGGATTCTTATTCCAACTGTTGGCCAGACACAAAGAGATGGTTTCTTTTTCAGAGGTTTGGGATATTATTTCCGCTTCAACGATTATGTAGATTTAAAAATAGATGGCGACGCCTATACCGGTGGAAACTGGGAAGTACGTGGAAACTTACGCTACGCTTTAAGATATAAATTTAGCGGAGGTTTAGGCTTTGCCTATTCTCAAAATTTCCAAGGTATTAGAGGAGATCCTAATCGAGCTAAACGAACAGGGATCAGTGTTCAATGGGCGCACAATCAAGATGCAAAAGCACATCCAAATAGCCGTTTTTCGGCCAATGTCAATTATACTAATTCTGCTTATAGTCAATATGCCAATAATATTAACGATTATTTAACCAATACAACCACTTCCAATATTAGCTACTCCATAGACTTTGCTAAAAAATTACACTTAACTTTAAACGGAGCTGCCAGTTATAATACCAATACCAGTACTATGGAAATAATTTTGCCTACTATTAATTTTACAGTAGACCAACTCTATCCATTTAGACGAAAACATGCAATAGGAAAAAGAAAATGGTATGAAACCATTAGCTTTAACTATAATTTATTAGCACAAAACACCATATCGGCTCCCGACACCATGCTCTTTACAAAAAAAACTTTGGATGAAATGAAAAATGGAATTCAACAGAATGCAACCCTATCGAGCACTGTGAAAATTTTCAAATACATCAACTGGACCAACAGTTTTGTATACCACGAGTATTGGTACACTAAAAATATAAAGAAAGAATACGCAGGCGATACTTTAAAAACTATTAATCAAAACGGATTCAAAACCACAAGAGACTTTTCATATAATACCAATATTAATTTTAAATTATACGGTATTCTACGTTTTAAAAAGGGAGCAATAAAAGCATTTCGCCATGTATTGACTCCTTCGGTAGGTTTCACCTATAGGCCCGATTTTAGTACTCCTTTTTGGAACAGTTACGAAACCTATACCGATCCTAACGGCGTAGTACATCAATATTCTAAATATGCCAATTCTTTATATGGGGGACCTCCTTCCGGTATGGTTGGAAGTGTGAATTTTTCTCTAAATAATACTTTTGATATGAAAGTGAGAAACAGAAAAGATACGGCAAATCCGGAAAAGAATATAAGTTTATTAGATTATTTTTCTATTAGCACTTCCTATAATATGGCTGCCGACTCTTTACGATGGGCACCTATTACTCTAAGCGCTAGAACTGTACTATTCCAAAGACTAAATATACAAGTGGGAGCCTCTTTCGACTTTTATAAAATTGATAGCAACGGACAACGATACAATGAATTCTTTTGGATTAATAACAAATATAAAACTTTAAGATTTTCACGAACCGACTTAGCTATTTCTCTGTCTTGGAGTTTAAATCCAAAAGCCAAACCCAAAGCCGATAACACCAATAATCCTTCTCCTTATCCTTTTCACTCCTATGCATCTCCTATGTACGATGAATCGGATTTACTATGGCAACCCATAGATTTTAATGTTCCTTGGAATTTAAACTTAGGCTATAATCTTAATTATATTGTGACCCCAAACCCTAAAACCAATAAATTGCAACATGATGTAGTGCAAACGATAACTCTTACAGGAAGTATTTCTATTACTCCCAAATGGCAAATTACCTTTGGTACAGGCTTTGATATAATGGCTAAAAAATTTACTATTACTACTATCAATTTTTCACGAGATTTGCATTGCTGGGAAATGGGATTTTACTGGATACCATTTGGAACTAGAACCGAATGGAATTTTCACATTCGCATAAAAAGTTCTATATTCCAAGATATAAAATATGAAAAGCGAAAAGATTTTCGAGATAACGAGTATTATTAATAAAAAATATTATATAAAATGAAAAAAGTAATCAACACCTCTAATGCCCCTAAGGCTATTGGTCCTTACAGTCAAGCTATTGAAATAAATAACATGCTATTTATTTCAGGTCAAATACCTGTAGATTCCTCTACTGGAAAGATAGTAGATGGAGGAATAAAAGAACAAACGGAACAGGTAATGAAAAACATAGCTGCCATACTAAAAGAAGCCGGTTATAGTTTCGATCAAGTGGTAAAATCTACTTGTCTTTTAAGTACCATGGACCACTTTGCCGACATGAACGAAATCTACGCCAAATACTATACCAAAGAGGCTCCTGCCCGTGTGGCTTTTGCGGTACAAAAACTACCATTAGGAGTATTAGTAGAAATAGAAACCATGGCTATTAAGTAATATAATAGCCAAGAACAAGTGTTATAGTTTTCTTTTGTAAATTAAAGTGTAATTTGTAACTTTACAAATTACACTTTAATTATTTATAAGAAGGTTGTTACTTAAATATAACTTTCATTAGCAATAAAATATCATGGAACATCAAGATGGAACTTTTGATTCGGCATTAACCGAACGCAAAGGCGTAGAAAAGCCAAGTATAGTAAATCCAGCTGCACAAATTAATCCTGCTGAATTTCGCAAACGTACTATTTTATCGGTGGAGGATTATGTAAAAGGAATTATAGAGGGTAACCGCACTATTTTAAGCAGAGCTATCACAATGATAGAGAGTGCATTACCAGAGCACCAACAAATTGCACAACAAATTATAGAACGATGTTTACCCTATTCCGGAAAGTCCCTTAGAATAGGTATTACAGGAGTTCCAGGAGCTGGTAAAAGCACCTTTATTGAAGCTCTCGGTTCTCATTTAGTGCGTTCTGGAAATAAATTAGCCGTTTTAGCTATAGATCCAAGTAGTGAAAAAACCAAGGGAAGTATTTTAGGCGACAAAACCCGAATGGAAGAATTATCGGGAATGGAAAATGCTTTTATTAGACCCTCTCCCTCTGCAGGTTCTTTAGGCGGAGTTGCTAGAAAAACGAGAGAAACTATTGTTTTATGTGAAGCAGCCGGCTTTAATTATGTTTTTGTAGAAACCGTTGGAGTGGGACAGTCGGAAATTGCAGCCTACAGAATGGTAGATTATTTTCTTCTATTGCAATTAGCCAATACCGGCGATGAATTACAGGGTATTAAAAGAGGAATTATGGAAATGGCCGATGGTATTGCGATTAATAAAGCAGAAGGCGAATTTTTAAATAAAGCACATTTGGCGCAAGCCCAATTTCGCAATGCACTACACTTATTTCCACTTACAGAGTCGGGTTGGGTTCCTCCTGTAGAAACTTGCTCCGCTTATACCCTCGATGGAATTGACCGTGTATGGGAACAAATTTTGGAATACGAAAAATTCACGAAAGCCAACGGATATTTCGAAAAAAAACGTCAAAAACAGTCCGAAAAAATATTAGAAGAAACCATAGAAGATCAGTTACGTTTTCAATTCTATAGCAGTAACCATATGGAAGAAAAAATAGATATAGCAAGAAGAAAAATAAATGAACGAAAAGCCAGTCCATATACTATTGCCCAAGATTTAGTAGATGATTATTTTACCAGTCTAAAAAGCTAATATGCCTGAACAAAAAAATCTCGCTTCTATAGTTTCCGATTTTTACAGTTCTTTATCGGTAGATGCTGCATGCAGTGGAAATCCCGGAATTATGGAATACAAAGGAGTGCAAACTTGGGACGGAACGCCTATTTTTAAAATGGGGCCATTCCCAGATGCTACTAATAACATAGGGGAATTCCTCGCATTGGTTCATGCATTAAGCTATCTTAACTCCCACGGTTTTCCTAACACCCCTATCTATTCCGATTCTATTACGGCCATAGCTTGGGTGCGAAAACAAAAAGCTAATACTAAAATACAAGCGACGGAAAAGAACGAAAATTTATTAGATTTAGTGCGTCGTGCAGAAACATGGTTGCGTACTCACCCCTACAAAAATCCTATTCGAAAGTGGCAAACAGAAAAATGGGGAGAAATTCCGGCAGACTTTGGACGTAAAAAATAAAAAAAAGAACCCGCCCCAAAAGCAACAAATCTAAGGCTTTAAGGGCGGGTTTTCTTTTTCTATAGAGAAAGAAAAATTTCCTTTATTCTACAAGTGTATTCCATCCGTGTACATCTTCCACTTCTCCTTCTTGAATAGCACGAAGTCTTTGATATAATTTGGTAGAAACAGGTCCTGCTTCTCCAGTTTTACTTACTGCAAATTCATGTCCAGTAGCTCTATCTACAATTTTACTAATAGGAGATATTACCGCTGCTGTACCGCAAGCACCAATTTCGTCAAAGGTAGCTAATTCTTCTTCAGCAACCGAACGACGCTCTACTTCTAAGCCTAAATCTTTAGCTATCTGCTGCAAACTCATGTTGGTTATAGAACGTAAAATAGAATTAGAATCTGGAGTGATGTATTTATTTCCTTTTATTGCAAAAAAGTTTGCGGGACCTGCTTCATCGATATATTTGTGTTCTTTCGCATCTAAGAAAAGAACGGTAGAAAAGCCTTCATCGTGAGCACGTTCACTGGCACGCAAAGAAGCGGCATAGTTTCCACCCACTTTAAATAAACCAGTACCTAATGGTGCAACACGGTCGAAATCTTTAACAATTTGCATAGGTACAGGTTTAAATCCAGCTTTAAAATAAGGACCTACAGGACCACCAAATACGATAAACGTATATTCTTTTGCTGGTTTTACTCCAACTTCTGCTCCGGTTCCAAGTAATAGTGGACGAATGTAAAAAGAGGCTCCTGTTCCATAAGGAGGTATGTATTTTTCATTCAATTTAACTACTTTCTTACATGCTTCCAAGTACAATTCAGTAGGTACCGGCTGCATTAAAATTCCATTAGCGGAAAGTAATAAACGTTTTGCATTTTCTTCTGGGCGGAAAATACGAATTTTGCCATCTTTACCACGAAATGCTTTCATACCCTCAAAAGCTTCCTGACCATAATGCAAGCACGTAGCCGCCATGTGGATATCTAAGTTTTCATCCTCACGTATTTCCAAATCACTCCATTTACCGTTTTTGTAATACGCACGTACATTGTAATCGGTCTTAAAATAACCGAAAGGAAGGTTTTTCCAGTCAATCTGACTCATGATATTATATTTTTAAGGTTTGTTTTTTATTTTAAGAATAAAAAGCTGTTTAAATACTACAATAGCCTACCAAACAAAGCGGAATTTTTTATTCTTTTTTCATCCATTCCAAAGGCAGTGCGAAATTACACAAATTTTAGGATATATAGTTAAAGAAAGAATTAATCCCGTCTTCCCATAAAAATAAGTATGTAATATAAAAGAGTAGCTAAAGAGGAAAAAGCAGCAATAACATAGGTGTATGCAGCGGTTTTTAAAGCATCTTTTGCCATAGGTTGTGTTTCTACTGTAGTAATGTTAGAGGTACTCAACCAAACCAAAGCTCTTTCACTGGCATTAATTTCCACTGGTAAAGTAATAAAACTAAATACCGTAGTTAGGGCAAAAATAACAATCCCAAATAATAACAAACTAGGAAAGACATTAACTAAAAGAATTCCTGCCAACAACACCCATTGTATCCAATGAGCAGAAACACTCACAATAGGAACCAAAGCCGAACGCATAGTAAGCCAACGATAAGCCGTTGCATGTTGTACAGCGTGTCCACATTCATGAGCAGCAACCGCAGCGGAAGCCACACTATTGCCTTCATACACTTCTTTGCTTAAATTTACCGTTTGATTTTGCGGGTTATAATGATCGCTTAATTGCCCCGGCACACATAAGATTTTAACATCATAAATTCCATTATCATTTAGCATTTTTTCCGCCACATCTCTTCCTGTAAGGCCTCCTGCAAGCGGAACTTTAGAATATTTTTTAAATTTAGCTTGTAGTCTCGAACTAACTATCCAACTCAAGAGTACAAACACACCAAAGACAATCCAAATTAAGGGTAAAGTATTCATTTTTTTATTATTTAATTAATTTGCCAGCTAACCCCATCCTTACCATCCATCACTCTAATACCTAATTCTTGTAATTCTTCACGTATTAAATCCGAGGTAGAAAAGTCTTTCCGAGCCTTAGCTTGAGAGCGTATATCTAACAACATCTGTACCAAACCATCTACTTTGTCGGTCATGCCATCCGATATACTTTCATCTTTTAATCCCAGTATATGATCCACAAATTCTGCATAAATCCATTCTGCTTTAGCCTTATCTTCCTCTGTAAAAGAGACTTTAGATTCTGAACCTAAATTTATTAATCTCACCAATTCAAAAAGAGAAGCTATGGTAATGGGCGTATTAAAATCGTCATTCATTGCTTCATACCCTTTTTTTTCTATCTCTTCTAATTCTGTTTTTACAGAGGAGGTAGAAGATGAATGTATGTGAGTTAAGGTATGCCTTGCTATCATTAGCCTCTGCAATCCTTTTTCAGCAGAAAGTAAAGCTTCATTAGAAAAGTCGAGGGTGCTACGATAATGAGCTTGCAAAATAAAAAATCTTATAGTCATAGGGCTATAAGCTTGTACCAAGCCTGCATGTTGACCAGAAAACAATTCCTCTAAGGTAATAAAATTCCCCAAGGATTTTCCCATTTTCTGTCCATTGATGGTAATCATATTATTATGAACCCAATATTTGCAAGGATCTCCGTGATAGGCTGCCACCGCTTGGGCTATTTCAGACTCATGATGAGGAAATAACAAGTCCATTCCACCACCGTGTATATCAAAAGGATGACCCAAATACTTACAAGACATGGCCGTACACTCGGCATGCCATCCAGGGAATCCTTCGCTCCAAGGAGAAGGCCATCGCATAATATGCTCCGAAGAAGCTTTTTTCCACAAAGCAAAATCTACGGGACTTTCTTTTTCTGCTTGAGAAGCCAAATTGCTTCGTGTAGTAGAAAGTAAATCTTCTATGACACGCCCTGACAATTTACCGTAATGATGTTCCGTATTATATTTACGCACATTAAAGTAAATAGACCCGTTTTTTTCATAAGCAAAGCCTGCTTCCAATATTTTTTCTATCATGGCAATTTGTTCTATAATATGACCCGAAGCCTGAGGTTCTATAGAAGGCCTTTTCACATTAAGCATATCCATAAATTGATGATAGCGATTGGTATAATACTGCGCAATTTCCATTGGTTCCAATCGTTCTAAACGCGCTTTCTTAGCAACTTTATCCTCTCCTTCCTCTGCATCATTCTCTAAATGCCCCACATCGGTAATATTTCTCACGTAACGCACTTTATATCCCAAATGCTGAAAATAACGAAAAATAATATCAAAGGTTATTCCAGAACGGGCATGTCCCAAATGTGGATCTCCATATACAGTAGGGCCACAAACATACATCCCTACCAAAGGGGAATGTATGGGTTCAAATAATTCTTTCTTATGTGTAAGGGTATTAAAAAGCATCAATTTGTTCTCTATCCCTATTATATTTTCCTTTTCCATACCTAAATTATTTTCAATCTAAATCTTCTGTTAAGAAAGCCTTGGTAAAACTTGGCTACCCTTTAATTTTTTTATAATTAGAACTAATTTGTTTTAAAGGCAAAACGGAAGACAAAGCCCCTATTCCCAAACTAATAAATAAAACCATAACTAAATCCAACATTTCTATTTCTACTGGATATACATCGGTAATATAGGTTCCTGCATCATTCCCCAATTTTACCCAACCAAAATATTGCTGTCCTAAAGTAATGGCTGTTCCCACTGCAAGCCCTATTAAAGCCCCCGATAGAGATATAAACATTCCATCTGCAAAAAAAATACGCTTCAAATAACTATCACTCAATCCCATTCCTGACAGAATGGCAATATCACTTCTCTTATCATAAATTAATAGCATCAAAGAAGCCACCATAGTAAAAGTGGCGATAAGCATTACGAAAGCAAAAACAGATATTACAATCAATTTTTCTGCTTTCATGCTACTAAAGAGGCTTTGTTGCTGCTCTATTCTATCTCTAACTTTGTATGAATTTCCTATTAATCTTTGAATTTCTTTTTGTAATTTATGTAACGAAAAAGTAGGATCTACTTTCACTTCTACCCCTGAAAATTTATTTCCCGTTTGAAACACCTTGGAAACAAAGGAAAGAGAGCTAATAATATATTGATTATCGTATTCTGGCACCGAAGAAAACACACCCGAAGGATATACCGGATAAGCACGAAAAGCTTGCGGTAGTTGTATAGCATTTAAGGCAAAAGCATCTACCGCATATAATGTACAGCCTTTTTCTCCAGGTCCCAAATACATGCCCATCTTCGCAAAAATTCCTCCCCCTACTACCATTGGATTCATATCGGAACGAGCTTCTATATAAAACTTACCTGCCTCTATATTTTTAGGCAAATTCGACACTAAATCAAATCCAGTGTCCACCCCCTTAAGCTTAACCATGCAGGTATTGCCATTATACATAAAAAGAGCTTGGTCTTCTATAACAGGAACCGCTGCAACTACTCCCGGCATAGCACGTAAAGAGTCTAACCAAGAGGCTTCAAAATATTTTCCATAAACTGCCTCCACTTTCAAATCCGGATCAAAGTTACCAAAACGTTCGGAAACGAATTGACTCATTCCATTCATAACCGAAAGAATAAGCACCATAGAAGCCGTACTCACCGCTATACTCAATACAGAAACCCCGCTAATTAAATTAACTAACTTCGATCTCTTAGAGATAAAATATCGTTTGGCTATGTAAAAAGAAAGTTTCACGAAATAATAGCTTATAATACCCTTACTTACTGAGCTAACAACTCATCTATTCGTTCTATACGATCTAATGTATCGTCTATAAAAAATTGCAACTGTGGCACTATCCTTAATTGCAACTTTACTCTTTGACCCAAAAGCATTCGTATTTCTTTGGTCCTTTTTTTTATTTGTTGTAATACTTCTTCTTTTCCTTTCACAGGAAATAGACTGAGGTTCACTCTTGCCAAAGATAAATCTGGAGTTATCCTAACAAAAGTAACGGTAATCATTACTCCAGGAAATTGCGGCTGCATTTGAGTTTGGAAAATTTCTCCCAAATCTTTTTGTAAAAGCCGGTTTATTTTTTGTTGTCTACTACTATCCATAAATACACATAAATTGCTATAAGCTGCAAATATACGATTATTCCAAAGATATTTTTATCTGTTGAACAGAAAGATAATTCCGTGGAATTTATTCGTGTACACCAAATTAGCACATAAAAACAAAAAGCACTCTATAAAATATTTAAATCCTATTTTATGCAGGGAGTCTAAACTTAAAATTCTTCTAACTCCGCTATAAATGCATCTAAAATTTCCTCCACTTCCTCTACGGAGGAAGTGTGCATTAGCTTTACTTTATAAGGTTTAAAATTAGCTATCCCTTTGAAATAGCCTGAATAATGTATTTTCATTTCTTGCACTGCAAGCCTTTCACTATTATCTTCTACTTCTTGTAAAAGATGTCGCAAACACATTTCTTTTCTTTGCTGTATCGTTGGCATATCCTCTAAGATACCATTCTCTAAAAAATATCGAATTTGCCTGAATATCCAAGGATTTCCTATTGCAGCGCGGCCTATCAATAAACCATCTACTCCAAATTTCTGAAGATAATAAGAAGCTTTTTGTGGAGAATCCACATCGCCATTGCCAAAAATAGGAATAAACATACGAGGATTTCGCTTTACTTCCCCTATTAAAGTCCAGTCGGCCTCTCCTGAATATAATTGCGCCCGAGTACGCCCATGAATACTTAAAGCAGCAATACCAATATCCTGCAAACGTTCTGCCACCTCTACAATTGGCTTACTATAAGAATCCCAACCTAAACGGGTTTTAACGGTAACCGGCATATGTATTTCCTCCATTGCCCTTACTACCGCCGAACTAATACTTATCATTTTGGGAATATCTTTCAATATCCCGGAACCTGCCCCCTTAGAAACTACCTTGCGAACAGGACATCCCCAATTAATATCAATAAAATCCGGATGTTGATTTGCCGCAATTTCCGCCGCTTGACGCATACTCTGCTCATCGTATCCAAAAATCTGAATAGCAATAGGACGTTGCGCCGGTTCAAACCGCATTTTAAAAAAACTTTTTTTAGCATTACGTACTAAAGCTTCGGAGGAGACGAATTCGCTAACCAATACATCCGCTCCTTCTTCTTTGCAAATGCCACGAAAAGCAGGATCTGTGACGGCTTCCATGGGCGAAAGCCAAAGGGAATTTTTTTCTAAATGAATATTTCCAATGTTGGCCAAAGATGTAAGTTTAACGCTTTTCTATTTGGTTAATTTCTTCTTGTAAGGAATGCCATGTTTCTTTTCCCAACTTAGGTCCTCTAACTTGAACCACCTTCGAAGAGATCAAGGAGGCTATTTCCCCACACTTATCTAAATTCAAATGCTTGCTAAGTCCATAAATAATTCCTGCCGCATAACTATCGCCGGCTCCATTGGTATCTATACACGTAGCCGGACAAGGTTTCACTATATAAACTTTCCCGTTTTGTTTTAATAAAGAGCCGCGAGCTCCCACCTTCACCACTGCAATATCGCACATATCGCCTATAATATGTAAGGCATCCAAATCTTCTTTACCAGTAAAAGCTTTTGCTTCTTCTTCGTTTACAAATAAAATATCTACATACTCAGGAACAATGCGTTTCAAAAAATCCAAATTATCTTCCACCACGTTGTAACTGGCCATGTCACAAGATATTTTTGCACCTGCAGCTTTGGCCATACGCATAGCCGTTTCTATTAATTCGTAATTTTGAACCAAGTAACCTTCTACGTGAAAATAGTCATATCCTTGAAAAAATTCCGGTTTAAGATGGGCGGCTCCCAAGGTACAAGCAGCACCTAAAAAAGTAGCAAAAGTACGCTCCGAATCGGGGCTCATAAGGGTAATAGCCGTACCGGAAGGAAGATCGGATTTTTCAAAATATGGGGTCACCCCATGCTTATTTAAATCTTCTGTATAAAATTTTCCATACTCATCTTTTTCACCCACACAGCCAATAAAGCCACAAGATAAATTCAAAGAAGCAAGGGCGCTAATGGTATTAGATGCAGAACCTCCAGTGGCAATACTACGAGGATAATCTTTAAAATACTGTAATACATTATTTGCCTGAATATCATCTACTAAGCTCATACTTCCTTTAGGAAGACCCAATTTCTGTAAATGGGTATCATCGCCTATTTGAAAAATAATATCCACTAAGGCATTACCCATGCCTAAAACTTTTGTTTTTTTATCTATTAACATAATATTGATGTAATTGGAGATCGTCACCACCCCCCAAAGGCAAGGTTCTCTTTAATTCCAAAACAGAATTTACTAACTGTAAATAATTATTTTTAATTTAAAGAGTAAAAAAGCAGTTGGCAGGTTTATGAACGATCTTTATTTTATTTTATTTTCCGCCGCAAAGGTATTATTTTTAATTAGTACCACAAAATAAACACAAGAGTGTAAGCGGAAACGCCATTATCAAAAACGAAAATGCAAAGGCTTAAAAGAAATAATTTTTGTATTTAGTGTTTTTTCTATATCTTTGCACCTGATTTTTGACAAAGCCATATATTTTATTAGGTCATTAGTCAAATTAATTTTAGCTTGAAATGCAAAGGAGAGGTGGGTGAGTGGCTGAAACCAACAGTTTGCTAAACTGTCGTACGGGTAACTGTACCGCGAGTTCGAATCTCGCCCTCTCCGCTGAAAGGTTTGGACAAAACCGGACAAACAACAGCCAAGCCCCACAATTCGTTGGAATTGTGGGGCTTTTTTATGCTCTTTGGCGAGGAAAGGCAGACAGGTTTTGTATATAAGCATTAAATGGGTGTAACAGTATTGAATATTTAAAATTAGACTCCATCTACCATCCATCGCACAAATTATTTTCACCACAGATAGCTGTATTTAATTGGTTTTACATTTATCTTTGTTTAGTTGGAAGTTTCAATTTTGGCAAAATGAAACAAATTACTTACCTTTGATTTTGTTCAAATGGTAGCCTCTAACCAAGCAATATTAAGTAATGGAAATTTTTAGTTTCGCCAAAATACTTATTACCAAAGGCCATATATGCTCATTTTCCTAAAAATAAAATTAATTACCAAAGATGTATCCTTCTAAAATCATTAAAAAAAATTATACTATTCTTCGTAATATTCAGGTATTTATCATCTCCTTTATTCTCTTGCTGCTTATTTTCATGGTTCATTCGGCGTTTGGACAAAGAAATTCACCATTGGACCAAACTTTCTCTTCTACAGAAGAGAAGCAATCCATTCAGGAAAATTCTCTGAAAGCAAAAGCTTTGGATGAATTTAAAAAAGAACATTATACCGAAGCTATTCATTTACTCGAAAAGGCTTTAACTTTCTGTTCCAACGATGCTGAAATTTACTTCTATTTGGGTTGGTTCAACCACTATAGAGCTTACGACAGCAGGCCTTTAAACGGCTATAACTATTCTTATTCCAAAAAAATATTTAACTATTTAGATAAAGCTATAAGCTTGAACCCAAATTATGGAGATGCCAAATATTTTTATGGCGCAGAATGTAGCGGAAATGCTTTTCTTGCTATGCAAAATCAGGATGCAGAGCAATTAAAATATTTTTATGATTTGGCTTATAAAAAAGGGGCTTATCCCGATTGGTTAATAGAATTTGGGGAGAATATATTAAACAGTTGTGACAAAAATGCAATTTTGTTTACCGGAGGTAATGCGGATTTCGACATTTGCACCTATCTGCAATTATGCCAAAAATTCCGAACCGATATTACAATAATTCCTATTGGAAATATTGATCGCCCTTGGTATGTTCAATTTTTAAAAAGAGGTTTAAAAGCCTGCGTAAAAAAAGTAAATATAAATCTCACGGACCAACAAATAATGGATATTCATCCATATAAATGGGATACAACTACCGTAAATATTAATGTTTCCGAAAAAGACAAGCGAAGATTTGGTTTAAAACCCGAGCATACCCTTTCATGGATAGTTAAACCCGATTTAGTATCTGATCGTCTGCAATTTAAAATAATGGGGGAAACTGCTAAAGAGCGGCGCTATCTTAGTCCTCAACGAGCTATACTTTTACAAATAGTAGAAGATAATTTTTCAGAACGCCCTATTTATTTTTCAAATTTTGTAACTACTGCCTTTTTGGGAGGATTGAACGACTTTTTTCAAAATGGGGGACTTGTCTCTAAATTATTGCCAATAAAAACTATTGGTACAGATTATGAAGTAAACCTATCTATGCTTGAAAAACTTCTTCAAAAAGAAAATTTTCAAAATTATATACATATTAAGAATACGGATATACCTCGTATTTCTAAGCCTATTTGTATTGGGTACTGTAATGCTTTTTTAATGGTTCAAAACTATTGGAAAGAAGATAATTTAAAAAAATGGATAGATTGCTATAAATCAAAAATTCAAATTAATTTCCAACCGGAAATAGAGCAGGAAGTATTAAATCTTTTAGAAAGCAATATAAATCATTAATTTTCAATATATTTTAATCTAATCGTATAGCTTTTTATTTTTTGCAACACTATTTTCCAATGGAAATTTGTTCTATTGGAAAATAATATATACTTTTACCAAGGGATAATTGCCAAAAAAATTAAAGACGAATTTGGTGTCGTTTCCAACGGAAATTTACAAAACAACTTTCTAATTTTCTAAAATGCAACCAATTCGTTGAAAATTTGCCGGCTATTAAATAAAAAGAAAAAACATGAAATATATTATTATTGGCGGTGTAGCCGGAGGAGCTACAGCAGCAGCGAGAATCCGCCGAGTAGATGAATTTGCGGAAATTTTATTATTGGAAAAAGGGAAATACATTTCTTATGCTAATTGTGGACTACCCTATTATATTGGAGGAGTCATCACAGAAAGAGAAAAACTTTTTTTACAAACTCCCGCTTCTTTTGGTAAACGTTTTAATATAGATGTGCGTGTAGAAAATGAAGTGACCGCTATCAATTCCGAGGAAAAAATCATAGAGATACAAACCAAAGGCGGTTCCACTTATAGTGAAAGTTATGATAAATTGTTACTTTCTCCCGGATCTATTCCGGTACGCCCCCCACTCCAAGGGATAGATTCCGATGGAGTATTTACCCTTCGCAATGTAGAGGATACAGACCAAATTAAAAACTATATTCATTCTCATAAAATAAACCATGCGGTAGTAATTGGTGCAGGATTTATAGGTTTAGAAATGGCCGAAAACTTGCAACACTTAGGAGCTCAGATTTCTATCATTGAAATGGGAAAGCAAGTAATGGCACCTGTAGATTTCTCCATTGCCAGTCTCGTTCATCAGCATCTTCTTCAAAAGGGGGTGAAACTGTTCTTGGAAAAAAGTGTAGAAAAATTGGAAACAAAAAGTCGTGGTTTAGAAGTTTTTTTTACTGGTGGAGGAAGCATAGAAGCCGACTTAGTGATTCTTGCTATAGGTGTACGTCCACAAACCGCTTTAGCCAAATCTGCAAATCTTAAAATAGGCGATACCGGAGGCATTTGGGTAAATGAATATTTAGAAACCTCTGTAAAAGACATTTATGCCGTAGGCGATGCTATTGAATTTCCTCATCCTTTAAGTCACAAACCTTGGTTAAACTATTTGGCTAATCCTGCCAATCGCCAAGGACGAATTGTGGCAGATAATATGGTTTTTGGCAATACGATCTCTTACGAAGGAGCTATAGGTACTTCCATTGCCAAAGTGATGGACATCACTGTTGCTACCACGGGATTACCAGCAAAGAAACTCCAACAAATGGGCATAAAATATGCCAGTTCTACCACCCATTCTTCCTCCCATGCTCTTTATTATCCAGGGGCTTTAGCCTTAACTATAAAACTTACTTTTGATCCTGTGAGCGGTAAATTATATGGAGCCCAATCGGTAGGATACGATGGTGTAAGCAAGCGCATCGATCAAATCGCACTCCTAATAAAACAAGGCGGCAGCATTTATGATTTAATAAAAGTGGAACACTCCTATGCTCCTCCTTTCTCTTCGGCCAAAGACCCTATTGCTATAGCGGGTTATGTAGCAAGCAATATTATTAATGCCACCATGCCAATAGTAAATTGGCGAGAAATGTCAGAGGCTTCTCCTAAAGAAATTCTATTCTTAGATGTAAGAACCGAAGAAGAATATAACTTGGGTTCTATTCCGGGTTCTATACATATACCTTTAGATGATCTTCGTAGCCGTCTTTCCGAAATTCCAACAAACAAACCTATTTATATTTATTGTGCCGTTGGTTTAAGAGGATACCTTGCCCTTAAAATTCTTGCAGCTCATGGCTATACCAAGCTTAAAAATCTTTCCGGTGGATACAAAACTTATTTAGCAGCCACCACCCCAATTAATAACGATACTAATACCCCATCCCCTACAGAAATAAAAACCATGAAAAACGAAAAGGAAATTTTGAAAATCGATGCTTGCGGATTAGCTTGTCCCGGCCCTATTATAAAAATAAAACAAGCCATAAACTCCATTGCACAAGGAGATCAAATAGAAATCCTTGCCACAGATCCTGGTTTTTCTCGGGATGCCCAAGCTTGGTGTAATACCACAGGAAATTGTCTGCTCTCAAAAAAAGAAGACAAGGGGTATTATTCCGTTATTATAGAAAAAGGGGAAACAAAAGCTTGTAAAATGGTAAGTTCTTGTGATGGAAAAGCCAAAACTTTTATTATGTTTAGTGATGATCTCGACAAAGCACTCGCTACTTTTGTGCTTGCCAATGGAGCAGCAGCAACCAATCATAAAGTAACCATTTTCTTCACCTTTTGGGGCCTAAATGTGATTAAAAAAAGTAGTAAACCTAAAACCTCCAAAGATATATTTGGAAAAATGTTTGGCATGATGCTCCCTTCTCATTCTTTAAAATTGCATCTCTCCAAAATGAGCATGTTGGGTATAGGCGACCATCTTATGCGGCATATAATGAAAAAAAAGGGAATAGAATCCTTAGAATCGTTACGCAAACAAGCTTTAGATAATGGTGTAGAATTTATAGCTTGCCAAATGTCTATGGATGTAATGGGGGTGAAAAAAGAAGAGTTATTAGACTCCGTAAGTATAGGAGGTGTTGCCACCTATATGGAACGTGCCGAAGAAGCCAACGTTAATTTGTTTATTTAGAATACAAAAAAATTAAATAAAAAATCAAATATTTGTAAAACAGTTTAATAAAAACACTAATGGCTATAAGTATAAATAAAGCTCGCTGTCCTCAAAATCACCGATGTCCACTCTTAAATATTTGTCCCACAGGAGCAATTCAACAAAATAAAAATGAATTACCACAAATAGATACAAAAAAATGTATAGAATGTGGTAAATGCATAAAATCCTGCGCCATGCAGGCCGTATATAAAGATCATGGAACAACTCTGTAAAATACGGGATATTCAACGTTCTATTATAGAATTTGAAACAAATTTCGAACAATGTTACCACATTTGCCTCAATGAGGGAATGCTACTTTGCAGCCTATCCACTGCCCAACATCTTTCTTCAGGAGAGATAGGAGAATTATTAGGTTTGACTCTTTCTAATACTTCTAAAGTGATAAAATCGGTTGAAGAGAAAGGACTTATTGAACGGGTGGTAGGAAAAAAGGATAAACGGCAAATGTATTTTTCTCTTACCAATAAAGGGAAAAAACTTTTGTCTAATATCCAGTGTAAACAGATAGAGATGCCAAAATTTCTCAAAAAAGTAATGAACAATTTTACCGAATGAAACCAATGCTTATTACAAACAAGATGAAATATCCACCAAACCTTATTTTTGTTTTATTATACTGATTGATTATCTTTGCAAGAAAGTTAGTTTTTTCTTGTCTTGCATTTTTGGAAACACATGAAGTTGAATATCTTAACAACAGATAGAAGTTTGTTTTTCTGATAGAGGTTTCGGTTCCTATATAAGACTTTGGGTTCTTATTAGAGATTTCTCTTCCAAAATAGGAATTTGAGTTCTTATTCGATATTTAGGTCCCTACTTTAAATTTTGTCCTTTTCCATATTTGCATTTAGTTTAATATTATGAAACAAACATATATATTTCTCTTTTTTCTGTTTTTTTGTCTTTCTCCCTGTTCACACGCTAACACAGACAGTGCCAAAATAATGGAAATAAACACAGAGATGAAAAGGGCGTACAAGTTATTTGCAAATGGAAACTATGCTGCTTCCATTGCTTGCATCGATTCTACCACTCGTAAAATAGAAAAATTGCTCGCACAAAACCCTAATAACAAATGGAAAGAGCTACATGCGGAGGCTCTGAGCATTGCCGCTTTATCTAAAATTCAATACGATGAACAAGAAGATGCTATTTTGAAATTTAAAATAGCATTGGATGATTATAAAATAGATACCTCATCTTTGGCAGCAGCTCGATGCTACAATAGCTTAGGAAGCCTCTTTGCTTCCCGTAGTTATTTTGAAGATGCCGATAAGTATTTTCGAAAAAGTCTTAGAATTTATAAAAGGCATAAAGATTGGCAAAGAGTACATATTGTCTATTCTAATATGGGAGGGAATCTGTTAATTCAAGGAAAAGCAGAAGAAGCTTTAATTTGTTTTTTAGAAGTACAAAAAATTGTAACTCAGCAAAAATATAAAGGAGAAGAAAAAGTATATGCTGTTTTTTATTTGGGAGCCGCCTATTCAGCCTTACATAAATTCGATTTAGCCGAGAAATATTATAACGAAGCCCTTAATTTAGTGGATCAAAAAGAATATAAACACCTTAAAACTTTTATTACTTTTCAATATGCACTAAATTTATTAGAACAAAAACGTTATGCAGAGGCGAAAAAAAATGCTTTTGAAGTTTTAGAGATTGCTCGTCAAAAACGACTTAAAAATATACAAATTAACGCCTTAGATATTATTTGGAAAATTTATGCAGGAGAGGGTAATTATAAGGAAGCCAACACTTATCTTTTAAGTTGTTATGCGTTAAGAGATTCTGTTTACAACAAAGATAGAGAACAAAAACTTTTACATCTCAAAGCCGAATTTGACAGTTACAAAACGGAACAAGAAAAAATACAAAAAGAACAAGATTTACTTTTAGCCCAAGAAGTGGTAAAAAAGCGCAATTTTCAAATAGGTTTTTTGAGCATTATCTGTATGGTTTCTATGGTAATTCTTTTCATACTATTTAAACGAAGCATTCTACAAAAAAACACAAACAAAAGCTTAGAGAAAACGCTTTCAGAAATTAGTGAAGCGGATAAGTCCCGTATTGAAATTTTAGAAAAAACTTTTGGGCAAGAATTGGATAACAAAAATAAAGAACTCACAAGCAATGCTTTATTGTTTTTACGACAAAATAATATTGTTTCCAATATATATGAACGAACTAAAATATTGAAAGTAAATCTCTCTATGAAAGGGAAAGAGAGATCTTTGGTAATGGAAATTGAAAGTTTATTAAATGAAATAGCCAATCATCAGGGTTGGGAGGAGTTTGAAACCTATTTTGAACAAGTGGATAAGGCTTTTTTTACCCGTCTTTTGGATAAATATCCGAATTTGAATATGAAGGAACAAAGACTTTGCGCTTTATTTAGTTTAAAACTGACAACCAAAGAAATATCCACTCTTAGCAAACGCACTGTACGCTCTATTGCCATGGCAAAACTTCGTCTTAAAAAGAAGTTAAACCTCTCTCCAGAGGATGATTTATTCGAATATCTTTCAAAAATATAAAACCATATTTATGAGCTTTTTACACAAATTTGTGTTGCTTTGTTACCCTGTTTTTGGAGGACGTTACACAAATGTGTAGAATATATTTTTTTATTTTAACCAAGTTAATATATATTTGTTTTTCTTAAACTTGAAAATTCTTAGACAATGAAAAAACTCTTATGTATTCTCAGCTTTTTGATAAGCAGTTTTGCGCTCTTCGCACAAAATCCAAATGCTTATCGGTTTAGTTTTGACACCACCCCTTATGTGGAACTCTCTGGAGCTACGGTGGTAGGATCAAAATTATTAGGAGACAATTTCGACAGTAAATGGATAGTCGGTGACACTGGTTATGCCGCATTTATCTCCGCTCCAGATCCCAGCAAACGAGACTCTATCATCCATGGCAGGGGCATTGCCATAGGTTTTAATTTTCCCTTTGCCAAAAACACATTTTCCCATTTTAGTATATTAAGCAATGGGGCTATTTTCTTAGGAAATAGTGCCGATAGTATTTTAGTAGGCACCTATTCCAACGGACCTCTGTATGCTCCTCATACACAAAACATAATTAGTTTTGCAGCAAGCAAAGATTGGGTCTGGTCGTTCGACACTGTAACACCAGTAGGGACACCTACTACTACCATTTCCTATAAAACAGAAGGAACAACAGGAAATCACACTCTAACTATACAATTTAAAAATTTAAAATATATTTCTTCTTCGACAGGCTATGGCTCTTCGGTTAAACCTAAAACAATAGATACTCTTAATTTTCAAATTATTATTCATGAAAATGGACAAATTGTATATCATATAGGCAAAAGTGTAGCCACAAACACCTCTAATCGTTCTATGTATGTTGGTTTCAAATCTACGAGTATAAATTCTCCAGATTACTATACACGCTCCATTTCTTCCAGTACGTACGGAACCAATGGACTCCAAAATTGGAGCAATAGTATAGCAGGAACTTCTGCTTCTTCTACTTGTGCCTTTTTTGATAAAAAATACCCTACAACAAATTTGCGCTATATTTTTGATACTCCTATTGCCTGTGTTTCTCCCGATGCAATTAACAATGCTTTTGAATTTAGCAGTCTAAGCAATAGCAGTTTAAAATATACTCTTACACAAAATCCAAACAGCAACGGTTCTTTAGTAATTTGGAGTAGAGAACCTATCCTCACATTTAAACCTATAGATGGAAAAACTTATGGATTAACGGATACCTTAGGGAATGGAAAGGGAAATGGATATGTATGTAATGTTTCTACCAGCGTAAATAGCCCTCTTTCTGGTAGTCTTGGCTTTTCAGAAACCTTACTTCCTGGAACAAAATATTACCTACACGCTTTTGCTTTAAACAATTTATGTATGGGTGATGTACCTCTGTACGCAAGCACAGCAAGAATAGACAGTATTGTAACGCTTCCATCCGCTACCAACATAAGCCTTATCTCTAATGACAGCACTAAGGCAAGTTTTGCATTAAACATCCCCCAAGATTACTCTGCCCTTATTTTTAAAAGTACTAAATATCCTACCGAAGTGCTTGCCCCTACAAAGGCAATGAAAGTAGGGGATAGTCTCTCCGATGGTTCTGTTTTAGTATATAAAGGAAAGGATGCTACGGTATCCTTTACCAATTTGAAAAGTGGATCTATCTATTATTTTACTACATGGACTTTAGCTACCGATAGTACTTATGGACCTGATTATGAAATAGCTGGCGTGCAAATGACTCCTGGCACTCTTCCTTTTACCTTTGATTTTGCAAATCAAGCTTCTGGACAACCCCTTGGATGGAAAGGTGCTTTTCGAATATTTACCACTACTTTGCCTTCTTATACTCTTCTTGCTGTAGATATTTTCAAGTGCAGTGCAGGCGGAGATACTTGCACCAATTTCCGCAAACAAGTAAGTCTTAGCAGCCCTATACAATTAAGTACTGGAAAGCACCGTATTAGTTTCGATTATATTATTGGCAATAATGGGGTCCCTCGTGATAGATTCAATCCTGAACAACCTATGAGTGGCGTTGCTCTGCCAGAAACAGATTCTCTATTAGTATCTATTACCACCGATGGAAGTAATTTTATTCCTATAGGAAATATCTCTGCTGCCGATCATCCCATGGTTACTGCCAATTTTACCAATCAAACTATGGATATAAATTCTAAAGAATTAGATTCCAAATTGATTCAAATACGCATAGAAACCGTAAGCAAAGGTTCCATACCTTACTATTACTTTATTCAAAATTTGAATATAAAACAAGTTTTAAATGAGTGTGAAACCCCTGTTAACCTAAGTATCATAGATTCTACCATTACCTCTACTGAAGCTCAAATAAAATGGACAGATTTTAAGGGTACCAATTATAACCAATGGAATATCAGTTACAAAAAAACATCCGACCTACATTGGTCGGAGGCCCTACTGGTAAAATCAAATCCATATACCCTTGGCTTTTTAGACCCCCAAAGCACCTATCAAGTACGAGTACAAGCCGTATGTTCCAAAGAAAGCCAAAGCGATTGGTCGTCTGTCTCTAAACCATTCTCCACTCTATATGGAGTTCCTTTCGGTACTAATTTTGCCAAAGCAGATTGGGATACGGTATTTCCTATCGATTGGTCTCGCATGCGTGGGAAAATTTCAGCTACCACAGGCATTGCCTCTTCTTTTTCGGATGCCCCTACCTCTTGGAGGTGGTGGAATTGGAAAAACATAAAAGAGGGGGAAGATGCTTTCCGCTGTGCTTTTGAAACCTCTGCTGCCTATTGGTTCATGACTCCTAATTTCAACTTAGCAAAAGATAATGACGCTTTACTTAATTTTGATTTAGCTCTAATGAAAGGATCTGGACCCGAGTTCGTGGATAGCGTAAAGGATGCTCGTTTCTTGGTCATTATTTCAACGGATGGCGGAAAAACCTTTAACATTAAAGACACCCTTTTAAGTTATGGTCAAGGTTGTGCAAAAAAGCTTGAAAACATTCAAGGTATTCCCATTTCTATTCCCCTAAAAGCATACAATGGAAATGTAAAAATAGGATTTTATGTAGAAAACCTTAAAAATGGCGTAGATGCTTTCATACAACTTGCTCACCTTTTAGTAAGTCCTAGTTGCTTACCTGCTATTAAACCTGTTATCTCTAACCTTAAAGAAAATAGTGCTACCATTACTTGGAGCACATCTGAACCAAGCCCTGAATGGTTAGTACGCTATAAAACAACAACAGAAAGCACCTATTCCTATGCAAGTTCAAATACAAACACTATCCATATAAGCAACTTACAAGCCTCTACCGCCTACGATTTTGGTATTAGATCTGTTTGTCAAGCGGGCGATAGCAGCACTTGGCTTAGTGGCAATTTTACTACTACCGATCCTCACTTTTGCGATACGGTTAAACGGGCTCGACGTATAGACTATGACCAAACCTTTGCTCGAATTGCATGGGTTGGAGAGGCTTTTCTCTATAATTTCAAGTATAAAAAACTAAATGAAACCAACTGGATACCCTCTACCACCAAAGATACTACCATCCTTTTGGAGAACTTGGAAAAAAACACAGAATATACATTTAGTGTTCAAGCACAATGCTCGCAAAACACTGCGGATACGAGTTTGTGGACCACTCCCGGTAAGTTTAAAACCTTGGGAGTTACCTGTCTTGTTCCAGACAGCATACACTTGGCTATTCTTAAATATGGATCCGCAACTATTCGTTGGAAAAGAACTGCAAATGCTTACCAATACAATTACAAAAGCCCTACAGATACAAGATGGTATAACGGATTTATTGGAGATTATACGGGTATAGGTATTAATGGATTAGTTCCGGAAACCGACTACATGTATAGAATGCGTACTATTTGTACCGTTGGAGATACTTCCGAATGGTCTACTATTTTGGAATTCCGCACCACGGCTAAACCCGAATGTGGACAACCGATCAATCTAAGCATAAAGGATATTTCTACAAATTCCGCCACTCTTAGTTGGCAAGCAGGCTTAAACAATTTCTTATATACGGTCCGTGGTAAATCGAATAAAGAGACTAAATGGGATACTATTTTTATGGGAACCGACAAAACAAGCTTTATTTGGTCTAATCTAAAACCCGAAACCGTATATGCTTGGGCCGTACAAAGTATTTGCGACGCTTACCAATATGATCCCAGCATTAGTGCGTGGGCTAATAGTAACTTTACAACGACTCCTACTTCTATACAAGGAAATATATCTGCTAAAGATGCATTTCAAGTTTCTGCCAAAGATGGACAATTACACATTATAAATCTTCGTCAAACCTATATTAGCAAAATTGAAATTTTCAATACCATAGGACAAAGTCTACGTAGTTATAATGTAAACTCCTCCGATAATATACTAATTCCTACTACCCTAAATACACATAGTGTAGCAATTGTACGTATCACTACCATAGATGGCAACATCAGCTATAAACTGTATTTCTAAAAATTTAAAAGCATAGGGTGCCCACAGCTACTCTATGCTTTTTTTAAAACAAAAAAACCATAAATAAAATGATAAAAAAAACAATTTCTATTGGCTTGATGCTTATGCTTGGTTTTTGTACGAGCATATTCACACAGGCACAAACAGTTGAAAAGGGTGAAGCAGCGACTATTACCTATATCGACGAGGCTCCCATTGGAACAGAAGCTTGGGGAATATCCTCTAACGGAAAATATATTGTAGGGGGTAATACAAAAAACCTAACTGGAGGATTCCTTTATAGTGTTGATAGTGGACGAATTTTAACTTTAACCGAACATGGTGTTCTTCTTGCCGTTGCCAATACGGGCAAGGTAGTAGGTTCTTTCTTTGCCGACTATCCCCATTCTAGCATAATCACCAGTGGCATTTATCGAAATAATAAATGGGATGCTTTACAATTGGTTTCCACTGGATTTCCTCCGGTAGCAGATACTCTACATCGTAAAGTGGGAGGTCCTCGTATTTCTGCAGATGGATCCACCATTACAGGTCTGGGCTGGAATAATTATTACTATAAAGATGAACCAGCTAGACTTATACACCAAGGCGGTATTTGGCACGACACCGTACTTTTTAAAGCGCTCAAACCTCACTACCCCTACGAAGGTTTTGATTTTTCTGGTTATGGTTGCGCAGCTTACAACATTTCCGCCGATGGTAAAACAGCTTTAGGTGCCAGTGCCATGCCAGGTTCTTATACAGGTTATAACCCTGTAATTTGGATTAAAGACGGAGATAGTTCCATCAGCTTTTCCGATGATATTGAAGCTGGAATCATCAATGGCTCTAATGCAGATGGATCTGTTTTAGTAGGCTATGTACAAC
Source organism: Bacteroidales bacterium (assembly GCA_036653535.1). Classification (GTDB taxonomy): domain Bacteria; phylum Bacteroidota; class Bacteroidia; order Bacteroidales; family P3; genus JAVVTR01. The sequence continues at coordinate 9,154 of JAVVTR010000002.1, read as the reverse complement.
CTTATGCAGAAACTATGGCGGGTGCTATTTGGAACAATGGCGTTCGTACCATCGTAAAATTACCCGGACGTTCTCCATTAAATTTCTTTAGAGTAGGTGACAATGGTATTGTACTGACCAAAGACGGAAGAATTTGGACTAAAGATTTAGGCTTAATGGATTTTGGCTCTTTCTTGCGCGAACTCTATGGATTAGATGCCAGTATGATGGCCACAGATATGAGTACGGATGGACGAGTTTTCTGCGGTAGCGGTAGCGGTCCCGCTATTATTACCTTAGGCGAACAAACTATTAATACTCGCCCGAAAAACCTTATTACTAAACAAGAAAGAGGAACTCTTAGGGTAAACATAAGTTGGACTGAACCCTACAAAAACGGCAGAGAAATTTTAGGTTACAATGTATACAGAGATTCTGTAAAAGTAAATACTGCCCTTGTTTCAGCTTTAAATTTTACCGATCCAGAATCTACAATAGGAACCGTTACATACAGAGTTACGGCCGTATATGCTACCGGAGAATCTAAAAAGAGTTCCGGAAGTACTATAGATGTCATTGCTGCCGATGGGTGCTATTCTATTAAAAATTTAAATACTTATACAGAATATAACCGTAATGTAACCATTAGTTGGCAAGCTCCCAGCGATGCCGTTGTACGTAACGCTTCCGCAAAAGACCTTGCCTCTACTAATTTCGAAAATATAACCGATACTAACGCTATGGATCTTGTCGCTTTAAGACCCTTAGGAAGCACCTCTATGTCGGCTATTCAAGTAGGAGATAAATACTATGTAGGCGACTGGACTTACTTAGGAATTAAAGTGTACGACCTTCAATGGAAATATTTAGAGATTCTTAGCATACGCAATCTTCCCCCAGTTTCCGATTTTGCTTACGATGGTCAATTCTTATATACCGTAGGTAGCCAAACCAAATTTATTTATAAAATAAATTTGGAAGATTTATTAGTAGAAGAGTTTATTACAAGTCCTGCCAACGGACAACATATTGCTTTCATTCCCTCTTTAGATAGTAATAGAGGCGGATTTGAAGTAGGAGATTGGAATACCAGTTTCTTTATAAATCGTAGTGGCAAAGTAATTTCCGAAGGTTTACCCCTAAAAGAGTGTGCCGGTACTACTTTTTATGATGGCCGAATTTACGCCTCACAACAAACTGGAGAAACTTTAAATCAAGTGGTACAATACGATATTACTACTAAAAAACCAGTAGGTAAAATTTTTGAACCAGCTACTCTCCCTCAAATTAAAGCTATTGGAGAGGGTTATCATAGTGCAGGTGGCATATCTATTATGAGTACCTTGGATAGCACTCTGTGCCTATGTACTATGGTACAAACCGATGGAACTACATCCAATGAACTTGCTTTCTTTGAATTAAAACCGAGTCCTGAAATTTCAGGGTTCAACTTATATCGTAACGACGTATTGGTTAATACGAATGGATTGCTTAAAAGGCATAACTACACGGAAATTATTACAGAACCTGGCACTTATGTTTACCAAGTAACTGCTAAATTCAGAAATGGTTGTGAAGCAAAACCAGTAGTAAAATCCACTGTAACCATTGTACCCAGCACGGGTTGTGCTCCAGTAAAACAATTAGATGGAAAAGAAACCTATGGTAATGTAAAACTAACATGGGCTTTACCTCCTGCTAATCCTAATGGAAACCTTGCTGGTTTTTACCTCTACAAAGATGGCCAACTAATAAATAAAGACCTCTATAAAAAATTAGAGTATGTTGACGTTAGTCCAAGCTTAGGCAAACACGCTTACCGCATAGAAGCCTTTTTCGACAACTCTTGCAGTGCTTCTGATTCCATAGAAGTAGATGTAAATAATCAAGGATTTTGTCTTCCTGTTAATCAATTATCTTTTGAACAATCGACTGGTTCTAAAGCAAACACAAGCAATGTAAAGGTAAAATGGGAACTTCCTTATTTTGAAGAACCTCTTCCTTTGCGTTACGGTACAGGAATAAATGCAGGTAGTGTAGGAGAGCCTACGGGTGCAAACTTTACCGCTGCTGCAGCTTGGGATTCGGCACAATTAAAACCTTACGAGAATTTCAAACTAATTGGTATGGAGATTTTCTTAGCAGATCCAGCCGTAGTAACCCCTTTAATAATGATAGATGATTCTATTGTTTATCAATTTGATGCAGGGAAAATTGCCACTAAGACTTTCTCTACTATTTTCTTTGATCGTTCCTTTCCTATAAGCACTATAAACACGGAATTGGCTTTAGGTTATACGGTTAGTTTCTACAAAGCCGATAGTAAGCCTGTTGGTTATGATGCAGGCCCAGCGGTAAAACGGCGTGGGGATCTTTATACCTTAGACTTCAAAAACTGGTCTTCTGCGGCCAACACCTTGGGTATAAATGCAAACTGGAACATTGCGGCCTTACTTGCTCGTGATAGAGAAATAGACACCAGCGCAAATGCCGCTAAAACTAAAGCAGGAAATAGATATGGGGAAATCTATAAAGTAGATATAGCTACTGGTAAATTAATTTCTGAAGCTGCCGCACAAATTACTAAATCTAATTCGGCCAGTATTAAATTAAACGGATTTAATGTTTATCGGGATGGTGCAAAATTAAATGCTACCCCCATTAAAACAACGAATTATTTAGATGCCAACGTTCCTTATAGCCAATATATTTATACTGTAGGATCTCTTTGGAATAGTTGCGACGAGGTAATGTCGAAAGACGCAACGGTACAAGTAGGGCCTACTTCTATAGAGAATGACCTTAATGCTGCTAATCTTTCTATATACCCTAATCCAGCCAAAGATTATATTACTATTTCCGGCAACTACACTACCCTCACTATCGTAGATTTATCGGGTCACCAAATTGCAAAATATCCCCAGCAAACCGAAAAAATCAACCTTTCTTCCTTGAAAAGAGGAGTGTATATGTTGCATTTTACAACTTCTAATTTTGGTACCATAATTAAAAAAGTTATTGTTCTATAATTTTGCGACCGTCGGGAAAAGGCTATCTAAAGAAATGAAAATATTTAGATAGCCCCTTCCATTAGAATAAATATTTCCATTCTAATTTATATAATGGTCTGTTTCCATTTTTAAAATTTATTAGCTTTCATAGGGGGATTTTGATACAGAATTCCCCTTTTTTACCAACAATTTATTTAATGAACATATGAAAAAATCCATCTCTTTCCTTAGTTTGTTCTTCGGATTTTCGATAATTTTATTTATTTCCCAAGAAGCAATCTTTGCACAAAGTAACAATCTTCCTAAGCAAGGAGTAGATTACAAATATGTGCTTATGGAAAAATTTACAGCAACATGGTGTACCTATTGCCCTGCTTCTGCTATAGCAACACGTAGCATGTTAGAGCAAGGAAAAAAAATTGCAGCTATTTCTTACCAAATGAATGAAAGTGGAGATGTTGGATATCTATACAATATTTCCGGTTATCAAAGAGGTTGTTATTACGATACCATTCGAGCCATTCCTCGCACTTTTTTTAATGGAGCTCATCGTACCTCTGGCGAAAGTGAAGCAAAAACCATCATTACCTTTAATAAAATTTACGACTCGTGTATGTCCGAAAAAACGCCTTATACATTAGATATGGACGTACGCTATTTGCGTGACGCCGAAGCTCGTAGAGATAGCTTTATATTAGATATTACCATAGTAAAAGTAGCGGAACACAGCGGAAAAAATTTGTATCTACAAATTGCCGTCACAGAAAATAATATTTCTAAATTCTGGCAAGGTCAAACACAAGTGGATCATGCCGAACGCACCATGGTTCCTAATTACGAGGGCAGCCTTTTAGATTTTACAAAGGGCGATACTATCCGAAAGACCATTTCTTTTGGAATGGGTGCAGGATATCAAATGGCAAGAAGAAACACCGACATTATTGCATTTATTCAAGATAATTCCTATACCAATATCGACGGTGTTCCTAAAGCATCTCGTCAAGTAATGCAAACCGATATGTGGCAAATGAAAAATGAACCTTCCGTTTTATCGGCCGCTTTTCTACAAACTAAACCTTTAATTCTAAGAGGAGATTCTATAAGATATTTTGATAACTCTTTAGGGGATCCTACTACCCGTACCTGGACTTTCGAAGGAGGCACACCCAAAAGTTCTACGGACTTAAATCCCATGGTTAAATATTCCGATACTGGTATTTTTAGCACTACTTTAGTTATTGAAAAAAACGGAAAAACGGAAAGTTATACTTGGAAAAATGTGGTGGAAGTAATTGATTTTACCGCCAATTTCAAATCCAATCATATCAAAGTAGCTCCGGGCACTGCAATTCAATTTACCAATACTTCTCTAAGAGTCGACTCTTCTTCTTGGACCTTTGGTGGAGGTACTCCTTTGGTTAGCAATGATAGAAATCCAATAATAACCTATATGCAAGAGGGAAGTTTTCCGGTGAAACTACAAATTAAATATACCGACAAGGCATCTGGGCGAATTTTCAAGGCTACCCAAACCATATTAAACTATATTACCGTTGAAAAAGGCTATGTTGCTGTAGAAAAGGATCTAAACCAAAACGATCTCTCTATTTATCCCAATCCATCTAAAGACGGTATTTTTATCATTAATCATCTCCTCCCAACCCACCAAGTGCAAGTTTTTAATATAATGGGGCAAGAAATAAAAAATTGCGTATTTCAGAATCGCATTATTCTCTCCAATGCAAAGAAGGGTATCTATTTTGTTAAAATAGAAAAAAAAGGAGAGAGAAAAAGTACTTGGATCCATAAACTTATTTGGTAAGCATTCTCAATATAAAAGAAACAAGAACTCCATAGCTCAAGCAAGAGTATAAAAACAAAGTTCATAGAGTGGACAAAGCTCCTGGTGGCTCGCCTCAGCAAAACTAAAAATTATGCGCTGGCTCCACTTCTGCTTAATACTATCGCTCTATATACCCTATTTATTAAAATTATTTTATATGAAAAAATATATTATACCTACCCTACTTCTTGGACTCTTACTTTGTATAAGCAACAATGCTTATACTCAAAGTTCCGATAAAATAAGTTATCAAGCAGTAGTTCACGATGCCACTAATAAATTACTAAGTAATGCCAACATAAGTACCCGTATTAGTCTTTTATTGGGTAGTGCAGAAGGAAGTCGAGTATATGCAGAAACACATGCTACTCGTACCAATACACAAGGATTAATGAGCATTAGTATTGGTGATGGGCAAGTGCTTAATGGTGAATTTGGTGCTATTGATTGGTCTAAGCCTTATTTTATTAAGGTAGAAATAGATTTAAAGGGGAATGGCGATTATAGCTTGAACTCAACCCAAGCATTATTGAGCGTTCCTTATGCTTTATACGCAAAACGCGCCCATAATATCCCCGATGGACACAACGGAGATTTGTTGTACTGGAGAGATAGCCTATGGGTATCTCTTCCTGCAGGAAAAAGTGGACAAGTTCTTGGAATGAAAAATGGACGACCTGCTTGGCTAAATTCTACCGGAGTAGATACCACTACTTACACCGATGATCATACTTATGGAAATATGGTCGATCAGGAGGGTAACGTCTATAAAACCATAAAAATAGGCACACAAACCTGGATGGCGGAAAATTTGCGTACCACCACCTTTAGAGATCATAGTAATATTAATATACTTACGGATTCACATGAATGGGAAACCTCTACTTCCGATGCTTGCGCCTACTACGAAAACCAAGAAAGTAATGCCGCCATCTATGGCGTTTTATACAATTTTAATGCAGTAAAGAGCAGTAAAAATGTTTGCCCTATAGGTTGGCATGTCCCAAGCAACAGTGAATGGGATACGTTAACGAATTATCTCGGAGGCTTAAGTGTAGCCGGTTTAAAAATGAAAGAATATGGAACGATAGAGGAAGGAACAGGATTATGGAAAAAAGGAGAAGCCATAGCTACGAACCTAAGCGGTTTTAGTGCTGTTCCCAGTGGTTGTCGCTACGACAATGGATTTTTTGGCGCCAAAGGCGAATATGCCTACTACTGGTCATCTACTCCTTATTACAATACAGGGTGGAGCCGTGCGATATTCTATTTTTATAATTACATCAGCAAAAATTTCGATGTCCAATTTCGCTATGGGCTAAGCGTAAGATGTGTCCAAGACGACTTATAATCCATTACTATACACGAAACAAAGTCTCTTCACTAAAAAATAACGGTCTCCATCTATAAACGATGGAGGCCGTTATTTTTTAGTTATGGTTACAGAACTATTCATTCATCGATAAAAATTTGCAGAAAAGTACGCTCTCTGATTTATTAAGTCTATTATTTACAAAACAGTAGCTAATTATACTTGCTTCAGCGCATCTTATATGAATAGTTTTATTTCATTGATTCCTACGTCCATTTCATTCCTTAACCATTTGATAATTGCACTAATCTTAATAGGAGTTCCTCGTAGAATTGGAATTTTATTGGTCCATGGATCGACCTCTTTCTTATAGACAATTGACTGAACGTCTGTACGAAATTTGATTTTCGTATTAATTTCATTGGTAAGTCTTACAAATACACCCCAAGCGTTTAGTAAATTTTTCGCAAATATGAAGTTGAATGTAAAGTTAAATGTGAAGTTGAAAAGTAGTGTTAAAGCATGAATTAGTGATGCAATTTTTTCATAATTTAAATATATATAGTAACTTTTAGCGCTGTTATTTTATGTTTAATCTAACTTCTTTTATAAATTATTTAACTGTGGCTTGGTTATTTATTAAGAATTTCTTTGAATTGCTTCCATTAATCGGGTTTTCATTTTTTCTCTCAAGTGATCTGGCGTAATAATTTTCACCTTATCAATATAGCCTAAAAGCAGATTTTCCAACTCATAGTTTACAATAAGATTCAGTTCTATAATAGTAGTTTCGGGCTTTCGCATCTTGATTTTTTGAGAACCATGCAAAGGCTTGGTTTCAATATAAGGAACAATAATATTATCTATTTCCAATAGAATTTGTTCAACGGCTTTGTCATAAACCGTTACTCCCACCACATCTTCAAAGTATTCATCAAATTCGATATTTTCATTTTCAACATATTGCACATCTGAGTGGACTATTTGCTCCATTCTATCTAATGCCAAGGTGGTAATAAATTTCTTTTCTTTGAGATCTTCACAAAGACCGAATAGAAACCAACGATTGTTATATTGTTTTAGAAAATAAGGATGAAAAATCATTTCTGTTGGATCTTTAACATAGCGTTTATACCTTATGTTCAGCGTTTGCTTATTGATAATTGCATTAAAAATATCAGAAAAAAAATGGAGACCTTTTAAATATGGATTTTGTTCAAAATCTACAATATTTACATGAGTTCCTCTGAGGTTAAATGCGCTTTCGAGGCGAGCAAGGATTTCTTCCATCCAATCAAACTGAGGCATCCCCTTAAAATGATTCAACATATATATCGTTTCTTTCAACTGTATAATTTCAGTTTCATTAAGAGGCTGATTATTGATTGAATAAGACCTATCCTCATAACGATAATAGACTCTTTTCCCATCTCGTACTTTTTCTAAGGGAATATCCCAAATGGTTTCCATGGATTTGATATCCTCTTGGACTTGACGCATTTTTACGCCATCCATAAGACCCATCTGGTTATATAAATCCTCATTACACGCTGTTACTAAATCCTCAATATAATACCTTCGCCCTGGATTTCGGAAACAATTATCTAAGGTTCGATATCTAATTTGGGCATGTTTATTTGTTGACATATTATTTTGCGTATTTAGGCGTATTCATACTTTTATTCATCGTATCTATTTATATTCTAAAATCACTATCTTGTTAAAATAATATATCTGTCAAAAATAAATAAACTTACAATTTATAATTTAGATTTCAAACTGTTTTATAAAAAAAACTGGAAGACCACGAATAGTCCTCCAGTACTGCTTTAGGTCATTTTTTAATAGGGTCAAAAAATTCACCTACGCATACTAATAGTACGAAAAATGCGATGATTAAGCCCATGATGTTGTAATTTTGAGATTAATAATTTATTTTTGAGAGGTGGATCCTATTTCTAATAAATTTCGATAATGATCCATACTTGTTGCGACTACTTTTTTTGCTTGCTTAGAAATGTTATGAGGATTGGTATACACAACCATTACGTAATTCAAGTTGTACACTAATACACCAAGCATTATTGTTGCTTGATCTATCGTTAAACCATTAAGATACACCAGATACTCACCGGATGCCCCTAGGTACATATATCGTTCAGCAAGAAACTTACCTAAAGTTGAAACATACATGGTCTTAACTAGTAATGCATAGGACTCCACTTGATCATTTTTGTCAAATGTAAATAGCAAAAAAGGTGCAGCAGACGAATAGTTCTCGTAAATAATAACATCGGCCGTTTCTCTATCAGGTGTACCATATTGGTTTTTAATTTGACTTCGACTTGTACCCCATTCTATGTTTGGAGTTTGATACAAGTTATATTCAGGCTCGACTATAAGCTGTATAGACTTTTTGTCACTTCCATTAGTTAAATTAATTTTGGTTTTACCCACATAGTATGCAGTGATAAGCCCAGTATTAGACACCGTAGCATGAAATTCATTCTCAGCATTATAGGTAAGTGGTTTTATGGAAACGGCATTAATTTGGGTCGTCTGTCCTCTTTTTAGAAAAATTGGAGATGAAGTATTTATCTTAATATTTTTGTTTTCCTCTTTGTTTTCCTCTTTGTTACAACTGTAGAAAGTTAGAGCTAACAAGAATACAGAAAGTGTAAAAATTTTTGATTTCATTTTCTTCGTTTTTTAAATAATGGTGCAAAGGTGATAGAGAAGTGTGCATTCAATCTGCATAATAAAAAAATAAAAAACGCAATAGACTATACTGTTTGTTCCGATTTTTTTTAAAAATGATGATCAATATAACTATGTTGATTAACGCATATAACTTCGAAATTCTCCACAATATTGACGGTTCCATACAAAGGAAAGGTTTCCCCATTATCCAAAATGGTGCTACATTTTTCCTTGTCCATTTTTGGAGCTACAAAAAGACTGTCCCTAAAGAATATAAAGACTAAAATAATAAAAAATTTCTTGTTGCTT
>JAVVTR010000001.1:0-468744 GCA_036653535.1 Bacteroidales bacterium | reverse complement strand
ACTTTGCTGTCAAAAAAGAGGCAGGGAAACTTCCTGGAATTAATTTATTATTACTAATATCTATATGTTTCAAATTAGAAAGTATCTGAACCTCAAGCCCTGCAATACTAGATAGGGAATTGTTGAAAATTTCTAATCTCTGAAGCATAGTGTTTTTACTTAGATCCAGAGTGGATAATTGATTGCCGGCAAGAGCTAGTTCTTGAAGATTCGTATTTTTACTTAGATCAATGGTGGATAATCGATTGGTGCGAATATTTAATTTTTTAAGAAGCGTATTGTTGCTTAGATCCAGGGTGGATAGGGTATTGTCGGAACAGTTTAAACTTTCTATATTATTCCATAGACGAATGTCCAAATACGTAATATTATTGAAAGCAAAAGTACCTTCTGTGGCACGATCCGCATAAATCCGAATCGTATCTCCTTGTTTCTGTCCAGAAATATTGCTACCCGTAGAAGAAGGGTTAAGCGTGTGTTCCGTTATCACGCCATTTCCCCAGTCAATTCGTATGATATCCTGCACACTTACATTCAATACAAATGTCATATTTGCCCCTATAGACTTACTACTGGTGAATTTTGCAATCATTTTTGTAGCATCCAAAGAGGCAGAGGCTATGCTTTTTGTTTTTACTCCGTTATTCCCTCTAAGGATAGGATGGATTGGCTCCTGAACATACTCTATGATTTGGAGTGGACTGTCCTGCCTATAGATAGTAGAATTTTCCGCTTTAGTAGACATAAATGCACTTAATAAGTACATACCCATAAACAAAAAAACTGTATTTATCTTTTTCATTGTCGTAAATTTTATATCTGATTGCAAATATATATATATTATTAACCAATTACATATAACCCAAAAAAATTAAATTTCTTGTTTGGGTTATTTCTTTTATGGTTATGCTATTTGGGTTATGCTATTTTGATTTCTAATTAGAAAGGGCCAAACTTTAATAAAGTTCAGCCCTCTCTTCTCTGTACCTTGGGCGGGAATTGAACCCGCACGACCTCATCGGTCACAGGATTTTAAGTCCTGCGTGTCTACCTATTCCACCACCAAGGCAACCTATATATTGAAAGTTCTCGTCAAAGAACTTGAACAAAAAATCCCGATGTAAAATTCATCGGGACTCGAGCGGAAAACGAGACTCGAACTCGCGACCCTAACCTTGGCAAGGTTATGCTCTACCAACTGAGCTACTTCCGCATTAGAGAACTGCAAAATTATACTATTTTTTTCAATTCACCAATTTTTATTGTTTTTTTAATAAAATTTTTATTGCATGAAGTTTATTTAAGGCCTCCATAGGTGTGAGTCGGTCTATATCCATATTTAGAATATCTTCTTTTATCTTTTCTATCAAAGGATCTTCCAATTGTATAAAACTAAGTTGATATGGCTTTTTAGACCCTTCTACGCCCTGTTTTAGCTCCTCTTTTCCCTCCATTTTCCCCTCTTCAACTTCCTTAGAATGACTTATATTTTTATTCTCGCCCTCTTGCCTCCATTGAACAGAATCTCCAAGACTTATTTTAGGGAATGTGAGTTGTTCCTCCAACTTTCCTCTTTTAGTATTAAAGGCCATACCCATTTTTAATTTCTGCCCCTCCCTACTCTTTTCCAAACTCTCTAAAATATCCTCGGCTTTTTGAAGAACAAATTTTGGCATACCGGCCATTTGGGCTACATGTATTCCAAAACTATGCTCCGACCCTCCTGTTTCCAAAGTTCTTAAAAAAATAATCTGTCCATCCATCTCTTTTACTTTCACATGATAGTTCTTAATACGGGGAAAGTAATTTGCCATTTGATTCAATTCATGATAATGCGTAGCAAATAAAACCTTTGCTTTCCTTGTAGGTTCTTCGTGCAAATACTCCGCAATGGCCCAAGCAATAGAAATCCCATCATAAGTACTAGTTCCTCTTCCAATTTCATCTAAAAGCACCAAAGAATGCGAAGTAATATTGTTAAGAATATTAGCAGTTTCATTCATTTCAACCATAAACGTACTCTCTCCCGATGCGATATTATCGGTGGCACCTACTCTAGTAAATATCTTATCTACCAAACCAAAACGCAGAGAGTTAGCCGGAACAAAACATCCTATTTGAGCCATCAATACAATTAAAGCCGTTTGACGAAGAACTGCCGACTTACCCGACATATTAGGTCCGGTAATCATTATTATTTGACATGTTTTTTCATCTAAAAAAACATCATTAGGAACGTAGTTCTCTCCAAGGGGCATATTCCTTTCAATAACCGGATGCCTCCCTTGAATAATCTCTATGTTAGAATTTTCTAATATTTCAGGCCTAACATATTTATATTCTAAAGAAACTTTAGCAAAAGAACACATTACATCCATAAAAGCTACAGCATGTGCATTAATTTGTATACGTTTTATAAAGGTATTTATAAAAACTAAAAGTTCTTCATAAATTTTATTTTCTAACGTAAGAATTTGCTCTTGAGCAACCAATACTTTTTGTTCATATAATTTCAGTTCTTCTGTAATATAACGCTCTCCTGTAGTAAGGGTTTGTTTTCGTACCCAATCGGAAGGAACCTTCTCTTTATGAGCATGCGTAACTTCTAAATAGTATCCATAAACATTATTAAATCCTAATTTTAAAGAAGCTATTCCACTACGTTCTATTTCTTTTTTTTGTACACTTGCTAAATAATTTTTACCCGAAAAAGCAATTTCTCTTAATTCATCCAACTCTCTACTAACTCCTTTTGCAATAACACTTCCTTTTTGTACCGACGTAGCTGGGTTCTCTTGTAAAGTATGGCTAATTTTCTCATGTAAATCCCTACAAGGATCCAATTTTTGTAACCATTTTCTAAAAATAATATCTTCCTCTTTTAAAACAGCTAATGGATTAGTATCTACTATATTATACTCAAAATTATTTTTTTTACTTTCCTCGCTTTCTGCTATTGCTTCGGCGTTTCCCTTGTTCTCTTTTCCCCCAATTTCGCCTAACCACGACTTCAATTCCTGTATCCGCTCTAAAGAGAATTTTAACTGTTCTACCTCTCTTGGTTGAGCTCGTAAAGAAGCAATTTTAGAAAGTAAGCGTTCTGTATCGCCCATAGAACTAAATATTTGAGAAAGTTTTTCTACTATATTTTTATTTCTAATTAGGTATTCTATGTAATCTAAACGATTATTAATCTCTTCTTTACAATTTAATGGCAAAGTAATAATTCTACGTAAATAGCGAGATCCCATCGCTGTAGAGGTTCGGTTCAAAACCCCATAAAGAGAAAAATCTTCCTCCCTATAAGCAGGATTATCTCTAAGTACATTAGGTTCCAACAATTCCAAATTACGAATAGTAAACTTATCTAACCATACATAGCGATTTTCTACCACCCGATTGAGCCGAGATACATGTTCTGAAAGTTCGTGCTTGGTTTCTATTAAATAATATAAACAAGAAGCGGCGGCTATCAATCCAATATGCAAATCATCTACTCCAAATCCTTTCAACGATTTCGTTTTAAAATGTTTAACCAATAATTCCATGGCAAAACCTTCTTTAAATACCCATTCCTCAAAAGGAGTGAGAAAAAAACGATCTCCAAATATATTAATAAATATATTTCGTTGATTTTTAGCTAATACTATTTCCGAAGGAGTAAAAGTATCTATTAATTTCTTTAAATAATTTCCAGAACCTTCCGCTACATAAAACTCTCCTGTGCTAATATCCAAAAAAGAAATTCCTCCTGAAATGTTATCTATAGTGGGTTCCTCTTTACACTGTTTCGACTGTTTATTCGTTTCAAGAAAAATACCACATAAAAAATTATTCTTCCCATCTTCTAACAATCGGTCATTTAACGCTACTCCGGGGGTAATAAGTTCAATAACCCCGCGCTTTACCAACTTCTTTGTTAATTTAGGATCTTCTAATTGCTCACAAATAGCTACTTTTCCTCCTGCCTTAACCAATTTATATAAATAAGTTTCCAAAGCATGGTGTGGAAAACCGGCCAATTCCACATAAGAAGCTACGCCATTAGCCCTACGGGTAAGAACAATATTCAAAACCTTAGAAGTAAAAATGGCATCCTCTCCAAAGGTCTCATAAAAATCGCCCACGCGAAAAAGCAAAATAGCATCTGGATGAATCGCTTTAATTTCATAAAACTGCTTCATAAGCGGAGTTTCTACATACGACCTATTCCCCTGATTCCCTTTATTCCCTTTATTTCCAGGGTCTTTTTTGCTAAGATCTTCTTTGCTAAAGTCTTCTTTGCTTTTTTCTATTTTAACATTAACGGCCCCTATATTTCGAGTGTTTTTATTTATATCTTTTTGGGGGGAGCCCATAGTGTCTGTGTTTTTAGCATTATCGCTAAGGATTGCATTGTCGCCAAGAATTGCCGTAGTTGTATTATTATGGATATCCTTAGCATTATCGCCAAGGATTGCATTGTCGCCAAGAATATTCTGCTTGTCCTCTCCTAAATGGAGAGTCTGTAAATATAGGGATTCCCCTTCTTTTTTCACTTTCTCCTTTTTTTTATCCATTTCCTCTTTCATTGCTTTACTTCCCTCTAATAAAATCTACACCCTCCATTTTTAAACTTAAAACTGCCTTTTTTATCCTTTTATTTATGTTTCTTATTTATTTAAATATATTATTAACACCGATATATCCGATGGAGAAACCCCCGGAATTCGAGAAGCCTGTCCTAAGGTTCTTGGCTTTAATTTACTTAGCTTTTCTCTCGCCTCATAAGACAAGGACAATATAGCTTGATAATTAAAATTTTCTTTCAGTGGTAATTCTTCGTATTTAGCCAAACGCATTACATTTTCCTCTTCCTTTTTAATATAAGATTCATACTTTAAGGCTACTTCTACCTCCTCTAATAATTCCTCGAAAAAAGGCTCACCTTCCACCTTTTTTAATTGCTTTTTTAATTTTTCACAACAAGGAATCAAATTCTTAAGCATTACTTGTGGACGCTGTAATAAAGTATTTAAAGTTACCTTTTGATTAATGGAAGAAGTCCCTAAATCTGTTAAAATAGAATTTATTTCTAAAGGTTCTATCTTTTCAGCACACAAAAAAGCACAAATATCCTTTTCTGCTGCCGTTTTTCGCTCTAATCGACACATTCTTTCTTTAGAAGCTAAGCCTATAGCATACGACAAAGGAGTAAGACGAAAATCTGCATTATCTTGACGCAAAAGTATTCTATACTCCGCACGGGAAGTAAACATTCTGTAGGGTTCATCTACTCCCTTGGTAATCAAATCGTCTATCAAAACCCCAATGTATGCCTGTGAACGTTTTAAAATAAACGGAGACTGTTCCTTTAATTTAAGATGAGCATTTATTCCAGCCATAAAACCCTGAGCAGCAGCTTCTTCATACCCTGTTGTACCATTTATTTGTCCAGCAAAATACAAATTCGGCAATAATTTTGTTTCTAAAGTCGCTGAAAGTTGCGTTGGAGGAAAATAATCATATTCAATGGCATATCCAGGACGAAAAATCTGAGCATTTTCAAATCCAGGAATTTGTCGTAAAGCCTCCACCTGAATAGGCTCGGGCAAAGAAGAAGAAAAACCATTCAAATAGTACTCTACCGTATCCCGCCCCATGGGTTCCACAAAAAGCGGATGCCGTGTTTTATCGGCAAAACGATTAATTTTATCTTCTATAGATGGACAATAACGAGGACCCACTCCTTGAATCCGACCCGCAAACATAGGCGATTTTTCAAACCCTTTACGTAATGTATTATGTACCGTTTCATTCGTATAAGCTAAAAAACAAGAGCATTGATCTTTCAATGTAGGAGTATCGGTAAAAGAAAATTTAGCAGGATGTTCATCCCCTTTTTGCTCGGTTAATTTCGTAAAGTCTATAGTACGTCCATCTATACGTACAGGCGTTCCAGTTTTAAGCCTTGCACTTTCAAATCCAAAATTTTGCAACGACTCCGTTAAACCTAATACCGCAGCATCCCCCATTCTTCCCCCAGAATAAGAACATTCCCCTATATGAATTTTCCCATTTAAAAACGTACCATTAGTCAACACTATCGCTCGCCCTTGAATTTTTGCACCTGTTAATGTGTAAACGCCCTTAATAATTCCTTTCTCTGTCCACAAAGAAACTACAGTATCTTGCCGAAGTCTCAAATTAGGTGTCTTTTCTAACTGCTGCCGCCAAGCCCAAGAAAAACGAAGAAGATCACTTTGTGCACGTGGGCTCCACATAGCAGGCCCTTTGGAAAGGTTCAACATACGAAATTGTATCATAGTAGAATCGGTAATAATTCCCGAACATCCTCCCATTGCATCTACTTCGCGAATAATTTGTCCTTTAGCCACACCTCCCATCGCAGGATTACAAGACATGTAGGCCACTCTGTCCAAATGCATGCTAATTAGCAAAACCCGTGAACCTAAGCGGGCGGCCGCCACTGCCGCTTCACATCCGGCATGACCTCCGCCCACTACAATTATATCATATATATTATCAAACACAAAATTGTCCATTTATTCCCATCTCTCCTTATACCCTTGTTTACTATGATAAAGTTTTTGTATTTCTATCATCTTGGATTTTAAATTTAATTATTAATAAAAATTAGGTACACTAATTGTTTTTATTCTTCTACAAAACATTTTTCCATGCACTTATTTTCCATCTCTCTCATTTTTTTTGCCTCTTCTGGTGTTTTGTCTTTGTATCCGGCCAAATGTAAAACACCATGAACCATCACACGATTTAATTCGTCGTTTTGTTTCACGTGGAACATTTTTGCATTTTCCTTGATCCGCTCTATACTAATAAAAATATCTCCAGACAAAATATTTTTTTCTGTATAATCAAACGTAATAATATCGGTATAGGTGTCGTGCTTTAAATATGCCTCGTTCATCTTATACAAATATTCATCTGTGCAAAAAATGTAATTAATTTCGCCACTTTTTTTCTTTAAAAAGGATACGACTTTTTCTAAACACTTCCGCGTTAATCGCCTTTTTAAAAAAGCCACACGAACCTCTTCTTCAAAAAATTCTATTTTTTCCATATTAAAAAAGAAATTGTTAAATACACCTGAATTTATACTTTATTAAACCCAAACTTTTCCATTAGCTCCAATAAAAAAAACAAACCCCAATCAACCCTAAACAACACACCTCCCTCGCACCCTTGCTTTCAACTACCAAAACTAATAAAAAAAAATTAATTTACAAACCACGCAGCCTGACCCCGTGTATTCCTCCAGCCTGACCCCGTGTATTCCTCCAGCCTGACCCCATGTATTCCTCCAGCCTGACCCCATGTATTTCTCCAGCCTGACCCCGTGTATTCCTCCAGCCTGACCCCGTGTATTCCTCCAGCCTGACCCCGTGTATTCCTCCAGCCTGACCCCGAACCTCCCGACCCCGAACCTCCC
The DNA here is from genome assembly GCA_036653535.1 of Bacteroidales bacterium. GTDB lineage: Bacteria > Bacteroidota > Bacteroidia > Bacteroidales > P3 > JAVVTR01. The sequence continues at coordinate 461,291 of JAVVTR010000001.1, read as the reverse complement.
ATTGTTCCACGTGGAACATTTAAACCCTCCGCCCTATTCAAAAAAATACTTCTCTACTTTTTCTTTATAATATGGCCGCAAGGAAGGCGTGCTCTTCTGTAAAACATCTCCCTGCCCTTTATCCTTTTTCTTGAAAAAATCCATTTTAATTTTGTTATCCGGAGTAAATAAATCACCCTCCTTAGATTCTCTCTTCTCTGTTTGTTCTCTATTTAATTCCGCATTTTCAGCTTCTAATAATCTACTTTCAATATTCTGTTGTCTTAAAAGAGTTTGATTATTCAAAATTTTATTTACCAAATCCTTCTCCGTTCTCTCCATATCCCCCAATATTTTATTAAACTCTCCCGCTGTTTTTGCATCCCCTATTTTTGCCTCGTTCACTTTTTCTTGTAGCCTTCTTCTAATCATCTCTTGCTGCATTGCCGCACGAGAAAATGCTTCTGAAAATTCACCATTCGCATCCCTTATCCCCGAATTTCTATCTCCTTCATTCCCTCCCTTTTGACCCTTCCCGCTTTCGTTCCCTTTTAATGCTGCTTGCTTCTCCAATCCTTTTTTTAAAGCCTCCAATTGCTTATTTAAAGCCTCTTGCATTTGTTGTATAGAAGGGTTTTTTTCAGAGGACCCAGCCTTTGGTTTCCCGCCACCCGGATTCGAACAAGATCCTTGAGGCTTGCCTCTGTTTTTCATAGACGAAGAACCCTTCCCCATGAATTTCTTTTCTTCCATTTTATCCAAGGATTCCGACAAAAGCAAGGCTAAATTATTTAAAGAGGTCATAGCATATTGTTGTTTCCCCAATGCTTCCGAATTATTTATGGAATAACGTTGATAAGCAACATTATTCATCGATAAAAGAGAATTTAAAGCCTCTTTGCTATAATTAAGCATATCCGCAACTTCTTTATTCGTAACTAAAGCCACCTGAGGTTGTCTACGGGAAATAGCAGTAATACTATCTGCTATAAACTGAATTTCTGTCTTCAATTCCGACTGCCTCCTAATTACTTCCACATAACGAGGATCCGTAATTCTAATAGAAGACAATATTTGCATTATATTTTCCTGTTTAAAAGAAACCCTTACTATAGATTTTAGTAAAATACGTATTGCTTCCGCATCTTCTGCTTCCTTTTCTTTTTCTATCTTCTCCTTTTGCATGCTTAAATTTTCTGCCAATTCTTGCATCGCATCTATCGCCTTTTTTTGTTCTGTATCTGCCTCTTTCTTGTTTTTCTCCCCTATCTCAAACTCCGCATTTTTACTTGCTTTATCTATTTTTTGCAATAAATCTTCGGGCTTGATAAAGGAAGAGGGTTTATCTAATGTTGAATTTAATTTTTCCAAATCCGATAAATCCTTTTTCAAATTTTCAAACTTCTTATTTAATTCTTGCTGAACCGCCTTTATACTATCCCTTTTTTCTAAAAAATCTTTTTGCAAACTCTTATTCAAATCCTGTGTATTATTTAGCAATTTTTGTGCATCTTCCACCGATTTTTCCATACGTTTTTCAAATTCCAGCTGTCTATATAAATCCAAATTTCTATCCAAATCCTTTTTAAGATCCCTTTGTTCCTGCTTCAATTTTTCAAACGATTCCATAATTCTATCTTGGGGAGCATTTTCTTCCATCAAACGCTGCAACTCTTCTAATTTCTCTAATGTTTGTTTGTCAAATACTTTTTCATACAATTCCTGCAACTCTTTTTGCTTTTGTAAAACCTCTTGGCTATACTCATTTAACTCTTTTTCTAAATCATTTTTTTGCTGTAATTCTTGTGCTATTTTTTGATATTCTTTCATTAGTTTTTTTTGCTGTTCCAATAGCTGCTCTACTCCCTTTTTATCCTCCCAATGAAATTGTTTTTTCTCCAATAATTTCTTTACGTTTTTTTCAAATTCTAAACTAAATTTACGTAATCCGATAATAGAAGACGATAATTTGTTTTCAATCGCCTCCGACACGGTTTTTACCTCTGTTCTTACTTCCTGTTCCGACATTTTTTTATAGGAAAAAGTTTTGGAAACCATAGATTTAAAACCAGCGGCAGCATCATTGTCCCTTACTTCAAAATAATAATTTAATTCATCGCCCGGTTCCAACGAAAATCTATGCACATCTAAATAATACCTAAACTCTTGATCCCTACTGTTGGAAATTAATTCTAAACCATCTGTCCAATTCGAAACTTTAGCTGTATTTGCTTTATAGCATTTAACATGAAAAATTAAAGAATGAAATCCATAATCATCAGCTATTCGACCTTGAAAAAAGCGACGGTTTATCATAGTACTATCCATTAACTCTATCACATCTATACGAGGATAAGTATCTGGTATCACTTCCACATGAAATTTTAAAGTGTCTGTCTTAAAATTCATAGAAGCCGTTGGTATCAATGTATAAACAAAAGACTCCTTAGCCTGTGCAGAAAAAGAAAATAATGGAGCTTTAGAATGAACCGTAAAACTTTTCCATTTAGAATTAGAAGTATTAGTAATAGGACTATTTATATAATTAACTCTTAGCTCTTTGGCATAATCAACCCTAAGTTTCCATTGTATTTTTGTTCCTACAGGAACTACTGCATCTAAAGTATTATCTATTACTTCTCTTCCTTTACCAGTATAAGATGGATAATTTAAAATCATCTGTATAGAAGATAGTAAAGGCTTCTGCAAAACCAACAACACCAAAGAATTACTTTTATACTTTCCACTTACTATATTAAAGGAAATAGGTTCTTGAACGCTTTTAAAAAGATAGGTAAAATGATTGGCATCCTTCTTTTTACATGTAAGAAGTCTATCTCCAATGGCTAATTGTATTTCCGAGGGCAACTGGGATCCTTTTACATACAAACGAAGTAAAAAATCCTGTTCATATGGAACTTTTAAAACTTCATTTTGAATTTGAATAGTAAAAGGAAATTCACGAGCAAAAACTTCATTATAACGCAAAATTCTTTGAGATGGCTTCCATATACTTTGTGGATAAAAAATTAAAATTAGGAGAAATACCATCAAAGGAATTCCTAATATTTTTAAATATTTTAAATTGGCTTTTAACTTTATTACATTCGTAAATTTATAACTTACAAAATTAGATGTAATTTGCTCAATAGCAGCCTGTAACAACTGGTTTGTTTCGGCACTCGATTTTTCTAATTTGTTTATTTTCTCCGATTTTCCCTCTTGAGAAATAGCAAATTTTGGACCCTCCTGTTTTAGAATATCCCCGTCTATCTTGTTTTGCAATTCTAAAACATTATATAGTCGATCGTCTAATTCCGGATATCGTAAGGCCAAATAATGAGCCGCCTGCATATAATCCATGCGCTTTATCCACCCTTTCATCCTCAAAAATGGTATAATCACGGCTTGAACCAAACAAAACAAAAAAAGTAAAATAAAAATTAATAGTAAAATAAAGCGCAAGCAAGAAGGTAAAAATGCAAAATACTCTATAAAATTAAAAAGCAAAAAAGAAATTAAAAGAAGAGATAAGGAAAGAAGTATCCCTTTAAACAAAATATTGCGATAATACTTGCTTATAAAATCATTTAATTTCTCTATAAAAAGCACATACGGGCTCATCATCACTCTCTTCTATTCCTCTCTTTGGTTCTTTTATCTTCGTATTTTATTAAGCTCCATCCTAAATTATAAAATTCTAAACTAAAACTGCCTAATTTGCTTAACAAAATTAGACAGTTTCTTAAAACAAAAATACATTAAATTTTTAAACTATGGGGGATCCCCCTAATTCTAAAGTAACTAAATACTTCTCTCGTGTATGTTAGAGAATTAGTAATTATAAAAAAAATCATTTATATTTGCACCAACTATACCATAAAATTAAGCGTAAAGTGTCTATAAACAAAGTATCCAATGGCATCTATACGTTTTATATGTTTTAATCTTAATTTTTTAAGCATGAAAAATACTACTTTAAACCACAGTCTTTTTTTAATAGGCACAATTCTATTTTCCTTGTCTTTTTTTACAGCTTGCCAAACACCCAATATGAAAAAATTACAAGCGGAAAATACTCAACTGAAAAATGATATTATTCAATCCGACTCGCTACAAATTCAATTTATGAATGCTTATGCAGAAATAGAATACAATTTGAATCAAATTAAAGTGCGAGAAAAAATGATCAGTGAGAACTCGCACGATGCAGAAACCAATCCAAATATTCAACAAAAAATCATTAATGATATTACTGAAATAGGTAAATTAATGGAAGAAAATCGGGAAAAAATATATAACATGCAATCTTTACGCAAAGAACTTATTGCAATGAAAAAACAAAATGTCCGATTAAAAAATGAAAACAGTCAATTAAAAAATGGTATACTTCCCAAAGAACCCTCTACTCCTATTCTTCTTTCTGCCAGTAATGAAGAACAACTTAGTTATTATAAATCTGAAAATCAACGATTAAATATCTTAAATAAATCCTTAGAAACAACCATAAGCCGTCTTCAAACACAAGTAGCCGAAAGCGAAGCACGCATAGAAAGTTTACAAGAAGAATTATCTTTACTAAAAGACGCTTATGCTGCCCTACAAGCCATCAATGAAGACTTGAAAGCAGAAAATAATCGTTACAAATTGGAAATGGAAACCAAAGATTCTGAAATTGAAACGCTAAGCGAGGTAGTAAACGTAGCCTATTACATAACAGGTACTGGTAAAGAATTAAAATCTAAAGGTTTGTTGGAAAAGAAAAGTATTAATCCCAATTTTAAAGAAAGTAATTTTACAAAAATTCAAAATATTCAAGAGAAAAGAATAATTGAAACCAATGCAAAAAAAATAACACTTATTAGTAGTCATCCCACTTCCAGCTATAGTATTAATAAGAAAGATGCCAAAAATCTAAAAATAGAAATTAAAAATCCAGATCAATTTTGGAAAGGAACTCGTTACTTAATTGTAGAAACAAAATAACGACCCAATAGCTACCGTTGGTAGCTATTCAAAAGGAGGCGTTTCTTTCTCTATAAAAGACTCCCCATAGATATAATATAAGCTATAAACAATATTAGCTTAAAACGCAGAAAACCGGCCTAAAAGTGTAAAGAAAATACTTTTAGGCCGGTTTCTTATATTAATTATTAATTTCAAAGCATTCTAAGTAATTTATGCTTCTTGTCGTATAACTATGCTTCCTTCGCTAAAGCATCTGCTAAACGACTTGTCGTACCTAATACTTCTTGTCGTATAACTACTCTGCTTTCTTCGCTAAAGCATCTGCTAAACGACTGGCACCAATTCTAAACAAATCTTTATTTAACCAATCTTTTCCAAGAATATGATAAACTAATTGAAAATAAGGTATTACACTTTCCACAGTAGAAATACCACCAGCTGGTTTTATGCCTATTATTTTCCCCTTTTCACGATATTCTTCAATTACTTTCAACATAATATAAAAAGCTTCCAATGTAGCAGAAATAGCTATTTTTCCTGTGGATGTTTTAATAAAATCAGCTCCAGATTCAATAGCCAAAACACTGGCTTTATAAATATTTTCAGGAGTTTGTAAAGCACCTGTTTCCAAAATTACTTTTAAATGCTTTTTCCCGCAAACTTCTTTAATGGCTCTAATTTCCTCTCCGGCTCGTTTAAAATCGCCTTCTAAAAAAGCACCCTGAGAAAGGACCATATCTATCTCGTCTGCCCCATTTTTAAGCGTTTCCTCCACTTCTATTAACTTTACGGATAAAGGTATCTGTGAAGCAGGAAATCCTCCAGCTACGCAAGCGGTTTTAATTCCTGTTCCTTGAAGTTGGGAAGAAACTTCATGCGCATAATAGGGATATACACAAACAGCAGCCGTTTTATATAATTTAGCTTTCGTACATAAATCTACCACTCTCTTTTTAGTATCCGATCCCTCTAATGTTGTTAAATCTATAAATCCCAACAATTTAGCACATATTTCCTTTTCAGAAAACGGAATAGATTTTGCTATACATATTCCAATTTCTTTTTTAATTTTTTCTACTTCCATAAATTATATATATTTAATCTTTTTCTGTATAAATTCCGTAACCTTCTGTCCAAATAATATGAAAACTTTTTTGTCCAAAATCAGGAAAAACACGTTGATTTCCATAATCTTTTTTAAAATCTAATTTCAACATTAACCTATGATAAGGAGATTCCAAGGTTTTCCGTTTTAAAAACATTTTTTTAAGTGTTTTCATATGGGATTTGTCTACGCAAACATAATATCCTTTTTCTGCTGCTTCTTTTCTATTATGTAAAATTAATTCTGGTAAAGAAATGGACATAGGACAAACTTCTTCACATTTTCCACATAAAGTGCAAGCATAAGCAAGATGGCTCGCTTTTTCAAAACCCTGTAACAATGGTTCCTTTATACAATCTACAGGTCCTTTATTAAAATTGTTTTGATCGGAATTAATAAACTTAAACACTGGACAAACTGCTTGACAAGCATAGCATTCTATGCAATTTAATATAGAGCGCTGTTTTTGGTGAGCTAATATTTCGGTTCGGCCATTATCCACTAAAATTACATACATTTCCTCTGGTCCATCCACTTCCTTTTCTTTAATCGGTCCAGTAAGCAACGTTTGATTCCAACAAAAGTAATTTCCAAAAGAATGGGTAGAATGTAAGGCATTAAATAATTCCATATCTTGAACCGACGGAATAAGTTTATCTATGCCCGATACCACAATATGAATTTTTGAAAAAGCATAATTTATAGAAAGATTACCCTCGTTTTCTAATAAAAGTACTCCTCCTACATCGGCTACTAAAGCATCGGCTCCAGTAATAGAAATAGAATTTTTATAAGCCTCGTTAATAAGATATTTCTTATATAAATTTAATACATTAATAGAACCTTTTTCAAAATTATCTAATTTTAAAAGAGAAGAAATATCTTTAATTTTTTGATCAAAAGATAAAGGCAATATTGGATAAAAATATTTATTAAGATCTCCTATTAAAAACTCCTTTTTATTTTCTTTTAAATAAGAATACAAACCTATTTCGTATAAGGTTTTAGATTGAGATAAAATTAATTTTTGATGAAGCTTAGATATTAATATTTTTTCTATTTCTTTAACAGCACTTGCAGCATCTTCCACATATATAACTTTTCCTCCATGAGAAGTAAATTTACTCTCAAATTCTATAAGATAATTTTGAAAATCATGAAAAGTTTTATACTTATAAAAAACAGCTCTTTGTTTTGTTTGATCATATCTTTTAAAATAAGAGTCTGTATTTTTAAGTATTTTTTCGTAATATTCTCCTATAGCCTCACAAATAGGATAATTATCTTGTTTGCGAATTACTTCCGATACATTAGAAAGAAATGTTTGTAAATTTTCCTTAGACATAAGATATTTTAAAAAAATTATATTGTATATTATTATACAACTGTATATTAAATATCCATTTTTTCAATACGTCTCTGATGCCTACCTCCTTCAAAGGGAGTTTTTAAAAATAATTTTACTACTTCAGAGGCTAATTTAAAATCTATAAAACGACCCGGTAATGCAAGAATATTCGCATTGTTATGCATGCGAGACAACTCTGCAATTTCCTTATTCCAACATAGAGCACAACGTACATGAGGATGCTTATTAGCAGTCATAGAAATTCCGTTACCAGTTCCACAAATTAAAATTCCTATAGACATATTTCCATTAGATATATCTTTGGCTAAAGCATGTGCATAATCTGGGTAATCTACACTTTCTTTATCGTAAGTTCCATAATCTTTAAATAAATATCCTTCTTTAGAAAGATGATCTATTAAATATTCTTTTAATTCAAAACCTGCATGGTCTGAACCTATTGCTATCACTGTTTTTATATCAAACATCCTAAAAATTTTATATTTTTATTCTTAATAATAATTATAACTAAAATTTAAAATAACTCTATCTTAGTTTAACCCCACAAATATACTTCATTACGAAGATATAAACAAAATATGTTTATAAGCTACTAATAAACTGTTTAAACTACACTAAAAACTTGTTCATATGTTTAATGTTAAATTTTACCAACAAAAATTAATATTAATTAACAAAATACTAAACACTTTTTCTGTTTTATAAATATATATATATGAACTAATTTATATTATGAACCATAGTTTATAACATGATTAATATAGTAATAATAAATACTTTAATGTGTTAACTATAGGTTAATAAAAAGTATTAAAATAGAGATAATAAGAAAAGCAAAAATAAGAGATAATTTTATACACAGTGTTAACATGCTTATTAAGTATTATTGATTTTTATAAAATTTTAAAAAAAATATAACTACAATAATTTTAAAAATATTAATGTTATTCAACTATAAAAAATGTATATTTGCACGACTTTCATTATAAAATATTAATGTTTCAAAAGTCTAATGAATTTATAAAAATCATGGAAAATATAGATTTAATTCAAGAAATAAAATCTCTTAAAAAAAATAAAAATGCAGTCATTTTAGCTCATTATTATCAAATTCCTGAAGTACAAGATTTAGCAGATTTTATAGGAGATAGTTTAGCTCTTTCACAACAAGCAAAAAAAACAACTGCCGATATTATTCTTTTTGCTGGTGTTCATTTTATGGCTGAAACAGCTAAAATTTTAAATTCTGAAAAAAAGGTAATAATTCCAGATATGTCTGCTGGATGTTCTTTAGCAGATTCTTGTAAGGGAGAAGATTTACTCAAAATGAAATCAAAATATCCAGATCATTTAATCATTTCTTATATTAATTGTTCTGCAGAAATAAAATGTTTATCCGATATAATTTGTACTTCTGGTAATGCGCTTAAAATTGTAAATTCTATACCAAAAGAACAAAAAATATTATTTTTACCAGATAAAAATTTAGGGGCTTATATTAATGAAAAGACCAAAAGAAATATGCTTTTATGGCCCGGAAGTTGTCAAATTCATGATATATTAAATGCCGAAAAAATATTAAAATTAAAAATTAAGCATCCTTCTGCCAAGATTATTTCTCATCCAGAATGCAATCCGGCAGTATTACAGATTTCCGATTTTATAGGTTCTACCGCTGCAATGCTTAAATTTATTATGGAAGATGCTTCTAAAGAATATATTGTAGCTACAGAAACCGGTATTATTCATCAAATGAAAAAAATAAAACCGGAGTGTAAATTTTATGTAGCATCTAACAATGAAATGTGTTCTTGTAATGATTGTCCTTATATGAAATTGAATACTTTAGAAAAAGTGTACCATTGTCTTAAAAACGAAACTCCTGAAATTATACTTCCAAAAAAAGTAATAGAAAAGGCTGTACTTCCAATAGAAGCCATGCTTAAAATGAGTTAGTATGCGTTTTAAATTTATTATTTTTCTTATTCTACTCTTTCCTCTTTTTTTTGGATCCTTAGAAGTAAAAGGTTCTACAAATTTCTATATTTCTTCTAATACATACGATACTTTGCCTGATGGTATGGTATTTAAACAATTTTTTTACAATAATGGTAAGCTGTCCAGTGAAGGCTATCTGCTTTACGATCAGCCGGAAGGTGTATGGAAAAATTACGATGAACAAGGTTTTTTAGTTTCTCAAGGAGCGCGAAAAAATTATCAGTTAGATGGAATTTGGAAATTTTATCAGCAAGGTAAATTGAAAAGCGAAATAGCATATTTTCAAAATAAAAAAAATGGGTTATGTTGTTATTATTCCGAGGATAAAAAAATAATAGAAAATTATATATACGATACTCTTCAAGGACTTAGACAAATCTATGATACCAATGGTGCTCTAATAAAAACGACTAATTTTATTCATGGTTTAGAAAACGGTTTAGAAAAAGAATATAATTCCCATGGGGATATAGCTTTAGCTACTTTCTATAAAGATGGATTAATTCTTTGGAGACAAGCTATAAATAAGAGAGATAAAGAAAATAGAAAACAAGGAATTTGGAAAAGTTTTTATCCATCCGATGTTTTATATTGGGAAGTTTCTTACGTAAATGATTTAAAAGAAGGATATTATAAGGAATATGATACATTAGGTAATATTGTTCGCTTAGAAAAATATCACCAAGGAGAATTAGAAAAAGAAGTTCCTGAGTTGGCTCAATTAGATATTTATACCGAGTATTTTACTAATGGAAAACTAAAATTTAAAGTAGGTTATAAAAACGGAAAGCCGGAAGGTATTTGTAGACAATACGATAGTATTACAGGAAAGATAGTAAAGGGACTTATATTTAAAAATGGAGTGATAGTGGGCGGGGGTATTATCGATGAAAATGGGTATTTTCAAGACGACTGGAAAGAATATTATCCCGATGGAAAATTACGTTGCGATGGAAAATATAAAAAAGGACAACGTTACGGATTATGGCGTTATTACTATCCAGATGGCTCTATAGAGCAAGAAGGAGAGTATAAAAATGGAAAATATGATGGACGTTGGATTTGGTATTATCCCGGAGGTAATATACGTTTACAACAAGAATATTATCGTGGTCAATTAGATGGAGAAAGTTTAGAATACGATGAAAATCAACATTTGATTGCCTTTGGAAAATATATAGAAGGTTTAGAAGAAGGAACTTGGGAGTACGTACAAGGAGAAGAGCGTTTAAAGGGAAATTATAAACAGGGGGAACGCAACGGTCTTTGGAAACACTATTGGAAACAACAAGGAAATCAACTTTCTTTTCAGGGATTTTTCGTGGATGGACTTCCTCATGGTAGGCATATTTATTATTGGGATAATGGTAGGATCAGAGAAGAAAATATTTATTCTATGGGCCGTCGTACAGGAACATGGACTAAATACGATGAAAATGGAGATGTTATAGTACATATTCGTTATAATCAAGATCAAGAAGAAGAGCGTTATAATTCTAAAAGAACCTTAGATAAGCCAATAAATACCCTTTCCAATCCTTAGGTGGAAAACGGTTATAGCGAGCTTCTATATTATATTGGGTTGAAGAGAATAAAAAAAATCCGCTTCTAATTATTAGAAGCGGATTTTTTTTATGGAAAGACAAGGCTAAAATTTATAGTAATTCTATACTTTTTACTACTGAGCCTTCCGGAGAGAAAACAATCATATACTCTTTTTCTTTTCCATCAACGGTTTGTTCCATAGATACTCCATAGTATGTTTTCTTATTATTACCTTCTATTTGTAAGGCTTCTTCATCTATTTCGTATGCGCTATAATCTTTAGTTACAGTGGTTTGTATTGCAGTTGGAATAGTCTTATAATCTATTTCAAAGGCAGAGCCTAACCAAACAGAAGAAGCGTCAAAATAAACTTCGTATTCTATTTTGTTTATATAAATTTTCGCTTTATAAATATTGGTTTTTTTCTTAAAATCAAAGTCGTCTATACGGCAGTTTGGATATTTTGCAGAGAGGAATTCTATTATTTTTTCAGGAATAATAACTGGCATGTCTTCTTGGAATTCATCATCACTATCTAAAACTTCTCTAAGCAATAAACCCTCGCTGTTGTAGTATAAATCTACTTCTTCTTCTGGGGATGTTTTTTCCACTTCTATTTTGTAAAGAGGTCCACTTAAACCCGGTTTGATTTGTATTTCTACTTCATCTATTACCCAAGGAGCATTAGCATAAAAAGAAAGGTTAAAAGTGTCGCGTACTATTTGAGGTAGAGAATCAAAAGGAATTTCTCTTTCTATTTGTGTTAAATCACCTGTAGGTAAGTACCAGGAGGTATAGTTAGTTTTTGCCGCTTTCGATTTTGGCTGTTTATTAAAATCAAAAGAAGCTACATCATAATTGGAATGTTTTTTCCATGTTATGTTGGTAGCACCTGGAAAATCTTTTGCAAAGGCTTGCAATACTTCCTTACTTGGACTATTTGGATCCTCTTTCGTTTTATCTTTGTTACATCCTATAAAGGAAATAGCTGCAAGTAAAACAATAAAAAAAGATCTGATACTGGTTTTAAAAATTTTGTTTGTCATATGTGTAAAAGGTTTTTGGTTTTCATTTTTAATTATACCCTAAGGTAAGATGTTGTAAAAGGTTTGATCATATTTAGGATAAAAATATACATTCTTGACGGCAAAGGTAGGAGTAATAAGCAATATAGCAACTAAAGAACGATTTTAAAAAACCGAATTTTTTTTCAGATTTTAAAAATATCAATAAAAATAGTTTTTAACAAAATCATTTACAATCATTTACAATATAAATAAGAATTTACTAAAAAAAGAGTTAAAATTACCGAATACTTTTGTAATTATTCCAAATCTATGCTGGAAACAGGAATATTGGTTAAATAAATGCCACCATTTGGTTGGTCTATTGGTTTATATAAAGTGGCAAGGAAATGAGTAATATAGGATGTAGTTCGCTAATTTGTATTTGATAGCTTCCTCCAAAAGCTTGAATTATTAAGCGGTTAATATGATTTTTAAGAGTTTGTATTTGACTTGTAAATAGAGGATTGGCTAATGGTGACCCTATCATTTCCAAAACTACCATTTTCCCGTCATTGCTATACTTTATGGTAAAATGGAGTTTATTTGGAATAAGACTTTCGGTGAGATCTATCATTATAGAAGATAAGCATCGCAATATCCAATCCTTATCTAATAGGATGGGCTGAATTTCTATTTGTGGTATAAAATGAATTTCTGTTTTATTTTGTGGATGGTTTTTAGCCATCTCTATGGATTGATAACAAATACTTAAAATATCGCTTGGGTGAATATCTAACTTAATAGCACTGACTTCCAATTTAGAAAAGTCTACCACTAAATCTAATAAGCGAATTAGGTCTCCAGCTTTATTTTCGATAGTTTGAATTAGAGGTCTATCTATAGTGGGTCTATCTGTAGCTATTTTCTCCGATAACTCTTTTATTTGATGTATGGGGGTTTCTATTTCCTTAGATATATTATTCAATAGAGTTTTTCTCAAACGATCGGATTCTATGGCTTCTTTTTTAGCCTCTTCGGCTTCTTTTTTATTTTTTTGTAAACGAATATGTGTTTTATACAATTGTAAAACAAACCCTATACTTATAATAAAACATAAAACTACAAATATAGTAGACACTAAACTTAATATGTAAGTATATTGTGCTTTTTTTGCTAAACCACATTCCAATCTATAATTTTCAGATAAAGCCTCTTCTTGTTTTTCAATAAATACTTTGTTGATAGAATCGGTAACAAATAGTAATTCTTGATAACTACGAACGGTTTCTTTTAGTTTACCTGCGTTTTCGAGATACTTCGATCTTTTATTTATCATCGACTCTTTCAATAAGGGCTGTTCTTGTCCTAAACGATTTATAGCAGAGTCCATGTGGTTTAAGCATAAACTCCATTTTTTAAAAAGCGCATAGTACCTGGCGTATGTAGCGTGATACAATACATAGTAAGAAATAAACACAGTGGGCTTGTAATAAATACTGCTTTTTTTGAGGTGTTCTTCCGCTTGGGCGTAATTTCCTAAATCCATATAGGCATCAGCATACAGGGTTTCATTGTGCATCATTCGGGATTCAAGATATGCTTTTATTTTGGGATCTTCTCGCAACATCTCTTGGAGCAATCTATTTTGCAAATCAAGATATTTGAGCCCTTCTTTATATCGTTTAAGATTTTGTAAAGAAGTATATAAGTCTAAATAAATACCAGTTTTTTCTTTGTTTTCTAGGCCTTCTATGGTAAGAATTTCTTGTAATGTTTGAATAACCATACGGTCATTTTTGGTATATTTATAGGCTTGCGCAATAGCGATTTTCGCACATATAATTCCTGTTTTATGATTTAATTTTTGGGCTTCTTGTTTCATTTTATTAGCCTCACGCAATACCAATTCCATATTGCCGTTAGAGGCCATTAAGGCAAAGTAACTTTTTTTGCATCTGTAGAAATAATCATATAAATTGTATTTTTCCGCATGGCTTTTAATTCTCGGTAATGTTTTTTCTATTTCTTCGATATTTAAAGTTGTATAGGCAATGTTGAAATAGCCGCATAATGCAATCATTTCTTTTTTTCTATCCCCCATTTTTTGCGCATCTTCATACAATTTATCCATCAGCGTTCGAGCAAAGGGACTTCGCATATATTTGTATTGTTGAATTACTTCAAAATCTAATCGTGCACTATCATTTTTTATCGCATCTATTTGTGCAAGGATACTATCCCTCTGGAGGGTAAAATCGTTGCCTGCGGTTGCACCTAAGGTTTCAACAAAAAAGAATAAAAGAATAAAAAATCTTTTCATGAGGATGCCTACTTAGGAGAAAATTTGATGATAAATGTTTTGAAGTTTCTCCGCAGAATTACGAAGACAGGATATTTTGCCCTTTATATCCTGCAAAGAAGAACTATTTTCTGTTTGTAGTTCAGTAGTAATTTCTTTCATTGCATTCAAAGAATCCGTCATATCATTACTAATAGCATAAAGCAACTTAGATTTTTTTTGTAGAGAAAATTCTGCTGCTTCTTTTAATTTTTTGGCTTTTATACGTTCTTCTTCAAGTTGGTGGTTGCTTTTGCGCAAAAAATAAAAAGCACTTGCTAACAAAAGGACAGAGATCAATAGAAATAAACTTATTCTTCTCAAAATAACTCCTCTTTGCAGTTTATTTTCCAAATAAAGCTTATCAATTTGGTAAGTAGCGCGTTTGGCTTTTATTTCACTTTGATAATGAATGCGAGCGATAGAATCCGTTTCCGTCTTTAATTGACGAAAAATAATACAGGCTTCTAAAGTATCTCCATTTAACAAAGCATTTTCCGCTTTTTCCTTTAAAGAAGTATGGGTGTTTATTGGAGGCATAGCAAAAGATATTTGGGATATAAATATCCCTATCCAGCATATTAAACCAATAGCAAACGTTTTCATCATTAAAAAAGCACTTTAAAATAGTGACAAAGATATAAAAAATAATCCGAGTAGTCCACAAAACAATAAAAATTGAAATTATGAAAACATGCTTACTTTTACCTAATAATTGCGGGTATAAAATCATCTATTTTACTATAAAAAAAATAGGAAAAATCTGTTTTTGGATGTATCCGTTCAAAACAGACAAAATCCACTTTACAATAGCCTAACAAACCGATATAATATAAACTAAAATGAAACGATTTAATCTTCTCTAATATCACAATCTCTAAAGACTGGAATCATTTCCCTTTTTTAAACCAAAAAATTAAAGGCATATCAAAACATAAAACACAAGCATGAACGGAAAATATCCATTAATAATGCTGTGAAATTATGGCTTATAATTGAATTTTTAAAGAATGAATTTTAGAACAATGTTTAAAAGATTATTGTACATGTAATTTTGTCTGCGAATAATATTAATAAAATACTTAGCAGTTTTATGGCTTATTATTCTTTATGCAAATTGGCTTATATTTTTTGGCCTTAATTTTGCTGTGTTTTTCTAATTTTGCTGCCTATTGGAGGAAAAGGTTTTCGTTGATTTCTTTAATCTTTTCTTTCGTCCGTTTGGTAAATATAGGTGGTATAGAAACGACCATTAAAAAATTTTAACGGGATTATAGTCGTTTTCCTATTTTTATTTTTCTAAATTTGTTTAATTTTTAATAAAAACAGACTGAAAATAGCTGGGGCTCTAAATCTGTTTAATAGATGAAAAAATAAAAAAGCCCCTTATAAGGGGCTTTTTGTGCGGATGAAGGGACTCGAACCCACACGCCTTTCGGCACTAGATCCTAAGTCTAGCGCGGCTACCAATTACGCCACATCCGCAGGGAGTGAGTAAACTTTTGAAAACAAAAGAGCGACAAAAATATTATTTAATAATGAATTTAGCAAATATATCGGTGCAGATTACGCAAGATGGATCTTCTACCCTCTTTCTTACAGAGCAAAAAGAGCATTACCATTCTATACACGGAGCAGTACAGGAAGCAATTTGTGTTTATATTCAGGGAGCCTTGCAAGTGGGGATGAATGCGGTTTTATCTTCTGCATCCTTTGCTCCTGTACGAGTTTTTGAGATGGGATTCGGGACTGCTTTAAATGCCTTACTCACATGGATAGAAGCGGAAAAACAACAAATTCCGGTTCAATATACCGCCGTAGAAGCTTATCCTTTGTCGAAAGAAATTTGGGAGCAACTTAATTATGGTACCTTGTTTCCACCCCCTTATGAGCTTTTTTTTCAGAAACTACAGAATGCAATGTGGCAAAAAGAAGAGGAAATAGGTGCAAATTTTGATGGGGTTTCGCTATCTCCTTTTTTTTCTTTAAAAAAAATAGACGGAAAGTTGCAAAAATTAAAAATGCCTTGTCAAAATTACGATGTAGTGTACTATGATGCATTTTCTCCTGAAATACAACCAGAGTTATGGACCACAGAAATATTTGAAAAAGTTTACGACTCTATGTCTGAAAATTCTGTGCTTAGCACCTATTGTGCCAAAGGGCAGGTAAAAAGAAATTTAAAAGAGCTTGGTTTCATCGTAGAAAATCTTCCGGGTCCGAAAGGAAAGCGAGAAATTACACGGGCTTGGAAACGAAAGGAAAAACAGGGAAAAGAAATCGTAGGTTTATTAAAAAAGTAGTATTTTTGTATCACACATAGGCTATGTATGCCTGTGTTTTTATGTAGTAACTAAAAAAATTAAGGATATGAATTTAAAAGGATCAGAAACCGAAAAATGCCTTCTCAAATCTTTTGCGGGGGAATCTCAAGCTAAAAATCGTTATACTTTTTTCGCAAAACAAGCAAAAAAGGATGGCTATGAACAAATTGCATCTATTTTTGAGGAAACAGCACGTCAAGAAGAGGAACATGCAAAAATATTTTTTAAATATTTAGAAGGGGGTAATGTGGAAATTACTGCTACTTTTCCTGCCGGACAAATTTTGGATACACAGGCCAATTTAGAAGCCGCTGCCTGTGGAGAACATGAGGAGTGGTCGGATATGTATCCTTCTTTTGCTGAAATTGCCGAAAAAGAAGGATTTAAAGAAATTGCAGTTTCTTTTAAAATGGTATCTAAAGTGGAAAAAGAACATGAAGATAGATATCGTAAATTATTAGAAAATATAAAAAACAAAAATGTTTTTGCCAAGAACGAAAAAGTATTTTGGTATTGCCGTAATTGTGGCTATGTACATTTTGGAGAAAAAGCTCCTGAAATATGCCCGGCTTGTAAACATCCCCAAGCTTATTTTCAATTGCAAGTTAGAGAATATTAAGGGGAAGTTTTAAAGAGTAAATAAAAAGGGGTGCAAAAAAATGTATTTTGTAGTAGTGCGGAAGGTGTTCATAGCACGGAAGTATTATAACGCTGAAGTATTATAGTATAGCGCAGAAGGCTTATAGCACGGAAGTATTATAGTGCGGAATATATTAAAATACTAAAGGCATTTATAGCGCAGAAGTATTATAGTATAGCGCAGAAGGCTTATAGCACGGAAGTATTATAGCGCTGAATATATTAAAATACTAAAGGCATTTAAAGCACCCCCTTTTAAAACGTTTCTCCTTACCCTTTTTTAAATATCTCCCCTAAAACGCCTTCCTTTTAAGATTTTTCCTTTTCAAAGTGCTCCCTTTAAAATAAATAATCGCAAATGACTAAAAAATCCCCTCTTTTCATTATTGGCACTCTTTTTTTTGTTTTTGGATTCGTTACTTGGCTAAATTCTGTCTTAATTCCGTTTTTGAAAATAGCTTGTGAATTAAATAATTTTCAATCCTATTTTGTTACGTTTGCCTTTTATATTGCTTATTTTGTATTAGCTATACCCTCGGCGGGTATTCTCGAAAAAATAGGTTATCGTCGGGGTATGTCGGTAGGTCTTTGGATTATGGCTATGGGGGCTTTGGTTTTTGTTCCAGCAGCAATGAGTCGAAATTTTGCCTTGTTTTTGGTAGGTTTATTTCTATTGGGAGCAGGTTTGGCTTTGCTACAAACGGCTTCTAATCCTTATGCTGCCATTATTGGACCTATGGAAAGTGCAGCCCGTCGTATTGGTATTATGGGGGTATGTAATAAAATTGCTGGGGTTATAGCTCCTTTTTTCTTAAGTTCTTTGGTGCTTAAAGATACAGATGCCATTAAGGAAAGTTTGCTCTTTTATGAAAGCAGTGGAATCTTAGATGGAAAAGAATTACTTTTAAATGATTTAGCAAGAAAATGTATGTTGCCCTATCTCTGTATAGCTTTTTGTTTATTTCTTCTCTCTGTTTGGATACGAAAATCTTCACTTCCCGAAATATCAACCTCTTCACTCCCCTCTGCTTCTATCCCCCCTACTAAGGAAAAATTTTCTTTGAAAAAATATCCACAATTGATAGGAGGCATAGTGGCTATCTTTTTCTATGTAGGTGCGGAAGTTATTAGTATAGATACGCTCATTAATTATGCTCAAAGCTATGATATTCCTATACAATTGGCAAAAATGTTTCCGTCCTTTTCCATGTTGGCGTTAATTTTAGGTTATTTTATAGGTATTTGGGGAATTCCAAAATATTTCAGTCAACGTACCGCCCTTATGGTTTCTGCTATTTTAGGAGTTTTGCTGAGTATATTGGTTTTGTTTTTTCCAGGAAAGAATGGCCTCTTTATTTTGATTTGGTTGGGTTTAGCAAATGCTATGATATGGCCCTCGGTATGGGGCTTGGCTATTCGTGACTTGGGGAGTCATGTTTCTTTAGGTTCCTCTTTTTTAATTATGGCTATTGTAGGAGGGGCTTTACTGCCTTTATTATACGGCCTATTGGTAGATAAAATAGGATTTCAATATTCGTATGCTATTTTGCTTCCCTGTTACATAATTATATTTTTATACGGCTTGAACCAACGCAGGGATGTGATAAAAAATGAAAATACAAAAACAAAGGCTAATTAGAGTTTTGTTTCCATTTTTATTAGGCTATGTTGGCAAGGCCTATGGTTTAAATTAGAGCCTATTGGAATTAGATCATTCTACACTAACAAAACATTTATATGACAAAAAGTACTGGGTTCATTGTAATTTTAATGCTATTTATTATGGGTTGTAAAACAAATCACGAAACAGAAAAGCAAACAAAAAAAGAGGTGCTTTCTGAAAAAGAAATGGATATCAATGCAAAAATGGGGAAATGGGAAAAAATAGATCCTGTTAAAATAAAAGACAATGTTTTTAAACTTATTGGAGAAGATTGGATGTTGGTTAGTGCCGGAACCCCCGAGAAGTTTAATATGATGACCGCCAGTTGGGGAGGCTTGGGAATACTTTGGAATAAGCCGGTTGCTTTTATTTTTGTTCGTCCACAGCGATACACCTACACTTTTTTAGAACAACAAGAGTATTATACCCTTACATTTTACGAAGAAAGATATAGGGAGGTTCTTCAATTATGCGGAACAACCTCCGGTAGAAATACCAATAAAATTAAAGAAAGCAAATTAAGCCCCTTTTTTACACCCAATGGGGCTCCTGCTTTTGAAGAAGCTCGTATAATTCTTGAATGTAAAAAGATATATGCCAACTCTTTAAATAAAAATGCATTTATAGATTCCGAGCATTATAAGGTAAATTATCCAGAAAACGACCCTCACAAACTGTTTATAGGAGAAATTGTAAATGTGTGGATAAAAAAATAAGTTGAATCTGTGTTTTTATATAAACTATTTGTTGATAAACGAATAGATAAGCTATTTATAAATGAATAGGAAAAAATTCACAGTGAAGTTTTGCTGTTTGAATTTTTCTACCTACTTTTGAAAACTTTTTGTAAAAAGTATACTTTAGAATATTCGTAATAAAATTTATTTAAGCCTCAATAGGATGAAAAAATTAGTTGCCGTTTTAATTACAGGTGCTTGCGTGGCACTAAGCTTAACTTCTTGTAAAAAAGATGAAGTAAAACTTCATCCGTTAGTTGGAACAACTATCGAAGATGGAATTGTATTTCATGTAGATGAAAGTGGAGATTCTGCTCTTATTTGTAGTTTTTCTGATATTCGCTACAACAGGAACCCTTGGAGTGTAGAAATAATAAAATGGGTTTCACGAGATCCACAATGGAATTTCTTTGGACAGGATACCGTAAAGCAATATGATACGAATTGGACTTATCTATCTCCAACCGATTCTGTATATAAAGATAGAGATTCTTCTTTTTATTATGGTTTGATACATGCTAATTCTGCAGATGGTAGAGTGAATACAGCTTTGATTATAAACCAAAAATTACCCAAAAATGCTTCTAATAAAAGTGCCGCAAGATATTGTGTAGAATATTATAGATTAACCTATTATGGACAAGACAAGGCAACGGCCCTTAAAGATACAACCGATGCAAATCCATGGAAGAAAAATCAAGGAAAATGGTGGTTACCATCGCTGGAAGAAATGAGATATTTATTTGATGCTCAGAAAAAAATTAATGAAACATACGCTGGAGTAGATGGATATGGTCCCTTAGGTCAATGTTATTGGACTTCTACGGAAAGAGATGCTAAAAATGCATGGTATAAATGTTTTTCAGATAATGGAGTAGAGAGCTACATACCTAAAGCCAATCCCACTTTTAAACTTCCTATTCGTCCGGTACGTAAAGTTGCCATTTCTAAATAGGATTAAAAGAAAAATGGAAAAAGCCGCTCTCTTGAATAGGGGCGGCTTTTTTTACTTATAGGGGGTAGTTATCGCTTTTACAGGCAATTTACAAAACCTCCTATCTAAGGGCCTTGCGTTATGGTTCTCGTTGGAAAATAAATCGTTCCACTTTAAATTACAGTCCCCTTAGAAAGGGTTAAAAAAAGAAAAATGAAAAAAAATTTTATAGAAGAATTACGTTGGAGAGGCATGCTTCATGATGTTATGCCTGGAACAGAAGAGTTGTTGCAAAAGGAAACCGTAACGGCTTACTTAGGGATAGATCCTACCGCCGATTCTTTGCATATTGGGCATTTGGTAGGTATTATGATGTTGAAACATTTGCAAATGTGTGGGCATAAACCTTTGGCTTTGATTGGAGGGGCTACCGGCATGATTGGCGACCCTTCTGGAAAATCCCAAGAAAGAAATCTTTTAGATGAGCAAAGCCTTCTTCACAATCAGGCTTGTATTCAAAAGCAACTTTCTAACTTTTTAGATTTTACTTCCGATGCACCGAATAAAGCAGAAGTGGTAAACAACTACGATTGGATAAAAACTATGACCTTTTTGGAATTTATTCGGGATATAGGCAAGCATATTACGGTTAATTATATGATGTCGAAAGACTCTGTTAAGAAAAGGTTTTCTGCAGAGAGTGGTACCGATGGCATGTCTTTTACCGAATTTACTTATCAGTTGGCACAAGCTTTCGATTTTTTGCATTTATTTCAAAGTAAAAATTGTAAAATGCAAATGGGGGGATCCGACCAATGGGGAAATATTACGACTGGTACGGAATTAATTCGCCGTAAATTAGGTGCGGAGGCCTATGCTGTAACCTGCTCTTTAATTACCAAGGCCGATGGGGGTAAATTCGGAAAAACCGAATCTGGAAATATATGGTTGGATCCAGAACGTACATCCCCTTATCAGTTCTATCAATTTTGGTTAAATTGTTCGGACGAAGATTCCCTTAGATATATTCGTATTTTTACTCTTTTTTCCAAAGAGGAAATAGAAGCTATGGAAGAGGAACAAAAAAAAGAACCCTCTTCGCGCATTTTACAGAAGGCCTTAGCCAAAGATCTTACAATAAGAGTACATTCCTTGGAAGATTATCAAGCTTCCGTAAATGCTTCGGAAATTCTCTTTGGAAAAAGCACCACAGAAACTTTACGCACCCTTTCGGAAAAGATGTTTTTAGCCGTTTTTGAGGGGGTTCCCCGTAGGGAGGTATCAATATCGGAATTCAAAGGAGAAACCTCTCTAATAGATCTATTAAGCGAAAAAACTGGTATTTTTTCCTCCAAGGGAGAAGTTCGTAGAGCATTCAAAGAAAATAGTCTCTCTATTAATAAAGAAAAAGTAGAGGAAACCACGGCAGTTAATGAAAAAATGTTGCTGAATGGGAGCTATGTATTAGTGCAAAGAGGAAAGAAAAATTATTACATAATTCAGGTAAAATAAAAATAGAAAAGGCCATTAAATCCTTGTAAGTTTATTATTTCTAATGGAAAATAAAAATGCTTGGAACTTGTTTTGGTGGATTTCTTAAAGGATAAAAGATGCATCTTTTTTATGCTCCTATACAAGAGAATGGTTGCTGTGTGCTTTCTGAGGAAGAAAGTCTACATTGTTCCAAGGTATTACGTCTTAAACAAGGAGACTTGGCTTTGGTTTGTAATGGGAAAGGTGGCTTGTATAGATGTAGATTTCTTTCGGTTACAACGAAATGTTGTATAGCGGAAATAGAGGAGGTTTTGCAAGAACCCAACCAAAACGAAATCCAAAGGCAGGCTTCTTTAGTTCATGTTATTGTTGCACCTACCAAGCAAATGGAACGGATGGAGTGGTTTTTGGAAAAAGCTACAGAAGTAGGATTATCGGAAGTAAGTTTTGTAATTTGTGCTCATTCCGAGCGAACGGTCGTTAAGACGGAGAGGATAGAAAAAATTTTAATTTCCGCAATGAAACAGTCACAGCAGGCCTATTTGCCGTTTTTGCATCCACAAGCTTCTTTAAAAGAAATTTTGGCTCGTCCCCTGGAAGATGGAGTGCAAAAATTTATTGCTTATTGTGGTCCGGAATATGAACGTAAGGATTATATTTCTGTGGTGAACCCACATAAGCCCGTAACGATACTTATAGGTCCAGAGGGTGATTTCACTGCAGAAGAAGTAGCTCTTTGCGTGGAAAAAGGATATACTCCCGTGAGTTTGGGAGCGACCCGCTTAAGAACAGAAACAGCTGCATTATATGCCTGTTGGGCCGTTGCAATTTTAAACGATTTCGTTAAGCCATAGGCAGAGACCAAGCCTGCTTGGGCTCTGCCTATGGCGAGAAATGGTCGGCTTTGCCAACGATAGAAAAGGGCTTAAACATTTTGTATTATTTCTTAAATTAATAATTTCCTAATGTGGAAAAATAGAAATTCAATAAGATTTTTGGTGTTTTTTCTTTTCTGTCCCCTCTTTGGTGGGTCGGTTTTGTGGGGTCAATCTACAGAAATAGCTTTGTTGAAATATAATGGGGGTGGAGATTGGTATGCAAACCCAAGTTCGTTAACCAACTTGATTCGTTTTGTTAATAAAGAAGGAAATTTAGATTTAAATCCGGACTATCTTACCGTAGAAGTGGGAAGTGAAGCAATTTTTAATTATCCTTTTATTCATCTCACTGGCCATGGAAATGTGGTGTTTTCTCATAGCGAAGTTGCTAATTTGCGAGCCTACTTGGTAGGTGGAGGTTTTTTACATATAGATGATAATTATGGTTTGAATAGATATATACGATTGGAAATGAAAAAAGTTTTTCCCGAATTGGAGTTTGTGGAATTACCAGTTTCTCATCCTATTTATCATCAAAGGTTTGATTTTTCGAAAACTGGATTACCTAAAATTCATGAACATGACAACCAACGACCGCAAGGCTTTGCTTTAATTTATGAAGGAAGAGTGGTTTGTTTTTACACCTATGAATGCGATTTAGGGGATGGTTGGGAAGATAAAGAAGTGCATAATGATAGGGAAGAATTGCATCGTAAGGCTTTAGAAATGGGGAGTAATATTTTGGAATTTGCGTTTACACAATGAAGAAACTGGCTCCGACAATTATTTGTGGCTCTTTGCGATTATAAACTTCTTTTGTGAAAGCACTCTATTTCTTGGGGAATAATTCTATAAGAGAAGTAAGTCTTGTGGGTAATTTTGGTATCTTGGTAGCTAAGAAAAGGAGAAGAAATATAGAAAGTACCATAGTTCTTCGAAAAGGATTTTGAAAAAACAAAAAAAAGAGTACTTTTGCAAAAATTTTAAAGGAAGGACAAGGAGAATATGTATTGGACATTAGAAATGGCGTCAAAGTTGGAAGACGCTCCCTGGCCTGCTACTAAACTCGAATTAATTGATTATGCTATGCGTTCGGGTCTCCCGCAGGAAGTATTAGAAAATTTAGAAGAATTGGAAGACGAAGGTAATACCTACGATGGAATAGAAGATATTTGGCCAGATTATCCAACAAAAGAAGATTTTTTCTTCCACGAAGATGAGTATTAGCTAAGATTATAAACCGTAAGGTTTTGATTTTAAATGAAAAGGGACAGCCTATAAAGAAAGGGTTAGTCCCTTTTTATTTTACGCTTGTCTTTTGTTTACTTTGCTAAAAAAAGAGATATATATTCACAAAATATCAACTAACAAGAAAATGTTTTAGGATAATGGTTGTAAAATTTGGGTGATTTTTATGGAGAAATCTTCCTTTGTGTTGTAAGGGAGTAAAAAATAGATCCTAAAACAGAGGGATGTTAGGATATACAAATTCTTTTAGGGAAAAAGGTCGGTTTCCACTATGGAATAAATATTATAATTGACTTTTTTTGCGTAAATTTGCCCCCTAAAACAAAGAAATTAGATATGTTAGATTTTCTAAAAAAGCTTTTGGGCAATAAGTCCGATAGGGATGTAAATGAAATCCGTCCTATATTGGAAGCATGTTTAAAAGCATACGAAACCATTTCTCAACTGAGTAATGATGAACTTAGGGCTAAAACACAGGAGTTTAAAGAACGCATACAGGAACGAATTCGAGAAAAAAAAGAACAGGTTTCTGAATTTAAAAATAAGATAGAAACAGCCGAAGATAACGCCATGGAAGTGGAAGAAAAGGAAAGGCTGTATCTGGAAATCGATAAGATAGAAAAAGAAATTTATGATCAAACGCAAGAGATTCTCAACGAAATATTACCAGAAGCATTTGCGGTAATTAAAGAAACAGCACGTCGTTTTTCTGAAAATGAGCAAGTGGAAGTAAGTGCTATGCCATGGGATGGAGACTTGGCTACCAGTCGTGATAATGTTACGATTAAAGATGGGAAGGCTTACTATAAAAACGAATGGATGGCAGGGGGGACTAAAATTAAGTGGGACATGATTCATTACGATGTTCAACTTATTGGTGGTATCGTTTTACATAAAGGGAAGATTGCCGAAATGGGTACAGGGGAAGGAAAAACCTTGGTAGAAACTTTACCGGTTTACTTAAATGCGCTTTCTGGCGAGGGGGTTCATATTGTAACTGTCAACGATTATTTGGCTAAACGAGACTCGGAGTGGATGGGAATGTTATTTGAATTCCACGGCTTAAAAGTAGATTGTATTGATAAGCATCAACCCAGTACCGAAGAGAGACGCAAGGCTTATTTGGCCGATGTTACCTATGGTACCAATAATGAATTTGGCTTCGATTATCTAAGAGATAATATGTGTCGTAATCCGCAGGAATTGGTTCAACGTAAACATAACTATGCGATTGTGGATGAGGTCGATTCTGTTTTGATTGACGATGCTCGTACTCCTCTTATTATTTCGGGTCCTACTTTTAAAGGCGAAAATCAGGAGTTTGAGGAATTACGCCCTCAAATTGAAAAAATTTATAATGCACAAAAAAATGAAGTAACGCAACTTTTGGCCGATGCTAAGCGTTTACTAATAGGTACTCCAAGTGCGGAAAATGAAAAAAAAGGAGGAGATCTTTTGTTTAGAGCCCATCGTGGGCTTCCTAAGAATAAAGCCCTTATTAAGTTTCTGAGTGAACCGGGCATGAAGACTCTCTTGCAAAAAACGGAAAATATTTATTTGCAGGATCAGAGTAAAAACATGCACCTTATTGATGACGAACTTTTGTTTGTGATTGATGAAAAAATGAATACGATAGATCTTACCGATAGAGGGGTGGATTTTCTTTCTTCTGGAGCTAACGATGCTAAGTATTACCTTTTAACGGATGTGGGGGCGGAATTGGCAGAATTGGAAAAATCGACTTTAGATTCGGTAGCGAAGGTAGAAAAGAAAAATGAAATTATGCGCGATTATGCCATTCAATCGGATAGGGTGCATACATTAAATCAATTGCTTAAAGCGTATGCTTTATTTGAAAAGGATGTGGAATACGTAGTTATTGACAATGAGGTAAAAATTGTAGATGAACAAACAGGCCGTATTATGGAAGGCCGGCGTTATTCGGATGGTTTGCATCAGGCCTTGGAAGCAAAGGAAAGCGTAAAAGTAGAAGCTGCTACTCAAACCTATGCTACTATCACTCTTCAAAATTATTTTCGTATGTATTCTAAACTGGCGGGGATGACTGGTACAGCGGAGACCGAAGCAGGAGAGTTGTGGAATATTTACAAATTGGATGTGGTTTGTATTCCAACCAATAGACCGGTTATTCGTGCCGATAGAGAAGATTTGATTTATAAAACGAAAAGAGAGAAATATAATGCGGTTATTGAGGAAATCGACAAATTAGTAGTTGCTGGTAGGCCGGTTTTGGTGGGTACTACTTCGGTAGAAATATCGGAATTGCTTAGTCGTATGCTTAAGGGACGGAATATAAAGCATAATGTTTTAAATGCAAAGTTACATAAGAAAGAAGCGGATATAGTAGCGGAAGCGGGTAGGCCTGGAACGGTTACTATTGCTACGAATATGGCTGGTCGTGGTACCGATATAAAATTAGGAGAAGGGGTTAAGGAATCGGGGGGATTGGCGATTATTGGAACGGAACGACATGAATCCCGTCGTGTAGATAGGCAGTTAAGAGGACGTGCTGGACGTCAGGGCGATCCTGGTACTTCTCAGTTTTTTGTTTCTTTGGAAGATAATTTAATGCGTTTATTTGCTTCTCAGCGAATAGCTGCAGTTATGGATCGTATGGGTTATAAAGAGGGGGATGAGATCCAAGCTCCGATGATTACTAAAGCCATTGAACGGGCCCAGAAAAAAGTAGAGGAAAACCACTTTGGTGTGCGTAAGCGTTTGTTGGAATACGATGATGTAATGAATGCGCAAAGAGAGGTAATCTATAAAAAACGTCGGCATGCTTTATATGGAGAACGTCTTACTATTGATATTGCCAATATGATGTATGATACGGTGGAAAATATGTTGGGAGAATATAGAGAAAACCGTGACTTTGAAATGTTTAATAATGGGCTTATTCGGGTGTTTGGCTTAGAGTCGCCGGTAGATGAAAACGAGGCATTGTCGGGACGTTTAGATCAGGTTTGTGAGACTATATTTCAGGCTGTTTACGAATCTTATCGTCAAAAATCGGAGGTAATTATGAGAGATGCTTATCCGATTATTAAAGGGGTTTATGAAAACCAAGGTTCCCGCTTTGAAAACATTGCTATTCCTATTACCGACGGCAAAAAAACATTGCAGGTGGTGGCTAATATTAAAAAATGCTTGGAGAGCAATGGAAAGGAAATAATTACTGCTATTCAAAAAGGGCTCTGTTTGGCTGTTATTGATGATGCTTGGAAGGAGCATTTGCGTGAAATGGACGATTTAAAACAATCGGTACAAAACGCCACTTATGAGCAAAAAGATCCTTTGTTGATTTATAAATTTGAGGCATTTCAATTGTTTAAGCAGTTGATTATAGAGGTGAATCGGGATGTTAGTACCTTTTTATGTTTGGGGCATTTACCTTCTCCCGATCCGGAGCAGGTAAAAGAAGCTAAAATACAACAAACCGATATGAGTAGAATGCGTACTTCGCGTGCAGAGGATGTGGAAAATGATGTTCGTAACCGTCCAGGTCAAGCGAATATAGGGCAGGAAAAACAAAAAACACAGCCGGTTCATGTAGAAAAAAAAGTAGGTCGCAATGATCCTTGTCCTTGTGGAAGTGGCAAAAAGTATAAAAATTGCCATGGACAACAGGAGGCTTAAATTTTAGAGGGCATGTATAACGCAGAAAAATTGGAAGATATAGGTTCAAGAATAGAGAACCTAAGGAGGTGCCTTTGATGTGGAGGGGAAACAAAAATTTATTCAAGAGGAAGAATTAAAAACTCAAGCTATAGATTTTTGGGAGGATACTAAAAAAGCGGAAGCGATTTTAAAGGGTATTCAACAAAAGAAAACATGGACGGATGCTTTTATGCAGGTAGTGTCTGCATGGGAGGATGTGAAAGTTTTAGCCGATTTTTTTGAAGTGGGAGAAGCTACGGAAGTGGAAACGGAAGAGGCTTTGGAAAAACTTATACTGCAATTACAGGATTTGGAGTTTAAAAATATGCTTTCAGAGGAAGCGGATCGCTTAGGTGCTATTATTACGATTAACTCTGGAGCCGGTGGAACGGAATCGCAAGATTGGGCGGAAATGTTAATGCGTATGTATATGCGCTGGGCGGAACGCCATAACTATAAAGTTAATACTATAGATTATCAAGAAGGGGAACAGGCTGGTATTAAATCTGTTACTTTGGAAATAGAAGGCGATTTTGCTTTTGGCTATCTTAAAAGCGAGAATGGGGTACATCGTTTGGTTAGAATTTCTCCCTTTGACTCAGCTGCCAGGAGGCACACTTCTTTCGCTTCAGTTTATGCATATCCTATCATTGATGATAATATACAGATAGAAATTAGCCCGGCCGATATTAGCTGGGATACTTATCGTTCGAGCGGGCCGGGGGGGCAGAACGTAAACAAAGTGGAAACAGCGGTTAGACTTCGGCATGCACCTACTGGTATTATTATAGAATGTCAAATTACGCGATCTCAGATGCAAAACAGAGAAAAGGCAATGCAAATGTTGCGTTCTCAGTTATATGAGATAGAAATGCGTAAAAAGCGGGAAAAAATAGAGGCTATAGAGGGGAGTAAGAAAAAAATAGAATGGGGATCTCAAATTCGTTCTTATGTTTTACAGCCCTATAAAATGGTTAAAGATTTACGTACTGGATTGGAAACTTCTAATGTACAGGCGGTATTGGATGGGGAAATAGATGATTTTATTAAAACCTATCTTATGAAATATTAGAAAGGAAGAAAGACTTCTTTCGTTTTTCATCTTTCTCCTTTCCTTTTTTAGAAATCACTCTTTCTTGAAATTACGCTTCTTGAAAATATGCTTCTTTTGTTTATTCTGCTTATTTTTCTGCGATATAAAATAAGTCGAAACACTGGTCGTTGACGGGGCCAATATAATAGTCTTCCATACGGATGGATTCGGTCAATTTACTATTTTGCTTGTGCAGCTTGTTTCGGTTCATTCGATTGAGAATATCGTAAGGAATTTGTAAAATTTGTCGCGGCAGATGGTATTGTAGGTTCAAAATATCCCAACGTGTAATGTTTTCTACCCTTTCTTTATTTTTTTGGTAGTATTCCATAATTTTTTCGTTACCAAACACACCTAAGCTTTCTACAGAGGAAAAAGCTTGCTTAAGAAGAGTGTTACCTTCTTCAGCGGTGTACTCTCTTATATGCCAAGGGTTTCTTGTGAGTGACATTTTTTTATTTGGTGTGGTCACAATAAATTTACCACCGGGGCGTAATACCCTTTTTACTTCTTGAATCAATTTTTTGTCGTCGGGTATGTGTTCTATTACTTGAAAAGAAATAACAAAATCGAAAGTGTTGTCTGCAAAAGGGAGCGGGGGTACGGAGGCTTTACGAAATTCGGTATTTCCAATTAATTTGGCTTGTTGTAATATTTCTATAGAGGGTTCGTTTTTATCTATGGTGATAAAGGATTTTGCTTTGGGCGCTACAATAGTAATGCCATATCCTGTGCCTGTCCCTATTTCTAATACACGGTTGCTAATGTGATTAGCTGCCGTATAATAGGCTAATAGGGAACGTTGAAAAACGTAATTATCCGAAATATCGTTGGATACACGTTCGGCTGTTAGTAGGTTATTCATTTTTGTTTCTGTTTATTCTTGATAAAAAGGAAGTTATTATTGATTGGATCCAAATACGTCCTATAGAAATATAAATTTAAAGGGGTGTTTTCTGTTTTTTAAATTATTTTGTAAAAATATAAATATAAACATGCTTTTACAAGTTTAGTTTTGAAAATAAGAGGATAACAAGTAAAATTCAAAGAGGTGGTAAGGCCTATGGTGATTAATAAGAAGATAATAAATTTACCATCATAAGCATTTCCGACAACGGTAGAAATAATAATAGGGGTAAAGAAAAATTTTTCTTATGCTCTTTCCTTGTAAAGAGGAGCAGATAGGAAGAGGAATAAAAGGAGAGGATAAGAGGGTTCCTTTTTTGTTCTTTCTATGATATTAAATTTGTGTATTGTCCGTATCGGGGGAATAAATAATGCGTCCGAATTCGAATTAGACTATGTTTTTTACTCCAATAGGCAGTATAAGTGCACCTAATGCTATAATAGTAGGTGTATTAGGCAAAGTAGTTCTAAAAGGACAAATACAGACTTTCAAAACAGACATATGCTCTTTGAAATCAGGGATGTAAAATACTAAATTTATTTTAAAGGAGGAGGTGTGGGCTTTTTTAAGTTTAAAGCTATGAGCTTTTATTTAATCTTGGAAATCATCCCTGGCTCCGTCATCCCCATATATATATCCATCGTCGTAATAATCTTCATTGTAACGTGTTTCGGATCCATCGGAATAATTACCCCAAAAAGCTTTTATGCTCGAACATCCTGTGCAGGATAGTAAAATGGTTATACAACAAAAAAACAATAACCATATTTTTTCTTTTGGACGAATAGCTACCATATAAGATTAAAGATCTGATGCTTTTTCTTTAATATCTTCATCTACTAAAAAGCGACCACAATATTCACAAGCGGTCATTTTTTTGTGCATACGAATTTCAATTTGACGTTGAGGTGGAATTTTACTGAAACAACCACCACAAGCATCCCTTTCTATACAAACTACGGCTAAACCATTACGAGCATTGTTGCGGATACGTTCGTAAGTGTGTAACCAACGTGCATCTACGTGGCTTTGATATTCTTCCGATTTTTTCAATAAAGCTTTTTCTTCTTTTTCTGTTTCCGCTATGATTTCGTCTAATTCTTTTTTCTTTAGATCTAAATCTTTTTGTCGTTCTTCACAAGCATGAGAAACCTTTTCTAATTCTTCTGTTTTGTGTTCGAGTTGAATTCCAGCTTCTTTGATACGTTTTTCGTGTAATTGTATTTCCAAAGATTGGTATTCTACTTCTTTGGTAAGGGCGTCGTATTCGCGGTTGTTTTTAACTTCCTTTTGTTGCTTTTCGTACTTTTTAATTTGGGTTTTGAGCTCTGTAATGGAACTTTTTCGATTGGTAATATTTAGATTTATTTCTGCAACTTCTTCGTTTAGCTTCTCTATTTTTGTTTGATATCCTGCTACATCGTCTTCTAAGTCTTGTACTTCTAAAGGTAATTCTCCACGTAAGGTACGAATACGGTCGATATTGGAATCTATTTGTTGTAAGGCGAATAGAGAAATCATTTTTTGTTCAATACCTAAGTCGTGTTCTTCTAAAGTTGTTTTTTGGGCGGTGGTTTTCTTTTCGCTGGTTTTCTTTTCGCTGGTTTTTTCCTTCATGGTGTAAATATTATTTAAATAATGACCGAATGGGAGTGTTTTTTTGTCTGTTTTGCTATTATGGGCAAATTTTGCTTTACTATAATGCCAAAATAAATGGCAGGATAAGGGTCCTTGTGGCTATTTTGCCAGGTGGTTTTGGAATTAGGAGTAGCTCATGGAAACCCATATACCATTTTATGGATTTTGTAGAATTTATGGAATAGGGTTTTAGTTATTCATTAATAATAACTTACTGGATTATTAACTTTCTCCGAAATTCGGATCGCAAAGTTAGGAAATTTTTTTGTAATATACCTATAAATTAGCTCTTTTGTAAATTGTTCACTTTCAAAATGTCCGATATCCATTAACCAAGTAGTAGTAGGTGCATTCACAAAATCGTGATATTTAATTTCTCCGGTAATAAAAACATCTGCTTGAACCGATCGCGCTTTTTCTATAAGGGAGCCGCCGCTACCTCCACAAAGTGCAATACGATGAATTTCTCGTTGTTTTAGCCCGGAATGTCGTATGAAAGGAATTTTGGTTATTTCTTTTATGGTTTTTAAAAGTTTTTCTTCGCTGTAGGAAGAGGGTAGTTCTCCAAGCAATCCAGCACCTTGCTCTGTGCTTTGGTTTAACAAGGGTATTAAGTCGTAAGCAACTTCTTCATAAGGATGATTTTCTAAAAGTGTTTTTATAATATTGGTTTGTAGATGAAGAGGGTAGAGCATTTCTAACTTTACTTCCGATTCTATATGCCTTTCTTGGATATTTCCTACAAAGGGATGTGCATTTTCTAAAGCACGAAATTGTCCTTGGCCTAAAGTTTGCCAAAGGCAGGAATCATAGTTTTTGTATTGTCCGCAGCCAGCTTTGGTTAAAGCTTGTATTAGTTTTTCGCTATGTGGAACCGGCACATATACTTGGAGTTTACCATATAATCCAGTTAATGCTTGCAGGGGTCGTCGGTTTTTTAAGTTTAAACTATCGGCAATATAAGAATTTACGCCGCTTAAAGTATTATCTAAATTGGTGTGGGCGGAATACCAAGCAATACCATGTCGTAGAGATTTTTGCAACATTTCTCCAAAAGCAGTAGAAGGATCAATTTTTTTTAATCCATGAAAGATGGCAGGATGATGAGAAATAATTAATTGAGCATCGCTCTCTATGGCTTCATCCACTATAGATGGTGTTATATCCAAGCAAAGGAGAGCTTTGGATATAATTTGGTTGGGATCCCCCAAAGATAAACCAGAATTATCGTATTCTTCTTGCCAAAACAAAGGAGCCCATGTTTCCATGGCTTGAATTATTTCCTGTAATTTTAAATTTTGCATGCTTGTTTTTTTTAAATTTTGCATTCCATTTTGCAGCCTGTCCCCGTGTGCATTCCCGTGTGCATTCAGCCATCCCCCAGCCATCCCGCAGCCTGTCCCCGTGTGCATTTGCTTGTTTTCTAATTGATTGTTCTTTTTTTGAGAGTAAATTAAATGCTGCAAAAGAAGCTAACTAAAAAAGGGACGCTAAAATCTACCACGAATCCGTGAAAAATAGAAACTACGAGATACTCTTTCCCGCTATAACGGAGAATAACAGGAAGCGTTGTATCCATAGTAGTGGCTCCTCCTACGGAAATTGGACTTAGTTTACCTGTGAATTTTGCTAATAAAGGGGCACAGCTTAAGGCGAATAATTCTCTTATAATATTGGATATAAGGGCAATACTTCCAAGTTCTATGCCTTTGCTTTGTGTAATAAGAATACTGGAAAGAGAATAATAACCAAAACCCGATCCAACAGCCATACAATCGGATAGGGACCATCTCGAAGTCCAAAAAGAGGCGATGGCAACTCCGGCCAAAGTGCCGAATATGGTAGCTAAAGGCAATAAAAAATAAGTTTTTTTTAAATTTTTCAAAGAGGAAAAAAAATTTTGGTCGCTTCCTATTTGCATCCCTACGAGAAACATTAATAGGTATAAAACAAGGGTAGTATAATCCTCGTGTAATAAAAAGGAAGGTAAGTACCCTATTTTTCCTAAAAGTACGCCTAAAAAGAAAAGCCCCAAAATACAAAAACTGTTTTTCATTGAATTTCTATGTTTTGATGGCGTTTTATGTAGGCATATAATCCCCAAGAAAGCAAAACACTGCCTATAATTCCAGCAAGAGATAAAAGTAGAGCATCGCCACCCAAATTGGCCCATTGACTTATAAGTACAGGGTCTTTACCGATAGAGATACCTAAAAGGAAAAGCAATAAAAAAATAGTGACACTAATAAAAAAAGATAATATTTTTCGAAATTTGGCTAAAGGGATGATAAATATCTTGGAATCAGACGGTTGTTTTGTTTTTGGAAAAGGGAAGCGTGTGCTTGAGTTTGTTCTATTAAACGGAACGTTTTCTTTGGTTAAGCTATTTCTTTTGGTATCCATACTTTTGACCCTCTTGTTCCCCGATGAATATTTACTTTTGCGGAAAAGAAAGCCACAAAGTAAACCGCACAGCATAATAGCAACTATTTTTAGCATATACATTGAATTTAAAGGAAGTACAAGCACTACATTTTATATAATATAAAAAATTGCAGCTAACAAAGGGACAGCAAAGGGCAAAAGAACAAAGGTAAGAAATATTCGGAAAACAAGGCAAGCAAATGGACATACATGGGGACCATACATGGGGACAGGCACGAAGTTTCCATCCCACTGTGTAGAAAAAAGTATTATTTTTGCACCTTGTTTTCCAATTAGTTTGCGGTATAAAAAAGCGGAAATTGGGAAAATTTAAGTGCAAAAAAAATTAGGTTAAATTGTCTTATTTTTATTTGGGAGAATGAAAGCTAAGATTCAATATTAATTTTCTAAGTCGAGTTTGAACCATCCACCGATTTTGAATTAATAAACCAAATTTTTATTTTGATAAGCATAAAAGATTTTATGCTACTATATAAAGTGTCATCTTTTTTATGGAAACAAAGAAACAAGGGTCTTTAGGAATTTTTCATTTGCTTGCTATACTGACGGTAGGTGTATGGGGAACCACTTTTGTGTCCACAAAAATATTGCTTAATAATGGATTAAACCCGTCCGATATATTCTTTTATCGATTTTTATTGGCCTATGTAATGACCTGTTGCTTTTCGTATAAGCAATGGTTTGCCCGTAATATTTTGGATGAGTTAAAGATGGGGGGAGCCGGATTATGTGGTGGATCTATTTATTTTTTAACAGAAAATACCGCTTTAAAATTTACATTGGCATCTAACGTGTCTCTTATTTTATGTACAGCACCTTTATTTACAGCTGTTTTATTACATTTCTTTTATAAAAAAGAAAATCGTTTTTGGAATAGAAACTTTGTAGTTGGCTCCTTACTGGCTTTAGTGGGGATGGTTTTGGTTATTTTTAATGGAAAATTTGTACTACAACTTTCTCCTAAAGGAGACCTGCTTTGCCTTGCAGCAGCTTTGTGTTGGGGTTTTTATACGGTTCTATTAAAAAACTTAGAAAACAAATATTCTAATCTGTTTATTACAAGGAAAGTGTTCTTTTATGGTCTTATAACGATTCTTCCTGTGTTTTTGGTTCACCCTTTGTGTATGGATTTACAAATTTTAAAACAAAGTATAGTTTTTGGTAATTTATTGTTTTTAGGGATTATAGCATCTATGCTTTGTTTTCTTTCTTGGAATTTAACTTTAAAACGGATAGGAGCTTTGAAAGCAACTAATTATAT
This sequence comes from Bacteroidales bacterium, assembly GCA_036653535.1. GTDB lineage: Bacteria > Bacteroidota > Bacteroidia > Bacteroidales > P3 > JAVVTR01. Next base: position 426,040 of record JAVVTR010000001.1, on the reverse strand, counting down.
ATATCTTTCTCCCTTAATTACTACCATTGCTTCCTTTGTGATCCTAAAAGAACCTATTACATCTATAGCTATGCTTGGGGCTGGATTTATTATTTTCGGTGTTTTTTATGCAGAAAGAAAAAAAATTAAATAGCACTTCGAAATTTGAAAGGATCTTACTCTATTTCTTTTGACGAAACTTTTGGTGTAAAAGTGTTTTTGTGTCTTTGAAAAAATAAAAATGACCCCAAAATCCGATGCCGATTTTATATGTTTGCTTTGGATATTCTAAAGAGATAAGCGAAAAAATGAATTTGTTTTGATAAGTAAGTTTGGCATCGGCTGTACCATTTATGATGGAATCTATATAGGAGGAGGAAAACAAAACAAATTCGTTATGGATGCCTTTTGTGGATGAATCTTCTATAAGCTGTTGCAAGTTCTTATGGATTTCTTTTTGGAACCGTTCTTGCTTAGGGTTGGTTACAATAGAGAATAGAGCCAAAAAAGCTAAAACACCAATAATATAAAGTTTAATAAGTTTCATAAGTTAATAAAATTAACAATATACACGGGGACACAACACGGGGACAGGCACGGGAACTAACTAACAATAAGCAGTTTATTAAAATTAAATAAGAAAGAAATTAAAAAATAAGAAATATTTCACCATTCTTATTAAACTATCTAAACTATCTCTAATCTCTATCTATAATACAGAAGCAAAAGTATTCATAATTTTAGGAAAAACATAGAGAGAAAACACGGGGACAGGCAAGAGAAAACACGGGGACAGGCACGGATTTTATAGCTACAGATTTTACGAGACGAGAAGGTTATAAGTAGAATATAAGGTGCATAGAAACTCTACTTATCGCTTATAGTGAAAAATAGTTGATTTTGCATTCGCAATTTTAGTAGTATTGTTCAAATATTCATCCCCGAAGGAAAGCGAATATCTATGAGACAAATATCTAGATGCAATTTTTTTTGAAGATATTTTTTTTAAACGTTTTGTTAGATTATTAGATTATTTTCTATATTTGCAAAATTGAATTATTTGTAAAACAAGCTTAAAGAACTGCCGAGAAGGGAGAAAAGAAATAAAATCGGATATGTTTTAAAAAAACTAAAGATATAAATTAAACAAAGATGAAAAAAATTTTAGCATTTATATTAGTTCTATTTGTTGTAGGGACCCTAAATGCACAAAAAAGGTTGCAATTAAGCCCTATAAAAATGCCAGAGACATCCTCTGTGGAGATAAACATTTCTAAATTATCGCCAGAAACTCGTGTCTTTTTGTCCCAATGGGACAAATATCAAAAAGAGGGTAAGTCTACACAAAAAACACAGTTGCAAAAATGGATGCAGACCTATGGGTTATATGATGGTTTGCAACAAAATAAAAAGACGAATTCCTCTAAAAACAAAGCATCCTTTTCTGTATCCAAAATTTATCTTTCTGTATTCGTAAAATTTAGCACAGAAGCAGCACTTGCAGAAGCCGAAAATATGGGGTTTATTATAAATACCCAATTAAATGGAATTTGTACAGGAATGATACGGCCAAACCAACTTTTGAAAATGAGCCAAATAGAAGGGATAGAATATATAGAGGCCGCTCGTAAGGCAAAGCTTGTTTTAGATAGTGTTGCTTTGGATGTTAAAATAGATAGTGTTAAACAAGAATTAGGCAGTTTGCAAAAAAAGTTTCAAGGGAAAGGGGTAATTGTAGGAGTGGTGGATGTCGGTTTTGATTACGGGCACCCCACTTTTTATGACATAGACGATACTTCCGTGTACAGGGTAAAAAGAGTGTGGGATCAAGTACAGAAAGAGGGAATTAACCCCGAGGGATATAGCTATGGTTCTGAGCTAATTACGAGGGAAGATATTTTAAAGACACAACACTCGAGTGAGGAAGGATTTCATGCCACACATGTAAGTGGTATTGCGGCTGGTTCTGGCGGTGGAACCAATTATGTTGGGATAGCCCCCAAAAGTGATTTGGTTTTTGTTGCTACAGATCTGACCATTTCCAGTATTTTAGATGGGATTAAATATATTGATGATTACGCTCGTAAAGTCAAGCAACCCTGTGTTATTAATTTGAGTATGGGTACACATGTTGGACCCCACGATGGCACCTCTGCTTTTGATCTTGCATGTAATCAATTAAAAAGAAACGGTTTTCTTTTGGTCGGTGCCGCCGGAAATGACGGTAGGAACTCTATGTATTTACAACATACTTTTACGGCTAATACCGTTGATACTTTGATGTATTCTTTGGTTCGTTTTTTGGATACGGCCGCAAAAGAAGCAATCGTGGATATGTGGAGTGATAATTTACAAGATTTTTTGGTTGGTTTTAGTCTTATAGACGAAAACGGGAAAGAAATTGCCTCCTCAAGTACCCTTTATTCCTCCTCTTCTTGTTACAGTGCCACACACAAATTAAAAAATGCGCAAGACTCTATTTTGTGTACCATAGAATTGGAGGCGGAAAGAAATATGCAAAACCAAAAGGCACATATTTTCGCTTTTATAAATGCTTCTTCCTTAAATGGTATTTCCGATAAAACCTTAGTGCTTACTATAAAAAGCGGAAATAAAAGTCAAACAATGTCTACTCAAATGTGGATGACAAATGCTGTTTTTTCTAATGCAGATTATGAGGACGCCCCTCAGGTGCAAGGAGGTTCTACGACCCATACTATTGGCGAATTAGGTGGAACCGGACGGAATATTCTGTCTGTGGGTGCCTATGCCTCTAAAACAGAATGGAAGACTATAAAGGATATAACCTGTATTGATTTAGAGGAACAACTTTATCATATTGCCTCTTTTTCCAGTAAGGGCCCTTCTGCGGATGGTCGTATTAAGCCTGATATTACAGCACCAGGATGTTGGATTGCCTCTGCTTTTAATAGTTTTTATCATTCGTCTTACGGTGATTATCTGGTTCAAAAAATACAAAGAAACGGAAGAACCTACCCTTTTGGTGTGCTGCAAGGTACATCTATGGCTTCTCCAGTGGTAGCAGGCGTAATGGCTTTATGGCTTGAGTCGGATTCCACCTTAAATATAGATAAAGTTAAAAAAATATTGTCAGAAACCGCTATTCGAGATGAATTTACTAATTTGGAAAGTGGAAATCCAAATAATACTTGGGGATATGGGAAAATAGATGCTTATAATGGCATTCTGAAAATTTTACAGAATGGTCCCGATGGTAGAGAACCTTTGGTTTTAGAAACGCAAGATGCACGGAATATAAGCGCTTCTTCCGCAGAATTAGTACTTTCTGTAATTAATGGATTTGGAGAAAGTTACGGTTTTGTTTATGATACGAATTTGTCTATTAAAAGAGAGTTTGCTGTTAAGGCGGTTATAGATACGGCTTCTATTTATAAATATGAATTAACACAGCTTATACCTAAAACTGCATATTATTTTAGGGCTTTTGGAATACAAAGAGGAGATACGGTATGGGGAGATGTTCATAAGTTTACGACGAAAATGAAGGGAGATACTACGTTTAATGAAAATTTGGATAAGACAGAAGTATTTAGAGTGTATCCTAATCCAAATAAAGGGGAATTTTTTGTGGAATTCCCGTTGCAACCTACTTCTTCAGCAGAATTGATAGTTACTGATATAAGTGGGAAAATAGTACAGAAAAAAACAATGACCACTTCTTCTTTGATGCTGAATCTAACACCTGGATTATATTTTTTGCAAATAAGTTATGATGGTTCACGCTATTATACCAAAGTAGTTATTCAATAAAATAGGAGGGTAGAGATAGAAGGGGGACACAACAGGGGGACAGGCACGGATTTTTTATTTGTTTATGTTTTTATTTTCCTTAAAAAGAAAAGTAAAATACTTTCCTAATAAAGGGGATTGTAAGCAAAAGTAAAAATTAAAAATAAATGATTTTCCCTTTGTAATTAATATTTGGAGGATCCTACGTTAAGAAATGCTTGCTTTTGTTAAAATAGCAATCGTTTCCTATAGTGCCGGAATATTTCTCCTTTTTCATACGTAAATAATTTTGATAAATAGAACGTATGGAACTTCAGGAGGATTATTTTCATACTCTTGATTGAGATATGGAACTCGTGTTTGCTTCATACCATTAAAATAAAAAACATGCAACGAATAGCCATTATATCTTCCAGTGTTAGAGAAGAGCGACTCAGCAATCGGGTTGCTCTGTATATAGAGAAATATTTAAATGAAAATTATGTAAATCCAGGGATTCTAAAAAATATTACGATGCTGGATTTAAAAGCTTATAATTTTCCAATTTTTGAGGAGAGATTTCCTTATTTAAAGGCCCCATCAGAAGCTTTATTAGATTTTACAGGGAAATTAGTTTCGGCAGAAGGTTTAATTATAGTGAGCCCTGTCTATAATTCCAGTTTTCCTGCTGCATTAAAAAATGTGATAGATTTGTACTATAAGGAGTGGCAGCACAAAGTAATAGGAATATGTAGTGTTTCCGTGGGCAATGTTCCGGGAATAGCTACGGTTCAGGAATTGCAAAAACTAATGTTAAAATTGGGCTCTTGGGTTGCTCCTGTTCTTAGTACAGTAACTTCGGTAGAGAAAGAGTTTGATGCGGAGGGGAATCCAAGTCATACAGAAGTAGCAGAAAAAACGGTAAAAACACTAATAGAAGAAATGCTACTTTTAGCACGTTAATTTATGGGCGTAAGGTCCTCTAGCGAGAGGTTTAATTTCTTTTTAAGACCTTTTAGCATGTTAATTTATGGGCGTAAGGGTAAGTACTGTTTAAGAGAAAAGTATTTCGTCTTTGGGAGCCGAAATTGGATAGAATAGGACAAAGCATGATGGCTCGTTGTGGAAATATTCTAGAGTGGCGTTCTTCAAAAGAGAATTGTTTCTTTTTGAAAGGAAAGATGAAAAAAGCAGATTTTGATTTTGTATTTGGTTCTATGCAAAAAAAAGCGAAAAATGTTCTATTTCTTTGGATTCTATTTCAGGGGAGATAAAAGAATATACTAATGCGAAAATTACTCTTGTTTGGTCTCCCAAACGGTGCATTCCTGCGGAAATTTGTATTGAAATGTTGTTTAATATTGTCCTAAGGAAAAGCATTGGATACAGATAGAAAATGCTACGATGGAAGAATTAATAACCCATGTAAAAAGTGTACATTGGGAGCTTTGGATTAATAGGATAGAGGAATAACGAGAAGAGAGCAAGAAGATAACGAGAATATAGCAAGAACATAATAATATTAATAGATAGAGATTTATACGTATGGAGTTTCTTTTTCTTCTTTTTCTTTTTCTTTTGAATGGTGTTTTTTCCATGTATGAAATTGCGTTGGTTTCCTCCAATAAGACTCGTTTAGAAGCCCAAATTCAGGAAGCACTTCGAGGGGGAAAGTCAACGAAATGTATAAAAAGCGTTTTAAAACAAATTAACGAGCCAGAAAAATCTCTTTCGGCTATACAAATTGGTATTACTCTTATTGGTATTATTTCTGGAGCATTTGGGGGAATTGCCATATCGGCTTATATCGTACCTTTTATACAATGTATACCCTTGTTCTCTGCGCATGCTGAGGGAATTGCAATGGTTTGCACTATCGTTATTATTACTTATTTTTCTTTGGTTATAGGGGAATTAGTGCCAAAATCTATAGGATTGTCTAAGCCAGAGAAGATAGCCGTTTTATTGAGTCCTTTTATGGTAGTGATCACCCAAATATTCTATCCTTTTGTATGGATTTTAAGTTTTTCCACTAAACTAATCAATAGGGTTATAGGGCTTAAAAAAACAGAGAGATCTATTACGGAAGAAGAAATAAAAATGATATTGAAAGAGAGTTCGGAACAGGGCGTTATTGATAAGAAGGAATCGGAAATGATCAAAGAAGTTTTTCGCTTTTCGGATCAGCGGGCTAATCAATTAATGACCCATCGTAAGGATTTGATTTGTTTGCGAATGAGGGATACGATATCGAAAATTCTTGAATGTGTGGAAGAACACAGATTTAGTCGATATTTACTAATTTCCGATTCTCCTGATCAAATTGTGGGTGTAGTTTCCGTAAAAGAGATTGTAGCGAATATGGGTTCCTCTAATATACTGGATCTAAAGGAAATTGCACAGCCTCCTTTATACATTCCTGAATATCTTCACGCCCGCAACATATTGGAATTATTTAAAAAAGAGAAGAAAAAATTTGGTGTGGTTGTTAATGAATATGGTGGAACCGAAGGTATTATTACTTTACATGATTTAGTAGAGAGCGTTTTTGGCGATATTTTGGAAGAAGATGAATTGGAAGAAGAAAGGATGATACAACGAAGTGATGGTTCTTTATTGGTGGATGCCGCAATGAATTTAGCTGATTTTATGGAAAGCATGAATATTGTTGCCTATGAAGATTTAAAAGAGGATGGATTTACAACTCTTGGTGGAATGGCGATGTTTCTCCTTGGAAGAATGCCAAAAACAGGAGACACATTTCATTATCAACATTTAAAGTTTGAAATTGTGGACATGGATCAAGGACGAGTAGATAAACTCTTAGTTCGTTAATAAAATATAAATTATAAGTTCTGTGCTTGAAAAAATATTTACAGGCGGAGCCTGTCCCCGAGTTTCATTTCAAAGCGGAGCCTGTCCCCGAGTTTCGAAGATCTTTGGTCTTATAGGAAATTAATAATTTCGTTCGGATGATGGGCAATTTTCCATGCTCCAGAATTAATCAGTTCATTTTCAGTACGAAATCCCCATGTTGCTCCTATAGATTTCATTCCTGCATTTTTAGCGGTGATCATATCTACATCGGAATCTCCTATGTATAACAAATCTGTTGGATTTAGACCCAATTTAGAGCATATATAAAAAATTCCATTAGGTTGAGGTTTGGTTGGCAAAGCTTCGGATGCACCTAATACGAAATCAAAGGAGTGATTTATAAATAATTGTTTTATAATTTTTTGTGTAATTTCATCGGGCTTATTCGAAAAAACGATAGATTTTAAATTTTGTTTTTTAATATATTCTAATAAATCTAAAATCCCAGTATAAATATGTGTGTCAATAAGATAATGGGACCCATAGTCTGTCATAATTTTTTCTTTGCAGTGCATAACCGTTTTATCATCCCTATGATTATATGGCAAAGCATTTAAAACCAAATTTTTAATTCCTTTCCCAACAAAAAAAGCATATTTTTCTACGGGCCATATAGGGAAGCCTTCCGATAGAAGTACTCTATTCATAGCATGAGCCAAGTCGGCTTTAGAGTCAATCAAAGTGCCATCCAAATCAAAAACAACCCCTTTAAAAGTCATAATATGTATTTATTTTTCTCCATAACTCTTTCTATTTCAAAAGGAACACTTGGTGCCTGTCCCCTTGTTATTTGTCCCCTTGTTATTTCGTTTTGTTCAAAGGTTTATCGCAAGGGTCATCGCAATGTAGAGAGCATTGATCACAGGCTGTCAATTCCCCATCGAACCGCCTTTTTACCAAGAGAGAAAATCTTTTTCTGAGAGCTTCCACACTTATTTTGGAGATAATTTCGTCGGTGTATGCATACATTAATAATCTACGAGCATGACTTTCTGATATCCCCCTGCAACGCATATAAAATAAAGCATTTTTATCTAACTGCCCTACAGTAGCACCATGGCTACATTTTACATCATCCGCATAAATTTCCAAATAAGGTTTTGCTTGGAATTGTGCTTTGCTTGTTAAAAGTAAATTGCGATTATTTTGATAAGCTTCCGTTTTTTGTGCCTGAGGTGCAACAAATACATGTCCTTTAAAAAATCCGGAAGCACTGTCATCTAAAACTCCTTTAAAAAGTTGTCTGCTGCGGGTTTTTTCGTTTTTATGATTTACACGAACATGATTGTATACCATTTGTTGTTTATCTACGAGATATAGACCAAATAAATTAGCCTCTGCTTCCTTTTCTAAAAGATTAACTTCTTGATTGTTTGAAATTTCTCCTCCATTCAAACTCATAAAAAAGGTATTTATTTTAGCCCCTTCTTGTAAATCAGCATCCAATGTATTATATAAAGAACATTGATTATTAACATTTTGTAAAGATAAAAATTCCAAAGCGGCATTTTTACCAATTCTAACTTCTGTGAGAGAATTCACGAAGACATTAGTATGAGCGTCACTGTCAATACATTGCACAAGGGTTAGACTGGATTCTTCTTCCAATAAAACCCAAAGTCGAGTTTGTAAGAACGATGGATCTGATAAATCACATAGATTTATGATTTGTAGTGGTTTGTCTGTTTTTTTATGTGCTGGAACATATATAACTAAACCATCGGTTTCCAAGGCTTTATTCAGCCATTTTTGTTCTTCTATTTCTCTGCAATGACATCCTTTGGCAAAATCTATAGTACTTTTGGGTTTATGAATATTTGATTTTATCAAATTGGCAGAAAAAACGTCCGTTTTTGAACAAGTATTGGAACCGGATGGATGAGAAATACCACAATCTCTACATTGGTCTATGGAAGATTCTTCGAAAGGGTCAAAAAAAGGGCGTAATTTTTTCACATTTTCCGGATCCTGTGAAAGATCACTAATTTTACAAACCACCAATTCCCTATCTAATTTTATTTTTTCATTTTTAAGTAAGTCAGGGGCAGGGTTGTTAGAAAAATTTTCCCTAATATTTTCTTCAAAATCTTTTGTATTTGAAGAATTTGTTTGACTTTTCGTTTTAGATACGTTCTCTATTAATAAATTTTTATTGGTAGAACCAAACACACAAGCATTGTGAATAAAAATCGGATAGGAGTGTAGATTTTCTACGTCACAATGAAAAATTGGAATATTAGAAGCAGTGGAACCTACTACCCAATGTCGATTTGTAAAAGATTCCGATACAACTTTTTGTAAAAATTGATTTTCAGACGGAAACAAACCTCGTTGATGAGGAGTAATAAGTTTATCCGCATCCATAGCCAAAACATTACTTAGAGCTTGTTGGCTTGTTTTTTTTATAATATCCTGTAAATCTGTGTTATTATGAGTTTTTTGTAGTTTGTTTTTGTTTAAACCCTGTTTTTTTTCAATATCTTCTATGGCAGATGCAGCAGCTAATCGAATTTTTTCTTTCCATTCGTGGATCATAAACCCTCCTCTTCTTTAAGCCAATCATATCCTTTTTCTTCGAGTTCCAAAGCCAGTTCTTTGGTTCCGGTTTTAACAATTTTACCTTTGGCCAAAACATGTACAAAATCCGGAATGATATAATCTAATAAGCGTTGATAGTGTGTAATAACAATAATAGCATTATTTTTGCTTCTTAATTTATTAACGCCTCCGGCTACAATTCGTAATGCATCTATATCTAAGCCGGAGTCGGTTTCATCTAAAATAGATAAAGTAGGTTCAAGCATAGCCATTTGAAAAATTTCATTTTTCTTTTTTTCGCCACCTGAAAATCCTTCATTAACCGATCTATTTGCTAAATTTTCAGTCATTTCTACCACGGCTTTTTTTTCTTCCATATATCGCAGAAACTCAAAAGTATCCATAGGGTCGAGACCCTTGTATTTCCGTTGTTCATTGACTGCGGTACGCATAAAACTGGTTATGCTAACCCCCGGTATTTCCACAGGATATTGAAATCCTAAAAAAATACCCTCACACGCTCTTTCTTCGATATTAAGGTTGAATAAATTCTTCTCTTTATACAATATTTCTCCTTGATCCACTTTGAAAATTTCATTTCCAGCAATAACGGAAGCTAAAGTGCTTTTCCCATTTCCATTGGGTCCCATAATAGCATGAACCTCCCCTCTATTTACCTTCAAATCCACTCCTTTTAAAATAGATTTTCCATTAACAGATGCGTGTAAATTTTTTACTTCAAGTAACATAATAAAATGATTAACAGGTTAATACAATGGTAAATACATGGGGACAGGCACGAGGGAGACACGGGGGATGAGTGGGTACGTAGGACAAAAAAACGGAGGATCTACAAGTGTATATTATCCCACGCTTCCTTCTAAACTAATGCTCAATAATTTTTGTGCTTCTACAGCAAATTCTAATGGGAGTTTACTCAAGACCTCTTTTGCATATCCATTAACAATTAAACTCACTGCGCTTTCTGGAGAAATACCCCTCTGCTGGCAATAAAACAACTGATCTTCCGAGATTTTTGATGTAGTTGCTTCATGTTCTACAATGGCAGTTGGGTTTTTACATTGAATATTTGGCCAAGTATGTGCTCCACATTGGTTCCCCATAAGAAGAGAGTCACATCTTGAAAAATTACGTGCATTTTGAGCACTTGGCATCACTTTTACCAAACCTCGATAAGAATTTTGGCTTTTACCAGCGGAAACCCCTTTAGAAATAATGGTACTACGGGTATTATTACCGATATGAATCATTTTAGTTCCAGTATCTGCTTGTTGGCAATTGTTAGTGACTGCCACAGAATAAAATTCACCAATACTATTGTCTCCTTGCAAAATAACAGAAGGGTATTTCCATGTAATGGCACTTCCGGTTTCTACTTGTGTCCAAGAGAGTTTGGCATGCGCTCCTTTGCAGATACCCCTTTTGGTTACAAAATTATAAATGCCTCCTTGACCTTTTTTATTTCCCGGATACCAATTTTGAACCGTAGAGTATTTAACTTCCGCATCTTTGAGCACTACAATTTCTACGATGGCCGCATGGAGTTGATTTTCGTCTCGCATTGGAGCGGTGCAACCTTCCATATAACTAACATAAGCCCCTTCCTCTGCAATAATGAGAGTTCGTTCAAATTGTCCGCTGTTTTTAGCATTAATTCTAAAATAAGTAGAGAGTTCTATGGGACAACGAACCCCTTTAGGAATATACACAAAACTACCATCACTAAAAACGGCAGAATTTAGTGCGGCAAAAAAATTATCTCCAGGGGGAACCACAGAACCTAAATATTTTTTTATTAAATCGGGGTGATTTCTAATAGCCTCGCTAATAGAACAAAAAATAATATTATATTTAGATAATTGGTCGGTATACATTGTTTTTACAGATACGGAATCAATAACTGCATCCACAGCAACTCCGGATAATTCTTTTTGTTCTTCAAGGGAAATACCCAGTTTCTGAAAAGTTTCTAATAGTTCAGGATTAATATCCGTTTGTTTTTTTTCGGCTTGAACCTTCGGTGCTGCCCAGTAAATAATATCCTGATATTGAATAGGGGGATAGTCAAAATGGGCCCAATGAGGCTCCGACATCTTTTGCCACAAAGTAAAAGCCTTTATCCGGAACTGCAGCATATAGTCAGGTTCCTCTTTCTTTTGAGAGATAAAACGTATAGTATCTATATCTAAACCTTTATGTAACAATTCGGTTTCCACCGCCGTTGTAAAGCCCCATTGATAATCGCTATTAGTGATTTGCTCAAGAATTTCATTTTTTTCTTTCTCTTCTGTAGGCATCTCCTTATGTTTTCTATCTTAAATTTTCACAAATATAAGGATTTTTTCAAAAACTTGCAGCCTGTCCCCGTGTATTCAAAATTGATCTTCATAGGAATGACGGGTCAAGGAGTAAGCTTTTTTGCTAAATATGAAGATAGGAATGGTAGCTCCAACAGCTAAAGCAAATAATACACTACAAGTGACTAAGGCGTTTAAAAATAATTCTTGCATATATTGTTGACTCAAAATAGAGTCATTTAAATGTTGTAAAAACATAATTAATGCAAAAACGGTTTTATAAGCATACATCCCTGGAATCATAGGTAATAAAGCAGGAATATAGAGTGTGGTCATTGGGCAAAAAATTAAAGATCCTAACCATAAGCTTCCTAATCCTATAAAAAAGGATGCAATAAAAGAACTAGTGGCTAAATCTCCTCCTAAATAAAGTAAAAGAAAACGTAGAGCGTGTCCTATGGCTGCCAAAAGCGCAATATATAAAAAAGCCCGTCTTGGAGGACACGAAATGGCGCCAAAGCCAATGGCAGCAATAGCGGCAAAAAAACCGTCTGTTAAAACAGTTAGTATCATAATAAACTATTTTTAAATATTACTAAGGTAAAAGATAGTCCTATCGCAATACAAATAACTAATAAAAAAGATTGAGCTAATCGAGAAAAACCTATTAAAATATGGCCTTCAATAATATCAATAACACCATTTAATAAAGGAACCCCCGGAATAAGATATAATACACTTGTGGCAATGGCAATGTCTGCTCTTATGTTAAAAAGCAAGGAAATAGAAGCCACTAAAGAGGCAATAAAACTGGAAATTACAACGATGATAAAGGGGCTGATTTTTCTTTTTTGCATTTGTTGTTTTGCAAAGAAGCCACAAGAAGTTGCAATAAATACTATTCCCATAGCTCCCCAATCTCCCCCAAAAAGCCTACAGAATGCAGCATTAGCAATGCTTACTAAAAACAAGACAAGAAGTGGTTGTATCTGTGGTTTGTCAATAATTTGGGCATATTTATTTTGTATTTCATTTAAAGACATTTTTTTATCGTGAGCCTCCCAACTTAAAGAACTTAGATCAGAGTTTAGTTCAAAACTAACAGGAAGTTCTGGAATTTCTAAAACTTCGGTGCAAATATCCTCGTTTTGTTCGTCCGCTACCGTTAAAATAATACTTTTTGCAAAAATGGTCATTTTAACCTGTACACAAAGTGCAATTCCAATTCTTTTAGAATTACGTACAACACGAGAGGTGTGGACTCCAGAACCAAGGAGCCGAGTGGCATAGTCTGCAATAAAACCAGTAATGGTTTTTAGGTCTGCTGCTGGCGGGATAGACATAGTTTAGTGTTTTTTAATTTGTTAGCACACGGGGACAGGCACCACTTACACAAAGAATATAAGGTGTTTATGTTGTATGTAAGCAAAGGTAATAAAAAAATATTTTCCGTGCCTGTCCCCATGTATTTTCCCCATGTATTTTCTCTGTTTTCTCGTATGTCTTTTATCTTTTTCGTTATTTTCATGCTTAGTACGTTATAAGAATATATCTACGTTATAATTATAATTATAATTAATGTGGCGCATATTTACGCATATTTGTAAAACTATGCAAGTTATAGTATTTATTTTTAGTTTTTTATAAAATAAAAGATAAAACGATGAGAAAACCTCGTGCATTGGCAAAAAGTGAACTATATCATGTTGTTCAAGGGGGTGTTGGTGGTTTAATTCTTTGTGTTGATTATAACGATTATGGTCGCTTAGCAAAATATATTCAGCAATCTGTAGCAAAATATGGGAAGATACATGCGTATTGTCTCATGTCCAATCATTTTCATTTACTCATAGAAACCAAACATTTATCTTTATGTATGCACCAAATAAATTCTTCCTATGCACATTATTTTAATTTGAAGTATGAGCGTACCGGTCATGTTTTTCAGGGTAGATTTTTTAGTGAACCTATTGAAAAAGAAAGTTATTTTAAAAATTGTGTCCGTTATATTTTATTAAATCCTTATAAAGGAGGGTTGGTAAAAACCAAAGGGGATTTTTATGCCTGGAGTAGCTTTAGTGACTATTTTTTTGACAGGACATCGCATAGAACCATTAAAACGGAAACAGATTTTGTGCAGAATCTATTCTCCACAAAATTAGAATTTTATACCTTTATAAAAGAACCAGACAAGCCTGTGGAATTTTTAGATCCTGGAAATGTTAAGTATTTTTCCGACACAACACTAATAAAAGAAATAAGAAAAATAACCAAATGTAGAAATTTTCTTGGCATGGAATTTTTAGAAAAATTAAATTTGATACCTAAATTATTAATTTCTAAACCATATAGTTTTAAGCAGTTATCACGTATTTTAGCTATTCCTTATGGCTTTCTTTTAAAAGTAAAAAAGGAACTTTCTAACAAAAAGGAAGTAGAAGAAATGAAACAGAACATGCAACAAGGAGACAGTGGATAATAGGATGATTATAGCAGGATTTTCTATCTATTTTAGATAGAAAAGATCTTATAAAAAGTGTAAATTTTGCTTAGCCATATTCTTAAGGACTAAAAGGATGTTTTTGTGATTTTGGCTAGGCTGGGTTTAGCTTACATTTACTGGGGTTTTTAGTGCATTTATCATAAAAAGTTTATCGAAAATATAAATTATTATTTAATATTAAAATAATTACAGATGAAAAAATATTCATTGTTCAAAACAGAACCCACCAACGAAGATATAGAAGAAAAAACATTTATAGAAGATGCATATCAAATGGTTAGACAGGATTATAAAGACTTTTTTCCGCAATTGTGCATAATTTTTGGTTATCTTGTAACGGCTGTTTCTTTTATTGTATTTATTACTCAATTTATTACACATAGTCTTTTGTGTAATGTTTTATGGTTATTGGCTCCAGCTATAGGTCTACCTCTTTTCCAAAATTATTTTAAAAAAAACCCACCTCAAAGAACCACGTTTGCCGATTATATTATTGTAAAAATGTGGTGTGTTTTAGGTGGAATAATTGTTTTTTCCGGTCTTTTTGCTCCATTTGCATGGATTGTTTTTATTGCCGACACCCCTTATGTTCTTTTAACCTGCTTATTAGTCGGATTAGGTATTACGCTAACTGGGGTAATTTTAAATTTAGGACCATTTGTAGTTAGTGGGGTATTAGGAATGGCAATGTCTTTCTTATCTTTAATAATTGCAGAATCGTGCTATCCTCTTCTATTTTCCGGTATAATATTTTTAACTTTTTGTATACCAGCGCATATTGTCCGTTTTTTAGGAGATGAATTAGCATAGTTACCATTAATTTACCACTATATTCTCCGTTAGTAAATATTTTTTGAAACTATATCTATATATTAACGAACCAATTGTGCTAAATAAAGCAATATTAAGGTGGTAATTATTATCTTGAACCATAATCATAATAGTCAATAAATAAATTTAATGTTGCTACTTTCTTGTTTTTATTTTGCAAAAATTGCACCAGCGAAGTTTTAGATATGTAAAAATTCCATTTCATTTCATCTCCTCTCATTTTGATTTTGTAAAAAAGAAGAGATTAGTAATCTGATTTCCAAGAACAAATCTGATAACAAAATTGCCAAAAAGGGAAAAGGAGATAAAAATACCATAACAAGTTCTTTCTTAAACGATAATAAAACTATTATTGCGTTTGTTTTTGTCGTATATTATATCTAAAATTGCACTATACGGGATGTTTATTCGTTTGTCAACACCGTTAATTACTTGATATTGTTATGTTTAAAATACGAATAAACAAAAGAAACTAATAACTATTTGGTAAATTTGTTAACATTTAATAATGATAAGACCTTAATAAAAACAGATAGATTTTAAAAGTGAAAATTATGGAAAATCAGAATAAGGAACCAAGGACGAAATTTTTCCTGAATGAGCACTGTATGGGGTTTGCTGAGTTAAAAAACAATTGCTGGAATTTTAGCATAAGTTCGGTTAATCCCAAAAACAGAATCTGTGTTAATGAATATCTTGCTGGATATGTGCAAGGTAAATTGCAAGGAAACAATATGCTGAAAGCATCCCGTAACAATACCTGGGACAATGCTTACCTATGTAATGCAAAAAAGAGCTATCCAAAACAATTAGGGCCGACCTCCGATGAATTATTAATAGCAGAAAGAATTTTAACTAAGAATTACCACTATTTGCTTACATGGATTCGTTCTTTCGAAAAGAAAGAAATAGCAAAGTATATAGAACGTCTATTATATAGGATGTTTGGCATTTATGAAGGTGCGGTTGGGGTTCCCGTTCGAGGGGAAGCAGATTTGGAAGAGAAAATAATGTATAAAGAGTTTTCTACAGTTTCATTACGTTTGGGCTATAAAGATGCGGAATTGTCGTTTGGAGATCTTTATTTCATTAATGCCCAAATGGATTTGTTTGATGTGGTTTCCAATTCGCTGGAAAGCACTTACGGAAAGCATAAATCTGATCATTGTTCCGCTTTTTTAAAACGAACAGGAGAGGATATATACTGGACACATAACAGTTGGTGCGGTTATTTATCGCAATCGCATACCATCAGTTACCTTATTGGAGACGATTTCATTACACAAAACTCTTATTGTCCTGGACAGTTTGGAAGTAACATGGATTTTGGGTTCAATGGTCATGGTGTCTGTTTTAACGAAACTACCCACCGTTATTCCATTAATGGGTCGCAAGTTGATGGAATATGGCTTTGCTGGCGTGCTGCAGCGGCAGAAATGTTTGCTCGAAGTATTAACGATTTTTATAATTATATAACAGTAGATAACACAGGAACCTACCTGAATGGGTATATGTTGATAGATGTGAAAACGAAAGAAACGGCATTGATAGAAATGAGTCATAAGCGTTTTGTATTATTCCATTCGGATGGCAAGACGCTGACTGTAACAGATTCTACAGGGGAAGCAGTAGGCGAACGGGATTATGATCAAGATTTGATTACTCCCGATTTTATTTTCGGTATTAATTATCCTATATCTAAACGTGTTGTAGAAGATTTAGCATCAACGGATAATCGTCCGATGCGTCGTGTCCAATTTGGCGAGCGGATAGGATTGGTTAAGGATATGAATTCTGCAAAGGAGTTGATCACGTATGTGGGTAAGGATGAGCCGCTTTCCATTTACGGTCGTTGGGATTTGGGTAGAGGTACTACCTCGTATCCAAAAACGATACCGGATGGGGCTGTAGACGCCAAGGTGTTTTCCGCTCTAAAAGTGAAAGAATTATTGAAAAGCTTGCAATATAAACCCAATGAAAGAAGTACCAAAACTTCTTTTTGGATGTTATATGGTACTGCAAAGATAGATGGAGAACCATTTGTTTGGTCTAAATCCGATTGGAAAGACTGCAAAAAAGACATATCTGTTGATTTTGTTCCAGATAGATTGGAAGGTAAATGGGCAGAGACACAATTATTTATGGATTAAAAGATAGAACAAAACCGTGTTATGCGCTGAGGTATAAAGCATTTAACAAGATGTGTAGGTTCACCTATTTATGGATTAAAAGATAGAACAAAACCGTGTTATGCGCTGAGGTATAAAGCATTTAACAAGATGTGTAGGTTCACCTATAAGGCGATAAATAAAAAAGATAAGTTCCAAGAAAAATTTGGTAAAAGTTCTTCCTTGGGACTTATCTTTGTTTTTCGGATTGATTAAAAAGCAAATACGTTTTAAAATTTTTCTAAAAAGGCCAAAGCTGAAGTTTTGTCTTTTTGAAGTTGTATTTGAAGTTCAGAGATAGAGTTAAATTTCTTTTCCTTTCTAAGGCGTGCTATGCAAGTAACCACTATAGATTTCTCGTAAATATCTGTATTAAAGTCAAATATGTGTATTTCTACCGAATCCATTTCCCCATCAAAAGTGGGGCGATGACCAATATTTAGCATGGCTTTATATATGGAAGGATTTAAATTAGTAGAAGGAGAGATACTTTGATTTTCCTTATTTTCTGTAGAATTCAAAATTTCAATCCAAGCAGCAAAAACACCATTGGGTAAAATGGAAGATGTTCGAGAATTGCTATGAACATTGGTGAAATTAAAAGTATTCTCTATTATAGTTATATGTTCCAAATTTGCAGTTGGGAAGCCCATCTTTCTGCCAACCTGCCGTCCATGAACAACAATGCCTTTAAATTTTAACATTTTCTTGTTTTAAAAAATTCGTGCCTGTCCCCGTTTGTATCTTGTTCTTATTCTATGACTTCTAATCGTATGGTGTTTATATTTCCGAAATGCTCATGAAAAGGAATGTGGCTTAAGTAAACAACTCTGTCTCCTGTTTTGAGTATATTTTGTTTTAACAATAAAGCATTGGCATAATTTACAGCTTCCGCTGTTCTATTTAGAGGTGTTATGGAAAAAATTTCTACTCCCCAAACAAAGCTGAGCGCACTTTGTAGAAAAGGGTTGGTTGTAAAGACTAATATTTTAGTATATGGGCGATAAGATGCTACACTTAAAACCGCCTGTACACTGTCTACAAAAAGAACTATGGCTTGAACATTGGCTTGGGATGCCATTTTTGTTGCACTAAAACAAATTGTTTCTTTGGTAAAAGTGGAACTTTCAGGATCGGGTTTTTGTTTCGGCTTGAACCTAAAACCTTTAATCTCGGTAAAACGAATGATGCTATCCATGGCTTGGACACTTTCCACGGGAAAATCACCCACAGAAGTTTCTCCACTTAACATAACAGCATCGGCTCCATCTAATACGGCATTAGCAACATCATTAGCCTCTGCACGGGTTGGTACGAAGTTGTGAATCATGCTTTCCAACATTTGTGTAGCTACGATAACAGGTTTACCCTTAGCTACGCTCTGTCGAATTATATCTTTCTGTATTATAGGGATTTGTTCAAAGGAAACTTCCACACCAAGATCTCCACGAGCTACCATTAAAGCATCTGCTACGTCCAAAATTTCCTCTAAGCAAGCTAAGGCTTCTGGTTTTTCAATTTTAGCTAATATGCCTACTTGTCCGTCTTTTCCTTCTTCTTGAACCAACTTTCTTAGCTCTAAAATATCTTGTGCTTTACGAACAAACGACAAACCTAACCAATCTACTTGATTATGAAGCGCAAAAATAGCATCTTGCCTATCTTTTTCTGTAAGGCTTGGTAAATTTATTTGTGTATGTGGGAGGTTCACCCCTTTATGTGAAAAAAGAGGGCCACCATTAATTACCAAGGTTTCTACTCTATCTATATTATTAGTTTTTATAACTTTAAGACGAATTTTGCCATCATCTATTAAAATTTCCTCCCCTGGTTTTACTACTTTTGGGAAGTCTGTATAACTCATATAAGCAGTGTGTTCATTGCCTTGCATGGGATTAGATACCAAAGTAAAAGGAGTGTCTTTGATCAAAATTACATCGTTTTCGATATTGCCAATGCGTAATTTAGGACCCTGAAGATCCGCCAATATAGAAATGGGAATACCCATTTGTGAAGAAAGTTGCCGAATGAGTTTTATGGCTTCCAAATGATCTTGTAAGGTACCATGCGAAAGGTTTAAACGACAAACATTTAATCCGGCTTCAATCATAGCAGAAAGGGTCTTTTTATTATTGCACGCAGGTCCAATGGTGGCTACAATTTTCACTTGCGACAATAAAGGCTTATCTATTAAATGGGATATGTATTGCATGATTGGGTTTTGGTTTTGGTTATATAGTTTTAGTATCTAAAAAACAAAGTTTGATTTTGGGATAGTATTACCATTTGGCAAAATGCTACATAAGCCAAATTTGTTTAGATACAGTACAAATATACGAAATTTATTTTGGAGCCTGTCCCCGTGTATGTCCCCGTGTACACACCAAAAGATACATCTTTTCCTATGAATGAGCATGCTACTTTGGATTACTTAAAAATCGGTACAAAAAGAAAAATAGAAAACAGGTTTTTTGTGTACTATACCATTTTCTACTCCCCATGCGAGATCTCCTCTTATGAAATAACCTAATAGTTGGCAACGAAGTCCAAAGCCGAATCCCCCTACAAAAGGATTGGCATCTTTGTCTAACTCAATAGTTAGTTTGTTGTCTACAATGGTTTGTTTATAAAAAAGATTATCTTTCGACCATGGATTCCAATTACTCCAAGCACTACCAACATCCCCAAAAATAATTAATTGTAAATGTCGTAAAAAAGCAGATTTGACAGGCATGGGCGAAAGAACCTGAAAAATAGGAAAGCGAATTTCGCTATTAAGAACTGCAAAAGTATTTCCATTGCGAATATTTTGGATAAAACCTCGCATATTGGTTGCTAAAGTTTGATATGCATAATGTTGGTTGGGATCTGTTTGTACATCTCTGTTAAAACGAGGTGCAATCCAATTATCTACCCCTCCCATATAATAAACTAATTTGGACTGTCCAAAAGAAGAAGATATAGCAATGCGATTTGCCCAAATTAAGGTTTTATATAAACGACGATAATCTCGAAAATCGACTCCTACTACAAAAAGATTATCCTTGGAATGAATAATACCCTGATAATATTCAAACCACACCTTACCTCTAGTTCCAAAATAAATGTTTTGACTGATAAATCGACTATGATCGTAAACCCATTCGGCTTTTAGCCCCACGCGAGTGCTACGATAAGTAGGTTCTACCAAAGTTTGATATTCAAAAGATTTTAAAATGGTGCGGTCGTAACGTGCAAAAATAGTCCCTCTTAGTTGAGATACAGGTGTAATTGGATATTTTATAATATAATACATATCAAATGTATTTTGTTTATAGGGAGGAAAAATTCTGTTTTGGTTATAGTTTGCCATATGGAATACAAATTGATGACCCAACCTACGTTCCATATTTTCATAACTAAACAAATATTCAGTATTAGTTAAATCGAAGGAAATAGAAACACCTCCTATAAAACGATGATTTTCCATTAAATCTGTAATGGAAATTTGGGCGAACCCATTTACATTGGAATTTAGGTATAAAGGTCCCGATGCATTAGTAAAAGCTTGATAGCAAGCGTTCAAATAGTTAAATCCCAATTGCGCAGTAGCTTGGTTTATAGAATATTCAACATTATAAATATTTTGTTTGGGGGCAATTTTTGGGAAGTTTATTTCCATAACACTGTCTTGATTAGAAGAAAAGAATCTTCTATCTAAAGAATCCTGAATATAATTAGTGTCTGTATATTTAGAGTAACGTCCATTAAACTTACACAATGTTTTATATAGAGGGTGATTAGGAGAAAGGAGGATGCTATCTAAATCCGCAGCCTGTCCCCGTGTACACACCTCTGTAAGTTGTTCTTTTTTAGAGGTGTCGCATAGAATTACACGGACAGAATCCGCAGCCTGTCCCCGTGTATTTTCCCAAAATCCGTATCGTTTCAAAAGCCAAATATCGTAATCGCTTAGCCTATTTAGATCGGATACTTCGGCATTTCTTAATTTTAAAAAGGACTGAACATACAAACTTTTTTGTAGTATTTCTTTTGCTTTTCCAGTGGTATCTTTCGTTGCTGCTCGACTTAGGCTATCTAAATAAAATTGTTTTTTTTGTTTTTCTTCCTGACGTTTAAGTACTTGTGCTTTGTATTTTGTGGGTTGTATTGTTTTAGATGGAATAGGAATTACTTCCGTTTGTTTAGCAATAGGTTCCAAGTTTTGTATACCCAAAACATATCGTCCATGATCTTTCCTTACTTGTGCATATTCTCCTCTATTAGGAGCTATGTCTATAGATAATAAACCTCCAGGATAGTCACTTACCATACCCGAATGAAAGGTATTTCGATAGTGTATAGCTGTATCAATTTGGGAAATAGTTTTTCCGAATTTTCCTACGGATAGGTTGGTTTCTCCAAAAGCGTTATTTAAGTATGCTAACATTTGTGGACCCAAAGGACGGGGTTGAGAAAGAGAAACTAAAGGATTTTCTTTGGTAAGACCCACCAAGATATTTTCATTTTGCTTTAAATCATAGGCAAATAAATTATGACCCAAGGTGAGGGAAGGCGCAATTTCAAACTTTTCGTTTTTTTTAATACTATCGTTAGGGCGATTAGATGAAAAAACTAAAAAATCAGTTTCCGGAATAAAAATTGGATTTTGATCATCGTATATATCAAAGGTAATTTGTTTGGTTGTTCCTGCTCCTAAATGGAATAAATAAATATCGGATTGTCCATTACTGGAAGCTGCAACAGCAATACTGCGGCCATCCTTGGAAAAGCTAAAGCCTGTAACTTTGTCGAATATTTCTATAGGGTATCGAAAAGCTGCTTTTTTGTGTTTCTTTTGCAGATCATATAAAATTAGAGTAGTACGGCCTTTTTCTTCCACTATAATTCCCAAAATATGTCCGTTTGGATGCCAAGCTAAGATAGGAAAAGAGTAATCGGGTTTATCATTTATACTTGCTCCTATCCTATAAATGCAATGTCGTTGTGGAGGGTTCAAGGTTTGTATAAAAACTTTGGCAAGACCCAAATGATTGCTTACAAAAGCCGCTTCTTTTCCATATGGATTTAAAACAAAATGATCGTAGGTACGATCGGTACGATTGGTATTTTTAAGAATTTCTTTATAAACGATACTATCTCTTAGTATTTTAGAATTTTCTTGTAGGTAAAAATCTCGCCATTGCTTCATTAGTATTTTAAATTTTACATTTAATGCAATATTGAAAGTCTTTTCTAATTTTCGTTCGCTGGCTACCACTCTTATACATCGTGGAATAGCTTCTTCTCCATAAGTTTGTGCGACGAAATACCAAAAAGAATGACCTGCAAAAGCCGCTTCTTCCCCTTCTAAGCCAGATATATATTTATAATTTTTTTGTTGAATTGCCTCTTGCATGCGTTCATCCATAATTTCATCCCAAGGATGCGTAAGATAAGAGGCTAAACCACCAGTAAACCAGTATGGTAAATCCATTAAGTAAGAGTTCTTGTATTGGGTTCCCACTTTAGTTCCTTGTATAGCTTGAGCCAATAACAATTCTGCAATCCCCTGTCTTATTTGTTTTTCAAAATCTACATAATTGCCATTAAAATAGAGGAAGACTTTATTTCCGAGGAAGCGAGTAATTCCGCCAGTATTATATCCAACCTCGCTGGCTTCGTCTAAATACCCAATATTGCTTTGTTTATAATCGCTAAGGCGATTGAATACAATAAATCTTAAACCTTGCTGAGATTGAAAACCCATTAATTTTTCCATTTCAGACAAGTGGTTTTGTATATAATTGGCAGTATAGAGGGCTAAGTTTTTCCCATTTCGATTAAAATAGACATCAAAACCATCAAAACGATAATACATCCAAAAGAATTTTTCATATTGAACCCGTTTACGACCAAATGTCATTTCAGATCCGGTGTAAAATTGAGCCAAGCCATGTTCACAACAGAAAAGGCCAATCAGTAAAACTACAGAAAGACGTATTCGTTGAAGAAAGGGCCTGTTATTATACATAAGTAAGAAAAATAAAAGTTAAATATATTTTCCGATAACGGCAGGTAACTTGTAGGTAACTTGCAGCCTGTCCCCGTGTATTCTGAAAAAAGCAGGTAACTTGCAGCCTGTCCCCGTGTATTCTGTCTCTTGTGGACTAAAAAATTAAAGTCCGGCGCCTTCTTTCTAAATAGATAAAGACACCGGACTTAGAAACTGTTTAAAAAAATCTTTTTCTTTTAAACAGTTTCTGAATACAGAAATAGCATTTTATAGTAGACGACCGTTTATAGCTGAGGACCGGCTGCTACTAAACGTTTTCCTTCTTCGTTATCGGTGAAATTTTCAAAATTCTTGATGAACTTTTCGCCTAAGCTACGGGCTGTGGCATCCCAATCTGTTGGATTAGCCCATAAGTTGCGTGGGTTCAGAATTTTTGAATCTACTCCATGAACAGATTTAGGAACGGCTAAACCGAAAACAGGAATAATTTCCGTTTCTGTCTTATCGAGAGAACCATCCAAAATAGCATTAATAATAGCGCGAGTAGAAGGGATATCGATACGTTTACCTACGCCGTAAGGTCCCCCAATCCATCCGGTGTTTACTAAATAAGCGGTAGAATGGTGTTCTTGCATTTTCTTTACTAATTCTTTGGCATAAGCAGTTGGGTGCAACATTAAGAAAGCAGCACCAAAGCAAGAAGAAAAAGTAGGAGTTGGTTCCTTTATTCCTCTTTCTGTACCAGCTACTTTAGCCGTGTAACCACTTAAGAATTGGTACATGGTTTGATCGGCATTTAGGCGGGAAACTGGAGGTAAAACACCAAAAGCATCCGCTGTAAGAAAAATAACTTTGGAGGGATGACCTCCTTTGGATATAGGTTTAACAATGTTATTAATGTGATAAATAGGATAAGAAACGCGAGTATTTTCGGTTTTACTTGCATTGTCAAAATCTATTTTTCCTGTTTTTTCATCAAAAACCACGTTTTCTAATAAAGCATCCCTTTTAATAGCTCCAAAAATATCGGGTTCGTTTTCTTTACTTAAATGAATACATTTGGCATAGCAGCCACCTTCGAAGTTGAAAACGCCTTCCTTATCCCAGCCGTGTTCATCATCTCCAATTAATTGACGATTGGGGTCTGTAGATAAAGTGGTTTTTCCAGTTCCAGAAAGGCCAAAAAAGATAGCAGTGTCTCCATTTTTTCCCATATTTGCCGAGCAGTGCATAGAAGCCATTCCCTTTAGAGGTAAGAAATAATTCATAACCGAGAAAAGTCCTTTTTTCATTTCTCCACCGTACCAAGTTCCACCAACCACAGCACGTTTCAATCCCAAATGAAATGCTACAAAAACTTCGCTATTCATACCTTCGGCTTTATAGTCTGGATAGGTAGTTTTGCAAGCATTTAACATAATAAAGTCGGGTTTAAAGTCCACCAACTCTGCTTCTGTAGGACGAATAAACATATTTTTTACAAAATGAGCCTGCCAAGCTACTTCCGTAACGACGCGGATACAGATACGGCTGTTAGGGTTAGCTCCTACAAAACCATCTTGAACATACAAATTTTTGTTGCAAAGTTCTGTGCTTCCGGTTTTATAAAGTTTATTCCATAATTCCGTAGAAATAGGTTTATTATCTGAACTTTTCCGTTCTTTTTGTGCCCACCAAACATTATCTTCAGAACTGGATTCTTTAACGATATACTTATCTTTAGGAGAACGACCTGTAAATTCACCAGTGTCTACTGTAACAGCGCCAGTTTCAGTAAGATAAGAACGGTCAAAACCAGTTAATCCAGCTGCAGTTTCATGTTTAAAAAGATCATCATAGGAGAGATTATAGTAAATCTCTTTGGTTCCGTTAATTCCGTAAGATTCCAAGTCTTTACGGAGTATTTCCATTTTTTTGTCCATAAAATTATTTAATATTATTAAGGTAACTATTGAATTATAGAGGTTTCCCTCTTTTTGTTTTTTTATGCTAATTTATTTTAATTGGCATATAATATTGTGTTTGTTTTGTCTATTCCTTTCTTAAAATAAGCAAAGTTTACCGTTTGTGTGTACCATGTGCAAACATGCCTTAGTTTTGTTATATTATTTTTCCTCCTGAATGGTTTTTTCTAAAGACCGGAAGCCTTTTCCTAAAATTTCATAAGCAGGAAGTACCGTCACAAAAGCCGTTGGATCTACTTGATTTACAATTTCTTTCAAAGTGAATATTTGTTGTTTTGGAACCACTGTATAAATAACATCTTTAGGCTCCCCGGAAAACATTCCCTTTCCTTGAAGAAAGGTTCCTCCTCGGTTGAGGGTAAAAAGAATGGCATCGCGCATTTCCTCTTGCTTGTTAGAGACAATCAAGACTGCTTTTTCAGTGCGTATTCCTTCGGTAATAGCGTCTACCACTCGTCCATATACGAAAATTGCAATCCAAGAATATAGAGGTACATCCCAGGAGCGAAAGACAACTAAACCAAGTAAGACAATACAGGAATCAATAAGCATAATCATAGAACCTACTCTACCTTGGGAATATTTGGCGATAATTTTCGCTAAAACGTCGGTTCCTGCACTGGTTCCCCTTGCTTTAAAAATAAGACTTACTCCAAGTCCCACCAAAGCGCCACCATAGATAGATGCCAATAAAGGATCATTGCTTACTAAAACATTTTGCCCTTGTAAGAAAGCAAAAGTATCGGTAAATATAGAAGTGGCCACGAAAGTTACTACCGTTTTAGGGCCATAAGTGGGACCTAAAAGTTTATAAGCAGCAATCCATAAGGGAATATTAAAGATTAAAGCAGTTGTACCTATGGGTAAACCTTCCGGGAAAAAACTAAACCAACCTGCGGTGATATAATGTAAAATGATAGCAATACCATATACTCCACCGGGAATAATCTTATAGGGAGTAAAGAAAAAAACATAGCCGGAAGCTACAATAGCAGACCCAAGCAGGATCAAGGCATAATCTCGTACTAACTTTGTTTTGCTTAAATTAGCAAGTAGTACGAAAGGTTTTATATTTTCCATAAATGTTTATTCGCAGTATTTTATTCGGTTAATTTAGCAACTGCGTTTCTTTTAGGTGGCTTTGTTCTTGGTTTCTGTTATTTTTTGATTTTAGAACTGTCTTTAATTAAAATTAAAGCAGCAGAGAATCTAAATATTACGCACAAAACATGCTAAAACCCGATTTTATTTGATACGATCAAAGCCTTTACCATATACACCGGTTACCGTAGTAATACTCATAAAAGCCTGAGGATCTATATCCTTTATTCGACGCAAAACGGATTGCATTTCATATTTACGTACCACCACAAATAATAACTCCGTATCTTCTTTGGCGTAAGAACCAGTTCCATGTAAAAAGGTTACCCCTCTTTTCATATCATTATTGATCATTTCGGCAATTTCATCGTGTTTTTTGGAAAGAATGATCATCTGAACTGATGATTGTGCGCCCAAAACAATAAGATCGATGGTGTAGGATACTACTGCCATTACCACAAATCCATAAAGTACAATGCGAAAAGATTCTATGGGCGTTTTGTCTAAAAAGTAGTGAAAAACAATATAGGCAGAAGAAATAATACAAACATCACAATAAAGAATGACCCGACCAGGACTTACATTTCGATATTTAGTAATAATCAAAGCCAAAATATCGGTTCCACCCGTACTACCGCCGTAATTAAAAGAGGTGCCTATAGCAACTCCGGTAAGGGCTCCACCAATAACAGCGGAGAGAAAGGGATCGTCTTTTAGTATTCCTTCGTGCATCAAACCTTGCCACATCATGATAAAAACAGAAAGCATGAAAATGGCGTAAATGGTTTTAAAGCCAAAGCTATTGCCCAAAATTTTAAAACCAATAACTAATAATATTATGTTTAAAATAAGTGCAGTAGTTCCAACTGGCAGTGTTCGATTAGATGCGTAGTAAATAAGAGTCGAAACCCCATTAATACCTCCTCCAACAATTTCAGAATTAATGATAAAAGCCACCAAGGCAAAGGCATACAAGCAAAGACAAAGGGTAATAATAAAATAGCTCTTAATCTCTCGCTTAAGTAGATGCTTTTCGGTGGGGATACTTTCTTTGAACCAATTCCAAATCTTTTTCATTCGTTTTATAGCAACACGTAAATACACGTTTAACCCGCAAAGATACAAGATTATCTATTAAAAAATAACATTTAGATAAAAAAATTTTTACACGTAGAATTTTGCAAAAAAAAGACAAAAATTGCGAAAATTTTTTGGTATTTGTCTAGTCATTTGTCCAGCCTGTCCCCGTGTAGATTCCAAAATTCGGAGCCTGTCCCCGTGTGGTTGTTTTTGGTTGTTAGTCATTTGTCCAGCCTGTCCCCGTGTAGTTGTTGCTGTGTAATTCAAAATTTGTCCCCATATGGAGGGACTATATGAAATAAAAAATTGTGTCTTTTCAGATTTGGAGTCTCAAGAATCGGAGCCTGTCCCCGTGTGCTTGACCCCGTGTAGTAATATGGCATATTCCACAACAGAGCCTCTCCCAGTGTATGGAAAAAACTCTTGCTTTAATTTAAAAGAATTCTTATTCTTTTATTTCTTCGAAATCCACGTAATCCTCACTGTTAGTTGGAGTTCCTGGTTTAGCCTCTTTTAGATCTTGTTTGGGTGGCATATAATCGATATGTATATCCCCCTCTTTTCGGTTGGCTTTGGAGAAAGAATCAGAAAAATTCGGCTCCTTGGAATCGTTAGCGGTAAAAAATTTTTTTTGTTGTCGTTGAGCCCAAGATGTTAAAATCAAAGGAAGAATTAATCGGCCGAGAATGCGAAAGCCGAGAATAACTAAAATGACGATGAACAGAAATGTTAGCATAAAGGATGATGGTATAATAAAAAAATTCTGTTGCCTCGTTTTAAAAGCGACAGAATTTCAATATAAATTAAGCAAGCTTTTATTTTATCTTTCGTCGGAAACGGTTAAACGCTTTCTCCCTTTTGCTCTGCGGGCAGCTAAAATGCGACGGCCATTGGCAGAAGCCATTCTTTCGCGAAAACCATGCTTGTTAATACGCTTTTTAACGGAGGGCTGAAATGTGCGTTTCATCTTTTTATTTTATTTCAAAACAGTTAATAAATCATTTTCACAATCCGTAAGTTTTAACCGAAAGAACCAAACAAGGCGAAATCGAGTTAAAAAAACGGACTGCAAAAGTACAAAAGATTTAGATATAAACAAAAATATGTTGATATAATTTAACAAATATTTAAAAAATACTTATATCGCTTCCTAAAAAATCACCATTTCAGAGCACTTCTTTTTCTCTTTCATTAGCATGTAAAAAAAACAAAAAAAGAACAAAAGTGTTGAGGCTGTAAGGAAACCTCGTGCCTGTCCCCGTGTTTTTGGTGCCTGTCCCCGTGTTTTTGTAGTTTCGTTTAAACTAATTACCTTAGCAAATTTATAAAGTGGAAAGAATGTTGGATAATGGCCTTAAAATAAAAATAATCAGAATTTTAGGATTTGCATTTACCCCTGTATATTATTTAGTAACCCAAGTGCGGAATTTGTTTTTTGATTGGGGGGTGTTTAAGTCTGAAAGATTTAGTTTTCCCGTAATTTGTATAGGGAATTTAAGTGTAGGGGGAACCGGCAAAACACCCATGACTGAATATTTGGTTCAGCTTTTGTCGGATAAGTATTCTGTGGGGGTGGTCTCTCGTGGATATGGACGAAAGACCAAGGCTTCTTTTTTAGCGGCTTCTTCCGATACTGCATTTACTATAGGAGATGAACCAATGCAATATATGCAAAAATTTTATGGGCATTTACCACAAGAATTTAACCTATATGTAGATACTATGCGAGCTAGAGGCATACATGCCTTAGAAGAGCAAAAGCCCCAAACGGAAGTGTTTTTATTGGATGATGCTTATCAACATCGGCAGGTACAAGCCGGGCTCCATCTGTTGCTTACTGAATATGAGCATCCTTATTTTTATGATCATTGCATGGCTTGGGGTAATCTTAGAGAAAGTCGTCGTGGAATTCGAAGAGCGGATATATTAATGGTTACTAAATGCCCCCCCACTTTAAAGGAAAGCGAAAAAATGAAATTTCTGCATCAAATTCAGCGAGAAAGTCCGCAATTTCCCTTACAAAAAGTGTTTTTTTCTACTATAAAGTATGGAGATTTCAAGAATATACAGGGCGAAAATTTTTCTATTTCCACAGACTCTAAGAAAATCTTTTTATTCACCGGCATAGCGCATCCCAAACCATTGGAAGACTATTTACGTGCACAAAATTTGGAAGTGGTAAAGCATTTTCGTTTTGCAGATCATCATATTTTTTCTGAACGGGAAGCGGTACAAATAAGAAAAGAATATCAAAAAATTATAGAAGGGTGTCCCGTAACGGACTCTTCCTCTTTTTCCCTTCCCTTAGCATCTTCTTCTTACACTTCTTCCTTCTCTTCTCCACCCACTTCGGCTTCAACACCTACTTCCACTTTGTCCCATTTTTCTTCCGTTGAAAGAGTTTTTAACATGGGAAACGGCCCATTTTCCACCTTGGAATACGCCCCTGTGGTATTACTAACTACCGAAAAAGATTTTATGCGTCTAAAAGATTCCCCGGCTTTTTCGTATCTTTGTGACTTACCTTTGGCTTATTTGCCCGTGACCACAGAAATTTTATTCGACGAAAGCGAAAAGTTTTCTCGTTTCATATTCCAATTTGTAGATAAAAAACAAAAATCATAAAAACATGTTTGAAAAAATTCAGGAAACAGCAGCGTATATTCAAAAAATGACCCAGGATTATCAACCAGAGATAGCTATTATATTGGGCTCTGGATTAGGAAATTTAGTCAATGAACTTAAAATAGAATATACTGTAAGCTATAAAGATATCCCAAATTTTCCAGTTTCTACTGTCAAAGGGCATAAAGGTCAATTACTTTTTGCGAGTCTTAAATCTGGGAAGAAGGTGGTAGTTATGCAAGGCCGTTTTCATTTTTACGAAGGTTATCCCATGTCTTCTGTAACTTTCCCGGTGTATGTAATGAAATTTATAGGAGTTAAAACCATTATTGTTTCCAATGCTTCTGGAGGAATGAATCCAAATTTTCATGTCGGGGATATAATGTTTATTAACGATCATGTTAATTTAATGGGGACCCATCCTTTGATTGGACCCAACGATGAAAGGTTCGGTACTCGTTTTCCCAGTATGCATGAAGCCTATAGCCACGAGTTATTGCAAAAAGCGTTACATACAGCAGAACGTTTGCATGTTTCTGTGCAACAGGGTGTTTATGTAGGGGTTAGCGGTCCAACGTTTGAGACTCCTGCAGAGTATAAATACATGCGCACCATAGGAGGGGATGCAGTGGGTATGTCTACAGTTCCAGAAACTATTGTTGCTAATTATTTAGGAATAAAAGTGTTGGGTATTTCTGTAATTTCCGATTTGGGTGGTGGAGAAATTGTACAAAAAATAACACACGAAGAGGTATTAGCAGCTGTAGAAAAGACCGTTCCTATTTTAGTTGGTTTGGTTAAGGAAATTTTAGAAGAGTTATAGGTCTTTCCCCGGGATTTTTATAGCTTTCAGATAATTGTTTATAGCTTTACTTTCCATAGGTTTGCCGCCTTTCCCCGGGATTTTTATAGCTTTCAGATAATTGTTTATAGCTTTACTCTCCATAGGTTTGCCGCAGTTCCCCGAGCTTTGCCTATAGCTTCCTGTAGTTTGTGAGTCATCTATAGCCTATAGAATATAGTTTTCTATTGGGATATAATGATTCTATAGGATGATACCAACCAACCTATAGTAGCCGCCGTAGGCTACAAACAAACAACAAACACTGCCGGAGCGAAGCGAACGGAACCATACCGAAGTGGACACCAATTCGGGTACCAATCCATAATAGTCGCTATAGAACATATAATTTTTCATAGGCTGCACAGAAGCATAGGCTGCACAGAAGCATAGGCTGCACAGAAGCATAGGCTGCACAGAAGCAAAAGTTGTATATAAATCCGATCTATTTTGCCATAGGGAATAAAAATAGAAATAAAATCCGTTTAGCCCCTTTATGTGCGCCAAGAAATAGAAAAAAACAGTTGGCTCCGCCACGGATTTTCCACAAAAAAGAAAAGGAATGAATATTACAGATTCCAAGGAAAACGGAATAAAAAAGATTGTTTTATCGCCACAAAGGGTAGTACAAGGGCGTGTAAAACGGAATGAAGAGTTGGGTCGGCTTAGTGTACAAGAATTTAAGCAAACGGAAAAATGGCCTGTTACACTTATATTAGATAATGTACGTAGTTTACACAATGTTGGCTCTGCTTTTCGTAGCGGAGATGCTTTTGCTATAGAAAAGTTGTACCTCTGTGGTATTACAGCATGTCCTCCCCATCGAGAAATTCAAAAAACCGCTTTAGGTGCTACAGAATCTGTTTTTTGGACTTATGAAAAGAATACAGTAGATTTGGTGAACCGGCTCAAAGCAGAAGCTTATAAAATTTATGCTGTGGAGCAAGTGGAAAATAGTATTTCTTTGGAAAATTTTTTTTGGGAGAAAAACGAAAAAATAGCACTTGTTTTTGGCAATGAAGTAGATGGAATAAGTCAAGAGGTAGTAGATGTTTGTACAGGAGCCATTGAAATACCTCAATTTGGGACTAAACATTCCCTAAATGTATCCGTTAGTATAGGGGTGGTTCTTTGGGAAATACGTAAGAATTATTTGAGGAACGAGTCAAGGGATAATTCCTTGATATAGTAAGTTTATAGCCCGAGAAAAAGAGATGTTTGCCAAGCCCGTCCAAAAAGATAAAAGCGTCCACAGTAAGCCGGTAAAATCACGTTCCATGGTGAAACATAATACGTATCCATCAAAGGTTATATGGAATATTTTGTAGCTATTTTAAAATCCGGTAAAAAATAAAAAAGGTAACAATCTAAAAGAAGCAACCAGCAATCACTTATAGAATCCGAGGTAGTTACCCCAATTATTTGTTTGTTTAAAAAGGGTGGAGGAAAATTTAAAAAGGTAGAAAAATGCAAAAGCAACCAGCAATCACTTATAGAATCCGAGGTAGTTACCCCAATTATTTGTTTGTTTAAAAAGGGTGGAGGAAAATTTAAAAAGGTAGAAAAATGCAAAAACAACCAGCAATCACTTATAGAATCCGAGGTAGTTACCCCAATTATTATATTTTGAATTTGTTTGTTCAAAAAGGGTGGAGGGAATTTGAAAAAGATAGAGAACCGGAAGGAAACAAGCCAGGAACGGTTATTTACACCTTGGAGAATGAAAAGGAAGAAAAAGAAATAGCTCCTCGTTGGTACGATGTTTATTATATGCTACGTAATACGGGCGAAGATGTTACTCGTTTTTTGCTTTTGTTAATAGAAGAAGAAAAGGGAAACGAAGTTGCAAAAAGTTCCTTAGAAAAAATTAGAAAAGATTTTTATGTACAGTGCAAGAAATATGTGGAATCCCATCCTTTGCACGATACCGATAAGGTTACTTCGGCTCTTTCTAAAGAAAATTATAATGTTTACGAAATTAGTCATAAAGGAGTAATGCTAACCGATTTAATGCGTGCAGGTTATGCGGTTCCCGATTTTACTATTCTTACTTCTAAGGTTTTTGAAGAAGCGCAAAAGCAGCAAAGAGAGACAGAGACGCAACTCCGTCAAAGGGTATATTTAAAAGAAGCGATACAGAATCTTGAAATTATGACAGGCTGTCGTTTGGGTGCTATGAGAAAACCATTGATAGTAGCATTGCGAAGTACCATGCCCCAATATATTCCCGGATTAATGCCTACCATCCTTAATGCCGGAACTACAAGATCCTCTTATAGAGGGTTGTTGAGAGATTATAAGGAAAATATGGCTACCCGTATTTACTGGAATAATTTAATGAATCTCTACCGTATGCTTTTCGATAAGGTTTGTTTATATGAAACTAAAATTAACGAAAAAGAAATAGGAGAATGTAAAGAATTAATTTCCGTGGTGGAAAAAGAAATAGAAACGCATCCTAAGGGTAAAATAATTTTAGAGGATGCCTTCGAACAACTCTATGCCTATTTTAGCTATATCCGTCAATTTTATCAAAACAACCAAGACTTGTTGGTTACTTTTATGCAAGGTAAATTAGCTTATCCGTCTTTAATTTTACAAAAAATGGTATGGACTATTGGGGATGATTATTCCTATCCAGGAGTTCTTTACAGTCGCCATTCTCGTACTGGTCTTGGAGTTCAGATAGAGAGTTATAGAGATATTTTTGGCGAAGAAATTATGACCGGAAATTTGTCTTCAGAAGACTATGAATATTTTGATAGAGCACAGATTAGAAAAACATTTCCGGCAGTATATCATTTCGATCCTTTGCTTCCCAAATTGGAAAAACGAGTAGGATCACCCGTTACCATTGAATTTGGTGCAGAATACATACCCGATAAGGCCAATCTTTTTGCTGTTCTTCAAATTAACGAATCAGAACTTACCGGTAGAGCGGCTCTACTTTCCTCCATACAATTGTATAAACAAGGGCTTATCAGTCGTGAAAGAGTGGGGGAGTTAGTACGACCTTATCATCGGCGGCAAATTTTTTCGGAGCGTATAGACGACTCTTCTTTAGGCAGTTTGAAGTTTTTCGGGAAAGGGGTTAATGTGTTACCTCGTTCTGCTGTTTCGGCCGTACTTTGTTTTAGCACAGCTAAAGCTTTGGAAATTAAACGAAAGAACGCAACAAAAGTATGTTTGTGTAAGGAACGCTTTCTACCAGAAGATACAATTGTTCTTAGTGAAATGGATGCTATTATTGGGATGACCCCAGCGGCCATACATGTAGTAACTGCTTGTCGAGGTTATGGTATTCCGGCATTTTTAAGTTTGCAAAAATATGGTATTCGCATGGAAGGACAAGCTTTAATCAATGCCGAAGGCATGTGTATTTACGAATTAGACTGGGTGACCCTATCCAGTAAAACAGCTTCTATTTATAAGGGGCAGGCTAAATTTCGGAGAGCTCGTTTTTCGGATTATCTTTCTGGTGTAAAATTAGAGATGGACGAAAAGGAGCAAAAAGTATTTGAGCAAATGAAAATTGCCTATGAAGAATATACTAAAATCATAGGTACTATTGCCGTTCCAGATATTGTAGATCTAAATAAACTCACGCGTCTTATTCGTAACGACTTGATGAAAAAGCCAAAAGAGGCCCGAACTTTTGTTAACGATTGGTTCGATTCGAATAGTGATAAATATGTTTGTCAACTTATGGAAAGCACCATGGGATCCCACCAAGATCAATATAGAGTTTATGATTTATTGTCGTTAAATAGAAAAATAAAGATTTTTCACAAAGCGGTAGATTTGTGTCTTTCTTTCCATCGATCGGGTTTAGATGCCGGTTCTTTTATGTTGGGTCGTTTTTTAGCCTTGCCTATGTCGGTGGAATTTTGGAAAGAGTTTAGCCCTTTGGAGATTGCTTTTATGCTGAATGAATACGTACTGTATGAAAAATATTTAAATGTATTGTATGAGGTTGGAGAGCAGCAAATTAATAAGGCAAAAGCAAAGATTTTGGGAGATGAAATTAATAATATAGAAACTCGTATTTATAATGTGGATCATTTAGTTTCCTTAAAATTGAGTAAACCCCAATGGGGACTTATAGCTCAGAGTTTATGCGATTTATATAATTTACAAAAAGATACATTGGTTTTAGTGGAAAAGTTAAAGAGGAAATATGGGCAGCTTTTTGTATATAATCAAGCTTGGAGTTTGCAAAAATTACAGGAAATTTGTCAAAGAGAGAAATGCGATTTGCCAAGCGAAGAGGATAGTTAAAAGAGCTCTAATTAAGGAAATATACAAGCAAGTATTTTGCCAACAGTGCCTTTCATGCGAGTTTGGATATTACTCAATAGGTAAGATATTTGTGCTTAAATTTAGATTTTCTTTCCAATAAACAAGGCCGGTTTGAAACAATTTTTACTATTTAATAAAAACAACAACATGAATTTTTATTTTTTTCGAATCCAAAAGGAAAAGAAGAGCATAAACAAAAGGAAAAAAATCCTGTTTTTCTTTCTTTCTTTTTGTTTGGTTTTTCCGCTTAAAGCGGATGAGGGTATGTGGGTTCCCCTGTTATTAAAAAGAAACCAAATGGATATGCAGGCCAAAGGATGCAAATTAACAGCAGAAGATATTTACCAAGTAAATGGATCTTCTCTTAAAGATGCCGTTGTTATTTTTGGTGGCGGATGTACAGGAGAAGTAGTATCCGATCAAGGATTACTTTTAACCAACCATCACTGCGGTTATGGGCAAATACAGTCGCACTCTTCCTTAGAACACGATTATCTTACTAATGGTTTTTGGGCAGCCTCTTTAGCCGAAGAATTACCTTGCAATGGATTGTCGGTTACCTTTTTGGTACGAATGGAAGAGGTTACCACCGAAGTACTACAAAATCTTTCCGAAACACTTTCTGAAGCCGTTCGAGCGGATAGTATTAAAATAAGAATAAAAAGAATAGAGAGTAGAGCCGTAGAGGGAACCCACTACCAAGGGCGTGTAGTTCCCTTTTATTACGGGAATCAATATTATTTATTTGTTAATGAGGTTTTTGAAGATGTGCGCTTTGTGGGAGCACCACCCTCCAATATAGGAAAATTCGGAGGAGATACAGATAATTGGGTTTGGCCGCGGCATACCGGAGATTTTTCGGTTTTCCGTATTTATGCCGATTCGAATAATGAGCCTGCTCCTTATAATTCTAAAAATCAACCATATCATCCGAAAAAATTTCTAAAAATAGATTTAAAAGGAGTGGAGGAAAATGATTTTACCTTTGTTTTTGGTTATCCAGGGCGTACACAGGAGTATTTATCTTCTTATGGGATTAAGCAAATAGTGGAGGTGGAAAATCCTATACGAATAGAGGCTCGTACTCAAAGGTTAGATATTATAAAAAAAGCCATGAACACTTCTGCCCTTCAGAGAATACAGTATGCGGCCAAAGCGGCTTCTATTGCCAATGGATGGAAAAAATGGATAGGCGAAACGAAGGGGGTGGAGCGATTAGAAGCGGTGAACCGTAAAGAAGAATATGAAAAGAAGTTTCAGCAGTGGACTCAAAGTCCGTCGGGTTTGCCCTACCAAGGAATATTAACTGCTTTAAAACAATCCTATCATTCGTTGGAACCTTATAATGTGATGAATGTTATTTTTCAAGAACATGTTAATGCACCGGAGATTGTAGGTTTTGCGTATGGATTTAAAAAACTATGTCAAGTAAGTGAGGGTTTGGATACCACGATTTGTGTAGAGGCACAAGTGGAACAAATGAAAAAAAGGACGGAAGCTTTTTATAAAAATTACGATCCAAACATTGATAGGGAAATTTTCGAAAAATTAGCCTTTATGACCTCTTCGGGGAATATGGTTCAAGTTATAGATTTTGAAGGAATTAACATGGAAAAGCAATTAGATAACTTCTATAAAAAATCACTATTTTCACAAAAGGAAAAGCTTTTAAAATTTTTAAGTCAATACGAAAAAGGCGATTATAAAAAAATAGAAAAGGATATGTTGTATAAATATTCGCAATTAGTTTATTCGCAATATTTTGCACAAACACGTCCTATGCTTGCTCTATATCAAAGGCGTATAGATAGCCTACAAAGGCTTTATATGAAGGGGCAAATGGAAATGGTTCAAGAAGTAAAATCTTTAAATAGCCACTTGCTTGCTGATACGAACATTCCTGTATTTTATCCAGATGCGAATTTTACGCTTAGAGTAAGTTATGGGAAAGTAGCCGGCTTTTCGCCATCGGATGCGCAGCATTACAACTATTATACCACCTTAAATGGAATTATGCAGAAAGAAAATCCAGAAATTTACGATTATGTGGTAGAGGATAAATTAAAAACATTGTATTTGAATAAGGATTATGGTCGCTACGCTAACCAAAAAGGAGAAATGCCAGTGGGTTTCATTGCCACCAATCATACTACAGGAGGAAATTCCGGTAGTCCAGTACTCAATGCGGAGGGTAATTTAATAGGCCTGAATTTTGATCGTAATTGGGAGGGAACTATGAGTGATATAATTTATGATCCGGATTTATGTCGAAATATAAGTTTAGATATACGTTATTGTTTATTTATTATAGATAAATTTGCAGGAGCCCACCGATTAATAGAGGAAATGAGTTTGGTAGAATAAAAAGCAAGTAGGAGAAATAAAAAAGTTAGGTGCTTTATTATAAATTATTTAATAGGCAAAATTAAAAAAGAGAGGGCTCTCCAAATAGTTAGAGGGCCCTCTCTTTTTTATTTTTTGCGAGAAACCGAAGATGCTCCAGTAGCGGAAACATCTTTGATATTTGGTTCTCCTTGATAAGAAAGCATGCTGGCTCCGCTTGCTTTTACACGAAGTTCATTATCTACCGATAACAGAGCGTTACTGGCTCCGGAAAGGGTAGCAATAGTAATATTAGTTAGTAAATTTTGGTTTTTGAATTGGGAAGCACCATTAGCGGTAAGTTCCAATTTATGGATAAAACCAGATATATTAACCGAAGAGGCTCCCGATAAAGCAATAATACCCGATACGGCTACTTTCCAAACTCCGTCAGAGATAATCGAAGCACCACTTAATTTTGCCTTAATGGATTTAGCTTCTACGTCAAGCTTACAGGAAGAGGCTCCTTCTTGACTTAATTTAAATAAGGAACTTACAACGACAGAACCTTCCAAAGAAGAGGCCCCGCTTAGCGTAACTGTTAAATTATTTGTAATAAGAGGGAGGGGCATATAAATATTGGTGGCACCAAAGGCTTTCAAACTATTAAGGGTTTTATAAGTTACCGTGGCCACCACACGCAAGTTGCCTTTAATTTTTACTTCCTTATTAAAACCAAGTTCAAGACGTTCTTTTTCTTGTTTAACGGAAATATAGGGCATAAGGTTGTTGTCCGCTTCAATATAAATACTTTCTTTATCTCCAGGAATTAGTTTAACAATAAAAGCATTTCCTGCCTGTATTTGAGAAAAATCCTGGTTATTGAAAGTTCGAGTACTTATAGAACCGGAAGGATAAATAAAATTGGATCGCACTGTACCACAACTAAATGTAAAGAAAACACAAAGAATAAAGAAAGCGAATTTTAAAGAGATCGTTTTCATAATTTTTTAATTATAAGAGAGGAACAAATGTAATTAAAAAAACTAAAAAACAAAGATAGCTTTTCATAGGTATTTTTCCTTTCTCAAATAAATAGCAAATAGAGAACCTATCTGTTTTTCTAATAACGGAGGTCTTAGCTGGAACACCAAGCTAAAGCATACTCTATTTGCGGTGTAAGTTAAAGTATGAAAGGGGGCTATAGGACACACCAATAAGAGGATAAGTTAATATATTCCTAAAAAATCTACTTTTGAAGACTTTCCCAACTCGCAAATATTAGCAAATAGATCTAAAGTAAATAGAAGACCGCATAAAAAATCAAAATTCAAATCCCTTATTTAGTGCTTTTCAATCTTTTGGTATAAATTCGCAATTGCTACAGGAACCTGCCTTTCAAGAAATTTACAGACACTATTAGGTTTTTCAAAAAGAAAAGTATATCTTTGCAAATATATTGCGGGGTGGAGCAGAGGCAGCTCGTCGGGCTCATAACCCGAAGGTCGTAGGTTCGAATCCTGCCCCCGCTACTAACAAGAGGGCTTGTAAACAGCGGTTTGCAAGCCCTCTTTGTGTTAAAGAATTCCTCTTTTGTTTGATAAATTATGAGAAATATAATAGCTATAGTAGGTCGGCCCAATGTTGGAAAGTCTACTTTATTTAATCGCCTTACCGAAAGCAGAGATGCCATTGTAGACGAAATTAGTGGGGTTACCCGAGATCGAAATTATGGCACTGGCGATTGGAATGGTAAGGATTTTTCCGTAATAGATACGGGAGGATATCTCACGGATGATGAAGATTCTTTTAATGAAGAAATTCGTCGTCAAGTGGAGTTGGCCATAGACGAATCCGATTTGATTTTATTTATGGTGGATGCCAAAGATGGCGTTACGCCTATGGATGTGGATGTGGCGGATTTGTTGCGGCCTAGCCCTAAAAAAGTTATTTTGGTAGTAAACAAGGTGGATAATGCTATGCGTGAGAACGATGCAGCCGAATTTTATTCTCTTGGGTTGCCAAAATTATTTACTATCTCTGCGACGAATGGGGGAGGAACCGGGGATTTGTTAGATGAAGTTGTTTCAGAAATGGACGAATTTCCCGATACTATGCCGGAAGATTTGCCTCGTATTACAGTGATTGGCCGTCCTAATGTAGGGAAATCCTCCATTATTAATGCGTTTATTGGTCAAGATAGAAATATTGTTACTCCTATTGCTGGTACTACTCGCGACTCTCTTTACTCTCGTTACAATCTCTTTGGCTTTGATTTTTATTTGGTGGATACCGCTGGCATACGACGAAAAACTAAAGTAAGTGAAAATATAGAGTTTTATTCTGTTATGCGTTCTATTAGAGCAATTGAGAGTAGTGATGTGTGTATCATAATGTTAGACGCAACCCAGGGTATAGAATCTCAAGATATAAACTTATTTAGTCTCTGTTATAGAAATAACAAAGGGGTGGTAGTGGTAATTAATAAGTGGGATTTAGTATCAAAGGAAACCAACACATTAAAGGACTATGAAGAAGGAATACGCGCCAGGTTGGCTCCCGCTAACGATATTCCTATCGTTTTCACTTCGGTTATTAACAAACAGCGTATTTTTAAGGTTTTAGAAATGGCGAAAGAGGTTTATGATCATCGTAAACAGCATATTCCCACTTCTGAACTCAACGAAATGTTACTTCCAATAGTAAAACAAACTCCACCTCCTATTTATAAAGGAAAATCGGTTAAAATAAAGTATATTACACAATTACCAACCGCTTATCCGGCTTTTGTTTTCTTTTGTAATTTGCCACAATATATAAAAGATCCCTATAAAAGATTTGTGGAGAAACAAATTCGCCGCTTATATAATTTCAGCGGAGTACCTATGAAAATATTTTTCAGGTCTAAAAATTAATAAATCTATTCTTTTGCAAGGCTATTTTTAATTCTCTTAAACCAAGGTTCCAATAAAGAATATTTTTAATTTCGTTTAAATAAGTCTATTTCTCGACGTTCCCGTTTGGTAGGTCTTCCCGATCCCCTTTCTCGGCGTTCGAAAGAAGGAGAACGACGCATTTGTATTTTTTCTTTTTCTTCATCGGTAGTCATATCTAAGACAAAAGTAGGTAAGAGAGCTGCTCCAACTCTATTTTTTGGTAAATCTAAGACCTTGTAGGAGCGTGTAATTCCATTTTGGTTTATATTTATAATATCGTTTTCTTTTATTTCTTTAGAGGCTTTTATAATATCGTTTCCAAGGCGAACCTGCCCTTTATGGCAAGCTTCTGTCGCTACCGAGCGAGTTTTAAATATGCGAATGGTCCATAAATATTTATCAATTCTCATTTTTTATTTTAGACTTTTCCTTGTTATTTTAGAAGCATCCGTTTTTGATATACACTTTATACCTTCCCTCCACCTATCGATTGAATTTATTGGTTCGTATGCCGGTTTACCTTAGTCTTTTTAGTTACCTTATCTCCACCTATCGATTGGATTTATTCTTTTCCTTCTATTTATTAGGAAAGCTATTCCATCCTTGGGCCGTGAGTGGAATTAGAGTTCCGTTTTCCGGAACCAAGTACGCTCCCTGAGCCGCTTCTGTGATATGTCCAATAATGGAAATTTCTTTAGAGTCTTTAATTTTAGGGTAATCTTCTTGAGAAATAGTGAAAAGTAATTCATAATCTTCTCCTCCGCTTAGTGCAGCTACTTCAGGAAGAATTTTAAACATTTCCAATGCTTTGCAGGTTTCCGGATCTATAGGAATTTTATTTTCATAGAGCAAACATCCACAGTCAGAATCTTTGGTTATGTGCAGAATTTCGGAAGCTAAACCATCGGAAATATCTATCATAGAGGTTGGTTTCACTCCTTTTTCGTCTAATAATTTTACTATATCTATACGAGGTTCTGGTTTAAGTTGACGTTCCAGTACGTAAGAAAAATCCTTAAAATCTGGTTGCATTTTAGGATTGGCCAAAAATTCTTGTTTTTCTCTTTCCAAGAGTAAAAGACCAGCGTAGGCTCCCCCTAAATTACCAGAAACACAAAGTAAATCATGTTCTTTAGCTCCATTTCTATAGCTAATTTTGGTAGGGTGAACCGAACCTAAAACGGTTACAGAAATAAGCAATCCGGAAGTATTAGAAGTGGTATCACCTCCAACGAGGTCTACTCCGTAACGATCGCAGGCTAAGCGCATTCCGCTATATAATTCCTCTAAGGCTTCCAAGGAAAAACGGTTAGAAATGGCAATGCCCACCAAAACTTGTTTGGGTTGCCCGTTCATAGCTGCAATATCGGAGAGATTTACTGCAATTGCTTTGTATCCAAGATGTTTTAGTGGGCAATAAGTGAGATCAAAG
Source organism: Bacteroidales bacterium (assembly GCA_036653535.1). Lineage (GTDB taxonomy): Bacteria > Bacteroidota > Bacteroidia > Bacteroidales > P3 > JAVVTR01. The sequence continues at coordinate 384,481 of JAVVTR010000001.1, read as the reverse complement.
TGTACGTTTTCAATTAATAAATCTTTAGAAATCAACTGAACGCATCCTTCTGGAATTTTCACAACAGCAGCATCGTCCCCTACTCCTTTTAGCGTTGAATCTGTATTGTGTATAGGTAAGTCTTTGGTTAAAAAATCAATGAGTCCAAATTCTCCCAGACTTTCAATTTCGGTACGCGAGGGGTTGGGTATATTTTCCGGCATAAGCTTAAAATTTATAGTTTTTAAAAATTACAGTGCAAAGATAAGGAAAAAATGTGCTAAAAACTGTTTCTAAATTCAGGCCATTTTCTGTTTAGAAAATAAGAAAGCACATGTTTTTTTTTGCCTTATTTTCTTCATTTCACTCTGTGCATGGCTGTAGAATTGGGTTTCCTCGTGCCTGTCCCCCTGTTTTCCCTCGTGCCTGTCCCCCTGTTTTTCTATTTCTGTTTAGAAACAAGTTTTATTTTCTTACCTTTGTTCCTTTGTCCTGTACTGTAAGAAAAACACTCAGAAAATAGGGGAAACCAATCCTTATTTTCCCTTCTTTTTGGATGTATATGGACTTATATAACTTATATTACATTTGCTCTCCAAAATAAAATTGAAATTGTAAGATGTCCACTGTGGATCCCGGTAAGTTAGAAACCGAAAAGATAGGTCGGTTGCTGTGGCAATATTCTGTGCCGGCTGTGGTAGCGACTATGGCCACTTCTCTTTACAATGTGGTAGATCGTGTTTTTATTGGACAAGGAGCAGGTTCTATGGCTATTTCTGGCTTAGCTCTTTGTTTCCCTATTATGACCTTAATTCAAGCTTTTGGAACTCTTGTTGGAGTGGGAGCCTCTTCCAAAATCTCTATTGTATTGGGAATGAATGATAAAGATTGGGCGGAACGTATTTTGGGGAATGCCATTCTACTTACCTTTGTTATATGGGCCTGTATTTGTACCTCTTGTCTCTTTTTTTTGGATCCTCTGTTAAGGCTTTTTGGAGGTAGTGAACAAACGATTCCCTATGCTTCGGCCTATTTGAAAATTATTATACCCGGCAGTATTTTTAGTAATTTGGCCTATAGTTATAGTAATATTATTAGAGCATCTGGTTCTCCAGGAAAATCTATGCAGTTTATGTTAATAGGGGTTGGAGCCAATGTAATTTTAGACCCGCTTTTTATTTTCGGCTTAAATATGGGCATAGAAGGAGCCGCTTATGCTACTGTAATATCTATGTTTATTAGTGCATGCTTTACGATGCAGTTTTTTATGGGTCAAAAAACCTATATTCGTTTCCATCGTCAAAAAATTCGTATGCGAAGCTCCACCATAAAAGATATTGTTTCCATAGGCTTGTCTCCTTTTTTGATGAATGTGGCTGCATCGGTAGTCAATATTATTTTAAACAATAAACTTCACAATTATGGAGGCGATTTAGCGATAGGGGCATACGGAATTATAAATAGTTATGCTATTTTATTTGTTATGTTTGTTATAGGTATTTGTCAGGGGATGCAGCCTATAGTGGGTTATAATTATGGTGCAGGTAAAATAGAGCGTTCGAAAAAAGCGTTATTTTTAGCATTTTATGCCGCTACGGTGGTAACTACTTTTGGTTTTATACTCATTGAATTGGCGCCTGCTTTTATGGCTGGATTATTTACCAAGGATATAGAATTGATAAATATTACCAAAACAGGGCTTCGTATTGTTTTTTTATTGCATCCATTACTTGGTTTTCAAATTGTTACAGGAAACTTTTTCCAATCTATTGGGAAAGCAAAACTTTCTATATTTTTAAGTTTGACTCGGCAGGTGTTATTTCTTATACCGGCTCTATATATTTGTTCTTCTTTTTGGGGGTTATCAGGTGTTTGGGGAGCTATTCCCGTAGCGGATGGCCTTTCCGTGCTGTTAGCTATTTATATTTTGAACCGACAATTTTTTTGGAATAAAAGTAGTCAACTAAAGGATTGAAAAAAAAGAGTAATTTTGTAGAAATATGGAGAATAAAAGATTTTTTATTTTGTTGTTTAAAAGACAACTTTTTGAGGATATAAGAAATGCAGGCGTAAAATAAAAAAGACAAATAAAATAAAAAGAATACATTGTTTAAAAATAAAATACAAAAAGGAAATTGGTATTTAAATTTAGAAAGAATACAATTTGCTCTACTTCTTGCTATAGCCTTATGTATGGGGGTTTTTCTTAGGGCCACCTCTTATCTTATAGGCGTGAGCGTATTTATAGCTTTGGTTTATTGGATTCTTACCCCAAAGGTTCAAAAAATAGACAAGTCTTGGATTCTTTTGTTCTTGCCTCTTTTCCTTTTATATTTAATGTATTTATTTAGCATGCTTTATTCCGAAAATAAAGAATATGGTTGGTATAGTCTTGAAAGAAAACTTTCTCTTTTAGTGTTTCCTATTATTATGGTGGGGATGGGGCGAAATTTTTTTACAGAAAAAAAGAATAAATGGATAGGCTTTGTTTTTGTTATTGGCTGCCTTTGTATCTTTTTTCAAAAAGCTTATTTCCTTTCTCTTGGCGTTTTGGAATATCCTTTCACGAGAGAATTATTAGAACAAGGTAAATATCAAGAACTTATAAATAATATAATTCCGTCCATGATGCAGTATTTATCTTCGTATCCTCATTTGCATCCGGCTTTTGAAGCATTATATATGGTATTAGCTTTCGCTTTTCTTTCCGTTTCTTGGATACAACACCCTAAATGGTATAAAAAAACAGGAATTAAGATTTTTGCTATTTTTTCTATGCTTTGTTTCGCTTTGGCTTTATTAACCTCTTCTTCCAAAGCCGGACAAATTATTTTTGTAATAAGTTGTTTAATCATACTTGTGGATATATTTTATAGAAAAAAATATATTTTGGCTGGCAGTTTTTGCCTGCTTTTCGTTTTGTTTTTTGGAGCGTCCTTGTATTTTGCCCCCGGTGTAATAAAAAGAATGCAATATAGTATTACTAAAACGAATCATTTTTTGGAAGAGACTCGTGCATTTAAGGCCGACAGTGCCTTTAAAAGTAGAGAAATTACATCTGCAGATAAAAATTACGATGGTTCTGTAGTGCCTCGTTTATATTTATTAAAAAATGGTTTTGGTACTTTTATCGAGCATTGGGTTTTTGGGGTGGGCATAGGAGATGGAGGAGATGTGTTTTTTGAACATTATCAAAAAACACAAGCATTAAAAATAGTACAAAAACATCCACATAATCAATATCTACATACAGCTATAGATTTAGGAATAATAGGTTTAGGGTGTTTATCTTGGATTTTGGTGGCAGCTTTTATTCGTGCAATAAAAACAAAAAACTTACTATTTTTAATTTTTTTATTCTCTGTATCTTTTGCTTTTTGCACCGATTCTACTCTAACTATTCAATTAGGGATTGTTTTCTTTAGTTTCTTTTATTGTTGGTTTATGGCCTTTCCTGTAGAAGAGAGAAAAAAGAAAAACAGGGAAAAATGGACCACGACAGAAGAAGAAAGCCCGGTTGAAACCACCGACACCCTCTAAAGACATGCTAAAAGCTACAAAGGGCACAACCCATAGATGTGTTTATAGCGGTTACAGTTACGTTTATAGTGTCCTTTAAATTTACGAGCTCCTCCTTGAATAAAATTTTTGCCAATTACAGTTACGTTTATAGTGCCCTTTAAATGGCATATGGAAGGGTTCTAAAAAGCACTCTTAAAAGCCTAAAAAGCAAATTTTGTATAGCGACTGTTCCCTTTGGCAATATTTTTCTATGCTATTTTAACATTCACTTTGAGAGAATCTATTTCTCATTCGTTTAAGTTACTCCATTTTAGACGTAAACTGTTAGCCACCACCGATACCGAACTAAAAGCCATAGCGGCACTGGCCACCATGGGGCTTAATAACCATCCCGTAAAAGGATATAATATACCTGCTGCAATGGGGATAGCAATTAGATTGTAAATAAAAGCCCAAAATAAATTTTCTTTAATCAGTTTTAACGTTTTTTCGGAAAGAGAAATAGCTTTTGGAATCAGTAATAAATCATTGGTAATTAATGTTATCATAGCAACATCCATAGCAATGTCGGTTCCCTTACCCATTGCAATGCTTACCTCTGCTCTTGCTAAGGCCTGACTATCATTGATACCATCACCAACCATAGCTACTTTTTTACCTTTTTTCTGAAGACTTATAATATAATTCTCCTTGTCGGAGGGGAGTAGACCGGCGCGAAAATCATTTAAATGTAATTCATTAGCCACCGATGCAGCCGTTCTTTGCTGATCTCCGCTTAGCATAATTACCTCTAAACCTCGTTTTTGTAATTTCTTTATAGCCTTTTGTGCTTCTTTTTTTAATGGGTCTGCTAAGGCAAAGGAAGCAAGTACATGTTCCTCTTGTCCAAATACCACTACACTATGGCCTTTTTCTTGCCAAGAGTGAAACATAGATTCTTCCTCTTTTGTTAAGTATCCTCCTTTATCGAAAAGCCAATCTAAACTCCCTACCCAATAAATTTTATTTTGGAAAGCAAACTGAATTCCTTTTCCTGTAATACTTTCAAACTGGCTTAAACCACTTTCAGAACCAAAAAAATCCGTGCCTGTCCCCGTGTTTTCTTGTTGTTCTGTCCAGCGCACGAGGGCTCCTGCCAAAGGATGTTCGCTGAGTCTTTCTCCTTGTCGTAAAATTTCCAATAATTCTTTTGACAAATTTGGCAAGTTGCTTTCTCGATTTGGACCTTTTGTATATACTTCTACAACTTTTGGATATCCTTCTGTGAGTGTTCCTGTTTTGTCTATAACTAGGCAGTTAATGCTACAGAGTTGTTCTAAAGCAGTAGCGTCTTTTATAAGTATATGGTTCTCAGCAGCTTTTCCTATTCCTACCATTAGAGCCGTAGGAGTAGCAAGTCCTAAGGCGCAGGGACAGGCTATCACTAATACGGATACTGCTGAAAGAAGAGCATGTGAGAAGTAGGCCTCTTTGCCTATAATAAACCAAAGGAAAAAAGTAGAAACAGATAAAACAAGGATAGCAGGTACAAAAATAGCTGCTATACGGTCGGCTATACGTTGTACGGGTGCTTTGCTGCCTTGAGCCTCTCGTACCATTCTTACAATTTGGGCTAAAAAAGTGTTGGACCCAAGACCGGTAACGCAGATAGTAAGTTGCCCTTTTTCGTTGATAGTTCCTGCCATAACCTTATCTCCAATGCTTTTAGAAACCGGGATAGGTTCTCCAGTAATCATACTTTCATTAATATAAGAAAAACCATCCTTTACGGTTCCATCTACTGGTATTTTAGCTCCCGGATGCACATTTATTAGATCTCCGGTTTGCAAAGTAGAAATATTTACCTCCTCTTCTCTTCCCTCCCGTATGCGAAAAGCAGTATTTGGTTGCAATTTCATTAAAGAACGTATGGCCGTAGAAGTACCTTTTTTTGCTTTTTCTTCCAATAATTTACCTAATAAAACGAAAGCAATAATAAGTCCAGAGGCCTCATAATAAACGTGGGCATCCAAACCTCGATGAATCCAAAAGGCTGGGAATAAAGTATTAAACAGGCTGAATATAAAAGCAATAGTTGTGCTTAAAGCCACTAAGGTATCCATATTGGCCTGTCTTTTCCTCAGCAAATGCCAGGAATTTATATAAAAGGAACGTCCAAAAAGGGCCATAATTGCCAAGGCAAGGGTCATCATAATCCAGTTTTGTCCTTGAAAATGAATACCATGCATCATACCAATTACACCTAAGGGAAGCGCCAATATCCACGCTCCCCATACTCGATGTTTTAGTTTTTGATATCGTTTTTGGTTTTCTTCTGCTTGTTTTTCAAAAGGATTATTTTCTGTAATAATGAGTTCGTATCCTGCTTGAGTAAGAATTTTTTGGAGATTTTGAATCTGAAAATTATCGGGATAGAAATTTAGATGTAGAGTTTCTGTAGCGAAATTGACGTGCGCTTTCTTTATCCCTGTTTCTTTCCGTATAATATTTTCTATTCTGTTTGCACATCCAGCGCAGTGCATTCCTAAAATAGGGTAATTAACAGATTCTTGTTCCTGAATAGTATCTTGTTTTTTCAATATAGCAAAAATTTATTTTGTTTAATTTTTACGAATGAATTTAATAAAATTGTCACGAAAGGTCCGTTCCTCTAAGCGAAGCTCGTGCCTGTCCCCGTGTTTTATATGCTACAAATATAGTTATTTTAAGATATTAATAAAGATATATTCTCTTGGATTGAAAAGTAAATAAAAAAAGAATATTATGTTTATTTTTTTGTAGCTTTGCTCAAAATTGACTTTAATTTTAATTTTTGGAACAGCAAAATTCGATTATAATCATTGTATGGCTATGCTTGGTAAAGCGATGGAATACGAACTATTTTAATAGTCTGAACCAAAATCCACTCATTATATGAAAATAAGACAATATCTAAAAAACATATTTCTATTTTTTGCGCTATTAGGAGGATATATGAGTTTTTCTTCCTTACAAGCAGCCACTGTAGATAGTATCAAAATTTTTTATAAGGAGCTAAAAAGCGGACAATTAACCTTGATTCAGAGGAAAAACATAGTACAAAGAGCCCTAAAGAAAACACAAAACAAAGAAACCCCTTTTTTTTATTATTTTACCTTAGAAGAAGCAAAAATTGAATTTGAAGAGGGAAATTATAATAGGGCAAAAAATCAGGCTGGTAGTATTTCTCAAAAAGCAGAAAAAAGGTTGCATTCTACGAAAATATCCCCTGCCCATAGACCCCTTTGGGAAAATCTTCATGTTGAAAGTCTTTTCTTTTTGGGCATGATAGAATTTTTTTTAGAGCATAATGAAGAGGCTATAAAATATTATTCTAAAGCCATGTGGTATTATGGTAAGGACTCCAATTCTTTGGAAGCCGCTAAATGCTACAATGCTATTGCTTGTATATTCACTCGACAAAGGCAATTTTCCAAAGCCATGGTTTATTATAATAAGAGCTTGGCTATTGTACAACGTTTAGGGAACATACAAGAACAGTGCAAGGTTTTGTCGAATATGGGTTATAATTATTATGGTAAAAGAAATTCTAAAAAAGCATTGGAGTATTTTACAGCCTGCTATAGTTTGCAATTAAAGTATAATTTGCAAAAAGAAGCTCAATTGCGTACTTTATTTAACTTGGCTTTAATTCAGGGAGATATGGGCGAAATAGAGATTGCAGAAGGTTATTATACTAAAGCTTTAATCTTGGCTTCCGAAACCAAACAAAAGCACCTGCAAAGCTATATTCTTTCTAATTATGCCCTTTTTCTGTTTAATCAAAAAAAATATAATCAAGCATTACAAGTAGTGGATTCCGCTTTTAAAATTTCTCCCAATATGCGTATAACTATGCATCTTTGGGAAATACGTTCGGATATTTATGCGGTACAAGGAAAATATGCGCAAGCGAACCAAAGTTTAAAAAATAAATACTCTCTTTACGATAGTATTAATTTGGAAGAACAAAACGAGAAAATAGAAAAATTGCATGCACAATTTGAAAACTATAAGATTGAGCAGCAAAAGCAGATGCAAGCGAAAGAATTAGAATTGAGCCAAAAGCGAGTGGTTCATCGTAATCTTTGGCTTGCTTTTTTAGGCGTTTTTTCCATTTTATTAATTATTATTATTTCTTTTTTAATTCAAAGAATTCGTCGTCAGTGTAGAATCAATAATTTAGTAAAAAGTAGGTTACATTCTACTATGGAACATGAAGGAGATAAAATACAAGTTTTAAATGAAAAAATAGAAAATAAAAATAAAGAATTAACATCTCATGTTTTATACCAGCTTATGGTTAGAAGTATAACAGACGAAATTCTTTCTAAGATAAAGAAACTTAAAATTAATTTTGGATTAAAACCAAAGGAAAAACTTTTAGTGTTGGAATTGGAAGAGCTTTTAGATCAATTATCTAATGATAAAAACTGGGAGGAATTTGAGTATTATTTTAAACAAATTAATGCCGATTTTTTTAAGAAGCTTACGGATAAATACCCTGACATAACAGCCAATGGAAGGCGTTTATGTGCATTAATTAGTTTAAATTTGAGCAATAAGGAAATAGCATCCATTACGCATAGAAATCTTCGTGCCGTTACTATGGCAAAAATGCGTTTAAAAAAGCAAATGGGATTAGAACAAGAAGAGAATATGTACACTTTGCTTTCTCAATTATAGTTTTTGAAACTGTTGTTTTTGTTATGTTTATGTATCAATGTGACCTGTTTGTGAGAACAAAAATCTCTTTGTAGAAAGTATGTGACTCCTGTTTTTTACATATTTTCTTTTTTTTTATCTTCTTTAGCACAAGAGAATAAAATTTTCTAATAAACATGTTTTCATATATAAATTATAAACATAAAAAAATGACGAAAAAACACATCTTAATCGCAAGCATGTTCCTTTGCTTCTTTGGTGCAGGAGGAGGATTAGAATTGAAAGCACAATACGATGTAGATACCTCTAAAGCTGCGTATTATATTATTCCACAGGAACTTAATGGATATAAAACGAATGCTATGTCCGATAATTGTCGCTACTATATTGCCAATAGGGAGCAACAAATAGGAGATAATATTCCTTGTCTTTGGGATATTAAAACGAATACATTTACTAAACTTCCTAAAAATAGTTGGGCTCATGATGTCAGCAATGATGGAGTTGTAGTTGGGCAATTTTGTGATACCACCAGATTAATAGGAGGAGACAATACAGGACTTCAGGTGGGAGGGTATTTTAAGGATGGCAAATGGAATGCAGTGGATTTATACCCCGGATATATTCCCAGTAATTATTCTAAAGGTTCTAATGTATATAGTATCACTCCCGATGGGAAAACTATGGTGGGCCACGTTTATATGGACGAAGGGTTAGTGCCAGCGGTATGGGAAAATAAAGGGCAACAAATGGGGCTTTTTATTACGGAATTACGGGCAGATAAAGATCCTAAGTATGGAGGAAGAAGAGCATCTGTACGTGCAGTATCGGCCAATGGGGAAAGTTTTGCCGGTTGGAACGAAGCTATTCAGTTAAAACCAGATAGCACTATTTATTACAAAGGTTTTTGGATACCATCCCTTTGGATAGGGGCCAACAAAGATTCTATTCCTCTTTTTTATAATTTAGGTGGTTCCGGTACTTTAAGTGGAATTAATGCCGATGGGAGTATTGCTGTTGGGGCATCTGGAAGTAAAGGATTGATTATAAATAAAAAAGGGAAAAGTGAAGTATTAGAGACAGGGGCACTGAGTGATGTATCTGAAAATGGGATTTATGTTGGGCAATCTATCTATGAAAAAAAGATAGGCATATGGAGTATTCCCGATTATTTCGCTCTTTATGGGTTAGACGATGAAGCTATGCAATTTGCCATGGATGGATCTGTGGTTATTTTGAGCGTTTCCGATAATGGAGAATTTATGTGTGGGTACAACCAAATGAAAAGACAATGTTTTTTTGTTAGAGTAAGTGGTGCTCGTAAACCATTGCCTGTTGGAAAGCTACAAGCCGTAATTAGTGTAAGCGGTAAAGAGGTAATTTTAAATTGGGAAGCTCCTCGTTTTCAAGGAAGCAAACCTAGGGGCTATAATATTTACAGGGAGAACCAAAAAATAAATACGGCTTTAGTAAGTTTTAGACCCGGAGCTTTATTACAATATACCGATACCAATCCTGTTATAGGTCGTAATAACTATAGGGTAACAGCGGTATTTCAGTATGCGAAGGAAGATACCCTAAGAGAAAGTGCTCTAAGCGAAGAGGCTTCTATTGAAGTGGTAGTAGATGGCGGATGTTATTCTCCCAAGCATCTTTCCTCCTCTGTGATTTATAATCGTACCGTAAATTTAGCTTGGAGAAGTCCTTTTCCTTCTTACGCTCCAGAGAAAGCTGCCAAACAAACAGAAGATCCTTACGAAAAGGAAATGGTAAACTTATCTCTTTTAAGCCAAATACCCACAATGGCTTCTTTCATAGGATCCGATAATGAATTTTTATATACTACCACCGATCAAGGCGTTTTTACTAAGCAAAAATTAGATGGAAGTTTGGTTAGAAATATCAAATATCCTATAGGGAGAGCGTCTCTTTCTGCCCTTTGTGTATTTGGAGATAGTATTTATGGGATAGTAGGAGAGAAAAAAGTTGGTTTATTTCATAGAAACCCACAAGATATAAAAACGTTAGATACGCTTATTGCTATGTTAGATATTCCTATAACCAACAGAGCTTCTCGTTTAAATGTATATGAAAATTTCCGTAATGGAGAAAGGTTTTTTGAAATAGGTTTGACCGATCAAGGGGTAGTTAAAAGCACCTTATTAGACAAAAATTTTCAAGTGGTAGGGCAAATAGGAGATGGTCTTAAGGGAGATAAACCCCTTTATGCTACTGCATATCATAATGGTATCATATATGGTGCATTAAACGAACCCAAAGGCGGAAATTTAAAAATCTATTTATTTGATGCCAAAACCTTAGAACCTACTGGAAAATATATAGATTTATCGTCTTATGCCAATTTGAAATATGGTAGTAGGTTAGATCGTGCTAAAGTATGGGGAATGACTATTACACGAAGCAGTGAAGGTTTATTGTGTTTAGCTGCTATTGTCGGAGCTCCGGAAGAAAAATACATTTCTTTCTTTGAATTAGAAAGTATGGAAGGATTGCTTGGTTATGATGTCTATCGTTCCAAAGATGGATCCGCCATGGAAAAGCAAAATACGAATCCATTAAAAGATGCATTTTATACGCAAGAAATTTTGCATCCAGGTAAATACAAATATGAGGTGAAAGCCTTGTTTGACAAAGGAAATAGTACAATTTGTACCTCTGATGCATCTAATATGGATAGTGTAGAAATTAAACCTTTGGGCGTATGTTATCCGGTAAAAAATTTAGCGGCCAAAAGTTTACTGCAAGAAAGCTTTTTAACATGGAATCTACCAGAAAAGAATGAAACCAGCGGTGCAGTAGGTTTTAATGTTTTTCGTAATGGAGTAAAGTTAAATGAAGAGTTTTTAACCTTTGTAAACTATCAAGATCTACCCGATACTTTGGGAAGCTACAACTATGTAGTGGAAACCTTTTACGATAATTCTTGCTCGGCCAAAGATTCCGTTATGCTTATAGTAGGCGATAAGGGTAATTGTATGCCTGTAAATAATTTAGTCGCTAACATAGATACTACAAGCTCGGTGCAAGGAGCAAAAATCAACTGGTCTTTGCCTTATTTTGAAGAACCTTATCCTTTACGTTACGATGGTGGTATTGCCCTATCTTCTTTTGCTATAAGCGACCAAAACTATCTAACTATTGGTATTGCTTGGGATTCGTTACAATTAAAAAAATATAAGGATTGTTATATTGTTGGGGTGGAATTTCATATAGGAGATAATGCCGATATTACTCATTATGTGTTTGTAGATAATAAAGAAATAATAAAGCAAAGTCACGATAAAAAATTAAGAGTTAAAGAATGGAATACCATTTATTTTGACCAATGGATTCCGGTTGCCAATGCAAAAAAAGAAATAGCCGTAGCCTTTAAAGGCGTTTATGAAAAAGGGGCGAATCCTTTTAGTGTAGGCAAAGGACCGGCCATTCCTGGTTATGGCGATTTAGTTACCTTAGATTCTAATCCCTCCGCAAGTTCTGCATGGTATAAAGCCAGTAGTGTAATGCGACTAAATTACAATTGGGCTATGGCCGTTTTATTGGCAAAACCAAGAGAGATAGCCTCCACTCAGAATCTTTGCCTTAATGTGTCAAATGCTCCAGTAGGTAGTATTCGTGAAAGTGCAAAGGATGTTTCTTTCGTAGAAATGCCGTTTCCTATTCGTTTAAATGCGTTTTTATCTCCTGTGAAATCAAATAAAGATTTGGCCCTTTTGGGATTCGATCTCTACCGTAATGGTGAAAAAATAAATTCAACTCCCTTGGTGGAATTGAGTTATGCAGATAAGAATTTAAAAGACGGAGAGTATTCCTATATGGTAAATAGTTTGTGGAACGCATGTGACGCAGTATCGAGTAAAGAAGTGTTTGTTATTATACAAGGAACCGATAACGAAGTTTTGGCAGAGAAATATGGAATTAAGGCCTATCCGAATCCTGCTAAAGACCAAGTGTTTTTGGAAGGAAATTACCAGAGGGTACAATTAATAGATTTAATGGGTCGTGTGCTTTTAACTAATGCGAATACAGTGCGCTCATTAGATGTAAGTGCTTTAAAATCCGGTATTTATCTTTTGAAATTTCATTTAGAAAATGGGCAAATAGTAAATAAAAAGCTTGCGATTAATTAAAATAATTTTGTTTGGTTTTGGTTGATGAAAAGGTGCTCACAAGGCACCTTTTCCATTAGTTAGAAAAGGGTGGTACAATGTTTAGTTTTCTTATTTCATTTTGAAAAGAAGAGAGGGACATACCTATTTTTCCGTACGGTATTTTTCCGTACTTTTGTCCTACTATGATACCTTTTCTAACAGATATTATTCAATACGGTAGTGTTTCCGTTGTAGGCATGGCAAAGAATGTAGGTAAAACCGTTTGTCTTCGCTCTATTTTAGATTATTATAAGAATCAAGGAGAAGCCATAGCCGTTACCTCTATAGGGGTTGATGGAGAAAAAACGGATGTTCTTTACGAAAATTCCAAACCGGAATTGACCTTCTATCCCGGTATGTTGGTTCAAACATCAGAATTTCATTATCGGCAGCGAAAATCAACCACAGAAATCATAGATGTAAGTAGAGAAAAAACGGCGATGGGGCGTTTAATAAGCGCACGGGTGGTATTGGAGGGGAAAATGATTCTTTCGGGTTATTCTTACAGTGCCGGATTACAACGTTTTATAAAAGAAGCGCATACAGCAGGATCTACTACCGTTTTAATAGATGGAGCCTTATCGCGCATGAGTTTGGCTTCCCCTGTAGTGGCACAAGCTATGATTTTGTGTACAGGGGCGGCTCTTTCCAAAAATTTAGTTCAATTAGTAAAACAAACCCAATATCAATACGAACTTATTAATTTACCGCTTTATCCATTGAAAAACGCAGTAGATTTTTCCTCTATGCAACCAGGAATTTGGGGGATAAGTCCAGAGGGCGAAGTGCATAATTTTCATATTCGTTCCGCTTTGCAAGGAAAGGAAGCCAAAGAAGAAATAGAAAAGGAAGTGCGTAAAAGGAAATTAACTATCTATTTGTCAGGGCTTCTAAACGATTCTTTTTTACAACTTCTTCTGTCATTTAAAGAAAAGCCCAACATAGTGGTTAGTGATTTTACTAAAATTTTTGTTCAACCACCGCTTTTTTATTCTTTTTTAAAAGCAGGAGGGCGTATTTTTGTGGTGAACCGAACCCAACTTTTGGCCGTATGTGCCAATCCTATTTCGGTAGATGGTTATAAAATGAATTCTGTGCAACTCTGTCAAACTCTTTCCCAAGCTTTAGGACGAGAAGTATATGATATAAAGAAAGCATAAAAAATAGAGATACCAACAAATATGTATTTTCAAGAAGCATTAAAAAAAATCAATGGATTGGCCTACCTTATGGAGCAATTACCTATCCGATCGGAAGTGGGGCGAAATTTGCTCTATGAACTTCCTTGGTTAGGACCGAATAGCGCCTCAGAACTCCTTATTGAATATAAAAAAACAGCAGAAGTAATTGCTTTTATAGCTCTACAAAAAACACGTGCCATAGAAAAATTCAAAGTAAAAATTTCTCAGGTACAAAATCTACAATCTACTTTTAAAAGAATCCATTTTGCTTTAGACGACGTGCAATTATTTGAAATCAAAAAGTTTGCTTTGCTAGTAGAGGAAATGTCTCTTTACAGTTCTGAAATAGGCGTAAATATGGAGGTTTTCCCAAATTTAAAACCCGTAGTAGCCTGTTTGGATCCCGATAATACGCATATTCCAACTTTTTACGTTTATGATAGTTATTCTAAGCAATTAGCTCAGGATAGAAATAATCTAAAGCAGAGCTTAAGTGTTGCCGCTGCCAACGCCACTGCCAACGCCGCCGCCAATATTTTACTAAAGAACCCCAATAGCCTTGCAGAAGATCAAGAAATAGAGGATTTACGACAAAAGTGTTTAGAAGAGGAAGATAAAATTCGTACCCAACTTTCTAAAAAATTGTTACCCTATGTGGAAGATCTTTCCAAAGCCCTGCATTTAGTAGCCATTTGGGATTTATTAATTGCCAAAGCAGAATGGGCCATACAATGGGATTTATCTTGTCCAACTATAGAGCAAAATTCGGTAGAAATAGAATTGAAAAATTTATTTCATCCTCGCATTAAAAAGCTAAGGGAAGAGAAAAAGAAACGTTATCAAAAAGTAGATATAAGTTTGTATAATGGCGTTTGTTTGCTTACCGGTGCTAATATGAGCGGAAAAACGGTGCTGTTGAAAAGCATAGCCTTGGCGCAAACCCTTGCTCAATTTGGTTTTTTTGTTCCAGCGAGTTATGCTCGTTTATCCCTTTTCGACGAAGTGTTTCTTTGGGTACAAGATGCGCAAAACGAAAACCAAGGCTTGTCCTCTTTTGGTTCGGAAATGATGCAGTTAAATGATATCTTACAGAAAGTAAAGCAAGGAAAAAAAGTAGCACTTTTTTTTGATGAATTAGCGCGAACTACCAATCCGGAAGAAGGGCGGGCTATAGTTTGTGCCGCTATGGATATTTTAGAAAAGCCACAGATAGTAGGACTAATAAGTACCCATTACGATTCCATTTCCAATGCTAAAAGGAGGTTGCGAATCAAAGGTTTTACACCCAATTTGGAAATAAAACAGAAAGAATCGCTTCCCCTTAAAATTACCATAGAAAACATACAAGATTTCATGGATTATAGGGTAGAGGAGGTGGATCCAAAAACGCCAAATACTTCGCAAGCATTAGTTATAGCAAGTATTCTTGGTGTAGATACCGACTTATTAGACAAAGCGCAATATTATTTTTTAGAAAAGGACTAAGTAACATTCATTGGAAAACACTTGGTATAAAATTAAATAGTTTCTTAACCTTTTCGACTAAAATTTGTAGCTTTGCAAGCACCAAAAATTTTGTACCCCAAGAGGCTTACCCCCAAAAGGTATATTCTCTGTAAAAAAGTATTAAACAAAACCGAATTATATAAATGACAAAAAGTAAACTTGGCTTAGATTTTAAGAAAATAGAGGAAGCTAAGCTCTGTGCGAACAAAATAGCGGAAGAAGTTCAGAACTTTGTAAATGGCTATACCACGGTAGCAGTAGAAAGAACCATCGCTCGTTTGTTAGGCATAGATGGTGTTGATCAAGATTTAGTGCCATTACCCAATGTGGTGGTAGACCAATTAAAAGAACATAATTTATTAGGATATGGTATTGTTTTCGCTATGGGTAATGCCGTTGCACAAACAGGAAAAACGCCCCAAAAAATAGCCGAAGAGGTTTCCACCGGGGAGTATGATTTTTGCAAAGCCACGGTGGTAGACGCATCTATTCGAAATAGTGTACTTAAGCCGTATATAGAATCTTCTATGCATCGTATTATCGAACGTAGAGGTAGAAGAGAAGCCTATATTAACAAAGTAGGAGAGGCGCCCAAACCCTATCTATACGTAATTGTTGCTACCGGAAATATTTACGAAGACGTAGTCCAAGCGCAGGCTGCGGCTCGTCAGGGTGCAGATGTAGTAGCCGTTATTCGTACCACCGGGCAAAGCCTACTCGACTATGTTCCTTATGGAGCTACTACCGAAGGTTTTGGTGGTACTGTTGCCACTCAAGAGAACTTTCGTATTATGCGTAAGGCCTTAGATGAGGTTGGGCAGGAAGTAGGACGATATATAAGACTTTGCAACTATTGTTCTGGTTTATGTATGCCAGAAATAGCAGTGATGGGGGCTTTAGAAGGTTTGGATGTAATGCTTAACGATGCCCTTTATGGGATTTTGTTCCGCGATATTAACATGCAACGAACCCTAATAGATCAATATTTTTCCAGAGTAATTAATAGTTTCGCCGGAGTTATCATTAATACCGGAGAAGATAATTATTTAACCACGGCCGATGCGGTAACCGAAGCCCATACGGTATTGGCTTCCGATTTTATTAACGAACAATTAGCCCTTTTGGCCGGATTACCCGAAGAACAGATGGGTTTAGGTCATGCTTTTGAAATGGATCCCATGTTGGAAAATGGATTTCTTTTAGAATTGGCTCAAGCCCAAATGACCCGTGAAATTTTTCCTAAGGCAACCTTAAAATACATGCCTCCAACCAAGTTTATGACAGGTAATATCTTTAGAGGCCATGTACAAGATGCTTTATTTAATCAAATTGGAATTTGGACCCATCAAGGCATACAACTATTAGGAATGCCAACAGAAGCTATACACACCCCTTTTATGAGCGACCGTTTTCTGTCTATAGAAAACGCCAAGTATATCTTTAACAATATGAAAGATATAGGGGAGGAAATGGAATTTAAACAAGGAGGTATTATCCAGTCCAGGGCCAAAGAAGTTTTACAAGATGCTTTGGCTCTATTACAAAAAATAGAAAACGAAGGTCTATTTACCGCCTTAGAAAAAGGAATTTTTGCCGATATAAAGCGTCCTCAAAATGGAGGAAAAGGCTTGGCTGGAGTATCGGAAAAGCAAGCGGATTATGAAAATCCGTTTATACAATTAATGAAGAAAGGAGCATAATTATGAGTGGTGGACTATATTCTACTTCTACGGAAAAAATAGACAAAACATTCGATCCCAAAAGAATAAAACCTTACGGAGATACCATGAATGACGGTAAAATACAATTGAGTTTTACCTTAGCTGTTCCCTGTGGCGATGAAGCCATTGAAGCAGCCAAACAAATTCTTCGCAAAATGGGGCTTGAAAATCCGCAAATAGTATTTTATAAAGAACTTACGCCTGGATTTACTTTTTTTAATTGTTATGGCAATTGTACGCATACGGTAGATTATACAGTAATTCATGTTCCTAAAGTGGAATCCAATGTAATGAGCATGGAGGAAACCGATGAATTTATTCGCAAGCATTTCAATCGTAAAATAGTGGTGGTAGGGGCCAGTACTGGAACCGACGCCCATACGGTAGGCATTGACGCCATTATGAATATGAAAGGTTTTGCTGGTCATTATGGTTTGGAACGCTACGATAGCATAGAAGCCTTTAATATGGGAAGTCAGATTCCCAATGAAGAATTAATCGCCAAAGCCTTGGAATTGAATGCCGATGCGATTATTGTTTCTCAAACTGTTACACAAAAAGACATTCATATTAAAAATTTGACAGAATTAATAGAAATGTTAGAAGCCGAGAATTTGCGTAGCAAAATGATAGTATGCTGTGGAGGGCCCAGGATTACCTATGAATTGGCAAAAGAGTTGGGATTTGATGCAGGTTTTGGAATGAACACTTACGCCGATGATGTGGCTTCTTTTTTAGCGCAAGAAATGGTTCATAGGAAAGAGAGCAAATAAAAAGAATTGCGGTGTTCTATTCGTTTCTTTGGGAAAAAAATGGAAAGTATAAAAGCGACAAAGAAAAGTTAAGGAGAGACCGGTATTTTATAAAAGTCTTTTTCTAATTAAAAGTAAAAAACAAAAACATATTGTATTATGGATAAAAATCAAATAAGAGAGATCATTGCTAAGCGTGTAGCTAAAGAACTCAAAAACGGAGATGTGGTAAATCTTGGTATTGGCCTACCAACTTTGGTTCCCAATTATTTAGCTTCTGGAGTAAAGGTTATATTACAATCTGAAAATGGTTTGTTAGCAATGGGCGCTACACCCAAAGAAGGAGAAGAAGATCCCGAATATATTAACGCTGGCGGTGGATTTACCTCTCCCGCTCCGGGAGCTTGTACTTTCGACAGTGCCACTTCTTTTGGTATTATTCGTGGTGGGCATGTAGATGCCACCGTATTAGGGGCTATGCAGGTAGACGAAAAAGGCGATTTGGCCAACTGGATGATTCCCGGTAAAATGACTCCCGGTATGGGTGGCGCTATGGATTTACTTATGGGCGCTAAATTAGTTATTTTAGCCATGGAACATACCGCAAAAGGGAACCCGAAGATTTTGAAAAAATGCACCCTACCACTTACAGCACAAGGGCGTGTTAACCTTATTGTTACAGAAATGGGAGTAATGAAAATTACCGATAAAGGCGTGGAATTAATAGAAATAAACCCAGTTTTCAAAGTAGAAGAAGTACAAGCAGCCACCCAAGCCACCCTAATTATTTCGTCCAATCTTAAACCCATGGATATTTAGTATGGTACGAACCGCAAAATTTTTTCCCGTATTGGACCAAGGAATGGAATATAGGCAAATATATCCTGGACCAGGATATAAGGAGGATATAGATTTTATATATTCTATTTATACCCAATCGTTCCCTGTTCAAGAAAGACGTAGTCGAGAGCAATTAGAAGCAGAAACGGTTCATCCAAAAGCCTGTGTAGGTATTATTAGTGTAGATAAGAAAGAGGTGGGATTGTTTATTTACTGGGATATGGACGAGTTTATTTACGCCGGACATTTTGCCGTAAATCCTTTGTATAGAGGGCAAAAAATAGGAGAGCGTTTTTTAAGTTGTTTTTTGAAACAACTTCCTTGTCCGGTGATATTAGAAGTGGAACCTCCAGAAAATGAAATTTCTTGTCGTCGAATAGCATTTTATGAGCGTTTGGGATTGCATTTATTTCCCTGCGATTACAAACAACCTCCTTACAATAAAAACGAAAGTTCTGTTCCCTTATATCTTATGGAAGCTCCCGCCCATACGGTTTCTTACCAAGTAGATGCGAAATTATTACTGACCCAAAATTACGCCTCCATTGTGGCAAAATTGCACAAGGAGGTATATGCATAGTTTTGGCGGCATTATGGAAAGAATAGATATGTGTTTTATCGAAGTTTTTTTTGGTAGTATAGTTTAAACCTATTTGAAGATTTCAAAAGTTTATATTTGCAAAATATTAATCAATAAAAAAAAGATTATGAAAAAGTACATAGCAGAAATGATAGGTACGATGGTACTCGTTCTTATGGGATGCGGTAGCGCAATTTTTTCAGGGAGTATGCCCGATTTAGTTGGTTCCGGTGTGGGAACTCTTGGCGTAGCCTTAGCTTTTGGTTTATCGGTGGTGGCTATGGCCTATGCTATTGGAGGAATTTCCGGATGTCATATTAACCCGGCCATTACCTTAGGCGTTTTTCTTTCTGGAAGGATGAAAGCAAAAGAAGCCGGAATGTATATGATTTTTCAAGTTATTGGAGCTATTATTGGTTCGGCCATTTTGTATGCTTTGGTAAATACAGGTAATCATCAAGGCCCAACTCTTACTGGATCCAATGGTTTTGTAGAAGGTCAGATGTGGCAAGCTTTTATTGCCGAGGCCGTCTTTACCTTTATTTTTGTATTGGTAGTATTAGGCGTTACCGATTCTAAAAAGGGAAATTCCTCTTTAGCCGGTTTAGCCATTGGGCTTACTTTGGTTTTGGTTCATATTGTTTGTATTCCTATTACTGGAACCTCCGTTAATCCCGCACGTAGTATAGGACCAGCTATATTTCAAGGCGGAGAAGCTCTTTGTCAACTATGGTTGTTTATTGTAGCTCCCTTTGTTGGTGCTGCTTTATCCGCTGGAGTATGGAAATATTTAAGTTGCGAAAAATAAAAAAATAAGTTTTGAGAAAGGCTAAAAAGGGAGAGGTTTCTAAGGTTGTTATCAACCTTGGAAACCTCTCCCTTTTTCAACTACTTAGATAGAAACTTATTCTACATAGAGGACCAATCCTTTTAAATATTCCCCTTCTGGATGATAGATATTAATAGGATGATCGGCACCTTGACTAAGTTGGTGTAAAATCCTAAGTTTTCGTTTAGCTTGTGCTGCTGCACTAAATATAGTTAAACGAAACTGTTCCCTACTAACGGCTTGAGAACAGGAAAAAGTAAAAAGAATACCTCCAGGCTGTATTTTTTCGATAGCTCTTGCGTTTAAATTTCTATAACCTTGCAGAGCTTGATTTAATACTCTTTGACTTTTGGCAAAAGCTGGTGGATCTAATATTATAAGATTATAATCGGATTCTGCTTTATCTAAAAAAGCAAAAGCCTCTTGGGTAAAAGATTGATGCCTATCTTGTTTGCCAAAATTTAAGCTTACATTGGCATCGGTTAATGCCATAGCGTTGGAAGAACTATCCACCGAATGAACCTTGTTAGCCCCCCCTCGTAAGGCATACAAAGAAAAACCTCCGGTATAACAAAACATATTCAGTACATTTTTTCCCTTAGCATACTTTTCCACCAGTGCGCGATTATCTCTTTGGTCTATAAAAAAACCAGTTTTCTGTCCGTGTATCCAATTAGGATACACTTTTAAGCCGTTTTCCCATGCAATTTCGGTATCCTCTTCTACTAAACTATCTCCCAAAGGCGATGAGTTTTTAGTTGGGGCGAATTTAGAATTAGGGGCGAATTTAGAATCAGGTATGGACAAGTTCTCTTTTGTTTCTACTATTTTTCTGTCTTTTATTAAATATTCATCCGTAGGATTTAAACCTGTTTGAGAAGAAAGAGTACTTTTGGATTTGTAATATACATTTTGCAAATCTTTTCCGCATACTTTTATTAAGGCGGAGGCAATTATTTCCCTATCTAAGTGCATACCAGGAGAATGAGCTTGCATAACGGCAGTGGAACCATAAACATCTACAATAAGGCCCGATAAACCATCTCCCTCTCCATATATCAAACGAAAAATAGTATTATCGTTGCGTATTAAACCTAAAGTCTGTCGTAAATGATAAGCTTTTTCTATTTTATTGGCATAAAAAGATTCATTAATAAGGATGGGTTCAAAAGAAAGAATTCTTACAGAGATACCCCCTATTTGTGCATGTCCTACGCCTAAAAAATCGCCTACAGAAGAATAAACTTCCACTTTATCGCCCTCTTGTATAGAAGAAATAGCCTTTGGCGAAAAGCTATCCTTTTTCTGTTTAGAAGATTCTTTTCCCTCTTTAATGTTTTCGTTTTCTATCTTAGAAGCCCCATTCGTTGCATTAGACATACCAGCAATAGCCCCGGAAAACACCCAAGGATGAAACCTTCTTAAAGTGGATTCTTTTCCTGGTTTTAAACTTATTTTTATATAATTTGTTTTCATATTTTTTCCTTGATGGACAAAGGTAATATTTTATAGTGGTGGTGAAAAATATTTTTTATCTTTGTACAACCAATTTGTACCACTATTAGTGGTAGGTCTTTTATAACATAAAAAAGAAAAGGAATGGCAAGCATTAAAACAAGGTATTTAGGAGATTTAAAAGTAGAATGTGAACATTTGCAAAGCGGAACCAAAATAATTACGGAAGCTCCCGTAGATAATTTTGGAAAAGGAGAATCTTTTTCTCCAACCGATTTATTCGCTACCGCTTTGGGTAGTTGTATATTAACGACGATGGGAATTTTTGCTCATACCATGGGTATGCAAATAGAAGGGGCCCAAGCAGAGGTAAGCAAAATTATGGGCGATAAGCCTCGTCATGTGGCCCAATTAGAGGTTGTGGTTCAAATGCCAGATAAGAATTATACCGATAAAGAAAAGAAAACCTTAGAAAGAGCTGCTCTTAGCTGTGCAGTGCACAATACTTTAGAGGGATCCGTGGAAATGAATATACAAATACACTGGGCTCATTAAAATTACTTTTTATCCAAACTTAAGCAACAAACATTGTGGATAAAATGAAAGATTTTGCATAGCATAATTTAAGTAAATAGAAATCCTATTTATGGCTTAACGAAAGCGTAAAATTAGAATTTCTTTTTTCTAAAAAATTACGCAAAGAATATACGAATATAACTAAAAATAACTAAATTTGCTACAAATTAAAAACGACAATAAAACAAACAACATTCTAATAAAAACAAGTACATATGAAAAAGCTACAAACTATTCTTACTTTACTAATAGTAGTAATAGCCTTTGGCACTGCACATGCCGATAAAAAGAAACAAGCCAATAAAGCAACCGAAGCTTGGCGCTACGACATAGAGTGTGCTGGGGTAGGATCCGACGGCACCTATATGGTAAAAGTATGGAGCTATTCCAAAAAAGCGCAAATTGCCACCGAACAATCCAAAAAAAATGCAGTACATGGAATTATTTTTAAAGGAATTGCAGGTAAAACTCAAGGTTGTCCGGCACAAAAACCCATAGCACGTAATCCTACTTTACAACAGGAACAATCCGATTATTTTAAGAAATTTTTTAGCGATGGTGGAGATTATATGAAATACGTTCTTTCCGCTTCAAGAGGTTTAGAGAAGGTGAAAATAGGGAGAGAATACAAAGTGGGAGTAGTAATTTCTGTAGCCAAAGATCAGCTTAGAAAAGATTTGGAAACTGCTGGAATAATTAAAGGATTATCCACCGGATTTTAAAAAACACAAACATGAAAAAAACAATTATAAGAACGGTCCTAATTTTATGTATTGCTTCTTGCTTTCTTGCCTGTAATAATAGCAAAAGATTGGGAGGGTACCAAAATTACGAAACCGAATGTTTAAATTCCGAATTAGACGGATCTTATACATTAAGAGCATGGGGTATAGGTAGAAATCAAATAGACGCCTTGGCTCAAGCTCGAAAAAACGCTTTAAGAGATGTTATTTTCAAAGGCATTTCAAAGGGGAAATCCGATTGTAAACTCAAGCCCCTGCTTATGGACGTAAATGCACAAGAAAAATACGAAACTTATTTTAATCGTTTTTTTCAAGATGGAGGAGATTTTGAAAAATATGTAAATTATAAAGATAAGCGAACTTCTACTTTTCATAGAGAACGCACCAAAGATGAAATTAAGTATGGTGTAACGGTTCGTGTAGAATACAATAAATTACAAGATCGTTTAATCCAAGATGGTATTTTACAAAAATAAATACAAAAATCAAGCACAACGAAAGTATATAGGGTCTAAAATTAAAATTATTGATTATGCAAAAAGTAATTCTATTTCTATGCAGTTGTTTCTTATTTACAGCTGCTGCATTTGGTCAGGCAAAAAAGCCAACCTTAATGGTGGTACCCAGTGATGTATGGTCTGTTCAAAACGGATATACAAGCACTTTTGATAATCAGGGAAGCGAGCAAATAATACCAAATTATAAAAAAGCACTACAAAATGATGCTAATTTATTATTGGTTATTTCTAAAATTAATTCCTTGATGGCAGAAAGAGGTTTCCCTTTAAAAAATATGGAAACGGTATTAAAATCCATAGAACAAAGCACGGCAGAAGATAATCTTACCGTTAGTAAAACCTCTGGGGCTGAGTTGATAGAATCTCCCTTAGATAGGTTTAAAAGAGTGGCCAAGGCCGATATTATCTTGCAGTTAACCTGGACGGTACACACCTCCGGTCCTAAGTCTTATGTTACCTATAATTTACAGGGTTTGGATCCCTACACCAACAAACAAATAGCAGGAGCACAAGGTAGTGGAACCCCTTCTTTAACCGCCGATATACCGGTTTTATTAGAGGAAGCAGTTTTGGCTAATATGGATAATTTCACCGCACAATTGCAAAACTATTTTGATGATTTATTTGCCAATGGACGCGAAGTAGTAGTAAATGTGCGTGTTTTTGACAATGGTTCCGGATTGGATTTAGAAAAGGAATACAGCGATAAAGAATTGAGCGAAGTGATAGACGAATGGATGTACAACAACACCGTTAATCATAGGTATAGTAAATCGGATGCTTCCGAAAATTATATTTATTTCGAACAAGTGCGAATACCCCTTTATAAAAGCAATGGCATGGCCATGGATACCGAATCTTTTGTAAGAGATTTAAGAAGTTTTCTTCGTAAAGATCCTTACAAAATAGAGTCTAAAGTGGTAATCAAAGGTTTGGGTAGTGCCTCTTTGATTTTGGGAGAAAAATAGTGGTAGGCATGCCTTTATAATAGGAGGCATGCCTTTATAACAGGCAAAATGCCAGCATAATAGTAGAAATATCTTTATAATAGGAGGAGTCCCTTTCCGTAGAAATACTTTTATAGCAGTAGAAATATTTTTTACCGTTAGTGTATATTCTCCAGTACAAAAGCCAAGATTAGGCTTAGTATAGTAATAATTTAAAATCAGTACAAATGAAAAATATAATGAAATGGCTGGCCGTTTTAACGGGATTCTTTTTTTCCCTTACGGCAGTAAGGGCACAAGAGGAAAATCAAAATGTTCCCAACGGCTTAGGTAAAGGGATAGTTTTAACCGTTATGATTCCCGAGCAGCAAGATCCTTTTCCTCAAGGAGCCAATGCTTATCTTTCCAATAAATTGGTGCAGGCTGCAGTAAAAAATGGCATTGCCGCTGGACCCGATTTTGGTCGTTTTTTTATTACGGCTCAATTTGCTATGCTTTCTAAAGACATAATAGCCGGACCTCCCCAGCAAATAGCATTGAATATGGAGGTTACTTTTTATATTGCGGATTATTTCGATCAAAAAATATATTCCTCGGTTACTATGAATGTAAAAGGGGTGGGAACCAACGAAACAAAATGTTTTATCAATGCGCTTAAATCTATTAATGCAAATTCTCCCATATTGGCTAAATTCATGGATGAAGGGAAAACGAAAATTATAGATTACTACAAATTTCAATGTGCCAATATCATCAAACGCGCCAACAGTTTAGCTTCTCAAAAGCAGTACGAAGAAGCTATCTATTTGCTTACCTCTGTTCCCGATGCGTGTGGAGAATGCTACGATTTGGCCTTAGCTAATACGGCTACTATTTATCAACAATATGTAGATCGTTTATGTGATATAAATTTCGCCAAAGCAAAGTCTGCTTGGGCGGCTGAGCAAAATTCGACTGGTGCCGCTTCGGCAGGAAGTTATTTAAGTCAAATTTATCCAGATGCAAAATGTTACGCCGAAGCCCAAGGTTTATATATGGAGATTAAAAATAAAGTTTTGGACGATTGGAAATTTGAGATGAAGAAATGGCAAGATGGGGTAGATTTAGAAAGCCAACGTATTGCTGCCATGCGAGATATAGGCGTTGCTTTTGGAAAAGGACAACAACCTACTACCTATATTTTAGATTGGGTTAGAAGATAGCCTACCAGTTTTCACCCTTGTGGCATAAGTATAGAACAAACGTTGTTCTATACTTATGCCGCATACTTTTCCCCTTACATATTTCCTTTTTATTACATAAATAATAAAGATAATAATGAAACATTACACAACCTTGTTTGTATTTTATTTTATTTTTTTATTTCTTGTACAAGGCTTGCGGGCTCAAAATACAGGAACAGAAATAGAAAAATATCGTAGAAGTTCTTTGTACACGATTTTAATCACACATCCCCAAGCGAAGTATGCACATGAAATAGATTCTGTATTTGTTGCTATGCCAACGCCCGACAAATACGAAAATCATAATTTGAGAATTAGAAGAGTAATTTTGGATACCAATTCCAATAAAACAAAAATGGAGCATATTGAAGATTTTTTAATGAAAGCAAAAGTTGCGAAAAGGATGGTTGGTAAATGGTTTCATAGAGATAATACAACTGGCACCTTTGACGTATCTCTTTTGGCAGAAAGAGGAAATTACAACGCTTCTGAAATGGATGTAGAAAAAGCTAGAATGAGTAAAAGAGGACTGGTTCTGCTTTCCGATGCAGGCGAAGAATTAATAGGCAATACCTTTGTTATGGTAAATGATATTGTCTATGTGGATAAAGAAGCGAATGCAAAAATAGCAATCGCTATTTTTGCGGCCATTGCCTCTGCTGCAGGTTCCGCTGGAACGCCTGTGGGAGATTTAGCGAAATCCGTAGCAGATTTAGGTGCTTCCATTTCCAATTTAATTGCCGGCTTTACCGTTAAAGTAAGTTCTCATTTATATCAATTGCAGTGGACCGATTCTGTTGCTTCTGTATTTTATAATCAACTGTGGTGCGATACCAATAGCAGCAAGGAGCTTTGTTTACAAAGGAAAAAAATATTCGATAATAGCAACGATTTATTTCAATTAAAATATATAGGTTCGTATAAGGTAAAAAGCGATAAAACGGTTATGCGAGGGCTCAAGAGCAATGCCGACGTTATAACCAAAGTTTGTACCCGAGCCTTAGATAAAAACATAGTTTCTTTGCAAAAAAAATATGAAGTATTTAAGGTGAAAACACCTATATATTCTATAAATGCAAATAAAATAGAATCTAAAATTGGAAAAAAAGAAGGCCTTTCTGAAAAATCAAAATTTGAAGTATTAGAGAGGGTAGAAGATGCACAAGGCAAAACTTTTTATAAAAAAGTAGGGAACATAAAACCCATAAGAGGAGAAATTTGGGACAATCGTTGCATGGCCTTTGAGGAACAAGCCAAAGGAGCAGAACGCACCACTACTGCGTTTAAAATACTATCCGGAAGTGGTTTCTCTCCAGGTATGTTGATTCGACAGATAAAATAAAAAAATAATAATATCCATGGACACACAAACTCAATTCAGAGGTTTAAGTAACGAATTGGTTAGTAAAAGCCGATTGGAAAATGGGAGCAATATACTTACACCTCCTAAGAAGACACCGGTTTGGCGGCTATTTTTAGAAAAATTCAAAGACCCCATTATTCGTATTTTGCTTATTGCTTTAATCCTTTCTTTTTTAGTGGCATGTTACCAATATTTTACAGGCATAGAGTCGGGTAATGTTTTCTTAGAGCCGGCAGGTATTTTATTGGCGGTTTTATTAGCGACAGGAGTAGGTTTTCTTTTTGAAAGAAGTGCTAATAAAAAATTTGATATTTTAAATCAAATTAACGACGAAACGGCAGTGCGGGTTATTCGTAATGCAAGGGTAGTGGAAGTAGGAAGGCAGGATATTGTGGTGGGTGATATTATTTTATTAGAAACCGGCGATGAGGTCCCTGCCGATGCCACTTTATTAGATGCTGTTTCCCTACAAATTAACGAATCTTCTTTGACTGGCGAACCTTCTATTGGTAAAACAACCAATCCCAGTCAATTCGATAAAGATTCGACTTATCCATCTAATGAAGTCTTAAGAGGAACCACTGTTATAGACGGTCATGCCGTAGCGGAGGTAATACGAGTAGGAGATGCTACAGAATATGGCAAGGTATACACCGGTTCACAAATTGAAAACCAAGTAGAAACCCCTCTGAATAAACAATTAAAGAGGCTTAGTAAACTCATTACTTATGCCAGTTATTTGGTGGCAACTTTAATTATTGTAGGGCGTTTGATTATGTATTTTTCGCTTCATGAAGCTCCTTTAGATTGGCTTCAGTTGGGCGGTTTTTTGCTTAATACGTTAATGATTGCGGTAACTGTTATTGTGGTTACGGTTCCGGAGGGTCTTCCTATGAGTGTTACCCTTTCTCTTGCCTTAAGTATGAAAAGGATGTTGTCGGCCAATAATTTAGTACGGAAAATGCACGCTTGTGAAACTATGGGTGCATGTACGGTAATATGTACCGATAAAACAGGAACTCTGACCCAAAATCAAATGACCGTTTACGAAACGGTATTTTATGCTTTAGGCGATATTCCGGAAAAGAAATTGGAATTGAAAGCCGATGATTTAAGTCGCATCATTAAAGAAAACATAGCTGTAAACACCACCGCATTTTTAGAAAAGACCGATCCTATGCACTTAAAAGTATTGGGGAATCCTACCGAAGGGGCTCTGCTATTATGGTTAAATGCACAGGGGGAACACTATGAAATAATACGAAGTAGTGCAAAAATGGTGGAGCAACTTACATTTTCTACAGAAAGAAAATACATGGCTACGGTGGTAGATTCCTTTCTGCATCCGGGCAAACGCTTGTTGTTTGTAAAAGGAGCCCCCGAAATAGTATTATCCTTGTGTAAGGAGATTATTGTAGATGGAAAAGAAGTCCCAGCAGAGGAATACAGTGCTCATATCGATCAACAATTGGCCGATTATCAAGCGAAAGCTATGCGTACCCTTGGTTTTGCTTATGCAGAAATAGACAAAGATCAAGAAATTTCTTGTTTTGAAAACGGCCAATTACGTAAGAATTTACCCTTAAAATACCTTGGCATAGTGGCTATTTCCGATCCGGTTCGATCCGATGTACCAGAAGCCATTCAAAGTTGCTTAGATGCAGGCATAGACATTAAAATTGTTACTGGAGATACTCCCGGTACTGCTACAGAAATTGCTCGCCAAATTAAACTTTGGAAAGAGGAATATACCGAAGAAAACAGAATTACAGGGCCGGAATTTGGGCTTCTGAGTGAGGAAGAATTAGAGGAGAGAGTTTTAAAATTAAAAATCATATCTCGTGCTCGTCCTATGGATAAAGAACGTTTGGTAAAAGCGCTTCAAAGGAAAGGACAAGTGGTGGCTGTTACCGGTGATGGAACCAACGATGCCCCTGCTTTGAATGCGGCACAGGTAGGTCTTTCCATGGGAGATGGAACCTCTGTAGCCAAAGAAGCCAGTGATATTACTATTTTGGATAATTCCTTTACCAGCATTAATCGTGCTGTTATGTGGGGACGTTCCTTATATCAAAACGTACAACGTTTTATTCTTTTTCAGATGACCATTAACGTAGCAGCCTGTTTAACCGTTTTAATAGGTGCTTTTTTGGGATCCGAATCTCCTTTAACGGTAACCCAAATGTTATGGGTAAATTTAATTATGGACACCTTTGCTGCGATGGCATTAGCTTCCTTGCCTCCCAACGAAGAGGTGATGAAAGACAAACCGCGTAAAGAAAAGGAACATATTATTCAACCCACTATGACCCGTCGGATTTTAAGTGTAGGTTTTCTTTTTGTGGTTGTTTTGTTTGGTTTAATGCAATATTTCAAATACGAAGATATCAGTTCCCTAAAAGATTTTGATTGGAACCTTTTTGTGCAAGACTTCTTCCGTTTTTCCAAAGATGGGCATGGCTTTTCTTTATATGAAAAATCCTTGTTTTTTACCTTTTTTGTTATGTTTCAATTTTGGAATATGTTTAATGCTAAGGCATATAAAACCCACGGTTCCGCCTTTAAAGGAATAAAAGATTGCTTAGATGGTTTTGTATTAGTAGGTCTATTAATTGTAGTAGGACAAATTATTATAGTGAACTATGGAGGCCAAATGTTTAGTGTCGCTCCCTTATCTTTATCGGATTGGATTATTATAACTTTGGTTAGCTCTTTAGTTTTATGGATAGGGGAGATTATCCGTTTTTTGACCCCTAAAAAAAGCAAGACGATTTAGAATAGTTTTTTAATCATTTTCTTTTTTGGCATACTTAATTTTTTTGCCACAGTGAGGGCAGATAAAAAAATCGTTTTCTTTAGTTGAATCTAATACAGTAGAAGAAGGCAGCTTAGAGGAAGGAGCTGCTTTTTTCTCTTGTAAGGAAGCCATAAAATTGGAAGTAAAAATACTGGCAGGAACGGCAATAGTAATTAGACCAATAATGGCCATGAACATGCCTAAAAATCGTCCTAAGGGAGTGATAGGATAAATATCTCCATATCCTACAGTAGCAAAGGTAATAACGGCCCACCAAATTGAATCACCTACATTGCTAAATTTATCGGGTTGTGCATCGCGTTCAATATAATACATAAGAATAGCGCAAAACCCAACGATAAAAGATCCCGCTATACCAACAATAATCATTTCCCTTTTTACTTTTTTGAAAATATTTCCAAATAATTGAAAAGAAAGGGAGTATCGGGCTAATTTAAGAATGAGAAAGATACGAGCAAAATTTACCGCTTCCGCTATTTCTTGTGTAGTGGCAAAATAGCTAATTATAAAAGGAAGTACGCAAATAAAATCAATAATTCCATAAAAAGAAAATATATATTTTTTTCTTGCTTGAAAAGCAGACAAATTGCTATAGTGCGTTTTAGCAGATAGAATGCGGCAAAAATATTCTACCGTAAAAAAAACAGCAGAAATAGCAGTTATACTGGAAAACCAGTTCTTATATAAATTAAATTCTTCGTAAGTATTTAAAAGCGCAGCGGCTATATCAATTAGAATTAGATAAGTAATAAAACGCTTTACCCATTTTGTTTTTAATAGGTGGTCTAAATTAGCAAAAAACGCATTTAGTTTAGAGATAGAAATTTGTTTCATTGCTATGTTGTTTTTCGTTGGAGAATATCTTCTATTAAAAGAGCCGTTGCGGGAATACCTAAAAAAGAAGAGTCTATACAAAGATGATAAGAAGTGGAATCTCCCCAATTTTTATCGGTATAAAAATTATAATAATCCGCTCTACTTTTGTCGGTTTTTTCTATTAAAATTTGGGCTTCTTTTATGGAAATATTATGTTTTTCCGCTATATGTTTGGTGCGAATTTCCAAGGGGGCATTGATAAAAATATTAAAGCACTCCTTTCTATCTCGGAGAATATAGTCGGCGCAACGTCCTACGAATATGCAACTACCATGGTCGGCTAATTTGCACATAGCCTCACTTTGAATTTGAAAAAGGCTATCATTAGAAAGTCCGTTAAAACTAGCTCCTGACATAAAAGAAAGACGTAAACCAAGCAAACCGCTAATATAGTCATTCCGTTTTTCATCTACTTTTTCAAAACACTCTTCGCTTAAACCACTTTCTTTAGAAGCTACGTTGATAATTTCCTTATCGTAAAAATTAAAATTTAGTTGTTTGGATAAGAGTAGGCCTATCTGTCTTCCTCCGCTGCCAAGTTGACGGCCAATATTTAAAATAAAATTTCGTTGCATTTTGTATCTCTTTAAGTATTTCACAAAAGTAAACACCTTCTAACAAAAAATGCTATATATTTTTAAAAAAGTCATAAAAATCTACTTCCGGATCTATATTCATTTTTTTTCTAAGACGGGTTTTTGCTGTTGCCAACGATCCTGTTGTTTTTTGCGTAATATTAGCTATTTCTTTACTACTTAAATTTAAGTACAACAAAGCGCACAAACGTTTTTCCGATAAGTTTAAATCAGGATAATTCTCTTCTAATTTTTTTATAAATTCCCGATTTACATTATTGTAATACACGTCAAATTCATCCCATTGGGTGGAGGATTGCAGCTGCTCCAATGTTTGTTCTACGTCCATTATCAATAATTTAGCCGAACCCTGTAGTTTGAATAGCAATTTGAATTGTTTGAGTTTCATATTGGCATCCTCTATCATTTGCTTTGTTTTCATACTATTAAGAGTAACAGAAATCAATTTTTTATCTTTTTGTTCCATTTCTTGATTCATTTCTATTTTGTGATTCTTGCTACTCGTAAAAACGGCATTCATTCTGTTTTTTAATAAGTTATTTACTCTGCATTGTCGTAAAATACGCATATAAAGGAAAATACATACAATAACAATAAAAAGAACCACCAAGGCTAAAAAGCCAATTTGATAATTTCTTTTTTCTAATGTGGATTGCACTAAGGCGTATTCTTTTTGTTCTAATAATTTTTTTTGTTCCTGTTTATAAGTGTCGTATTGCTGTTGTAGATACTTTAGCTGGCCTTGTTCTTCTTTTTTATGTATAGTTTGGCTAAGAATATAGGCTTCGTGGAGATAGGTGTAGGCAGAGGCCATATTTCCCATATCGGCATATATATTGCTAATTTTTAGCAATAATACTTGGTGCATAGTATTTTTTGAAGATTGATGTTTTTCTGCAAGACGTAAACCTACTTCTATAGCTTCTTTTCGTTTCCCTTGAGAGAGTAAAAAATCCATATAATTTACCACTGCATAAATTTCCAAATGTCCATATTTACCGCCGCCTCCCCCCGCTTTAAGCAAACGAAAAAGATTTTTATAGTATTTATCTGCTAATTCGTTGGAACCTACTCCTTGATAGGCTAAAGCTAAACTGAGCGTCATATATATATCTTGAATTCTTCTCTTCAGTTTAACTTTGCTTAAATAGGAATGAGCCTCTAAAAAAAACGACAAAGCCGTTTCTGGCTTTTCCATAGAATAATAACAACCACCTATATTGGAAAGAATAATCGAACGAAGGAGATAGTTCTTGGGATGATATATGGAGGAAATACGTTTAGCCTTATCATAATAGATTAAGGCTTCTTCTATATGCCCACTGTTAGCAATACTGGCCCCAATAGCATTGTAAACTCGAGCGGCAGCAAGGGAGGTAGTATCTTTTCCATAAAGATCCAAGATTTTCATATACTCCTTTGTTCCTCTATCTAAGTCCTCTAAGAAGACATAATCCTGGCCCAGTTCAATTAAGCAGTTGATATGTAATTCTTGCAAAACACTATCCGCTTTGCCATCTTTTAACTTAGATTTAGATAGGAGTTTTTCAATATTTTTTTTACATACCTCCATTTTATTAGCGGCCCCGAGGTAATCACCCACAGTAAACAAGGCATTACCTAATGCAACAGTCAATCTCAAAGAGTCTATCCCTTGGTTTTTGAGATGCGCTTTGGTTATATTTTCTTGTAAAAAAAGCATTTGATCTTTTAAACCAAGGCTGTCCCCTTTTTGGATTATTTGCTCTATCCTATCTATGGGTTCTTGCATATTTCCATAGGAAAAGAACATAGAACCTATACATATAATAAAGGAGGGAATTAATATTTTTAGAGAATGAAGCAGCATATATCAAAAATTTGCAGGGTTATTCACTTTTTATTGCAGGTCTAAGTATATTTTAGACTCAACACCGTAAAAGTACCTTTTATAATAATATAAATTATTTGCGAAGATACAAAAAAAAACAGTTTTTATCTTTACGCCCACCTCCTTTTTTTGCATTTTCAAACATAAAGAAAATCAATAGACTATATACGGATGTAATGATTTGTAAAAGGGAAAAATTAAGGGTAATACAATGTAAAAACCATATTTTATGATATTCTATTTTTTCTAACTAAAATTACCACATAATAAAAAAAACAAACAACTATATTATTCAAAACTACATTAAAACTATTTACAGATGGAATATTTTTTTAAAAAACGAGAGAAAAGCACGAGGTTAAACCGACCAAAGGGCTATTCCACAGTAACTTTAACACTATTAGCGTTTACATTGTTGTTTTCAGTCAACCTAAGGGCACAAAAAGTATCTTTTTACCAATTTAATGCCTCTAAACAAGGCAATGTTACAGCACTCTCTAAGGATGGGGCCACGCAATTGGGTCTAAAGCTAATTGGTAAAGCATTAGATGCTACCATTTTAACAGGAGATACTGGAGTGCTTTCTGCACCTGGAGAAGAAATAAAAACAAAAGCTTTTCCTTTCGGTTTTAATTTTAAATATAGAGGGATATCCTACAGCCATTTTACGGTGTCTCCTAATGGCGTAGTTTATTTTGGTTCAGATAGTATTACAGCGAGTTATTCTCAGGATTTATGGTATAATTCCTTGCCTTCCACCTTTAATATTCTTTATCACACGGTTACACCGGTAGCCGCTATTATCGACACTCAGGCTAACTATACAGGTCCTCATACTGGTATTTACATTAAAACAGAAGGGGCAGCAGGAAATAGAAAACTGGGAATTCTTTTTGAAAACCTTTTGATAAAGAAAGACTCATGGAGTGCCCCTCAAATATACGATACCATAACGTATCAAATAAATCTTTACGAAAAGGACTCTAAGATAGAAATAGTTTATTTGGATATGAAACCTTTATTGGCAAAAAGAAAATGGAATATAGGTTTAAGAGGGAGTCAAAATGAGTTTTTGCAATTAAAAACAACCACAACTTGGGCGGAAGCCAAATCTTTTGTAGAAGGAAATAATAGCCTACCCTACGATAGTACTGTTTATCCAGAAAAAGGCTTAACTTTTTCTTTTACAATACCACCAGCTTGCACCTCTCCGCTTACCTCTAACGTGCTTATCCACGTGGATCCTTTTACTTACCAAGCAAACCTTGCCATAGATACCACGGGCTTAAAATCCGACAGACTATTAGTAGCCTTAAAGAAAAAAGGAATGGCAGCGCCTATTTTAGTAGATGGAAAGGAATACAGTTTAACAGACACCTCTTCTTTTCCTGGACTTAAATTTATAGCCTCTCCCTATACGGAAAATTTAATTATATCTAACTTAGAAGCAGAAACAGAATACACCCTTTTAACCTATGCTTATAATGAAGCTTGTAGTGGAGGTCCTCTTTATGCACAACCACAACAAACTGCTTTTTCTTCTTTGTTTGCCCAGGCAACCATAAAAGATATTCGCATAGATACTACCAATATATTTTTGAGTGTAGAAGCGGCTAATATAGAGAAAGACTCCCTAATGATAGTACTCAATGAGTATCAAAGTAGCAGAATGGATACCGTATATAAAGGAAAAAGCAAGCAAAATCTTACACTAAGCAAGTTAAAAGCGAACACTTCTTATTTGATTAATGTTTATAGCTATAGAGTTCTCGAAAATGGAAGCAAAGCATATGCTGGATCTTTTGCCATTGACTCCGTTCGTATGGCCGCTCTCCTACCTGCATTTTACAATTTCGACGAATTGGGTTATGAAGGCACCTGCCCTCCGGGATTTATTAGCAGCAATCCCACCGCTTCCTTTAATGATAGTGTTCAGTCTTTTATTTGGAGTCCAGCCATTAAAGGTGGTTTTGATGGCATCCTGAATGAAACTTCTCATTTTTCTACTAAACTAAATGCAGGACAAGTTTATCAGAGTACTGCTAACTTGCAATTACCTCCGCTTTATTTAAATAATCAAGGCCCTCATCGTTTTGTGTTTGAGGTAGTCTTCTTACAAGGACCGAGATTTTGGGGTAAACCTTCGCCTTATACCTTAACGGCCAAAGATTCCCTTTGTTTGCAAATTAGAGAATATGGGAATACTGGCAACTTTAAAACCATCTACGTGCTTAATAAAGAAAATTTTGGAGCTGTTAGTGGGGACTATAAAATCATAGAAGTGGTAATGGAAGATGCTCAATTAGTTCAATTCCTGGGCAAAGAGGTTTGTCTACGCCTTGCTTTTCATTCCACTGGACAAAGAGCCATGGTGGGCTTAAAGAATTTTAGAACAGAAAGATTATTTTCTTGCGATTATCCAACCAATGTAAGTTTTGTTACCGATTCCATTACTACCAATTCCTCTAAAATTACTTGGAGCGATAGGCCTTCTTTTGAAGGAAAAGAATGGATAGTTGCCTATAAATCTATACTACCTGGAAGTGTTTATAAAGAAGTGTCTGCGGATACTAATCCTTTTGTTTTAAAAAATTTAAATAGTGGAACAGAATATATAACCAAGGTGGCTGCTAAATGCTCAAAAAGCGAACAAAGTACTTTTTCTCAAGAAAGTAAAATTTTCAAGACTTTGTATAGTTTTCCTTTAACAGAAAATTTCGAAAATATTGCCAAAACAGGGATGCAAATGCTTCCTACTTATTGGAATAGGTATGATATGTACCATAGGTTAAGCAGTATCCCTGAAGATTTTTCCTCGCAACTGCCTTCTTCTGCCGAAATTGTTAACTATGGTCTTCCTGCTTCCAATAAAGCACTTTCTTTAAATTTCAATAGTGGTGCC
Organism: Bacteroidales bacterium; assembly: GCA_036653535.1. Classification (GTDB taxonomy): domain Bacteria; phylum Bacteroidota; class Bacteroidia; order Bacteroidales; family P3; genus JAVVTR01. Next base: position 348,829 of record JAVVTR010000001.1, on the reverse strand, counting down.
GACCAATTTGTGGTTTTCCCCGATCTAAGTATTCCTCAAACAGGAGGAAATAAAATTCTTTCCTTTGATTTGGCCTTAGATAATATTGTTACGGGAAACAAAGGAGAGCAGGTAAAAGACTCTTTCCATGTTTTTGTTTTTGTAAATGAATTAGGGAAACCGATTTATGATAGTAGTAATTTAATTTTTGTTATAGGATCCAAAGGAATGCAGGATGCTTCTAATCTATTTTTGGGCAAAGGAGAAAATATAAATGTGCAAGTGGATTTAAACCGATATGCTGGCAAAAACATTCGCATTGCTTTAGCTAATCAGTATTACACCCAAAACAATTCAAGCCAACAGTCCCTTTTTGTAGATAATATCTATATAGGTTTTAATTGTCGTTCTTTATTCGATTTGCAAGCCAAGGATATCAGCGATACATCGGTTCAACTTAGTTGGAAAAAAGAGGCATCTACCTCCGGAACTGAACTTTTAAGATATAAAAAGAAGAATGAGGCTACCTTTACTAATGTAGTGGTAGAGAGCCAAAGTTATGCTTTAACGAATTTACTTCCCTCCACTACTTATGTATGGGGCGTTAGAAATATCTGCTCTCCAGAAGACTCTTCTACTTGGACTATGGCCGAATTTACTACCAATGCCGCCTATATATGCGATACCGTTACTAATTATCGTCACACCTCCACCACTAAAACTGGATTTTGCTTAGCTTGGACTGGAGATGCTTCTTCTTATCTAGTACAGTATAAGGTTCGTTCTGCTTTAGAGTGGATAAACAAAACGGTTACAGGCAACACCCTCTGTATAGAAGCTCTTTCCTCAGGAACCACCTATGAGTATCGTATTCAAAGTATATGTGATCCATCCAATCCTAAGAAAAGGAGTGTTTTTACCTCTATTAAAAAAGTTAGCACTTTATTTCCTACTTGTTTGACACCAACTAATACCCACGTTATAGAAGCCAATTGGAATTACGTTAGAATAGCATTCGAAAGCGAATCTACTGGTCAAATTCTTCGTTTTGGAAATCAAGATGGTTCTCAAATGCACGATTACCTATATGAGAATACTACAGCGGATACGATTAAGCTATATGGATTAGCCCCTTCTCACGCATATAAATTTCAACTACGCTCTTACTGTAATCCCGGCGATAGTAGTGACTGGACGGAATGGGTAGAAGTTACCACCTCGGCAATACCTCCTTGTTTACCCCCTACCGAATTAACGGTCAGCGAACTTACCACCAATAGTGCTAAATTAAGTTGGAAAGAGAATGGTCATATTGCCTATAATTTAATTTTAAAATCGCTTAAAACACAAAAATCGGATACCATAGCAAATTGGACCTCCCTGTTTTATATTGCCAATAAATTAGAAGTTAACACCACTTATTCCTTTAGAGTGCAGGGCATTTGCGAAGAACGTCTTTGGAGCATGTATTCCCAAGCGAAAGAATTTAAAACCGAAGGCATAGCCAATGAAAAACTACAGAACCATACTGGATTTAAGGTTTTTTATCAAAACGGAACCATTCATATTCTTAACCCCAATGCGGTGTATGTAGAAGAAGTAGAAATTTTCAATACTTCCGGTCAACGCTTGCTTTCTAATGAGGTTAGAAGTAGAGATGCTTTATTAATTCCTTTCCATAGTTCCAATTCCTTGCTTATTGTTCGTATTAGAACCGACAAAACAAACGTAAGCTATAAATTAGTAGTTTTATAAAATAAACTTGCAGGGGATAGCAGAAGATGGGTCCATCCAAATTCTGCTATTGCTTTTGCAAAGAACTTAATTTTAAAAGAGAGTAATATATTATAAATATTAAATTATGATTAAAATGAAATATATAAAAACGTCTTGGGTAGGAATGCTTTTTCTACTGCCTGTTGTTGGAATGGGACAAGACGGAATGGTTAATACCAAATACCTTGGGAATCCTGGTATTAAGGCCGACGAACTTCGTTTACGCATGAAAGCAAAAACAGAAGCCTATGTGGAAATCCCCGCCACCTTAGAAACCATTCAAGGACAAAATGCAAGATACTCTGTTCTTAAAGAAGCTGCCGGTATTAGAGGAGGAAAGTTATCGAGAAATGGGAGATATTTGGTGGTAGGTATCTCGGAAGAAGGCCAAGCCGTTGGTCTTAGATACGACAATTTAAACAAAACTTATTTTTTTACACCGGACGCTAATCCAGAATATGTGACCAACGATGGCTCCTTTGCTGGGGCCCATTACGATTCAGTTAGCAAACAAATTACCGCTGGACTTTATAAAGACGGTAAGTGGTCGATATTGGAACTACCTAAAAAGCCCTGTGGCCCAACTTCGGGTTATGGTGGTAATGCCAGCACCTATGGTATTTCCTCCGATGGAAAATATATTTCCGGCATGGGCTTCGACTGTATTCCAAAGTTAAATAATTCCCTTATTTATGTAACTACCTATTGGGAGGGTTCTAAACTAAAGAAAGTATATTATCCCATAGATTCGCTTACGACAGAAAATGTTGGGGGATATGGTAGTCGGGCCAACGATATTTCCGCCGATGGAAAAACGATTTTAGGTTTTGGAAGATTTGGAAATACTCAGCGTTCTCCTCATGTATGGAAAGATGGTAGAACCATTGCATTAGCCGCAGGTTTAGGATTAGAATACCCAGGAGGAGAAGTGCAAGGATCCAATGCCGATGGAAGTATTTTGATGGGAAATTTATCAGGTCAGGGAATGAAATGGCGAAAAACCAGCGATTCCACTTATGCTTCCGAAGTGATACCCCCTCTTGCAGGTTGGGGTAGCGCTAGTATGATCGCTATTTCCGAAGGTGGATTTTCTGTAGGTTACACTTATACCGGCATGGTTACAGAAAGAACCGGTATGTTTCATAAAGAAGGGATAGGTTCCATAGATCCTAATGTATACTTATACGAATTATATGGATTAGACTTAGGGGAGAGAACCCTATTTACCCCTATGGATGTTTCCTCCGATGGAAGAACCATTGTTGGTTTTACTGCTTATACTTCCGGTTGGGAGATTTTTATTATAGATTTAGATCCTACCATGATAAAAGCCCGTCCTCTTTCTTTTATTGCCAAACAAAAAAAAGGAACCATGACCGTAGATATGTCTTGGGAAAAGCCTCTACCTTGCGGTCGTGAACTTTTAGGATATCATATCTACTGCGATTCTATAAAAATGAATACAGAGATAATACCAATAACTCAAACAAAATATTCTTTAGAAAGTAATACAGCAGGGGCACATGCATACACCACTACGGCGGTATATGCCGATGGAGAGTCTTTTATGAGCAAGCCGGTGAAATTACAAATTATTAATGTCGATGGATGTTATCCAATAGGGTCTATAAACACGGAATTAATTTATAATCGCTATTTTTCCTTACGTTGGGGTTTACCCTCTGCCAATATTGCTGTAGGGAATATTGCCGTAGTTGGTTCCCCAAAATACGATGCTATTAATTTTATGCTTCCTCAGGCCGGAACCATCTTAAAAAGCACCCAAAAAGAAAGTAAAACGGCTGCCATTATACAACCAGATCTTTACGACTATGTGGGACAGGTAGATTTACAAAGGCCCAATGCCTTAGTTTATTTTACCGTGAAGGGAGTTAACTATTCTTCCGATTGGAATCGGGAAGCTATTACTCGTTACAAACCAAATGGGGATGTAGAAGAAACTTTCAGAATAGAAAATTTACCCGCCGTAGTATCGGTAGTTATAGTAGGAGATAGAACCTTTGTATGTTGCAAGAGCAAATTTATTTACGAAATAGATTTGGCAACAAAATTTATTATTAATCAAATTCCTATAGCAATAGAATCTCGTTATATTGCTTATATTCCTACGCTCGACCAAGGCAGGGGCGGATTCTCCGTAGGAGGAGGAGATGATGTGCAAAAAAGTATTTTTGTAAATATGGACGGAGAAAAATTGGAAGACGGTATTACCTACACCGCAGCCATGGGAACCGTTTATCATAATGGAAAAATCTATGCTTACGAACAAACAGGGGAACACTACAATCAAATTGTGGAATACGATGTGGCCACCAAAAAAGCCACTGGGAAAGTTTTCGATCTTTACGATTTACCATGGGTAGTAGAAATGTCTGGAAGAAACGGTTCCACCGCAGGAGGTCTTTCTGTTGCAACGCTCGAAGATAGTACCATATGCCTTGTTCCTGTCCTACAAGTGACCTACCAAAACAACAGAGCCGTATATCTTGAATTGCAAGCTCCTAAAGGACTTAAAGGATATAATCTTTATAAAAACGATATAAAGCTAAATACAGAGCCTCTTCCTAAAAGAAGTTATTGTACAGAATTAGTAGATGCAGGCGATTTTACCTTTAAAGCAGAAGCAGTTTTTGCCAACGGTTGCAAATCGGAATCTGCTCCAGCAAAAGTCACTATTAATCCAATAGGAACTTGTCATCCTGTACAGCATATAAAAGCAGAAGAAATTAATAAGAGTGTATTTTTTACATGGGAAAAACCAGAAAACAATCTTTCTTCCGGATTGGTTCAATTTAATGTTTACAGAAATAATGAATTGCTAAATAAAGAAGATGGTGTTTTTGTATTTAGCTACGTGGATGCGGCTGTTCCAGTGGGAACCTACAACTATAGAATAGAATCGTTTTACGATAATTCTTGTGTGAGCTCCGATAGTATTGCTGTAGAGGTTACCCATTTGGGTAGTTTTGAAGCTCCCGCCCTTCTACATGGAAAAGGACTTGTTAATGCCGAAAATGCGAAGAAATTTGATGTTAATTTAAATTGGCAGTTGCCTTATTTCGAAAAACCTTATCCGGCACGCTATGGAGAAGGAGTTCCTCTTTCAAGCTATGGTATTACCACAGGTCAGGCTGTAAGTATGGCAATTGCATGGGATACAGCGGCTAATGGTGGCTTAGCACAGATTAAAGATTTTCAAATTTCCGGTATAGAATTATTCCTTCCTACCCAAGCCACGGTTTGTCCCTTTGTAATTATCAATAATGTTTTTGTTTACAATAAAGCCACCACCTCTCGTCTTAGAGTAAATAATTTTAATACCATTATTTTTGATAAACCTATAGAGATACCCGCCAATGCTTGGGAAGTAGTAATAGGATATACCATATCCGATTACGATATGAAAGAAAATTGCATTGTTACCTCTGTAGGGGAATTGGTTTCTCCCTATGGTTGTTTACTTTCTTTAAATCCAACCGATTTGGAAGCATGGAGCGCATCTGGCTTGAATGGCAATTGGTGCATAGCAGGGCTTCTAACTAAAGAAAGAGAACTTAGTCAAGAGAAGAAAAAAATATATGCACCAGGGAAGGAAAGTGGTTTTAGTCTCGTTGCTCAAGCAAGTCAAAAACGAAGTTTTCTCATTACTACCGCCGCCGTTCCTTTTAACGAACCATTGCTTGTAAAAGGGGCTGAACCAACCTTAACTGGGTTTAAACTCTATAAAGACGGAGCGTTGCTTACCACCAACCCCATTACCACCCTTTCCTATACCGACAAAATGTTAGATGCAGGCACTTATAGCTATCGTGTTGCTGCGCAGTATAAAGGACACGATGAGGTATTAGGAGAAGAAGTATTGGTATTGTTAGAACCCACCTCTAATGAGGAATCATTGAGAGAAGCAGGCATAATTCTCTATCCTGTTCCTGTTTCGGATATATTAAACGTTCAGGGCGATTACCAAAATTTGTCGATTTACAATTTACAAGGAACTTGTATTCTTGGCAAACAGCAAAAGGCACAGGCTATTAGTTTACGCGCTTTAGCTGCCGGAAGTTATATTGTAAAAATAGAACTTCTCAATGGTAAAACTTTAACGCAAAAAATAGTAAAACTTTAAAGAATTATTCTTTAAAATGCGGATCCAAGTACCAAGAAAATGGCTAATAAATTGAGTTGGTAATTTATTAGCCATTTTCTATTTTGGAGTTTTCCACCCTTTTTCCACAGAGGAAATCCAATTTTATATTTTCGATAAATGTATCCATGGAACCAAATAGTATTTGACAGCAGCATATTTTCTAGAAAATATGCTGCTGTCAAATATTTATCCCATATACAGATAGATAAGAAAAGAGGAGAATAATCAGAAACTGGTATGCTACCCCATTTTATATAGTACAACGTTTGTATAAGAAAAGAGGAGCAACTATCCATTTTTCTCTTCCAAAGCTAATAGAGAGCTAATAGACCGTTGTAAAAAGTTTACGTTTTTTATATAAAACAATACCAGCCAATATAGCAGCCAAAATATCCGCAATAGGCATACTAATCCAAATACCCAAACCGTCAAAAAACAAAGGCAATATAATTAAACCGGGAATAAGAAAAATCAATTGACGCGTTAAAGAGAGGAAGATAGAAATTTTAGGCATGCCAATACTTTGAAAGAAATTGGTAACAACCATTTGGAACCCTATGATAGGGAAGGCCATACATACAATGCGCAAACCCTCTTCCGAGCGGCGAATTAGTTCGACATCTACAGTAAAAATAGTAACTAAAGAACGAGGGAATAACTCCGCTAATAAAAAACCAATAGTCATAATAACAATGCCCCAGCCAATACCTTTTTTTAACACCTCTTTGACCCTGTCTATTTGATGAGCTCCGTAGTTATATCCAGCAATAGGCTGTATCCCTTGGTTCAGGCCCATAACAATCATTATAAAAATAAAGCCAATGCGGTTGATAATGCCGTAAGCACCAATAGAAAGGTCGCCTCCATAGCGATTAAGACCTTGGTTAATAAAAATAACGACAAAGCAAGCGCATAAATTCATAAGGAAAGGGGAAAGGCCTATAGATAGAGAGTTTTTCACAATTTTTGCTCGTAAACGAAAACATCCTTTTTTAAAATGAATAAAGCTTTTTTTGTTCATAAAATGATGGAATACAGGTATTAAACAAATTGCTTGTGCTAAAATAGTAGCCAAGGCAGCTCCCTTTATGCCCATTCCCAAAACAAAAATAAAAAAGGCATCCAATATTCCGTTTAAAATTACGGTGGCTACGGTTATAATCATAGATTTCTTGGGATATCCACAAGAACGTAGTACTGCCGTTAGTCCCAAAAATATATGCGTAATGATGTTTCCCCATAAAATAATACGCATATAATCTCGTGCAAAAGGAAGAGTAGCTTGGCTGGCACCAAAGAAGAGAAGAATGGGATCTAAAAAAATCAAAGAAAAGAGGGTGAAAGCCGAACCTATGATAATATTTAAACTCACCACATTTCCAACCACATTAGTAGCCCGTTCGTAATTTTTTTGGCCCAAACTAACAGAAACCAAAGTAGCAGCGCCTGCCCCAACCAAAGAGCCGAAAGCAGCGGATAAATTCATTAATGGAAAAGTGAGAGCTAAACCAGAAATAGCAAGAGCCCCTACTCCGTGTCCAATAAAAATACTATCAATCATGTTATAAAGAGAGGCTGCCGTCATAGCAACGATAGAGGGGAAAGCATATTGTCTCAGTAATTTTCCTATTTTTTCGGAACCGAGGACCAAGGGCGTAGTGGACATAAATTAAATTTAAAGTTATGAATTTTTGACTAAAGGAAAATGAATTTTCGACTAAAGGAAAGAGGATAAACTCCTGTACACCCTGCCATGGGAAGAGATAAAATCCATTTCGTTTTTCCCAAAAAACTTTGCTCAAAGATAGTTTCTTTTAGGGAGTTCTACAAGCTACTACACGGGTTAACGCCCGTTAACTGCATTTTAAAACCTGTTTTTATCTTTCTCGTTTTCACGAAAATTGCCTTTCAAAGGGGTTAATTCAAAACATTTTTTTACCTTTGCAACTTTGGAAAGTTTAGGAGAAAATTTCTAAAAAAAACAGAGAAATAAAAAAGAAAAAGAAATATGGATTTTAGTTTGACCAAACAAGAAGAACTTTTTTTGCAAATGATTAGAGAATTTGCCGAAAAAGAAGTGAAACCACTGGCGGCTGAAGTGGATGAAAAGGAGATATTTCCTTTGCAAACCGTGCAAAAAATGGCAAAATTAGGCATTATGGGAATTCCTATCCCAGTAGAATACGGCGGAGAGGGAGGAACCACACAAATATACACCATGGCAGTGGAAGAACTTTCGAGAGTTTGTGCTACCACCGGAGTAATAGTATCGGCTCACACCTCTCTATGCGCTGCCCCAATTTTAGAGCATGGTACCGACGATCAAAAAAAGAAATATTTGCCCAAATTAGCCAAAGGAGAATGGTTGGGCGCTTTTGGGCTTACCGAACCTAATGCGGGTACCGATGCCTCTTCCCAACAAACCATGGCCGTAGAAGACGGGCAAGACTATATCTTAAATGGAACCAAAATTTTTATTACCAATGCTGAATATGCCGATATTTTTATAGTATTTGGAATGACCGACAAATCGTTGGGAGTAAAGGGAATTACGGCTTTTATCCTTGAAAGAGGCATGCCCGGTTTTAGCATAGGTAAAAAAGAAAAGAAAATGGGTATTCGTGGTTCCGCCACTTGTGAATTAATTTTCGAAGAAGTAAGAGTGCCGAAAGCCAATATTCTTGGGCGGGTAGGCGGAGGTTTCGGAATAGCTATGAAAACCTTAGATGGAGGCCGTATTGGTATTGCCTCCCAAGCCTTAGGCATTGCACAAGGAGCCATGGACGAAACCGTAAAATATACTAAAGAAAGAAAGCAATTTAAAAAAGCCATTGCCCAATTTCAGAATACGCAATTTCAATTAGCCGATTTACAAACTAAAATAGAAGCTTCTCGTTTATTGGTGCGCAAAGCGGCCTATAAAAAAGATGGAAAACAACCCTATTCTGTAGATGCCGCCATGGCCAAACTTTTTGCGGCAGAAACCGCCATGGAAGTTACCACTAAAGCGGTGCAATTTCATGGTGGGTATGGATACACCAGAGAATATCCAGTAGAACGCATGATGAGAGATGCCAAGATTACGGAAATTTACGAAGGAACCTCCGAAGTGCAAAGAATGGTCATTGCCAGTAACTTGTTAAAATAAAACAAGTTTTATTTCCACCCATAAGCTCAATATAAAAAAATGTTACGTATGAAAATAATAGTTTGTATCAAACAAGTACCGGATACGACCGAAATTAAATTGGATCCGGTTACAGGAACCCTTATTAGAGATGGGGTTCCCAGTATAATGAATCCAGATGATAAGGGAGGCTTAGAATTTGCGCTCCAACTCAAAGATAAACACCAAGCCGAAGTTACGGTTATTACCATGGGACCGCCCCAAGCGGAGGCTATTCTCCGAGAAGCCCTTGCTATGGGCGCCGACAGAGCCATTTTGCTTACCGATCGCAAATTTGCTGGAGCCGACACCTTAGCCACCTCCAACGCCTTGGCTGGAGCCCTGTCCACCCTAGAATACGATTTAATTATAGCCGGGCGTCAAGCCATAGATGGCGACACGGCGCAAGTAGGGCCGGAAGTAGCCGAAAAATTAGATCTTCCACAGGTAAGTTACGTAGAGGGTTTGGAATACGATGGAAAGAAAACCTTAACCGTAAAAAAGCAAACCGAAGAAGGCTATCAAGTATGGGAAGTAGACACTCCTTGCTTATTAACCGTATTAGCCTCCGGCAATCAAGCTCGTTATATGTCCGTTTCGGGTATTATGACCGCTTATGATCAAGAAATAAAAATAATGACGGCCGATCAAATTAAAACGGATCCCACTAAATTAGGATTGAACGGTTCTCCCACTCGCGTAAAAAAGGCTTTTGCCAAAGGCGGTAAAACCGCAGGCAAACTTTTCGAAGTGGATGAAAGAGAAGCAGCCGATCTTATTATTAGCAAACTAAAAGAAAAATACATTATTTAACGAGAATGAACGAAAAAATGGATATAACAGCATATAAAAATGTATTTGTTTTTGTAGAACAAAGAGAAGGACAAATACAAAACGTAGCGCTCGAACTTTTGGGCAAAGCTAGAGATTTGGCCGATGCACTCCATGAAGAAGTGTACGCCGTTCTTTTGGGTTATGAAATTAAAAATCAAGCCCAAAAACTTATTGCCCACGGAGCCGACAAAGTATTGGTAGTAGAAGATAAAGATTTGCGAGTATACACTACCGAACCTTACACACAAGCCATTGTTTCTATTGTAAAAGAAAAGAAACCCAGTGTGCTTTTATTAGGTGCCACCACCATTGGTCGCGATTTAGGGCCTCGTATTTCCGCCCGTTTAGAAACCGGTTTAACGGCCGATTGTACAGAATTAGCCATAGACGAAACAAGCAAAGATCTACTTATGACCCGTCCCGCATTTGGTGGAAATTTAATGGCGACCATTATGTGTAGTGAACGTCGTCCGCAAATGTCAACGGTTCGTCCGGGAGTAATGTTGGTAAGAGCCCAAGATCCACAGCGAAAGGGAGAAATAGAAGAGATAAAAGTAAATTTTGATAGATCGAAATTTAGAGTAAGAGTAAAGGAAATAGTAAAAGCCCAAAAGAACTTAGTAGATATTACCACCGCACATGTACTCGTATCCGGAGGTCGTGGAGTAGGCGATGCTGCAGGTTTCGATAAACTAAAAGAATTAGCCGCTTGCTTATCAGGAGAAGTTTCTTCTTCCAGAGCAATGGTCGATTCGGGGCTTATGGATCATGCTCGTCAGGTGGGTCAAACAGGAAAAACCGTGCGTCCCGATGTGTATTTTGCTATGGGTATTTCAGGAGCTATTCAGCATTTAGCAGGGATGGAAAATTCCGATTTAATTATAGCTGTTAACAAAGATAAGTACGCTCCAATTTTCGAAGTGGCCGACTTAGGATTAGTTTGTGATTTAAAAAAATTGCTTCCTGTTTTAATAGAAAAATTGAGCAAGAAATAGGGTATGTCGTATGGAAAAGCTTAGCAAACAAGATTTAATACAATTGCAGCAAATTGGGATCAGCGAAATAGATTTGCAGAAGCAAATGCAAGATTTTGAAAAAGGCTTTCCCTACGCTTCTTTGGCAGATAGTGCGCAAAGAGGGAAAGGTGTTTTTTCTTTTTTGGAATCCGACCAAGAGCGATACAGTACCATTTATGAAAACTTTTCGTTTCCAAAAGGGCGGGAACCCATGAAATTTGTTCCAGCTTCGGGAGCCGCTACGAGAATGTTTAAATCTTTATTTGCTTTCTATGAAAATCCAAATACACCTGCTACAGCTACGCCTAATTTAGAAGTGGAGAGATTTTTTTCGCATTTGCCAAAGTTTGCTTTTTACCAGGCTCTATCCGAATGTCTTGCCAAAGAAGGCTATTCAATAGAAAAATGTCTAGAAAAAAAAGATTATCTTCCCATATTAGATTCTCTTTTAGAGCATGGATTGCAATATGGCAATTTACCCAAAGCCCTCTTATTATTTCACAGTTATGGATCTTATTTTCGCACGGCCTTAGAGGAACACTTAGTAGAAGCCGCCCTATATGCGAACAAAAATAGCAAATGCCGTTTGCATTTTACCGTTTCTCCCGAATTCTTACCTCTTTTTAAGTTATTAGAGCAGAAAGTACTTCCTATCTACGAAAAACGTTTTTCCATAAAATACGAAATTACATATTCCACTCAGAAGAGTTCCACCAATACCATGGCAGTTACAACCGATAATCAAATATTTAGAGAGGAAGGGAAACGCATAGTTTTTCGTCCAGGTGGTCATGGAGCGTTAATAGAGAACTTAAACGAAATAGAAGCCGATTTAATTTTTATAAAGAATATTGATAACGTAAGTACAGAAACCCATTGTAAAAAGGGTTTAATTTATAAACGTATGTTAGCAGGTTTTTTATTAGAAGTTAGACAGCAGAGTTTTTTGTTTTTAGAGGCATTACAAAAAGAAAAACTTACCCCCGAATTAATCACTACCATTGCTAAATTTGCTAAAGAAAAATTGTGCATGGTTTTGCCTTTAGATTTAGGTATGCCTATCCCTTCAAACGCTATTAGTATAGAAGAACAAGGCCAAATTTTGTTCGAGCTTCTAAATCGTCCTATACGAGTATGTGGAATGGTAAAGAACGAGGGAGAACCAGGAGGAGGTCCGTTTTGGGTTTGGAATAAAGCAAAAGCTAAGGAGGATTCACAAGGCAGGAAGAGTTCGCAGCTTAGTTTGCAAATTGTGGAATCGGCGCAAATAGATATGGCAGATCCACTGCAAAAAGAGATATTTAGCAAGTCTACCTATTTCAACCCTGTAGATTTAGTATGTAGCGTGTATAACTACCAAGGAGAAAAATTCGATTTAAAGCAATATATAGATCCCAGTACTGCCTTTATTTCTCAAAAATCTGTAAAAGGCAGGGAAATAAAAGCGATGGAACTGCCCGGACTTTGGAACGGGGCTATGGCCAATTGGACTACTCTGTTTGTAGAAGTGCCAAAAACCGTTTTTACTCCCGTAAAAAGCGTGAACGATCTACTGCGGAAAGAACATAATAACACAAGGGATTTATAAAATAATAGCAAAACACCAAGATGCCACCGCTAAATATTACGTAAGTAGAAGAGAGCCGAAACTATCGGGCTATGCACCTACCCCAGTTCAACCAGCGGCCATAGATCAATTCCAAACGGGAGCGATTCTTACCGATGCAGAACGTATCTCTATAGGAGAGTTGGTGGATGCGAAAATGATTGTATTGAATGCAAGCCTTAGTTGGGAAAATTGGAAAAACGAATCGCACAACCTTATAGTTAGTTGCTGGGTCAACGATACCCAACAGGAATATACTCTTAAAACAGCGTATTTGCAATAAAAGGGGAGAAAGGTATCTTTACAACTTGCTTTGTGGATTTGAATCCCTTTTGGATGATGGGAAAGGGGCGGAGCTGTGTAAAGGTGTGGGGTAAATGAAAATGGGGGTAGTAATTATTGATGTCTTTAAATTGTTTTATAACATTGATGAGAGTGGAATATCTTTTAGTGAGATTAAATTCCTAAATAGAATAAACGAATGTCTGAGATTGCAGTAATAGAAAAGAAAGATGTTCTTTGGAATATTATGGCCACCTTTTTAAAGGTGGCTTCGGCGGTTCTATTACTCCCTTTTGTATTGAGAACTTTTTCGGCAGATTTAGTTGGAATATGGTCTATATTTATGACTGTAATAAGTATAATAGGATTGTTAGACTTTGGATTTAATCCCACTTTTGCGAGATCTATTTCGTATATTTACAGTGGAGTTAAAAATTTGAAAACCATAGGTGTTACACATATAGAAGATGTACAAGGACCGGTAAATTACAATTTATTGTCAGGGTGTATTAAAGCTATGAGATGGTTTTATTTTAGAGGAGCTATTTTATTATTATTTTTATTACTGACTGCAGGAACCTATTATATTAACTATATTCTTAAAGAGTATAATGGGGATAAAACAGAAGTTCTTATTGCATGGTTTTGTCTCTGTATATTAAATACGTACAGTTTCTATACTCTCTATTATGAGGCCTTGATGTTAGGGAAGGGTTTAATAAAGAGATCTAAACAAATTGTAATATTGGGTCGTATTGCCTATTTAGTGTTTGCTATTATTTTGCTTTATTGTGGATATGGAATTATTGCTCTGATTCTTGCACAGGTTGTATCTACCGTAATTATTCGTACTCTATCATATAGGTTGTTTTTTACTAAAGAGTTAAAGTCTAAATTAGCAAAAGCAAGTGCTGTTTTTCATGGAGAAATAATAAAGAGTATTTATCCAAATGCAATTAAAATAGGTTTGGTATGTGTGGGTAGTGTTGTTGTTTCTCAATCAACCGTATTTATTGCATCTATATTTTTGAATTTATCAGATGTGGCATCGTACGGTATTACAATGCAGGTGATTACGGTATTGGTAACTTTGTCCAAATTGTATATGGATACTTATATGCCTAAAATTAGTGAACATAGGGTTGAAGGTAATTTATCCTCAATAAAGAATATATATATAAAAGGTCTTTTGTATTTTGTATTTGTAGCTTTTTTTAGTAGTATTTGTTTGCTTATATGTGGAAATTTATTTTTAAATACATTGGAAAGTAAAACTTTATTGTTGCCCACTTCAATGTTGTTTTGTTTATTATTATTTTCTTTTTTGGATGCAAACCAAGTGATAGCCTCTAATGTCATTGTTTCGGGGAATAGAGTGCCGTTTCTCAAATCAACATTAATTACTGCTTTTTGTTCTATAGTGGCCATTGTAGTATTATTAAAATATACATCCTGTGGACTTTGGGCTTTAATATTGGGCCCTGGGTGTATCCAACTTTTATATCAAGATTGGAAATGGCCATTGATTGTTTTTAGAGAATTAAAACATAGTTAAGACAAATGAATATATATACGGTTATTTTTAATTGGCTTATTGTGTTTATTCTTTCATCTATAGTTGCTTTGGTATTAGTTATGTATAAACGGAATTGGAGAAGTGTGAGAGTTGTGTTTCCTGTTTTTTTTATTCTGTCTTTTGCTTTGCATGTGATTCCGTTTGTAATCAATTGTAGTGTAAATTATGAAATTGGGTATGAAATATATCCAAATTTAGATAGTTTTATTCAATGTGTACCCTATTCAATCTTTCTTTGTTCTATATTTATATTGTTGTTTTCTTTTTTGTATCGATTTGTCAAGGTGAGAGTTCCTCAGAATAGATCACAATACACAAAACTTACTGTATCAGAAAAGCAAATCATTTTAATTATAACCTTAATTTCGGGAGTGCTTTTGTGTATTTTAGCAAGGGATACAGGAGGAATTATTGGTTTAATTTTGAAAGGATACAATGTCACGGAAGTATTTATAGGAAAAGGGCATTTGGTTAATTCCATAAATTGGTTGACCTCAATTACACTTTTACTGGCTGCAAATTCGTTTTACGAAAAAAGATCCAAGAAAAATGTTTACTTATGGATAGGAGTGTTTCTTTTTGTTTGTTTAGTATTTGCAGTAATGGGACGAAGGGGAGATATTGTATGTTTCTTTTTAGCTATGTTGTTTTTATATAACTATATGTATCGAAGTATATCTATTTTTAAAATGGGATGTTTGTTGATTGGGGTATTTATAGCCTTGAATATTGTTGGATTGGTACGTACTTCAGATTATGAAAGTCTGAAAGAAGTTACACAATCATATAAAGAAAATAAAAGCACAGAAAGTAGCAACAATATGTTTTATGTTTTAACAACGGGTCAGTTTGCACACCCCTACATTTCTTTTCCTCACATGATAAGTGTGCAGGGTAAAGATTATCGCTATGGGTTGGGGAAATATACCTTGACAAGTTTTTGTTTGTTGGTTCCAAACGTATTGTGGAAAGATCGCCCATTAGGCATGTCTCAATGGTATGCCAAAGAGTATTTACAAGTCGAGAAATCCAATCAAGGGCGTCTGTTTTTTTCATTAGCAATTGCTTATATGGATTTCGGTTTTTGTGGAATCCTTTTGTTTGGATTAATTTTAGCCGTGTTATTAAAATTTTTAACAAATTTATATGAACAGTATAAAGAAGATGTGTTAGTAGTTTGCTTAGTCGCTATTATATTTAGTTATATGTTCAGTCTTGTCACGGGTGATGTCCTCTCCTTTTTTATTGTTCTTGGAAAGGGTGCACTTTTTCCGATTGTTTTATTGCTTATCTATCGTGCTATGTTTGAAAAAAATAATTATATTGGCTTATGAGATCTATTTTTTTAATTACGAATCAATCCAATTCATTTCTTGCAAATGAGTTAGAAGTTGCAAAATCCTTGAACTGCGAAATAAATGTAATAACATTAAAAAAAAGAGGAGAGATATTACCATTTGCAGAAAATATTAAAGAGAGAAATGATCTTCACAATTTATCTTTTTATAGAAAGGGTATCATCTTTTACAGAATGATGACCTCTCATTTTTTTTGGTTTGCAATTTTAAAAAATAAAAAAGCACTAAGTTCAATTCGTTTTTTTTTCTTGACATACAAATATTTATATGGTGCTTTTATAATTGTAGATTGGGCGCTACAACATAAAAATAGTATATTGAAACCCAATACGATTTTGTATAGTTATTGGAATAATTTCATCCCTTTGGGTTTTGCTATTTTAAAATCGAAATACAAAGATTTTAGAAGTATAAAATGCTATACGCGAGCGCATGGTTATGATGTTTACGAAGAGTTGGTGCATCAATTTTTTCCATATCGTGATTTTACATTTCAACAATTAGAGGCTATTTATCCTTGTTCTCAAGCGGGAACAACATTTTTAAGAGAACGATACAAAACTGTTCAACATAAAATAAAAACAAGTAGATTAGGAACACTGCCTTATTACAAGAATATTGACGTTTTGGTAAAACACTCTAAAATTGTTAGAGTAGTTTCTTGCTCTAATATAATAGCCGGTAAAAGGGTTCCGTTGATATTAGAAAATTTGATTTATTGCGCCTCTAAGATGTCAGATATAACTATAGAATGGCATCATTTTGGTGATGGTGATCAAATGCGATTCATAAAAAAAAGAATAGCCGAGTTGTCCTCAAAAAATTTTAAATGCGTATTACATGGTTTTGTTTCTAATGCTTTAATTTTTGATTTCTATGCATCACAATATGTGGATTGTTTGGTTAATTTGAGCCTTTCTGAGGGATTACCTGTTTCAATGATGGAAGCGATTTCTATGCAAATACCTATATTAGCAAACAATGTAGGGGGAGTTTCGGAGATTGTCAATGAACAAACAGGTTGTCTTCTTGATGTCAATGTACAAAAAGAAGAGTTTTATGAAGGTTTGCAATATATTTTAATGAAAGAAAAAGAGTTGAGATTTTCCACACGACAATTTTGGGAAAAAGAATTTAATGCCTTTGTTAACTATAAAGATTTTTATGAACAGTTGCATGCGTGAATAGTGAAGTAAAGCTTCTTTTATAATTATTTTTCATTGTTTAATAATAACTTACAAAGATAATACTTTCTTTAAGTTATCTTAAACCTTAATATAATATCTGCAGCTGTAATTATTAAAGTGCTTACAAAAAGAAAAATAAATCAAGGAGTATTCAAAAATGTGGTAATTATTTCAAGGAATATTAGTAATTTTGGAGCTAAGGCATTTAGTATATATTCTGCAGCTAAAATTTTACTTTCAGAAGACGTTCGTTGGATAATAGGTCAGCAATTGACGGTTGATGGAGGACGAACGGTTAATATTACAGGATAAAATCGAAAATAATAAATATTCAGAAAGCAAGTAAAGAAACTCTAATAGCAAATTATAAAACTATGGGAAAGATCGACTTATTATATAAATAAAGACCTTTTATTTGCATAGATTATAGAAAAGTTTCATCATCGATATGATAGCTAAAGGAAATAACTTATGGGTGGAAAGAATAATTAATATTCCCATGGATTCGAATTGTTTTATTGTATATAGTGAAAATTTTAAAACGTGTATGGTGATAGATCCTGATTCGGAATTGTGTGAAGATATATTCAAATTTATGGAGTCTAAACAATTAGAACCTGAATATATTTTTTTGATGCATGAGCATTTCGATCATATTTGGGGTGTTGAAAAAAACAGAGAGCGATTTAAGTGTAAGCTTGTTGCTTCTAATCTATGTTCTTTATTAATAACAAATGTTAAAAAGAATTTATCTATATTTTATAATCAAAAAGGTTTTGAGTGTCAAGTGGCAGATCTTATTATGGAAGATTTAAGTACTTCATTAATTTGGCAGACTTATCCAATTTCTTTGTATGATACTCCTGAACATTCCGATGCAAGAATATGTATTCAAATTGGCAATTATTTACAGGAGATGCTTTAATGAAAAATATTAAAACGCCAATAAAACGTTCTAGTGGAAATGTATTGAAATTAGAGCAGAGTTTGATCTTTATTCATAATAATTTTTGGATACCACCAAGATAATGCCTGGGCATGGTGAAACTTTTTCGGGGAAAATGAATAATAATTATGTACGATATAATAAAGATACTTTTGACAAGTAGCCAGGATATGGCATTATGTTTACACAGATAATGAAAAGGATTCTAATGCAGTTTTAAAAACGTTTATAATACACCTCAATGAAACTTCTGTTTGATAAGATTGCATCGCTATGTGGATTGCTAATTTTATGGCCTCTTATGGCTGTAATTTGGATATTAATCCATATAAAAATGCCTCATGGACCTGCTTTTTTTACACAAAAGCGTATAGGGAAAAATGGTAAAATTTTTACTATGTTTAAATTTCGCTCTATGACGGTTGGACATCAAGGATCTTCTGTATCAGTAGCAAGAGAAAATAGAATAACGCCTTTAGGTGCTGTGTTACGTAAATACAAGTTAGATGAACTTCCTGAACTTTGGAATGTATTAATTGGCGATATGAGTTTTGTTGGTCCACGTCCGGATGTTCCTGGGTATGCAGACGCACTTATTGGTGAAGATCGTGAAGTGCTTAAATTACGTCCAGGCATAACAGGACCTGCTTCACTGAAATATCGTAATGAGGAAGATTTACTTGCTATTGTTGACAATCCACAGAAATATAATGACGAAGTTATTTATCCAGATAAAGTGAGTATTAATCGATACTATTTACATAACTACTCATTTTTGAAAGATATAGAAATTATTATTTGCACAGTCTTGAGACGGAAAATGAAATACAACAACGAAATAATATAAGCGAATAGCATGAACAAGCGTATTTATCTTTGTTTAGCCCACATAGGTGGTAAAGAACAAGAATTTATCAAAGAGGCCTTTGACACAAACTGGGTTGTACCCTTAGGGCCTAATGTAAATGGTTTCGAAGATGATTTGAAAACATTTATCGGTGAACATAAAGAAGTAGTGGCTCTATCTGCTGGTACGGCAGCCATCCATTTGGCTTTGTTGCAAATGGGTGTGTCACAAGGTGACGAGGTGATTTGTCAATCGTTTACGTTCTGCGCATCTGTGAACCCTGCAACATATTTGGGTGCAACACCAGTGTTCGTGGATTCGGAAGAGGATACTTGGAATATGTCACCGACATTACTCGAAGAAGCGATAAAAGATAGAATTGAGAAAACAGGACGTAAACCAAAAGCAATTATCCTTGTACATTTATACGGTATGCCCGCTAAAATGGACGAACTTTGTGCTATTGCAGAAAAATATGAGATTCCTATTATGGAGGATGCGGCAGAAGCTTTTGGCTCTGAATATAAAGGACGGAAGTGTGGAACCTTTGGACTCTTTGGCGCATTGAGCTTTAATGGGAACAAAATGATTACAACTTCCGGAGGTGGTGCTTTGATTGTGTCAAACGAAGACGTGAAGAAAAAAACCATGTTCTATGCTACACAAGCTCGTGAACCTTTTCCATACTATCAGCACGAAGAGATTGGTTATAACTATAGAATGAGTAACATTTGTGCGGGTATAGGACGAGGACAGATGTTTTTAGCCGATGAACACATTGCGCACCATCGCCATATCCATGCACTTTACGAAGCGGCTTTTGCAAATATAGATGGCATTGAATTGAAATCAAATCCTTCTGCCGACTTTAGTGCCAATTATTGGCTGTGTACTATTTTGATAGATAAAGAAAAAACAGGATTTGACTATGAAGAACTTCGTCAGGCTTTAGATAAACAAGGCATTGAGACACGTCCATTATGGAAACCTATGCACCTACAACCTGTGTTTAAAAAAAATCCTCGTTACGTAAATGGCACCGCTGAAAAGTTGTTTAGTATGGGGTTGTGTCTTCCCGCAGGTCCTTATGTGTTGGATGAAGATGTGGCTTATATTGTAGAAAAAATCAAGAACAATATACAGGTGTAATTAGAAAAGATATGACTATATTGCTTGCATGGATGCTGACAACATCTCTTTTACAACGATTTAAAAACAAATAAATTAAATCATCATGAATATTTTATTACTTAATCATTATGCAGGAAATCCCAAATTCGGTATGGAGTTTCGTCCTTTTTATTTGGCTAAGGAATGGACAAAGCAGGGACATAAAGTCCTTATTGTAGGAGGAACCTTTTCTCACTTACGAAAGATTCAACCACAGGCAGGAAGGGAAAATTATGATGGAATAGATTATTTATGGTTAAAGACTAATTCCTATTCCAGCAATGGATTGAAACGAGTATTATCTATGTTTCTTTTTGTTTTTCAATTATTTATTCATATAAAATCTTTCACTCAATTTAAACCTGATGCCGTGATAGCATCTTCTACCTATCCCTTGGATATTTATCCTGCTCGTTATATCGCAAAAAAAAATAAAGCTAAATTAGTGTTTGAAATTCATGATTTATGGCCACTTTCCCCCATGGAATTGGGGCATATGTCAAAATATCACCCCTTTATTATGCTTATGCAAATGGCCGAAAATTATGCGTATAAGCATTGTGATACTTGTGTATCTATTTTACCTTGTGTACACGAACATGTGAAAGCACATGGTTTGGATCTGAAGAAATTACACCTTGTTCCTAATGGAGTGGTTATAGAGGATTGGGAAAATCTTGAACCTCTACCTCCTGAAGCATCCACGTTTTTTGAAGAACTTAAGGAGAATGGTAAATTTATAGTTGGTTATGCTGGAGGACATACGTTATCTAATGCCTTAGATTATTTTATAGAGGCAAGAAAATTTATTGTCGATGATTCTGTGGTCTTTGTTTTAGTGGGTAATGGCGTGAAAAAACACACATTGGAACAAAAAGTAAAGATGGAAAATATATCTAATATTTATTTTTTACCCCCAGTGCCAAAGTTGCAAATTCCTTCGCTTTTATCTTTAATGGATGTCTTATATGTGGGTGGTGCTGCGAACCCTTTATATAGGTTTGGAATCTCTCCTAATAAAATATTCGATTATATGATGGCTTCAAAGCCTATTATTCAACCGATACAAGCTGCTAATGATATGATTACAGAGGCATCGTGTGGGATTCCTCTAGAATCAGAAAATCCACAAGCAGTGGCAGATGCTATTATGAAATTAAAAGGATTAACTCCAGAGCAACGTAAAATTTTAGGAGAAAATGGACATACGTATGTTTTAAAAAATCATACGTATGCTGTTTTAACAGAACGTTTTTTGACTGCAATAAAATAAACGTGCGGAGCCTATATAAATAATAAATTTTATGAAAAGTTCTCAAATTTCCCAATTTTTAAAACTACCCTTACAAGGAGAAGATTTAGAAATAAAAACATTTTCAACATTGGCTGAATGTACGCCAAATACGGTTGTCTTTGCAAAAAAATATAGTGAAAAAAATGCTATTTTCTTATCTGAAAACAACCAAATTTTAGCCATTGTTGCTTTGGAGTATGCGGGTAAACTAAACTGTCCTCATATTCTTTCTGAAAATCCTCGGATGGATTACCTACGTATATTGCAAGAATTTTTTGCTCCCAAGCAAACACAATTTGGAATACATCCTACCGCTGTAGTAGAAATTGGGGTTCAAATAGGAAAAGAAGTTTATATTGGTGCCAATTGCTATATAGGATCGCAGGTTATTATTGGAGATAGAACGTATATTCATGCGAATGTAGTTATAGAAAGCGAAACTCAAATAGGGCATGATTGTTGTATAAAATCAGGAGCTATCATAGGGCAAGCTGGATTTGGATTTGAACGAGATAGTAATGGAGTGCCTCAGCCATTTCCTCAACTTGGTAAAATTAAAATTGGTAATTATGTACATATTGGAGCAAACACATGCGTGGATAGAGCGGCATTGGGCACAACGATTATAGACGATAATGTGAAAATAGATAATTTAGTTCATATTGCACATAATGATGAAATAAAAGAAAACACTTTAATTACAGCAGGAGTTGTTTTTAGTGGAGGTGTGATTGTAGGAAAAAATTCCTGGATTGCTCCCAATGTTTGTATAAAAGAAAAAATGCAAATTGGGAAAAATAGTTTTTTAGGTTTGGGTGCGGTAATTATTAGAGATGTAGCAGAAAATACTGTGGTTGTAGGAAATCCTGCAAAAGAATTAAAAATATAAATATGTTAAACAATAAACAAAACATCCTAATTCTAGCCCCTCACACCGATGATGGCGAATTAGGTTTAGGCGCTTCTATAAATTATTTTATAGAACAAGGTCGCAATGTACATTATGCTGCTTTTTCTACCGCTGAAGCTTCGGTCCCTGCTGGTTTTCCTAAAGATATTTTAAAAACAGAAGTTCGTAATGCTACGGCTAAGTTGGGTATTAAACCTGAAAATTTACATGTTTTCAATTATGAGGTGCGTAAATTAAATTATGTGCGTCAAGAGATTTTGGAGGATTTGATTAAACTTCGCCAAATCATGCAATTTGATATGGTTTTTATTCCCAGTCCTCATGATATTCATCAAGATCATACCACTATTGCCCAAGAAGGTTTGCGAGCATTTAAAAACACAACAGTATTGGGTTATGAATTAATATGGAATAATCTCACCTTTCACACTCAATGTTTTATTAAACTCGAAAAGCGTCATATTCAAGCCAAAGTTTCCGCTTTACAAGAATATAAATCGCAAGGGTTTCGAGATTATTTATCCGAAGAATTTATTTTTTCTTTGGCCAAAACCCGCGGAGTCCAAGTGGGCGCAGCGTATGCAGAGGCTTTTGAAGTAGTGCGTTTGTTTTTATAAATTAAAGTGTTTTTTTATATCTAAGCCCATTCTCTTTTTGTGTATATTCGTATCCCATGGATGAGTTCGAATGGGCTTTCTTTAATTCCAATATCGCAACTAAATTACATCGCTTTAGATAAATTTCCCAAGGCCCAATAAATTAAAAAGCCTCAGATTCATAAGTATCTATTAGCTCATGAAGTGTATCTACGGAAAGAAAATTTGCTATTCCTTTAGTTTTAAAAAAAGTCTCCAAGGCTTCTTGGTCTATTATTTGTTTTTTTGTAAATTGAGGGGAAGCCATTGGCATTTCGATTGGAGTATGATATATTACCTTATCTATTCCATTTAAGAGGCTCTTGATTTCCTCAAAAAACTTTTCCATATCCTCATCCTTACTGTTATGCACCAGTACTCCTGCTGGATAATGGAAGGCAGCGTATCCTTGTTTCCCTTTGAAAATTATAGCACTACAGCTGCACATTCCTACAAAAGAAAAAGTCTTTTTGTTTTTACATACAACATAGTCTCCGGTTTCTAATCCGTCATTTTCCCAGTTTTTGTCGGTAACATTTTTAATTTGACACATTTTTTTAGTGTTTTAAATTTATACTCTTTGATTTTTTATTTTCAGGTAGTTATGTACTGCTTTTTGGCAGCTACCTATCCATAAAATTTAGACAACAAAGGTAGGGCGAGCAAAGATTCTCCAAAAATATGTTTTTTGAAGAACGAAAATTTCTCACCAAGGTCTCCATAGGCTATTTTTCTTGTATATGAAGAAATAGCATGGTCAACAAAATTTTATTTCTATGTTCTTTGTAAAACATTTGTTGCGTTTGTAAAACAATTTTTTTGTATTAAAAGTATTTTCTTTATTTGTCTATAAATTCTATTAAACATGAAAGAAAAACAACGTTTGGTAATTAAATTGCCAGCCAATTTAGAAAATTTACCGATACAAATTATTAGAGGATCCAGCAATAAAGAGCTTGTTTTCTGTTTTCAACCGGAGGAAACCCATAGCGAGTATTCGAATCAGGGTAATAAAAAGTATTTTTTAATTTGGTGTCGGGAGGATTACCTCAAAGTAATGTCGGATGAAATTTTATGGATAGAGGCAGAAGGGAGTTATAGTAGAATTTATCTCACTGGCGACAGGAGTATGATAGTTTCTTTTCATTTGTCTATAGTTGGTGAGGAACTTCCGGAAGTAGATTTTGTACGTATTCATCGATCGTGCATTATTAATATACGGCATGTTATTTCTTTAGTTGGCAATAGTTTTAAAATAGATGGAAAAATACTAACTATTGGAAGAGGCTATAGAGATGCTGTTTTCAATCGTTTTATTTTTATTGGTGTTCGTCGAAAAGGGAAAAAACGATAATAGCGTATCGAGAGAGATTATTGCCTCTTGTAAGTAGTTTGTTTACTACTTAGTAAATGAAACTTCTTTTGTGGAAAGGACAGATATGCAAAGGAGAGGCCCGAAAATTGAACCTAAATTTCGAGCCTCTCCTCCAAGTTATTAGTGGCTTTTTTCAAGTTGTCATTCTGTAAATTATCCTTTCCATTTCAGGATAAACGGTGCTAATTTATTCATTTTTGCCATAATTTGTTTTGTTATTTACAGACCGCCTATTTATTTGGCGGTCTGTAAGAGGTTTTATTCTTATAGAAAAAGATATTTTAGCAACGACAACCGCCGCTTGGTTTTCTATCCGTAATCACTATATCTTTTTCGAAGTCACACAATACAGGATTGTAATCATCTTCTCCCCAATTATTAGCACAATCTATGCCTTTTCTAGGCGATATTTGCCAAAAGCAAAATCCATTGTATGTAGTTGATTGTATATGTCCTCCGGCAAAACACTCTATTGCCGATCCAGAGATTTTAATTATTCCTATAGGCTCAGTAGATCGAATATTTGCAAGTTCCATATTGGCAAAATCAAATAAATTTTCTCCTTCTATGTTTTCTTTAACAATAACGTGGGGTAGAAAAAAACAACATTCCATGTTGGGATTCTGCTCAATAAAATTCTTCCATGTGTCTTTACCGTTCTTTGCTGTTGGGTTGGACGAAGTGGTAATATGGGTGGCATAGTAGTAATTATTATACAGGAATAAGGCCATTCCACAGCCAGAAAAATTAAAACTTATGGCGTAAGCGGTAGTACTTTCGTCTTTTTCTTTAATTTGATAGCAGGTCATTTTCTCAGATTCATTGTATAAAACACTTTTAATGATAGCTCCTCGTTCGTAATTATTATGGATTAAGCTTACCCCATTTGTCTTAAACTCGTAAGGGCGTAAATCTGGATATGGGGTAGTTTCTATGCTTGTTTTTCCTTTTGGATTCAAACTTGTTATAAGCTGTTTTGCGCACTCAAAATCAGTGCTTAATAATTCTATTAAATTCATCTTTTTATTAAATTTATTTTCCTACTCTTTTTTTATTAGGCTTTTCGGAATTGGCCTGTATTCATTGTGTAAAAATGCGATGTTTTGTATTTTTTTGCTATGATTTTTGAAAAACAAGAATATACACTTCCTGTTTTCCCTTTATATCAAAAATTAGTATAACTCTTGCTACCGTATGCTTTTTCCCCGTACTATTTATGTCGGTATAATACATTTTCAGCTGAGGGGATTCATATTTACAACTGTTTTTATCTTCTACTATAATTACATTAGGATCTTGAAAAAGATTTAGTGTAATTTCCATTGCTTTTGCTGTATTTTGAACCTTTCTATAAAGGAGGTAAGCATGGGTCTTATCCTTTACGAAATCATCTTTTTCTTTGGCCCATTTAGTAATTACACTATAGGCAGTAGAGGCTATGTTATCCACCTTGGAATCTGCTTTTTCAATACTATTTTTTTGTGGAGATTCATAAGCAAATACGTAGGAGGGGTAGAAAAGAGTTACACCACCTAATACTATCCATAAACATTTTTTTATATTCATATTTTATAATTTAAAATTTTCTGTTTTTCTAACTCTATTATTTGCTTCTTCTACTTTCTTTAGTGCATCCATTGCCGGTTGAGAAAGGGTGTGGTTAATACTAAGGGATAGACTACAATGCGGGCATATAATATTAGTATCGTGTAAGAGTTGATAAATACTAATAGGGATAAAACCTTTACAAACAGGGCAATTCATTCCACTAATTTGGGGAGGTACGCTGTTTTGTAAGGGGGGTGTTTGGATTTTCGTTTGCATATTTATTGGTTTTATTGTTTATAGATTTTTTTATTTATTGGTTTCTATATTGCTTTCGGCAGCATCGGCAGCATCGGCATCGGTTTTTGGGAGAGTATACGCTACCTCTGTAGCCATATTGTTTACTGCTTTATTGAGCAAGACAGATAAGCCACCAGGCATATCCGCTTGCATCATTTTTACATGTACTTTCATATTGGTGCTTAGGCTACTTTGGCGATTTTCCGATTTGTTTTCTTTACCGCTGGAAGTAGGAACTATGGCTACTCTTAAACGGGTATCCTTACTAAAATCCTTTCCCGTATTATTAATACTGTGTCCTTTTTCAAAAGAAAAAGAAGTGTGTTTTTCTTTAGTAGAAGCATCCAACACTTGAATATTAAAATCAAAGTCGGCTTCCTGTATCTGTAGTAAAGGCAGTGGTATTAGACTTAACAAGGGAATACAAATAGATTGGGTGTGTATGCCTGTTAAATCGCAACTCTGATAAAGGAAAGTTAACATTCGTAGGGGCCCCATCTTACCTGAAATTAAATCATACGAATCAAAAGATATCTTAAGGAGATATTCTAAATAGCGTTGAGCAGACATGGAATCGGCATCAATAGTGGCTAATAGAGGACCTGCTATTAAGTCCTTTAATTCCATTACCTGGCTACTTATTCGTTCTTCTTTCTCGTTTTTCATTTTCTTTAAATATTAGGAAATTATTCTATTTCATTTTGCGATGGTAAATCTCGGGGAGAAATTTTTAGCTGAAATGTTTGTACACATTCCTCTGGCATTTTGGATAATTCCTCGGAAGATACAATCACATCCATGGAGGAATATTGTTTGGAACGCCGTATGGAAACTTCTGCTAATAGTCTCGGTAAAATTAAATGTATGCTTGCTCTAAGATTGACTTTGATTTTATTACGTAATTCTCCAGAAGAATCTTTATTAAATACTTCTTCTAAATCGGAATGAGAAAGAAATTCTTTATCACTAATTAAAAGAACACATTCTATTAAGCTATCTTCGTCAATGCTTCCATTTATGTTTATAAATTCCGCTCTATGTGTTTTTAGATAGCTTAAAAGTTTATGGCCCAGATAAGTTACAAAATTATGTCGCAACGTTTTTTCCTGTTTCAATGCAGTAATGGGACTATTTTTGGAATTCTTATCATCTTTGTTTTGAAGAATAGTAGAGAGAATACTCGATACCATCATCTCTGATAAAGAATTCGATAGCTCTTGGATAATGCGAAGAACGGCAGCTTGATCCATTTGGTAATCTTCTCCTGTAACCATATTTCCGGTGAATCCACAATGGAGAATCATCTCCATTTCGCCCAAACATACAGCGGGAGGGGGTAAAATAGTTGTTTGGTTTTGATGGTGGTAGGCCGTGGAAAGTTGGAGGGCATACATATTAGCCTCGTGCTGGGCAGATACCATATCTCTGAGAATGGAACCTAAAATTTTGCTTAACTGAGCCATATACTTATGATTAATTTACATTAATAATTATTTATTCGTTTACTCTTTTTTTTCCTGTTTCTCTTTCTCTTCTTGAGCCTGTTTTTCTTCTAATTTACGAACACTTTCTTGAGAAGCTTCCAACTCTTTTTGGTGTTGCGTGTCTATTTGCTCCCGACGGTCTTTTATTTCTATCTGCATTGCATTTAGATGTTCTTTGTCTTTTTCTTCACGTTCAATACGAGCCAATTCTCTATTCTTTTGGTCGGTATAGGTGTCTAAAGTTTTAACAATAACTTTTTTGTCTATACCAGATACACCCACCATATAGGAAGTGGTTTTTCCCTCTTGAATTGGAAGTTGGAAAATCATATTGTCTCCATCTACCGTACCTTTTTGACCAGGAATTTGAATTTTACTTGGTTCAAATAAACCATCTTTGTTTTTGTATGTTACAATCAACATGGCATGGTCGTTGGGACTTCCTTTAAATTCTAAGGAGTTAACATCTAAGGTTCCAGAAGGATTACAAACATCTAAACTATTACCGAGAATCTCTAAAACTTTTGCTAAACCAGCTGGCATACTGTCTTGCCCCGCTTTTACGGCTATATCCATAGTGTATTCTACACTATACTTAGAATCCTGTGTTGCGGTAGAGTCTTTTTTACTGGAATAATTGGCGTGAAAATTTGCATTTACCTTAAAAAGCCCCAAACTTAGAGAAGTGGAACCGGCCAAACCTGCCTCTATGGATGAATTTTCGTTTTCCACCTTAGAGTTGGAGGCAGAGGCATTAATATTCGCTTTAAAGCTAATATCAATGGACTGTATAGCAATGTAAGGAATAGGAACAATGGTTAATAAAGGAATGTTGAGTTGGGCAACTCGTCCGTCTTTAATAAATTGAAAAGATACATTAACGGTTTTCTTTTCTCCTGTTTTTGGATCTGTGTTCAGACCCACATCTTGAATAAAATTCCAAGATGTTTTGGCAGCCATGGCTTGTGCTTCGATACAGGCCGTGAGTGGGCCACCAATAATATTACTGAAAGGCAAAGATGCTAAGGCATTAGTAGCAACTTGCGATGGGCTCGTGTCTATAGGCATAATTTTTGTTTTTTAAAGAATTATTTTTTGTTTTGTAGGTTTACGTGGGTAAAAGTAGAGGCTTAAAATCTACTACCACTATCTGTTGTATTAGTAGCATTTTTTTTTGGCAGACAACCTAAAGAGGAGTATTTGTAGTCAAAAAAAACGAGCCAACCTATGGCTGGCTCGTTTTACTCTATAATATCTCTATTATTTTTGAGGGTTATAATCAGGAACATCTTCCAATGGAGAAACCAAAATGCTATGTTTAATGTTTTGGTTATACAGCATGGTTTGGTTGCGTTTTTTGCTATAATGTTTATAAATGCCATCCGAATCTAATTCCACTATCTCTTCTTGTAGTGCTGCATCTAAAATCATCTTTTTCCCATTTTGAAAATAGAGAACAAAAGCATGGCTACTATCTTCTCCATTTGCCGAAGAACATACAATTTTAGATCTAATTCTACCTTGGGCAAGCAAAATATGTGCTAATACAGCATATTCGAAACTCTTAGGTGCTTTTTTTTCAAAGATGGTATGCAAGCCGAGAGTATTTTGTGGAGCTTCCTGGTAATATTCTCCCCGAGAAGCCTTATTGCCATTCTCTTTTTTAAAATTTCGACAGAAAGACAACACTCCTTCCGGGGTGAAAGTACATACCTGAGCAAAGATCTCCGATTTTTCCATAGCTTCTTTATTAATTTCGATTTTTTCTTTTTCCGAAATTTCGTAAAAAGTCATTTTTACTTTTACATTATTTAAATTCATCTTTTTATTAAATTTATTTTCCTACTCTTTTAAGGCTTTTCGGAACCCGCCAAAAACAAATTATTGGTAAACCTACCTGTCAAAACTAAAGGACTATACCTTTTTTAGTAAATCTGTTTTATAAGCACATAGAATCTTTGCTTAATAGCATTAAGTAGAAAAATGGATATTACTTTTTAATATTTTCCTAATACATATTTTGAATTTTGCCATGATTGAGCGAAACTGCCTTTTGATTATAGCAAGACGTTTTATTTCTATTTTTTCTAAAAAATCATCTCTTCTATTTTTAAATTTGTGTATATATTTTTTTATTTTTTTTTTACTTTATTCCATTTTATATATATATATTTGCGATTCTGTTTCTTTAAAAGGGTTGAAATTTTCAGTAAATACCGCTTTTTGACCAAGGAAACATCGCATAAAATAATGGAAACTAATTTTTAAAATTATAGTATAAATAATCGTCTGTTAAAAAAATCATAAATCATCACCTATGAAAAAGTATGTTTTAATTTCCATGGTTTTGTTTTTTTTGTGCTTTTGTTCTTCTAAATTACAAGCACAGAGTCCTTTGTTTTCTGAAGATTTTGAAGGAAACACTTTTCCTCCTGCTGGTTGGGAAACTATCCAAGATCATTCCGATTCGGTTTATTTACATTGGTACCAATTTATAGACACGAAAGGCACCCTACAGGGTATGAAAGCTGCCTATATCGATACTAAAGTTTATCAAACGCCTACCGACTATCCGGAACATCCTAAAAAAGAATGGCTTATTACGCCAAGCATTGCATTACCATCCGATCAATCTTGTCAGCTCTCTTTTTTATGGCAAGCACAGAAAGAGGCCTTAGATCCAAGAACGTATAATACTTGGCTTTTAATAAGTACTAACGAGGGAGCTATTTGGGATACCCTTTGGTCGTTGGTTCACGAAGTAGCAATGGTTAACAGTGGCGTTCCTTTTCCGTGGGCAAATTTCCAACACTATAAATCAGAAATAGATCTTACTAAATACAAGGGTAAGCAAGTGAAAATAGCTTGGTATTATCACAACTTTGAACGAGGAAAAGGAAATATGTTTAAATTGGATATGGTTCAATTAAAGAAATATACTCCCATTTTAAACCCTGTACCTCAATTAAATCCACTTACCTATACTTTTCCTCAATCCTATATGGGTGTTACTGTTTCTTCGGGGGAAGCATTCACTTTAACTAATGTAGGTATAGATACTTTAAGAATAACCTCTTTAGAGGGTTTAAACGGAACCGATTTCAAATGTATGTTAGATACTTCTGCCGTGTCTTTGCTTAAAAACGGATTTGTAAAATTTGCCGTGTACTATACTCCTTCCGAAGCAGGAGCCAAATCCGCCACTTTGAAAATAAACACCAACGGGGGTAGTGTAGAATTAGCTTTGTCTGGAACTAAAATAGCACTTCCATCCAATTACACCTTAGAAAGTTTCGAAAACGATGGATTCCCTCCTATTGGATGGACCACAACGGATGGTTGGTCTAAAAGCATGTATGCGGCCAGTTCGGGATATTATGGCGCATATATTAATTTTGCCGCTAAGGGCGTATTGCAGACTCCTCGTTTAGATTTATCTACGGGTTCTCACTATATAGGTTTCGATTTTATAGATTATGCTGATGACGAACAATTTGGTTCTGTTTGTGATAATGTAAATGAGGTGCAATTTTCTTCCGATGGGGGTAAGTCTTGGTCTACCATTTATACCACTACTCCCTCTGCGGAAACCGTATGGCAGCGGATGAAAATAAATTTGGCATCTAAATCGGATAGTTGCTATGTTCGATTTTTATTTACTCTCAATGGCGAGATATCGTTCGATGTTTTAACGAGTACCTGGTATGTAGATAATGTAGTATTACCTCCTTTATATGGAGCCAATGCTGTTCCTAACTCTGCCAATCATCCTAAGCCGGCCGACAAAGCAAAAGATCAATATATTAATAATTTAATTTTGTCGTGGGATCCAGTTTTACATGCTACTTCGTATGAAGTAAAAGTAGGTACTACTGCTTCTAATTTAGGGAATGTTTTAAATACAACGGTTCTTTCATCGCAAGTTAGTGTTTCTGGTTTGAATTTTAACAGTACTTATTATTGGCAGGTAACACCTAAAAATAATGCTGGAAAGGCTAAAAATCCGGAGGTTTGGAGTTTTGTTACCATGTTGGATCCCACCATAAAAACCTTTCCTTATACCAGTGGTTTCGAAGAAGCAACTTTCCCTGCCAATGGATGGAGAACTTTTGCTACCGCTTCGGAACGTGCACAGTGGGAGCGCAGCAATATTTTCCCTTATGAAGGTAAATATAGTGCTTATTCCGGTGCATTTGAAGGAACTTCTGTATTGGCTATGCCCCCCGTTGTCTTACCCTCTACTCCTGAGATGCAAATGGCCTTTATGTGGGGCAATTCAGCTCCTTCCGGTTTACTTACTACCGATAATCCAAATTTGCTTCCTCCTTTAAGTAAAGTTGCGGGAGCCGACACTATTTTCTTTGAAATTTCAGAAGATGAAGCGACATGGAAAACTTTAGGTTTTCTTTCCGAAGCTAATCATGATACTATGTATTGGCGTAGAGCGAAGTTTGTGTTAAACGAATATGCAGGTAAAAAAGTTTATATGCGTTGGAGATATAGTTGTTCCAATTATGCTAAGTCCACAGGCTCTGCCTTAGATAATGTGCATTTAGGAGAATATTCTGCCAATGGAAAAATCCTTTATAATTATAGCGAATGGAATGCCGGAGTAGTTAATTCTAAAATATCGGTAGATTCTAAAAACTTATATCTTACCAATGATGGAGCGGCGAATTTAAAAATAAAATCCGTTACTTTCAACAGTAGTAATTTCTCTTCCAATTTACAAGTGGGATCCAATCTTGCTCCCGGAGTTAATATGCCCTTTAAAATTACATTTACCGCTATTACTCCAGGAATATTTACTGACTCCATGACCGTAGAATGTGAAAATGGATTATCTTCTAAATTTCCAGTGAGAGGACAAGCCTTGAATACCAAAAGTCGTTGCTTCACTTTCGATTATGATGAACCATTTTCTCTTACCAATATTCATAATTTTACTACTGTGGATGTGGATGGTTTAGCTACTGTAGAGCCGGTTCTCATTTATTATCCTCACAGAGGTGCTCCTTTTTCCTTTATAGTAATGAATGTAAAAGAGGCCGATTGGAGAAATGTATATCCTGTATCTGGCGATCAATGTCTTTATGCCTGCTCGCCTGCTACCAGTGCATCTTCAGCAGCAGTTGCCGAAGATTGGTTAATTTCAGATCCTATGATGGCTACTTCTACTTCCAAGATGCGTTTTTATGCTAAATCTTACGGAAATGCGGAAGATTTTAGCTTACATAAAATATCCGTTTTGGTTAGTGAAACAGGAAATAACATTAGTAGTTTTAAAGTGTTGAAAGGCTACGATAAAATAGACTTGCCCCATATTTCTACCGGAGAATTTACAGAATTTAAGGTAGATCTTAGCTCTTATAATGGAAAGAAAATTTATGTAGCTCTTCGTCATACGGTTGATCAAAATGGATTAGTTATGTTTTTGGATGATATTTGGTTTGAAAACTTTGAATTTTCAGCCATAGATAATCAGGCTCCCCGTTTCACTACTACTTCTGTTTCTACTTTGCCTATAGCTCAAGAATATAATTATGAATTTAAAGCAGTGGATCCCGATGGCGACTCTATGTCTTTTAGTACTGTAGGTTTACCCTCTTGGCTAAATATTACCTATAACGGAGTAGATGGTGGGCATATTAAAGGGATGGCTCCTGTAAAAGGGAATGTTTATTTTGTAATTAAAGTTACGGATGGAGTTTTAGAAAACACGCAGGAAGTTTTATTTAATGTAGTAGGTGAAAAAGATTCTACTGCTAATGAATTAAACAAAGAGGTTCTCTTTGAATGTTACCCCAATCCGGTTAAAGATGTAATTCATATAAATACTACGGCTGAGCACTATGAAGTATCTTTGATTTCTACTTCTGGTACTATACTCTATTCTAAGAAGAACGAAAAGGATATTTCCACCACCCTATTACCAAAGGGAGTATATATCTTACAACTTAAAACTTCCACTTCGATTTATTCCCAAAGAATTATAAAATATTAAAATTTTGAGGATACCTTTTCTACTTTTTCTTTTGGAGGAAGTAGAAAAGGTACCTTTTCGTAAAAGAAGAAGATTATTGATGGTAAATTATTAAAAACTAATATTATGAAACGAATAATGTGGGCTTGGCTAATAGGAATTTTGGTTTTGTTTTCGGTAGCGTTTAGTTTTGGACAAGACGCAAGTCTTTCTATTGGTAGTAAAGAATCCAGTGAGACAACCCCCAATTCCGGGGTTTATAATATGATGTCGGCTCCTGTGGCTATTTTCTATGGATATAGTGTATCACAAACTATTTATACTAAAGAAGAATTACAAAAATTAAGCAATAAACAAATTACAGCCTTATCTTATACTTTTTTTTCGGCTCCTACGAAAGATTTTAATCATACGGTAGAGGTTTATATTGGCTACACCGATTTAAATGAATTTCCGGGAGATCCAAATTTGCATTTTCTTTCTGTAGGGGCTATGACCAAAGTTGCGGCTATACAGGGAGTAAACTATAAAGGGCAAACGGTGTTAACCCTGCCACTTTCCTCTCCTTTTTTCTACGATGGAACTAAAAATTTGGTGGTCTGTGTGAGTGCTCCAGTAAAATCTTCTGCTTGGGAAAACAAAGAATTTTACGCAACCGATACTTCTTCTTTGAATAGATGTTTGCTTTTTAAACAGGATAATATCTCCTTTACGGATCCTTCTTCTATTGCTTCCGATAAGATAAATAGAGGACGGATGCGTGCCAATACTACTTTTACGTATAGAGAAGCCCCCACCACACCAGAGGCAAAACTCTCGCTCTCTACTTTAGATTTTGGTTGGACGGAAGTTGGTTCCGAACCCATAACAAAAGTACTTAATGTAAGTAATGTTGGAGGAGGAACCTTAACCCTTAGCAATATAGATAATTTAGCACCTCCTTTCACCTTACAGGAAACATTATCTACGATTAGCCTTGGCATAGGGCAAAGTGTAGATTTGCATTTTGTTTTTACTCCTACTACGAGTCAAGAATATTCACAGTCTGTAATTTTCAAAAGCAATGGTAGCGATAAGACCTTAACATTACAGGCCTATGCCTATAAGCAAGGGTCTCTATTAGAAACCTTTGAAGAATCTTCCTCTATTCCTAATTTGTTTAGAGTTAGAACCAATAATTGGAAAATTGCTAAGCAAGGGGCCTACCAAGGAGATAATTTCCTCCAATCTACCTCCACGGATATGGATACTTTAATAGGTCCCAAGGTGAATAAAGGAAATTTAATTTTCTTTTTGAAAGATGGAAATTATAGTAGTAAAGATTTACAAATTTTATATTCTACAGATTTGCAAAATTATACAGTTCTAAAAACCTTAGCCGATCTTCAATATAATACACAATCTTATACTAAAAACACTATAGATTTATCTACGCTTCCTTCGAATGCCTTTATTGCAATAGCAGGATATAGGTTTAATATAGATAATATTCTTTTAACAGATCCCATACGCCCAAGTCATGATTTGTATTTGGCTTCGAGTAATATTCCCTCTTCTTATAACGAAAGAACCGATGTGCCTATTAGTGTTGAGGTAAAAAATTGGGGAAGCACAAAGGAGAATTCCATACAACTACAATTGTTAAATCAAAATGGAGAGGTGTTGAAAGATACTACTTTTTCAGAAAATATTAACGCTAAGGATAGCTTAAATTTGAAATTCTATTGGGGGCCGGTTCCCTCTACAAAAGAGCTTTATATTAAAGCAATATTGGCTTTAGATGAGGATTTAACCAACAATATATCCAATAAGCAAAAAATAAACGTAACTCCTTATATAGGAGTTTTAAAAATTTCGCCGAACACTTTGAATTTCGATTTACTAATGGCGAATAAGGAATCGGATACCTTATCGTTTACTATACAAAATACAGGGATAGCTCCGGTAGAAATAAGTAGGGTAAAAATAAAGGCTCCTTTTTCGGTTTTAGAATCTAATTTTACGATAGAACCCAAGAGTTCCAAAACCTTAAAAGTGCTTTTTTCTCAAGCAGTGCCAAAATCCTATAAAGATAGTTTAGTGTTGGTTCAAAATGGATTAGGAGATAGTATTGTTATCCTTTCTGGTAATATTCAAAGGAAAGGCGATTTATTTGAATCTTTTGAAAATGGAGAATTCCCTCCGTTTTTATGGAGGCAAACTTCTTCCTTGAAGAACAAATGGCATGCCTATAATTCCTCCAGCCATGCTTATAGAGGAGACTATTCGGCATATCAAAATAACACTCAAGAATTCGATACGCTTATTACCCCCAAATTACATATAGAATCCGGCGATAAGCTTTCTTTTTATGCTAAACATTGGAGCAATGATGCTTGTGTTTTATCGGTAATTTATAGTGCGGATTTAAAAAATTGGCAGTTGCTTCATACCTATGAAGGAGCGGATGGTAACGGAGAATTGCAAAGGACTATCCAAAATTATTCTATAGAAAACTTACCTCAGGGGAACTTTTTTATAGCTTTTGTAGGTAAAGCGGAACCAATGATAGATTATATACAAGGACCGGCGGTTATCTATCCTCAAAAAGATCTGAAAGTGGTGTCTACTATTATGCCCAAGGAATGTAATAGAAATATGGAGATACAGGTTCAGGCAGAGATACAAAACATAGGCAAACAAACGGCTAAAAATTATACAGTACAATTGAAGCAAAATCAAACAATTTTGGCTCAGATAGAGGGGGATTCCTTAGAGTTTTTGAAAACTAAAACGATAGAAATTCCTTTTGTTCCGCTCGAAGTGGGGAATTTACAAGGAATTTATGTGGAAGTAAATTTAATAGGCGATGAGGATAGTGTAAATAATAAGGGAACAATTGGTAATATTTTGGTTCGTGATGAATTTTATGGGGAAGTGCAAGTGGGAACCACCACCAAAACCTCTTCTAGTGGAGCGTGGTCAACGAATTGGAAATATACATTAAATGAAACTCTCTATTACCCCGAGGAGTTAGGTATAAAAAAAGGAACGGTAATTAAAAGTATTGCTTTTGCTCACATGCCCAATACACAAGAGCATCGTTACCCCATTAAAATATGGTTGGGAGAAACCGATTCGATGTCTTTAAAATCCTTTTGGATAGATGCCTCCGCTTTGAAACAAGTAGTACAAGATACCGTTCAAATAAAAAGCGAGGGTGACCCAACCTACTTAAGTTTAGATTTAGGCCAAGGCTATACCTATCAAGGTAAAAACTTAGTAGTTTTATTGGAAAAAGGGCATAGTGCATATACTAGTTTTAGTTTTTATACTACCGAAAGTACTCATCTCGATCGTAAACGCTCTTATTATCAAGATGGTTCTTATATATATTACGATACGGCTAAACCTATTCCTTACACCGAAAAGCAAACAAGTAGTGAATATCCAAGCATTCGTCTTTCGATAGATCGACCCAGCGTGTATGTTACGGGAACGATACAAAATGAAGCAAAACAGAACGTAGAAAAGGCCGTGGTAAGTTTAACCAATGGTAAAGTGGTTTATATAGACACTACTGATGCTTCAGGAAAGTTTTTAATAAAAACAAGTCTTACAGGTAGAGCTTATGTATTAGATGTGAAAGCACCGGAATATAAGTTTACCCCACGTACGATTTCTATTGGAGATACCAACCAAGACTTAGGAATTATTACCTTGCCCGCTAATTTATATACATATTCTGTATTTGTTTGGGGACGGCCAGTAGGTGCTCCTTTAAAAGATGCCGTAATAAAACTCAAAAGCCAAACAACCACAGAGGAATTTAGCCAGAGTTTAACTTCGGTATGCGATACTGCCATCGTAACATTCCCAGGTTTGGCCAAAGGATTATATACCATTAGTTTAAAACACCGCGATTATGCCCATTATACCCAAACGGATATTCCAATATATAAAGAGGAATCCGATACTATTTTTTTGCAAGGGAAAGAACCTATAAAGGTTCGGGGTCGAGTGCTTTCTTCTATAGACCATTCTCCCTTACAAGGGGTAGCTGTTGACTTTACTTGTAGTTCGGAAAAATTAACCTATAAGGATACTACCGATAGGAATGGAATTTATGAGTTTACTCTTTCTAAAATAGATCGTTTTTATTCTATTACTTTGGATAGAATTTCTTATAATAAATACACCGATTCTGTAAAAATACCCGATACAACGGGAGTTATAGATTTTGGCGATTTAACCATGTCATTAAGTAATATAATTCTTTCCCTACAAATAACAACCTCTGATGGAAAGAGTGCTGAAAATGCGGTAGCGAAAATGGTTCTAAATAAGGATACAACTCATTTTTATCAAGCGAATGCTCTTTCTAACGGCTTAGTTATATTAGATAATTTATTGCCTGGAATTTACACCTTACAAGTAGCAAAAGATGGATATACGTCCTATATCGATACGGCTTTGAATGTTTTACAAACGAAGCAAGTAGGGATAGAACTTAAGGCTAATATAGTGATAAATTCATTAACGGTAAAGGTGACCACCGATAATGGGCAAAGGATACAAGGAGCAAACCTATATTTGGAAAATAAATATACCGGACTTTCTTATAACGAAGTTTTAGATAGTTCTGGAATAAAAACGTTCAACCAGATGGTTGGAGGAACCTACTTATTAGAAATTTACAAGGAAGGATACATCAAATATATAGACACGGCCTTAACTGTAGTCGGTTCTGTCGTGGAAGAAATAGTGCTACACGAAAATAAAATTCCTCCATATGCGTTAAAAGCAGAGGTAAAGTATAATCAACAAAACGCTCAGGCCGATATTGTGTTCGGGTGGAATGATATAGGAGATTATTATTTCGATAGCTATGAAAGCTATGACGATTTCTCTATAGATTTTAAGCCGTGGACTTTAATGGATTTAGACCAAAAAGGAACCGCCAGCGTAAGCAATGTAGATTATCCACATATGGGTGCTCCTATAGCAGCGATGGTGTTTAATCCTTTTACTACAAAACCAGTTTGTAGTAATGAAAGTCTTTTTCCATTTAGCGGAAATAAATACATGGCATTCTTTGGAGCAGTAGGAGCGGCAAATGACGATTGGGCTATAGCTCCAAAAAGAAGAATTCGCAATGGAGATGTAGTTAATTTTTCTATACGTCAATTAAGTGCTTCTTCTTCTAAAGAACGCTACACCGTGGGAGTTTCTGTTAAAGATACGCTTGTTTCCAATTTTACTATAATTTCTCAGGGTAATTATTTGGAAATTGGACCGCAATGGGGCGTATTTCAAGCCGATTTAACGCCTTACGCTGGGGAAGAAGTCTATATAGGAATTCATTGTATTTCAGCCAATACTGGAAATATGTTAATGGTAGATGATTTTTATATAGGTGCAAAGCCTGAGGTAGGTTCCAAAGCTTCTCCTATGGGTGAATTTTTATTGGCTTCTTCAAAAGATACCCAACAACTATTTAAAATATATTTAGATGGTGTTTTAGTGGATTCTACAACCAAAACCACGTACACTGTTACCAATGCTACGGTTGGAATGCACACTTTGGGTGTTTCGGCTATGTATAAAAGTGGAGAATCTTCTCGTTCTGAAATAAAAACAGAGGTAAAAGATTATGCGGCTCTATCGGCTAAATTTACTTTAAATCTTACGACCAATACTACAGAATCGGCCAATAAAGCCGAAGTTACGCTTATTAATAAAGAAGGAATTGTCTTTTCTTATGAGGTAAATAACGGGAAAGTGGAAGTGAATTTCTTACCCAAGGATACCTACATTCTTCATATTAATCAAGATGGGTTTGATAATATTACAGATACCATTTATTTTAAAAAGGATACAGTTTTGTCGTTAGAATTAAAGGAAAGCATCAAAGCTCCAGTAAATCCTTATGTGGAGGTAATTAAGAATGCAGATGGGCTTACATCTCAAGCCATCTTTACTTGGAACGAAAATATTGGATTTAATGAAAATTTTGAAAACTATGCTAATTTTACACAAAACTTACCCCCATGGAAAAACTTAGATTTGGACAAATATGTTAATTTCGGTTTGTCGAGTTGTACTTTTCCTGGAGCGCAAAAAGCTTCGGCTGGTATTGTGTTTAATCCATCTGCTA
Organism: Bacteroidales bacterium; assembly: GCA_036653535.1. Classification (GTDB taxonomy): domain Bacteria; phylum Bacteroidota; class Bacteroidia; order Bacteroidales; family P3; genus JAVVTR01. Next base: position 309,259 of record JAVVTR010000001.1, on the reverse strand, counting down.
CTACGCCATCCATTTATGCCGATTTAGCTTCTCGTCCTCATTCGGGTAATAAGTACATAATATTTATTTCTACCGATCAAGGTAATCCCAATGATTATTTGATTTCACCTCAAGCGTTAATTAGAGATGGATATATATTGCGTTTTTACGCCAAGAGTTATAGCAATGTATATGGTTTAGAAAATTTAAATATAAAGATTTCAGAAACGGATACGTCTATTTCTTCCTTTAAAATCCTACAGACCATTACCGACATTCCCGATGCTTGGACCGAATATGTTATAGATCTTAGTTCTTACCAAGGTAAAAATATTTACGTGGCTTTTAATTATACAGAAAAGGATAAATTTTATGTAATGCTAGATGATATTTATATTGGCCCCAAGCAAATAGCAGAAGAATCTCTTACGCTTAGGGTTCAAAACTATAAAATTTATTTGAATGGTATTCTAAAAGCAAGCCAAAAAAACAATCGTTTTGTTTTCGATTCTCTCCCTGTTGGTTCCTATGTAGCTGGAGTAGAAGCTCTTTATGCTTCTGGCACTTCCACAAGAGCAAACTATAGCTTTAAGGTGGTCCCCACTGGGAAGGAAGAATTAGATGGTAAGGAATCCTTTAGTTGTATACTATATCCTAACCCAGTTTTTGATGGATCTTTTTTATTGAAAACATCCTCTGCAATGCGAATGGTTCGCATATATAGCCAAGATGGGAAAACCCTATTACAATTAGATGGAAAGGAACAAAATCAAATGCAAGTAAATGTAAGCAATTTAACTTCAGGGCTTTACTTTGTAGAAGTACAAACAGAAAAGGCTTCTTTATTGCGAAAAATAATTGTAAAATAATGGATAGAAGGCTGTAAAAGATGGTAGGGCGATTGTAAAATCATCGTCTGATATTAAAATAAATTCTCCCCTAAAAACGATCTTAGATCGTTTTTAGGGGAGAATTTATTTTGTAAGCGTTTTTCGCACCTTTGTTTTGAATAATTCAAATATCTTCTAATTAACGAATAGTTAGCCTATGATAAAATTTGCTATTTTAGTTAGATAAGAATTTAGTAAAGGTTCAAATTCTTTGGATTATATTGCTTAGTATTCCTTAGAACAGCATCCCTGTCCGCATTCCATGCAGGCGTGAATGCTGCTTTTGTGGCTATAGCAAGCGATTATGAAAAAAAATTCTGCTGCACAGCCTTTGAGAGAGCAAAGACATATTGATAAATTGCTTTCCACGCCTTATCGCAAAAGTCATCGTGCTTGGCGTAATTTGCATAGAATACTTGCTTTACCTTGTATATTGGGCAAGGGCCTAATCTCTTCCGCTCCGTACTCTGTGGCAAGTTTTTTTTCGAGCGTAGTTTTTAGTACTGTTATATTATATCGTTTCATATCTTTTGTTTTTGATAACATAAAGTTAAATCTGCCGATAAGATACATAATAACCGTGTCGTTAAATCGCTATTTTACATCTGGGTGGTGGTAACGCCCTTTGGTTTGAGTTACTTTGCCCCATTCGATAGCTTGCACAGGGCAGCGGTGGATGCAGGCGCTACATTGCACACAGGTATTGCCCCAAGTTGGTTTGCTATCGGACATAGTGATGGTATTTGTGGGGCAGATTCGTTCGCAAAGTCCGCACGATATACACTTGTCGGTAGCGTGGAAGGAGGTCTTTCCAATGGTGAAACGCACAAATACAGGGTAAAACAAAGTGCTTTTTACCACTGGAAAAGCCGTGTAGTGATATAATTCCTTGGGGCACTGCTGGCGTTTAATTGCATCCACCACTTTGTCAAGAACGGCAGGTGCTTCGCTGAGTTTTTGTTGCTCCTCTTCTCTGGAATCCGTGTTGAATCCCTTCATCAAAATGTAGGTGTTGGGCATTGGAACAGAGTATGCGGCTGTTAGCGAAATACCTTTTGTATCCAACCACTTCTTGATAATTTTAGAGGTGTTGCCACAGTCGCTGCCACAGGTAGAGATTGAATAGACCTTTTGGTTGAGGTAGCCCTCCAACTTCATTTTGCGGATAAACTGCTCAACGAGCACCGCCGGGCCCCACGAGTGGATAGGATAGACAAAAAACAACTTTTCGTCTGAACGAAGCGTATAGTTTAGTTTCTCTTGTTTGAGAGCTTCGGCAATATTAACCAAAGGCTCATTGAAGGCTTCAGCTAACTGGCTTGCAACCCAAAGCGAATTTCCTGTTGCTGAAAAATAATAAATCATATCGTTTACTTATTTAGAGTTTTGAATTTAGTTGCCACCAACTATTTCTGCTGATGATAGAATCTTGCAGGCAAACCACTTCACCAATCATTGGGGTAGAGGCAGAGGGGATTTTCAAAGCCCCATTCAGCGGCTCATCCCAAGCGTGGCGAGAGAGTGCATATTTGCCGTTATGCCCCGTAAACACTCTTTTGGGATGAAGTTGCTCAACAACCCGTACCATCTCTTCGGGCATTAGGTGTAAGTGTTGCCAGTCATCGTTATACTGCCCATTCTCCACAATGGCCACGTCTATGTCGGGGAATTGGTGTGCAATAGCGGCAAAATGGGTGCCATAACCACCATCACCGCTAACGTAGATGGTTTGCGATGGCGTTACGACCATATATCCAGCCCAAAGTGTTAGGCATGAGTTAGAGACACGTCCCGAAAAGTGGCGTGTTGGCAGACAATGTATTGTAAAATTACTATCAGCAGAGTAACGCTCGCTCCAATCCATCTCTACAATTTGTTCGGGTTTATAGCCCCAATAATCGAACTGCTCGCCCACACCCAAGGGACAAATCACCGTTTTTACTCGATCTTGTAGCTTGCTAACCGTTTCATAGTCGAGATGATCCCAGTGGTCGTGGGTAATAATTAGGTAGTCAATATCGGGCATATCATCGGCTTGATATATATCTGTTCCCTCGAACGGCTTATTGAAAAACGAAACTGGAGAGGCGTCTTCAAATACTGGGTCAATCAAGATTCGCTCACCTGCCGACAGGATTAAATAGGAGGAGTGCCCGAACCAAAGGAGCAACTCTTGTTCTGTGTCTAATGCTCTTAAATCTGTTTTCACACAGGGCAATGTTGCGTAAGGGCGAACGTTATCGTTCTTCCCAAACAGATAGTCGAACATCGCCCGAACCATGCTTTTTTCGGAGGTAAGGTGTGGTGTTGGCTCTAAATTCTGAAACTTCCCATCTCTATAGTTTGGCGACTGCTGCACTCGTTCCAAGCGCTCACCACGAACTGACCTGCCAAATTTAGGCTGGTTCAAGTAGATTATCACCGCAGTAGTGAGTATGGCAACAATAGCGACTATGATGGATAGAAGCTTAATACCCTTATTTTTATTTATGCTCATACCTAAGTATCTGTTCTCAATTTATGATGCAAAGATAGAGCATTTGCAAGGATAGGGAAAGAGCTAAAATACCTCATATTGGTCTTTTGGTCGAATTTCCAAAGCAAAAACCACACTATAAACGATAATTACTAGTACCTTTGTGGAATAATTAGAATTTATGAATACCCCAATAGACCTTTTTTCGGTAGTAAAAGAGTTGTGCGAGCTTCAAAGCGAGCGTCATTGGATCTATATCGATATTCATAGCGATTGCTTAACTATTCCACACCATATTCGCTGCAATTCGGTAGCTCTATTGCTCTGCTCATCGGGCTACATGGATATAGAGATTGATTTTCGTATCTATCGGCTCACCTCCAATTGGTCTATCAACCTAATGCGAGAGCATATTGTGCAGATAAAAGAGATTTCGGCTGATTTTTCGGGCGTTTGTTTGATTATGGATCAGCAGCAATGGCGTGAGTCTCGTCGTGAGGTCGAGCAGCTTGCACCACTATATTCTCAGGTGAAAGCACACCCATTTGTCCCGATTAAAAATGAATATAAAGAGTTGTTGTTGAATTATTTAAACATATTCAAATTTAAATACAGCAACAACGACTCTCCCTACAATGCAATTGTTGAACGCAAACTAATTTCAGTTCTCTTTTATGAGATAGACCGTATTTACGCCAATATTCGCTCCCAGCTTCCTGCTCCTGATAAGAAAGATAAGGTGATGATGGAGTTTCTTAATATGGTCTCGACTCATTTCAGAAAAGAGCGTCGGGTAGAGTTTTATGCCACTCATTTTCATTTGACATCCAAATATTTGTCAACAATTATTGCACAACGAAGCCACCAGTCGGCAGCTCAATGGATTGACACCTACGTTGTAACCGAAGCAAAAATTTTGCTTCGCACCACCACCAAATCCATCAAAGAGATTGCTGAAGAACTCAATTTTTCCGACCAATCATTCTTTGGGAAATACTTTTTGTTACACACAGGAGTGCGTCCAAGGGAATATCGTAAGTAAAATACAGTGCCGAATAACAAAAAAACACTGGCTACTGTCAGTGGTTTTTGTTATTTACCTTATTCTGCGGATAAAGGTAGGAAGTCCAGTAACGGCTTAGTAATGCAACTTTGTTTTCAGTTGGCGTTTTGATGGTTTTACCTGACTTCATTACAGTTGCACAATTGCCTCGTAGAAACCTTATTTACAATCTTCTTTCCCCGCTTTGTACTCCCTTTCGATTTTATTTACTATCTTTGCCCCGAAAAAGAAATCTCTTATACGATGCCGTTCCTTCTGGCACTTCATTTTATCTGGATTTTAGAAACGATTTGAATTTATAGACTTTATTAGTTATGGTTGTTTTCCGCACTTTTGTACCTTACATTCTCTCTCATAGTCTCCGATATGAGTCTCGCACTATGGGCAAAAATTATCGAAAAACAATCCTTAGCAGAATTCTGTTAACAAAGCAAAATCGCTTCTTATAATTAAATTACAATCACTACTGTATTACAGTAAAACATTTTTCAATGACATTTAAAGAAATGAACTTGATAGAGCCTATATGTAAGGCTCTTGATGATCAAAATTATTCGGAACCGACACCTATTCAACAAAAATCGATTCCCATTATCCTACAAAAAAAAGATATTTTAGGTTGCGCTAAAACAGGAACCGGAAAAACAGCAGCCTTTGCCATTCCAATTTTGCAAATGTTGAATGAAGCCAAAGCTGGCGCTAATGTTCGGAGTGCTCATCTATTAAAAGCACTTATTCTTACCCCCACCCGTGAATTAGCTATACAAATAGCGGAAAACTTTAAGGAGTATGGAAAATATACCGATTTGCGATATACGGTTATTTATGGAGGGGTGAACCAAAAACCACAAACAGATTCTCTAAAAAGAGGAACAGATATTCTTATTGCCACTCCCGGTCGCCTTTTAGATCTTATCGGACAGAAATTTATAAAACTCGATACTATTGAGTATTTTGTCTTAGATGAAGCTGATCGTATGTTAGATATGGGCTTTATTCACGATATAAAACGTTTATTGCCTTTGTTGCCCATTCAGCGGCAAACCTTATTTTTCTCGGCTACTATGCCCTCTGCCATTGCCTCTTTGGCCGGATCTATTTTAAAAAATCCAGTAAAAGTGGAAGTAACTCCACCTGCATCTACCGTAGAGCTTATCGATCAATACTTATATTACGTAGAAAAGAAAGAGAAAAAATATTTGTTAGTAAAGATATTGGCAGATCCGGCCAAAGAGTCGGTGTTGGTATTTTCTCGTACTAAGCATGGAGCCGATAAAATAGCTCGTGATTTATGTAAAGAAGGGATAGGAAGTGAAGCTATACATGGGAATAAATCGCAACAAGCTCGTCAACGGGCTCTGTCTAATTTCAAAAAGCATGCTACAAGGGTATTAATTGCCACAGATATTGCGGCCAGAGGAATAGACATAGATCAACTCTCTTGCGTAATTAATTACGACTTGCCTAATGTACCGGAAACTTATGTTCATCGTATAGGACGTACTGGAAGAGCCGGAAATAATGGTATTGCCCTTTCTTTCTGCGACTCTGAAGAGATACCATTGCTAAGAGACATTCAAAAATTAACAGGAAAGAAGATTCCAGTGTTGAAGTAAATCTTCCACTATAGCATAGTGGAAGAGAAATCATCGATATTTAAAATCGTTGATACTTACAGCCACTAGTATTTTTAATTACAAAAAAGGCGATTCATTTACGAATCGCCTTTTTTGTAATTAAAAATATTATGTTTAAAAAAAACTATTCTTGAGTAGCTCTATCTAATTTTTTAATAATAGAGAATATAAACATAGCCGAAAGAATACAGCAGATAACTAAAATACCCCAGAACATATAAAGGGTTAATTCATCCCAAAGCATACCCATAACGGCCACTAAATAGTTTCCAACAGCGGTAGCAGCTAACCAGCCCCCTTGCATCATCCCTTTGTATTGAGGAGGTGCTACTTTTGCTACGAAAGACAAGCCCATTGGACTTAACAAAAGTTCGGCTATGGTTAAGGTAAAATAGGTTCCTATTAACCAATTTGGAGAAACTAAAATATTAGAAACGCCAGATATTTCGCTTGGAGCAGGAAGCCCGTTAGAAACAGAGGCTATAATCATAATTACAAAACCTAAACCAGCTACAAACATACCCATCCCTATTTTGCGAGGAGCCGAAGGTTCTTTGCCCTTGCTATTTAAGAAAGAGAATAAGGCAACCGAAAGAGGAGTAAGTAAAACAATAAAGAATGGATTGAATTGCTGGAATATTTGTGGGGTAATTTTCATTATATCGGCTCCCTGTACCTTTAAGAAATAGAAACCAACCAAGGCAGCCATACCTAAAAAGACTGTAATTAAACCTTTTCTCACATTCTTTGTACCGCCAAGGATACCAGTAGTAGACCAGTAAATACCGTAAGCAACTACAATAAGAGCAATTAAAGATAAAAGATTAAAGAATATAATATTTGGTCCTGTTACGTTACTTTGTACATAGTCGCGGGCAAAGAAAGTAAGACATAGTCCATTTTGATGAAAAGACATCCAAAAGAAGATAACCACGAAAAATACCAATAAGAGAGCAATCATTCTTTCTCGTGTTTGTGCAGGAGTCAATTGAACAACATTACTTTTGTTTCCGCTGGCTTTCGCTTCTCGAAGTTGTTCTTTAAGGGTTTTATCTACGCCTTTCCAAGTTTTTTTGAAACCAAGGAAAACCAAAAGAGAAATAATTAAACTGAGGCAAGCTACAGCAAAGGCCATATTATAAGAAATACTCAAAGAATTTTGTACATAATTTTGAGCCCATAACTTGGTTTGTTCTTGATCGCTTAAACTACGATTATCTCCGGGTATTTCATCTATGTCGGCAATACTACTACTATTAATGTTATTAATAATAGCCATTTTCGCAGGGTCCTCTGCATTAATTTTATTATCGTTCAACGTTTCATAATCGGCTTTAGATACTTGTCCGGTTTGAACCAAGGCTGCAGCTTTCAAATTAAATAAGGCATGATCTCTGTCGGCCGTAAAAATAACCCCCTCTTTTTTTGCTTGCTTTGCAATGAAAGCATTGGAATCTTTAGCAGTGGCAAAAGTCTTATCGGTTTTAGAAAAGATAGTGGCAACAAAGGTGTTTTTTTCTACTATCTTATCGTTTAATTTTACATAGTTGGCAGGAATGGCTGCATCATAAGAATAGTTGTGTTTTGCCAAGATAGCGTTATTAATACTGTTGGCTGCACTGGGAGCGAAAAAAGCTCCTACGTTGATAAACATATAAAATATAGAGAAAGCAATATCACGATATTTGCTATATCTCGGATCATCATATAAATTTCCTACTAATGCTTGAAGGTTTCCCTTAAAACAGCCTGTTCCTATGGCAATTAAAGCCAAGGCTGCAAACATTAACATTTTTCCGTTGGCATCGGCACCCGTAGGGATAGATAAAAAAACATAGCCGGCAAACATAACAGCGAAACCAACTAAAATTGTTTTTCCATAACCTAAGAATTTATCGGCTATAATACCACCAATAAGAGGAAGAAAATAAACCAAGGCCAAGAAAGTGCCATAAATAAAACTGGTTTCTTTGGAACTTAGCCCGAATTTAGCTTGCATGAACAAGGTTAGGATGGCGAGCATGGTATAGTAACCAAACCGCTCACCCATGTTGGCCAAGGCTAAGACGAGAAGTCCTTTGGGGTGTCCTTTTAACATGATAATAGGTGTTTTTTAAGTGATTAATAAATTTTGCAAAAAGCAAGCTGCAAATATAATTAAAATTTTTAACTTTGACGGCTGTTAAATGCTCTGTAGAAAGAGCACATAATTGTATAAAAATGGTTCACCCCTTTAATTTAATATAAAAAAATAAGATTATGCTTCCTTTTCAAGAATGTTCTTACCATTTGATATTAGGGTCTTCTTCCAAGAGAAGACAAGACTTGTTAAAAAAAATGGGTTTTGATTTTGATGTTGTAGTAAAAGAGGTAGAGGAGATTTATCCTCCCCAAATGAATTTTGAAGACGTGCCGGAATACATTGCTCATTTAAAGTCTATAGCCTACAATATAGAGGAATTGCCCGAAAATGCCTTGCTTATTACGGCCGACACTTTAGTTATATTGGATAAACAAATCTTTGGCAAGCCAAAAGATAGAGAAGAGGCTATACGTATGCTTTATACTCTTTCCGGGCAAACACATAAAGTAATTACCGGTGTTTGTCTTAAAACAGCCAAAAAGCAACAGAGTTTTTCGGTTCAATCTAAGGTAACGTTTCGCGTATTCAGTTTGGAAGAAATAGAATATTATATAGATACTTATAAACCTTACGATAAGGCAGGGGCCTACGGATTGCAGGAATGGATAGGATACGTAGGATTAGAGCATATAGAGGGTTCTTTTTTTAATGTTATGGGTTTGCCTACCCAAAGACTTTACAAGGCTTTTATGGATTTTTAAAAATGGCTTAGGTCTTGTTATTTAACTTAGGTCTTAGGATTAACTTAAGTCTTAGGTTTTAATTTAGAATTTAGGAGAAGACAAAAGCAAATAATGGGGAAATAATAGGAAACAGAAATGAAGCCATTACAAATAAAAAAAATAGGTTTATATGTTTGTCTTAGTCTGCTATGGATAGGACTAACGCCAACATTGAGGGCACAAACCGAGTTAAAAGAGAATAAAAATTTCGAGATATTAAAAAATTTAGAAATTTTTTCTACTGCATACAAAGAATTGGAGTTAAATTATGTAGACGAAATAGAACCGGGAAGTCTTATTAAAACCGCCTTAGATGCGATGCTTCGTTCTTTAGATCCTTATACCGTTTATATTCCAGAATCGGATGTAGAAGATTATAAAATAATGACTTTAGGGCAGTATGGAGGAATTGGATCCACCATTCACACTCGTAATGGAGAGGTTTATATTTCTGAGCCTTATAAGGGTTTCCCTGCCGATAAAGCCAACTTAAAACCAGGAGATAAAATAATTGCTATTAATGGAGAGGAAACCAAAGGGAAAAGTTCGGCAGATGTAAGTACCATGCTCAAAGGTCAAGCCGGGACTACTTTTGAAATAACGATAGAAAGACAAGGCGTTTCTAAACCGATAACGGTTTCTTTAACTCGTAAAGAAATAAAAATAGATAATGTTACTTTTTTTGAATTATTTCCCGATAGTATAGGTTATATTCGGTTAGATGGATTTACTCAGGGTGCTGCCAAAGAAGTGAAAGAAGCTTTTTTTGAGCTCAAAAAGCAAGGGATGAAAGCCTTGATATTGGATTTACGTTATAATGGTGGTGGGTTAATGAACGAAGCGGTACAAATTGTAAATTTATTTTGTCCCAAAGGCATACCAGTAGTAAGCACTAAAGGGAAAGTAGAAGATAAAAATACGGTTTATTATACCATGGACTCTCCGGTAGATTTACAAATACCTATAGTGTGTCTCAATAGTAGGGCCACTGCTTCGGCTTCGGAAATTGTATCGGGGGCTTTGCAAGATTACGATCGTGCCGTTATTGTTGGCGAAAGAACCTTTGGAAAGGGTTTGGTTCAAAACATTATTCCCTTGGTGTATAATTCTCAAATGAAAATTACGGTTTCAAAATATTATATTCCCAGTGGAAGATGTGTTCAAGCCATAGATTATTCACATAGAGATGAAGAAGGAATGGCAAATAAAATTCCAGATTCTCTCCGAACAGCATTTAAAACCAAAGCAGGACGTATTGTTTACGATGGATATGGGATAGAACCAGACGTGGAATTAGAAGAAGAAATGACAACGAATGTGGGAGTTAGTTTGATTACCAAATTCCTTATTTTTGACTATGCCAACGAATTTAAACGCAAACAAGAAAAAATAGGATTGGTTAAAGAATTTGAAATTACGGATATTATTTATAAAGATTTTTTGAATTTCATGAAAGATAAAGACTATTCCTATGAAACCCGTTCCGAGTCTTTGTTGAAGGAATTTAAAAAATACGCCCAAGCAGACAGTTGCTATAAAGAGGTGGAACCAGAGTTAGAGGCCCTGAAAAAGAGTATAGCCAAAACCAAAGAAAATGATTTAATAAAAAACAAAGAAGAGATAAAGAAAATGCTTAAAGCAGAAATAGCTTCGAGATATTATTATCAGGCCGGTAGAGCGGAGGCGGAGTTAAAGGGGGATAAAATAGTTGCAAAAGCCGTACAGGTATTAAATTCCACCAAAGAATATTCTCTTATACTTGGGCAATAAATAATAGATAAAAAAATGACAGAAGAATCAAAAAAAACAAATTATCGTCGTGCCTCTCGTACATTACTCTATTTAGGTATTGCTTTGGTTTTAATTTTAGGTTTTCAATTTGCAACGCAAAAGATGGCTCATCAGGCCCAAAAACACCAAGAAAAAGAAGCCTTAGCAACGAAATCAACAGAAGACAAGGATAGTGCAAAAATAGAAATTATGGAAGAAGCTATTACCTTAGCTTCAGAGAATATCAAAAAAGGGGGTGGCCCTTTTGGCGCTATTATTATAAAAGATGGCAAGGTAATAGCTCGTGCCGGAAATACGGTTACCTCTGGATTAGATCCTACCGCTCATGCAGAAATCAACGCCATACGTCAAGCTTGTAAGACATTAAATTCTTTCGATTTAAATGGTTGTGAAATTTATTCCAGTTGTGAACCCTGCCCTATGTGCTTATCAGCCATTTATTTGGCTCGCATATCTAAATTGTATTTTTCCGCCTCTCGTTTTGATGCAGCAGATGCAGGCTTTGACGATTCCTTTCTTTATGAAGAAATAGCGGTGCCTATAGAAAAACGTAAAATTCCTGTGCAAGAATTAATTGCACAAAAGGGGAAATCCCCTTTTGTGCAATGGAAGAAAACAGAGAAAAAAATTGCAGATTAGAGATGTCGGTAAAAATAGAAAAGGTTACCAAAATATATGGCACTCAAAAGGCTTTAGATCAACTCTCTTTAGATATTCCATCGGGAGAAGTGGTAGGTCTTTTGGGACCCAATGGAGCGGGGAAATCCACGCTTATGAAAATTTTAAGTTGCTATATAGCTCCAAGCTCAGGAAAAGTTAGTATTTGCGGGTTGGATGCAAAAACACAGTCTTTGCAAATACGTAAAATTTTGGGTTATTTACCGGAACATAATCCTCTTTATTTGGAAATGTATGTGAGAGAATATCTTCGTTTTGTAGGAGAAATATATCTTGAACCGACTATGGTTCGTTCGAAAGTGGAAGAAGTAATTTGTTTGGTAAATTTTGGTAAAGAAGCCGATAAAAAAATAGGCGCTTTGTCTAAAGGATATAGGCAAAGGTTGGGTATTGCACAAGCCTTAGTTCACAACCCAGAAGTATTAATTTTAGATGAGCCAACCTCTGGATTAGATCCAAATCAGTTAGAAGAAATTCGACATTTAATTCGGCAGATAGGGGAGCAGAAAACGGTAATTTTATCTACACATATTATGCAAGAAGTGGAAGCTTTATGTGGGCGAGTGGTGGTGCTTCACGAGGGTAAAATGGTGGCGGATGCCCCTACACACGAATTGCTACAAGCCAAAAGAGATAAAATTAAGGTAAAAGTAGAATTTGATCAAGCGGTTTTATTGGAAGATTTATCTGCTTTGCAAGGTGTTTTAGAAGTAGTAGAATTGGGGAATAATCAATATCAATTACTCAGTCATGTTTCTATAGATTTACGCCCAATACTCTTTCAATATGCGGTAGATAAAAATTTGGCGGTGCTTACCTTACAGAAAGAAGAAGAAAAATTAGAATCCATATTTCAACAATTAACTATTCCTACTAACGTATTATAAAAATGGCTGTAAATTTCATAGAATATTCTACGGAGGTAAGGCATCAGGAATTAATACCATTACCAAAAGAGGACTCGTCGTACGGTGTAGAGGCTATTAGTTGTTTTGGTCTTATTTTGTATGCTCTAATTATGCAGAGAAATTTTAGAGATTGGAAAGACCTATTTAGAACACTTTTTAGCATACCCCTTTTCGATAAATCTCCTAGAACGGTTATAGAAAAAAGGAGACATGGTTTTTTGAGAATGTTTATGTATTTTATTTTGATTATAGTTAATTTTATCTTGCTATTGTATGCTTGTTTTCGTTCCGGTTTTGTTCCCAATTCATGGACTTGTATTAATCTTGGTGGGGGAACCCACTCTATAACCGAAATTTTAAGCTTTTGTTTATATTTTGTTTTTGGTTATTTTGTATTTAAGTTTATTGTTATCTTTTTATTATCTAAATTGTTTGAAGAAGATACTTTTGGTCGTTTACTAATGCATTTGGATATATATTACAATTTGGCTTTATTGTTTTTTTCCATGCCTTTACTTTTTGTTGTTTTAAATACCAGTGGTTTTTTTGCACATATACTTCTCTATTTTATTCTGGGATTAACCTTTATAGTTTCTGTTTTTAAGTTTTTAAGAATCCTTATTATTGGAAAACAAAATTCAAAGTTTTCACACCTCCATATTTTTTTGTACCTTTGCGCCCTTGAAATAGTACCGATTTTGAGTTTATGGAAGCTTTTTTTTATAATACTTCCTTGTAAATAAAAAGTTTACAAACGATAAAATCGTCAAAACTTTGCACCTTTCTCATCATAGAAACCGAGGCATAAAAAAGAAGAGGTAACACCTATGCTTAAAATTAAGAATGTCCTTATATCGCAACCTGCTCCGGCAGAGTACGATAAATCTCCTTACAAACAATTAGCTACCAAATTTAGTTTGAAGATAGTGTTTCGTAAATTCATAAAGATAGAGGGCTTGTGTGCAAGAGAATTTCGTTTGCAAAAGATTAATTTTTTAGATTATACAGCTGTAATTTTTACCAGTAGAAATGCGGTAGATCATTATTTTAGGATGGCTCAGGAAATGAGATTAAAAATTCCTATTACTATGAAATATTTTTGCAGTTCGGAAACTACTGCTTTTTATATTCAAAATTATATTCAATACAGAAAGCGTAAAATTTTTTATGGCAAACAAACTACTGCCGATTTAGTAGAATTGGTTTCCAAACATAAAGAAGAAAAGTTTCTTTTACCTTGTTCTGAAGAAAGTAATGTAGATTTACCCAATGCCTTAAGTAAGGCCAAAATACAATTTATCAAGGCTCCTATTTATCGTACAGTACCCGACAAGCTTACGCCTGAAATTAATATTAACGATTTTGATTTGTTGGCTTTTTTTAGTCCTGTGGGAATAAAGTCGCTTGTAAGTAATTATCCTAAATTTAAGCAAAAAAACGTGCTTATTGCTGCTTTTGGAACCTCTGTTTGTGCAGCGGTAGAAGAAGCAGGTTTTCGTTTAGATATTGCCGCTCCCACTCCTACTGCAACATCCATGGCTCATGCTATAGAGGAATATATAGCGGATTATAATAAATGTGGTGGAGATTTGCAAAAAATGCCAGAACGCTACAAAGAGACGGTTAATTCACTAACTAATAGTTGGATACCTAAAGAAACATCTGTAAAGGCAACGGTAAAAAGCAAAACGAAAGCCATAGCCACCACTACCCCCAAAGGCAAGGGGAATGCGGTTTCCACTACCAAAACTACGGCAAAGGCTACGGCAAAGGCTACTTCCAAAGCTAATGGAAATGCATTAGAAACTAAGGCAGCAGCGAATAAAGCAGCAGCTATAGCCGTTATTGCTGGCAAAAAAGGTCGCATTAAGTAATTAGCGTGCATGCTGAATTTTCATAAAACAGAACGCTTATGCGAACGCTCTACCATTCTTCTATTATTTCATGAAGGGAGGCGTTTTGCTGTGAATATGGATGGCAACAGTCTTAAAGTTTGTTATTTATTTTCTTCCGATAAAAAAAAATACAAAATAGAAAATAATAGGAACGGTAAAGTTCATATAGATTCCGTATTAGACCCAACCGATGGCATGCCTATAGGCGTAAGCTTGGAAGAAAATGTCCCTAAGATAAAAGTATTAATAGGAGCGCCCAAAAGTTGCCTCAAGCATGCGGTAGACAGAAATAGGGTAAAACGTCTATTAAAGGAAAGTTTTAGATTAAGAAAGCAGGAGTTTTATAAATTATTAAGTCAGGAAAGGAAAGAAGGGCTGATGATTTCTTTGATGTACACTGGTTCTCCCCGTATATCTTTTTCAAAAATGGATGAATATCTACAAAGGGTTATTCAAAAAATTGGAAAATAATAGAGTTTCAAGCTCATTTGCCATTGCCTATACGTTTTGAATTTTAGAAAGTTTCCTATGTTATGATAAAAAAAATATATCACTTTTTATACTTGTGTATAGGATGGATCTTTATGTTATTGATTAAAATTTATCAATACTGTATTTCTCCTTTTTTCCCGGGATGTTGTAGATTTATTCCTACTTGTTCTCAATATGGATTAGAAGCTATTCGCAAACATGGACCGGTAAAAGGTGGATGGCTTACCCTTAAACGTTTATTTCGCTGTCACCCTTGGGGTGGAAGTGGATATGACCCTGTTCCTTAATAAATAATTTCCGGCATAGAAATTATTTTCACTTTCCAATAGTAATCCATTTTAAGGGAAAAAGACGAGAAATTCCTTTTTCTAATCCCTGTTTTTAAATTGCAAAACATAGTATATGATAAAAAAAGTTATAAAAAATTTGGGGGAACCTATTTTCTATCCTCAAATATTAAGTACGCTTAAAAATTATACGAGAGCTGATTTTTTTAAAGATCTTATAGCTGGCATTATTGTTGGAATTGTGGCTTTGCCGATGTCTATTGCTTTTGGAATTGCCTCTGGGGTAACACCAGAACAAGGAATTATCACCGCTATAGTGGCAGGTTTTGTAGTGTCTTTGTTAGGTGGTAGCCGGGTTCAGATAGGGGGTCCCACCGGTGCTTTTATTATTATTATAGCTGGAGTGGTGACTCAATTTGGAGTAATAGGCTTAATGGTAGCCACCATGATAGCAGGAGTATTGCTTATCATTATGGGGCTTCTTAAATTAGGAGATATAATAAAATTTATTCCATATCCAGTTATTGTAGGTTTTACGGGGGGGATAGCTGTAGTTATTTTTTCTACGCAAATGAAAGATTTTTTCGGTTTAGAGATAAGTCAGGTTCCAGCTGCTTTTCATGAAAAATGGCTTTGTTATTTTCAACATTTCGATACTATTAATGTCTATGCCACGGTGATTGCGGTTTTTACGGTAGTGCTTAATTTCGCTTGGGCTAAAGTAAATAAAATAATTCCCGGAACCCTCATTGCTATATTAATTACTACTGTAGCGGTATATTTTTTACAACTACCGGTAGAAACTATAGGTTCTCGTTTTGGAGAAATGAAAGCGGGTATGCCATCTCCTCAAATTCCAAGTTTTGATTTTGAAACTTTAAGGATGCTACTGCCCGTGGCTTTTACTATTGCCATGTTGGGAGCCATAGAATCCTTGCTTTCGGCCATGGTTGCTGATGGTGCAACTGGTCAGCAGCATAGATCCAATACGGAATTAATCGCCCAGGGAGCAGCTAATATTATTTCGCCTTTGTTTGGTGGAATACCTGCTACTGGAGCCTTAGCTCGAACGATGACCAATGTTAAAAATGGAGGGCGGACTCCTATAGCTGGTATCATTCATGCTTTGGTTTTGTTATTAATACTTTTAGTCTTTGGAAAATTAGCAAAAATGATCCCTATGGCCTGTTTGGCAGGAATATTAGTGGTAGTTGCCTACAATATGAGTGAGTGGCGATCGTTTAAAGGCTTGTTTAGAAATTCAAAATCCGAAGTGGCGGTTTTGCTTACTACTTTTTTTCTAACCGTAGTATTTGATCTTACTATAGCCATAGAAATAGGTTTGCTTTTGGCTTTATTTCTTTTTGTTCGTAGGGTTTCTAAAAATTCAGAAATACAAATATTCCACAATCAAGTGGAAAATTCTAATAACGACGAATACGATAACAAGCAGATTCCGGAAAAAGTAGATATATTTCGTATTAATGGACCTTTCTTTTTTGGGGTGGCTAATAAATTTGAGGAGGCGATGAAGCAGGTGAAACAACCTCCTAAAATTCGTATTATTGATATGCAAAAAGTGCCTTTTGTAGATGCTTCTGGCTTGCAAAATTTAAATAGTTTTTATGTAAAATGCCATTCGGAAAAAATTCGTCTTATTTTGGCTCGTGTTAATCCTACTGTTTTAGAAAGTATAAAAACACATTCCCTGTACGAAAAAATAGGAAAAGAATTTATATTTTCAGACATACAGGAGGCGGTTCAAAAAGCAGAAAATTTACTAAAAGCAGGTACTTGTTAATTTCCACAAAAATTTGTTAATAACTATTTGCGAATAAAAAAATAAATATTAACTTTGCACTCCCTTTTGCAGAGTATGCACTGGGGTTATATAGATAAAATATATTTAAGATGAATACGTTAAGTTATAAAACCGTTTCTGCTAACAAAGAAACCGTAGATAAGAAATGGGTTTTAGTGGATGCTGAAAACCAGCACTTAGGACGCTTGGCTTCAGAATTGGCCAATTTATTGAGAGGTAAATACAAAACGAATTACACTCCTCATGTAGATTGCGGAGACAATGTAATTGTAATAAATGCCGAAAAGATACGGTTCACCGGCAAGAAAATGACGGATAAAAAATATGTTCATCACACAGGTTATCCCGGAGGACAACGTTTTGCTTCTCCTCAGGAAATGCTGCAGCGTAAACCTTGTTTCATAATAGAACATGCAGTAAAAGGAATGTTACCTAAAAATATTTTAGGGGCAGATCTATTCCGTAATTTGCATGTATATGAAGGAGGGGAGCATCCTCATCAGGCCCAAAACCCTACGCTTGTTAACGTTAAAGAACTCAAATAATAATGGAAGTTTTAAATAAAATAGGTAGAAGAAAAACCGCTGTTGCTCGTGTATATCTTACAGCTGGCAACGGAAATATTCTTATTAATGGTAAAGACTATAAAACATATTGGCCTACGGCTATGTTGCAATATATTGCCAACCAAGCTTTTGAAGTAACATCTACGCTCAATCAATACGATGTTAAAGCCAATTTAGATGGTGGTGGTATTAAGGGGCAAGCCGAAGCTTTGAGGTTAGGTATAGCACGTGCTTTGTGCGAAATAGATGAGGCTTATCGGCCACTGCTTAAGGCTAAAGGATTAATGACTCGCGATCCACGTATGGTGGAAAGAAAGAAACCGGGTCGTCCAAAAGCTCGTAAACGCTTCCAATTTAGTAAACGTTAGTATGGAAATATTCGTTTGCGCTTTTTGCAAACGAATACTATATATCTGTGTTTAGTATCCAAATTGCTGAGATCTTCGCCTTGCAGCCAAGCTACTTAGCAATTGATTTTAGAGAATGTAAACAAATAAAAAATCATGTCGAATATTAATTTTGAACAATTATTAGAAGCAGGTGTACATTTTGGACACCTCAGAAGAAAATGGAATCCTAAAATGGCTCCCTACATTTTTGCAGAAAAAAATGGGATTCACATTATAGATTTACAAAAAACTGCAGCAAAATTAGAGGAAGCCTGTGCTGCGGCAAAACAAATAGCAAAATCTGGTCGTAAAATATTGTTTGTAGCTACCAAAAAGCAAGCCCGTCTTATTGTTTCTCAACAAGTAGAACGTGTAGGTATGCCTTATGTAACCGAGCGTTGGCCGGGTGGTATGCTTACTAACTTTGCCACTATTCGTAAAGCGGTAAAGAAAATGGTAACCATAGATCGTTTAATGAACGACAAACAATTTGATAGTATTTCCAAAAGAGAACGTCTACAAATTTCTCGTGAAAAGGCCAAATTGGAAAAGAACTTAGGTTCTATTGCAGATTTATCTCGTTTACCTTCGGCTGTATTTATTGTGGATATTAACAAGGAGCACATTGCTGTAGCAGAAGCTCGTCGTTTAAATATTCCTACTTTTGCCATGGTAGATACGAATACCAATCCCGAATTAATTGATTTTCCTATTCCTGCTAATGACGATGCTTCTAAATCTATTGCCGTTATTGTAGAACAAGTAGTGTCTGCTATTGAAGAAGGTCTTGCGGAAAGAAAATTAGATAAAGATCAACAAAAAGAAGAAGAAGAGGTAATAGACTCCGAAGAAAATGCGATACAAATCGATGATTCCGACGAGGGAGAAGACGAAAAGAAAGATGATAAGAAGAAAGTTATTCGCAAGAAAATAGTGGGTACAAGCGGAGAGTCTAATGAGGCTCGCAAAGACAAACGTCCTCGTAAAGCCCCTACTTCTGCTCCTAAAAAAGTAGCAAAGAAATAATTTTCATTTCCTAATTTAAAAAAGAAATTACAATGGCAAATATAACAGCAGCTGAAGTAAATAAACTAAGGCAAATGACCGGAGCCGGTATGATGGATTGTAAAAAGGCTTTGGTTGAAAATGACGGTGATTTTGATAAGGCCGTTGACTATTTAAGAAAAAAAGGTCAGAAAGTAGCTGCCAATCGTGCGGAAAGAGAAGCAAACGAAGGAATGGTGTTGGCTCAGGCTACTGCCGATAAAACTTTTGCTTGTATAGTAATATTGAGCAGTGAAACGGATTTTGTGGCAAAAAATGTAGAATTTACGGATTTTGTTCGCAAGATATCTGATTTGGCAGTTCAAAATAAAGCTAAATCTTTAGACGAAGTAAAAGCTCTGCAAATAGAGGGTCGTAGTGTTGCCGATCGTATTACGGATATGGTAGGTAAAATTGGTGAAAAAATAGAAATGCCCCATTACGAATTTTTAGAATCTCCCGCTGTTTTTGCTTATAACCATCACGGAAATCGGTTATCTACTTTAGTAGCATTTGATCAAGCGACAACCAAAGAAGAAGTGGGTCACAATGTTGCAATGCAAATTGCCGCTATGAATCCTATTTCTGTTAGTGAAAAAGAAATTCCTCAGAGCGTAAAAGACCATGAATGGGAAATTGCTTGCGAGGCTATTCGTCAGGAAGGAAAGCCCGAAAACATGGTAGAAAAAATAGCTCAAGGGAAGTTGAATAAATTCTACAAAGAAAACACTCTTACTCAACAGGAATTTATTATGGAAAGCAAACAAACCGTGGCCGATTATATTAAAGCTAATGGTGGAGGAAATGTTCTTGCATTCCGTCGAATAATGCTTGGTGCATAAAAAATAAGTAAGTTTACTTTTATAGGGAACTTTGTAAAAGGGATAATATGAATCAAAACCGGAACTATTTCAGCTCCGGTTTTTTTTTAAACAAAAGACATGATTAATCAAAGAGAAAAATTATTTTCGAAACAATGGTATATTTCGTATGCCTTTCTTATTGCTGGTAGTATTCTTTTCGCAGTAGGCGACGTAATGTTTGTAAATCCATATAAATTAGCCCCTGGTGGAACCTATGGTCTTGCCAATGTACTTAATTCCTTATGGCCCTGGAAAATTAGTTTTTATGCGGCTTGTATGGATATTCCTCTACTTATTTTAGGCACATGGATTTTAGGTCCACGATTTGGAGTAAAGACGGTGGTTTCTACTTTTATTATTCTTTTTGGGGTATGGCTTTTGGAAAGTACCTGGGGATATGCTCCAGTACTACATGGAGGCTTTTTAGAAGTAAATAGTAAGGATGGTTTGAACTTTGTACCCGATTATTTTTTAAATACCTTGGTAGCCGGTTTAATATATGGCTTAGCGATAGGAATGATTTTTAAATCCGGGGCCACTTCTGGAGGTAGTGATATTATATCCATGATATTGAATAAATATACTCATATATCTTTAGGAACCTTGGTTTTAATTGTAGATTCCACTATTACCCTTTCTACTTTAGTCGCTTTTGGCCAAATACGTCTTCCTATCTATTCTATTTTGTTGATTGTTATAGAAAGCAAAATTATAGATGTGGTTGTAGATGGAATCAAAACCTATAAAAGTGTTTTTATTATTACAGAAAATTACGATAAAGTAAGAGATATTATTGTGAACGATCTTAATCGAGGAGGAACTCATTTTCAGGGGAAAGGTATTTATAAAGGGGTGGAAAGAGATGTTATTTACACCTCCGTTACTCGTAGAGAATTTGTGCAAATGAAAGAGCGTTTGGCAATGGAAGATCCCGAGGCTTTTATTAATGTGGTAGATTCCAGTGAGGTTATGGGTAAAGGATTTAAACAATTAGCCCACAAATAGCCATCCATAAAACACTAATCCACTAACAATAAACCACCCGCCAATAAACCAAAGGATTTTGTAAAGGTTTTAAAAAATTGTATTTTTACTTTTCGTAAAATAGTGCTTTTGATAAAATAATGCAGGAATGAAATACAAACGTATATTACTTAAATTAAGCGGAGAATCGCTTATGGGCAAACAGTCTTATGGAATAGACCCACAGCGATTGGAGGAATATGCTTCTCAAATAGCAGAGGTTCTTGCTATGGGTTGCCAAGTGGCCATAGTGATAGGAGGCGGAAATATATTTCGTGGAGTGCAGGGGGTTGCTAAGGGTATGGATAGAATACAGGGTGATTATATGGGCATGATGGCCACTATGATTAACAGTATGGCACTACAGGCGGAATTGTGTAAATTTGGGGCAAAGGTGGAGTTGCTTTCCGGCTTAGCGGTGGATCCTATTTGTGAAAAAATGGGAAGTAGAAAAGCGATAGAAATTCTGGATCAGGGCAAGGCTTTGATTATTGCAGGGGGAACCGGCAATCCTTTTTTTACTACCGATTCTGGTGCCGCCTTGCGGGCAGCGGAAATTCATGCCGATATACTTTTTAAAGGAACTCGGATTGATGGGGTTTATACGGCGGATCCAGAAAAAGATCCAACAGCTACAAAATATAAGCAACTCAGCTACGATGAAGCTTATACCAAGGGTCTTAAAATTTTAGATCTAACGGCATTTACCCTGTGTAAAGAAAATGCTATTCCTATTTATGTATTCGACATGGATACTCAAGGTAATTTACTAAAAGTAATAAAAGGAGAAGATATAGGAACCTTGGTTCATTAGAAAAATAAGCATACTTTTATTTATGTAATTTTCTAACGAAGAACATTTTCACATTTCTAATAGAAAGAATATAGAATACAAATCGAAAAAATACTTACATTATGAGCGAAGATATAAAAGCTTGCATGGATAAGCAAAAAGAACAAATAGATGCGGCTCTCTTGCATTTAGAAAAAGAATTATCCAAAATTCGTGCAGGGAAAGCAAGCCCTAAAATGTTGGATGGGGTTAAAGTAGATTATTACGGGACCCTTACGGCTTTGGATCAAGTTTCTGCCATTAACACACCGGATGCCAAGCAAATTGTCATTCAGCCTTGGGAAAAGAAATTATTGCCGGCTATCGAAAAAGCGTTATTATTGGCTAATTTGGGCTTTACTCCTCAAAATACAGGTGAATTAATTCGTATTTCCTTACCTCCACTTACAGAGGAACGTCGTAAAGAATTAATGAAAAAATGTAAAGTAGAAGGAGAAAATGCCAAGGTTGTTATTCGTAATACACGGCGAGATGCAAATGAAGAGATAAAAAAGTTAGGTAAAAATGGCTTACCCGAAGATATGGCTAAGCAAAGCGAAAAAGAGATACAAGACCAAACCGATAAATATATTGTTGTGGTAGATCATATGTTAACGGATAAAGAAAAAGATATAATGACCGTTTAAGATTTTGGAAGTAGAAGGTTGTATAAGTTTTTGCTGTTCGTTTTTTCCTAATACTCTTTTCCAATACTCTTTCTTAAAAAGATTATTCCGATAAAATCTTATCCCAATAAAAAAAGTGATGAAGAAAATATTTTCATTCATCACTTTTTTTGTTAAGGTAGGAATCGTTTACTTCTTGTTTTCGTCAATAGAAGATTTGCGGAATTCCTTGAACAATTTGGTTAATTCCAAAGAAGCTTTTCTTGCACGTCCTGCAGCTGCTTTGTTGCTTTTTTCTACATAAGCGCTGGCATTTTGGCTAAAAGCTTCCAGTTGTTCGTTGATTTGTTTCATTAAATTTTCCATCTCTGTATGGTTTAAAAGTTTAAAATTTTAATTCTTTTTCGAACCCATGGAGTTTGGGGTTCGTTTTTAATGCCGGCAAAGATACACTATTTTGTTTAAATAGAAATCGAAAAAAGATAAAAAAAAACAGAAAATATATTTTACCTTTACAAAATAGGTAAAAAAAAGGTCACAAAATTAAATAATTGATTAACAATGTTGGATTTTACACATCTGCATGTACACACCCGTTATTCCATTTTAGATGGAGCTTCCCATATTCCTTTGTTGATGGATAAGGCCAAGGAAATGGGCATGAATGCTATGGCAATTACCGATCATGGTAATATGTTTGGAGTAATGGAGTTTGTAACAGAAGCAAACAAACGAGATATAAAACCAATAGTAGGGTGTGAAGTATATGTGGCAGAAAATAGTCGCTTTAATAAAAATGGGAAAGAGGATAGAAGTGGGTTTCATCTTATTTTATTAGCCAAAAACGAAGCTGGATACCATAATTTAAACAAACTTTGTAGTTTAGGGTTTAAAAAGGAAGCTTTTTATTATACTCCCCGTATAGATCATGAACTTTTAGAAAAGTATCACGATAATATTATTGCCTGTTCCGCTTGTTTAGCAGGAGAAATTCCACAGTATATTCTTAATGGTCAGGAAAAGCAATTGCATGAAAGTATAGCTTTTTTCAAAAGATTGTTTGGAAAGGATTACTACTTTGAAATGCAGAACCATGGGCATGTAGAACAGCAGATAGTAAACGAGCGTATATTGGAATTAGCGGCTCAGTATCATGTTAAATGTATTGCAACTAACGATGTACATTTTGTTAATGCCCAAGATAAGGACGCACATAAAATTCTGATATGCCTTAATACTGGACGTAAACTTAGTGAACAAACCAAGTTAATATATACGGGCGAAGAATATTTGAAATCGGCCCAAGAAATGATTGCCCGTTTTCCGGGGCACGAAGAATTTCTTACCAATACACGAGAAATAGTAGATAAGGTCGAAGTTTATAAACTTACCCGGGATATTTTATTGCCTAAATTTCCTCTTCCGGAAAATTTTTCCAATGAAATGGATTATTTGCGTTTTCTTACCTATCAAGGGGCAGAAAAACGATATGGAAAAAATTATGCGAACCATATCAAGGAGCGTATAGATTTTGAATTGCAAACCATAGAACACATGGGCTTCCCAGGCTATTTTTTAATCGTTTGGGATTTTATAAAAAAAGCAAGGGAAATGAAAGTATTGGTAGGTCCTGGGCGTGGTTCAGCTGCAGGTTCTGCCATTGCTTATTGTATAGGAATTACCAATATGGATCCTATTAAATATAATTTACTTTTTGAACGATTCCTGAATCCTGCCCGTATTTCCATGCCAGATATAGATATAGATTTTGATGATGCAGGTAGAGAAAAAGTAATACATTATGTGGTAGAAAAGTATGGACGAGAGAGGGTGGCACAAATTATCACCTACGGATCTATGGCTGCAAAATCGGCTATAAAAGATGTGGCGCGCGTTTTGGAGTTACCCTTGTCGGAAGCCAGCCGTTTAGCTGACTTGGTCCCAGAAACACCGGGAATGACTTTAGCGAAGGCTTTTAAGGAGTCTCCCCAGTTAAAGGAAGAAATGGAAAATAGCCCCAATGAATTGATACGCCGAACAATTAAATATGCCGTACAATTAGAGGGTTCCATACGAAGCACCGGTACTCACGCCTGTGGTATGATTATTGCTCCAGAGGATATCATGGAATATGTACCTTTGAGTACCTCTAAAGATACGGATATGCCCGTTACCCAATACGAGGGTCAATATGTAGAATCGGTTGGCTTGCTAAAAATGGACTTTTTGGGTTTAAAAACCTTAACTATTATTAAAGGGGCTTTAGATAATATTAAGATACGACACGGCTTGGATGTTGATATGGATGAGGTTCCCTTAGAAGATAAACTCACTTACGATTTGTTTAGTAGGGGGGATACCAACGCCATTTTTCAGTTTGAATCGGATGGTATGAAAAAATATCTACGAGAACTTAAACCAAATCGTTTAGACGATCTTATTGCTATGAATGCCTTGTATCGTCCGGGGCCTATGGAGTATATCCCTAAATTTGTGCATCGTAAATTTGGTATTGAAAAAATAGAGTACGATTTACCGGAGATGGAGGAATTTCTTGCCGATACCTACGGAGTAACTGTTTATCAAGAACAGGTTATGTTGTTGTCTCAGAAATTAGCCGATTTTACAAAAGGGGATGCAGATACCTTGCGTAAAGCCATGGGAAAAAAGAAGAAAGATATTTTGGAGAAAATGAAGGCTAAGTTTATGGATGGTTGCGCTGCCCATAATCACGATCCTAAAATTTGCGACAAAATATGGACCGATTGGGAAGCTTTTGCTTCTTATGCTTTTAATAAATCTCATTCCACTTGTTATGCCTTTATTGCTTATCAAACGGCTTATTTGAAAGCGCACTATCCTGCAGAATTCATGGCTTCGGTTCTTACAAATAATCTTACGAATATAGAAAAAATATCTTTCTATATGGATGAATGTAAGAGAATGAAAATAGATTTGTTAGGGCCAGACGTAAACGAAAGTCAAGCTGCTTTTACGGTGAATAAAGCAGGAGCGATACGCTTTGGTTTAAGTGGTATTAAAAACGTAGGTGCAGCTGTGGTGGAACTTTTAATTAAGGAGAGAGAAGAAAATGGATATTATCGTAGTGTTTTAGATTTTGTAAAGCGATCCAACTTACGTTCTTTGAATAGGCGTTGTATGGAATCTTTAGTGAAAGCGGGTGCTTTTGATGCTTTTGGGGAACCAACTCGAGCGGCATTCTTTTATGAACGACCGGGAGAAAATGTTAACTTTATTGATAATTTGATGCTATATGCTTCTCGGTATCAACAAACGCAATTATCAGCACAAACCAACCTTTTTGGAGAGGCAGAAAGTGAAGAAATGAGCGACTTGGAAATTCCGCAGGTAGATCCATGGGTTCCTCTTATAGAATTGAATTACGAAAAAGAAGTAACTGGTTTTTTTATTTCCGGACATCCTTTGCAGGATTATCGTTTTGAACTTTCTCAATTTGCCACCACCACCATTACACACATTAAAGGAAATTTATCCTCCAATGTAAATAAAGATCTTCGTTTTGGGGCTATAGTAACCGCTTCTTCCCACTTAATTTCTAAAAAAGGAACCGGGTATGGTCGTTTTATGGTGGAAGATTTCGATGAATCTTTAGAAATTACTCTTTTTGGAGAAGACTACCTAAAATATAAGCATTTTATGGAGGTAGGTACTTTTGTTTTTATTCGGGCGGAAGTTAAAAAGCGTTGGAGAGATGATGAAAATTTAGAGCTAAAAATAGTGAATATGTTCCCATTGGCGGAATTGGCCGATCGCTATACCCACCAAATTAATATAAAAATTAATTTAATGGAAATTAATCCTAACTACATTGCGAAAATGAAAGAATTGGTACATACTTATGGGATTAAGATGCACGCTTCCACTAAAGGAGAGAGTAATGCTGCTACGCTTAATTTTAGGGTTGTAGATAGCGTTCATACTTTAAGTTTAAATATGCCTATGCGTGGATTAAAAGTTAAATCCTCCGAGTTTATAAAGGCGTTTTTAGAAGAATATCCCGATATGGAACTAAATTTAAGTTAGAAACTTTTTAAAGGAATAAAATAGACAGTTTCTAAGAGTTTTGTGGATAGCAAAAAATAATGTATTTTTGCAAAGTTGGTGCGTGAAAAAGGCCCTTGCATTAATCTAAAAGTACTTTCGCAAAATTTCCTATACGTATAAAAAGCAAACAAAAAATATAAAATATTATGGCAAATGTATTCACAGATGCTAATTTCGAAGAAATGGCATTAAAGGCAGACAAATTAGTAGTAGTTGATTTTTGGGCTCAATGGTGTGGACCCTGTATGGCACTTAGTCCCATTATAGAAGAAATAGCTGCAGAATTTGAAGGTAAAGCAATTATTGGAAAAGTAAATGTAGACGAATGTCCTGCAGTTACCAAACGTTATGGGGTTCGTAATATTCCTACTGTTTTGTTTATTAAAAACGGAGAAGTAATAGAAAAGCAAGTAGGAGCAACAAATAAAAGTACTTTAGTTGCTAAATTAGAGGCGGCTCTTTAAATTTAAACAAATTTCTGTTTATTAAGGGGGTAGTCTTTATTTTAGACAACCCCCTCTTTTATTATATTCAGAGGTCGTTTTAGAAAAGAGAACAAATTGTATGTCGGAAGGTTTTCGCCAAACTGTATCAGAGCCATTCATCTCTTTAGAACTTCTTGCTTCTCAAGTGGTAGAGGGTTTTATCACGGGTTTGCATAAAAGTCCATTTCACGGTTTTTCGGTAGAATTTGCGGAACATAGGCAGTATAATACAGGAGAATCGGTTCGTCATATAGATTGGAAACTTTTTGGAAGAACCGATCGTTTGTTTGTTAAGCGATACGAAGAAGAAACAAATCTTCGTTGTCATATTTTAATAGACACCTCTTCCTCCATGTATTTCCCTATAGAAAAGGCTCCAAGTTTGGTTCACCCTAATAAATTAATCTTTTCTATTTATTCCTCCGCTGCATTAATGAATTTGCTTTATAGACAAAGAGATGCTGTAGGTTTTACTGCATTTTCCGATCAAATTGATTTACAAACGGAAGATAAATCGAATAAGGTTCATCTAAAATATATGTATTCCGAATTGGAACGTATATTAAATATTTCCACTACTCCTGTATTAAATAGGGGATCCAATTTGACAGAAATCCTCCATTTAGCAGCCGAGCAAATACACAAGCGTTCTCTTATTGTTATATTTAGTGATATGTTTGATTCTATTTCCTCTCCAATAGAATTATTTTCTGCATTACAACACTTAAAATATCGCAATAATGAAGTTCTGCTATTTTATGTACACGACAAAGAAAAAGAATTAGAATTTACCTATCCCAATAAGCCATATCGTTTTATTGACATGGAAAAGGGGTCGGAAATAAAAATAAATCCGGCGCAAATCCGACAAATTTACTCTGAAAAGGTGTACGCCTTTAAAAAAGAGTTGAAGATGCAATGTGAGCGGTATAAAATAGATTTTATAGAAGCGGATATTCAAAAAGGTTTTATTCCTGTTTTGCAAGCCTACTTGGCAAAGCGTCGTAAAATTTTCAAGTAAGAGCTTTGTGAAATATAGATAGCTTCTAAGTTTATCCTTTAAAAGTCGAATTTTATAATTACCTTTGCGACCGTATAATGCGCTTAATGTTTTAAACACAAAACTAAATACAATGAAAAAAATACATTTAGCAAGTATTCTCTTAGCAGTATTAGGATGGAGTATGATGTTTACCTCTTGTGAAAACTTGAAAACAATGGTAAAAAATCATCCTACCATGGCTAAGTATGAAGTAAAGCCCAATCCGTTAGAAATGCGCGGAGATAAAATAAAAGTGGAGCTAAAAGGAGAATATCAGCCTAAATATTTCAACACGAATGCTATAGTGGTTCTACAGCCGGGTATCCAATATGAGGGTGGAACACAATGGTTAAAGCCTATTATTTTAAGAGGGGAAAAAACAAAAGGACAGGGTAATTTAATTAGCAAGACTAAAGGTGGAAATTTTACTTATACCGATGAGTTAGCTTATGTTCCTGCAATGGAACAATGCCAATTAATTTTTAATCCGGTGGCCTATGTAGAGAAAAAGGCAAAGAATATGAATGTTACGAACGAAGAAGAAGCTTTGAAAGTTTCTAAAAATGTTCGTTTGGGAGAAACTATTCCCGCAAAAGGGACTATGATTACCTCTACTCGTATTAATAAATTGGAAGCTGCCGTATCCACCGAATCAGATAAGTACGAAAAGGAAACCGTTATTACTAAGCAAGCGAATATTTATTTCTTAGTAGATACCTATAATCTCAATTGGGGTCTTCCTTTAAATAAGGCAGAAAAAAACAAAACGGATTTGAAAAATTTGGATGCTGCTTTGGAAAGCGGTATGCTTATAAAATCTATAAAAATTGCAGCTTGGGCCTCTCCGGAAGGAGAAGAAAGCCGCAATCAGAATCTTTCTGAAAATCGTGCTACTACTGGAAATAAATACTTTCAAAATGCGTATGACAGGATTGTTAAGGCCATGGCTAAAAAATTGAAAGTAAAGAAGGATAGTTTAAAGCAAAACATTACTCCAGAAATCTTATCCAAAGGGGAAGATTGGGAGGGTTTTATTGCCGATTTAAGAGCTTCCGATATTCCTGAAAAGAATACCATTATCAATGTAATATCCTCGCATGCAGATAGAACTGCCAGGGAACAGGAAATACGTAATATGACGGTTATTTACAAGCAAATTGAAGATAATATATTACCTTCTCTACGTCGTGCAGAAATAACCATAGACTTTTTGGAACCCAAAAAAACAGACGAACAAATTGCCGAATTTTCTCTTACAGCTCCCGACTCTCTTTCGTTGGAAGAATTGCTTTATGCTGTTACCCTAACGGATAATAAGGAAAATCAACTTCAAATATATTTGTCAGCTACTCGTATTTATCCCGATGATTTTAGAGCATTTTTAAATGCTTCGGCTTTGTATATTGGAGAAGGAAATTATGAAGAAGCTCAAAAATTATTAGAAACTGCTAATGCGATGCAACCCAACAATGCCAATGTTTTAAATAATTTGGGTGTAGTTGCCCTATCTAAGGGCGACTTTGAAAATGCACGCTCTAATTTTAAAAGTGCAGCGGCCGCCTCTCCACAGGCAAGTAGCAATTTAGGAATATTGGATATAAAAGATGGTAATTATGCACAGGCTGCAAGTAGTTTATCGGCAGTAGCATGTCAATACAATTTAGCTTTGGCTCAATTGTTAAATGCAGAAGTGGATAAAGCTAAAGCAACCTTAGACTGCATGAATCCTCTTACGCCAGATGCCTATTATTTAAAAGCGGTATGTGCTGCTCGTGCAGGAGATAAAGCGGGTGTAATAGAAGCCATGAGAAAAGCCATTGCCGAGAAACCTGCATTAAAAGTTCAAGCCCAAAAGGATATTGAATTTATAAAAATGAAAGACGATGCAGAATTTCAAAGTATTTTGCGTTAGTATTCGTAATGTATCTAAATTTTAGATATAGTTTTCCAATATAGAAAAAGGAAGAGGCCGATAATTTATCGGCCTCTTCCTTTTTCTATATTGGACTTAATCTAAGTTTGCGTTTTCTTTTAGTAGTTTTTCGTAAGCTTCTTTCCAGCCTTTCCAAGGTTTTATACCACTAAGACTTTCATTGTGGAAAAGAGGAATAAATAGGCCATTTACGGCTTTTACTTCCTGCATTAAATTTCGAATATGTATAAAGGCTTCTTCTAAAGATTCTCCTAAATATCGAGCATGAGTTACATCCATAGTACAAAAGGGATAGATAGTTAAAGCGTGTTTTTTTTCTGTGGATAGATCGTAAAATGGGAAAGGGGTACAGATTCCGGCTCTAAAGCCCGGTAAGTCGGGGTATCCTAAGGAATAATCATTTTTTATATCTAAATCTACTAAGTTTTTATAGCTTGTTGGAAAGTCGAGAATAATAAAATGTTGGCGATTACTTTGTATCTTTGAACTTAATATTTTTTGTAAAAGAGCCAATTCTTTGGAACGTAAAAGAGGATAAAAATTGGAAGATATAGAAAGGTGTATGCCAATTTCTGTGAAAGGATTCCCTTCTTTTTTATTGCTTTTTTTAGAATAATTAAAGGTTTCTATTTCTTTAAAAAGTTTCTTATAAGCTTTGGTTTTATATGCGTTCCCAGTATCTAAACGATTGTAATTGCCACATAAAACAAAAATCTTTGATTCTAAGCCTATACTTTGGTGCAATTGAATAATTTCCTCTATGCAATGGAATGGATCTTTACGTAGCCCTATTAATACCTTAGATCGAAGTATAAATTCTTTGGGATATTTTAAAAAACCACCTATTATTTTGTAGACAGGTTTATGAAGGAAAGCAAATCCTCGGTCAATATCTATAGTTGGGAGAATACGAAATTTAGGTTCTCGTATATGCAAATTAGGAAATTCTTTTTTCAATTTAGTTCTAAGTTCTTCTACCCAAATATTTATTACAGGTTTTTCCAACCAGCCTTTTTGGTATAAATAACTATTAGTAGCCATGTAGCGACCATACTGATCTCTTTCCGATTTTGGACGGTATTCTTCATAGCGAGATAATAAGAAAAAAGCAGCGGAGAAAATATCAAAATTCAATAAAAAGGCGGAGGGTGAAGAATTTTTTTTGGATAGCTCTTTATTTTCTAAAATTGGGAAGGGTAAATCGGTCCAAGTGTCTTCTAATTCCGTTTTTTCTAAAATCCTATTTTCCGGTTGGCTAATCCAGGAATCTACATAAAGAAAAACGGGGGTCGTAGTACTTAAGGGTTCCCTTTGGCTTTGGCATAAAGCAATTTTTTCTTGTTGTATAGAGGCAAAGGCTATGGGATCTTTTATCCAATTTATTTGTAGGCCCAAAAGATCTGTAAAAAGATATTCGGCTGTATATTTTAATCTTGGGGATAAAACAGGAATAAATAAAAAAATAGTATCCATAGAATTAAATTATGTGTTGGTCTGTAAAACTAAAATATTTATTTCCGGAAATAATTAAATGGTCTAAAATTCGTATATCTAATAGGGCTGCTCCATCACATAGTTTCTGTGTAAGATCTATATCTTCTTTGCTTGGAGAAAGATTGCCGGAAGGATGATTGTGTGCTAAAATAATTCCGCAACAATGTTCGTCTATAGCTATTTTAAAAACTTTTTTTGCATCTACAATGGTACCCGATAAACCACCTTGGCTAATAGTAACCTTGCGTAGCAAGTGGTTGGATCGGGATAGAAGAAGGACTTGAAAAATTTCGTAATTGGCATGTGCTAAATCCGGACATAAAAATTGAAAAGCACTTTGACTGGAACTTATTTTTTCTCTTGGATTTAAATTTGCTGAAAAGTTTCGTTTCCCTAATTCTAAACTAGCTAATATACTCAATGCTTTTGCCTGGCCTATTCCTTTGAATTTTCGAATAAGTTCCTTGGGGGATTTACAAGCAATTTCGCCTAAATTATTCTGAGATTCCGACAAAATGGTGCAGGCCAAATCTACTGCCGATAACTTTCCACATCCCGAACCTATAATAATAGCTAATAATTCGGCATTACTTAATTCTGAGGCACTGTTAGCTAACATTTTTTCTCGCGGGCGATCTTTGGGATCCCATTGTTTAATAGGAGTATGTGGCGTTTCGTAATTTTGCATGGCTTTGGCGACATTAACGGTTAGAGAAGGTATGTAGGAAAACCATTAAAATCCCTATGTATTATGGATGGATAATGCTGGCTATAAAATGGATCGTTTTTCTGCCATAGCATAGTCCAAACTGTATTGGTCTATGCCCATAGCTTAATGAACTTTTGGGTATAAAAAGGACCCTTTCTCGTCGTAATATGGTGAAAGATTTCTTTCTTATTTTTAGTATGTTATATATTTTTGGTTAATTGGTCCACAAATTTGGTGCTTTTAAAAAATTCTTTGGCAATAATGCGTAATACCGTATAAATTGGTATGGCCAAAATCATGCCAAAAATACCACTCAGAGTGCCAGCTATCATAATAACAAAGAAAATTTCTAAAGGATGTGCTTTAACGCTATTAGAATAAATAGTTACTTGCAATACCATGTTATCCAAAAGATTACATCCTACAAATACACCTATTACTTTTACAATTAACCAAAAAAGGTCTATGGTAAAACCATATTCTAAATTGTTTAATAGAGTAAAAAAACAAGCGGTGCAGGCACCAATTACAGGACCAACATAAGGTATTATATTGAGCAAACCGCCCAAACAGCCATATAATAGTGCGTTTTCTACTCCAAAAGCCCAAAGACCTAAAGAAATCAGCGTCATCATGCAAACTAATTCTATACTCAAACCTACAAAGTAGCGGGTAAGTAAATGCTCCGAAGATTTAAGAATATTTTCTCCTTTTTGGGTATAACGTTCAGGAATAAATAAAAACAAAATCTTTTTAAATAATTTTTCGTCTTTTAAAAAGAAAAAAGCAATAAAAATAATAGAAAAAACAGCCACACTTAAAGAAGAAATCCAATTTACGGCGTTGGATATAATGTTTTGAATATTAATTTTATCTAACATTTGTTCCCCCCAATTTATAACGTACAGCCTAATTTTTTCTTCGTCAATATAAATGCCTTTATCGGCCAACCATTGGGTTATTTGTTGAAATCCAACAAAGGTATCGTTGGAAATTTGGGTGTAGTCTAAATTGGCTATTTGTTGAGCCTGCTTAATAAATAGAGGCAATACCAAGTAAAAGATTAAACTAATTACTCCAACAATTAAACAGAGCGAAATTGCACTGGCTAAGGCGTTGGGAAACTTTAATTTTTTATTTAAAAGTTTTACAAAAGGTCTACCCATCATGGAAATAACAAAAGCAGACATGGTGTATATAATAAGATCGGAAAGATAGTAAAAGATAGCCACTATTACTAAAAGAGCAGCTATTAAACCTATGATTTTCTTTTTATTATCCATGACAATACATTATTTTTTGGATTCTTTTTTGTTTTCGAGTAGGCCGGGAGTATCTACTTCTCTGCCGTGCAAAATATTAAGATAGCTTTTGTATCTTAAAGGGTGAATATCTCCATTTTCTACCGCTTTTTTAATGGCGCAATTGGGTTCATGTTCGTGTGTGCAATTATTGAATTGGCATGCGTCCATACGTAATTTCATTTCCGGAAAATATCGAGAAATTTCTTCAGTATTTAATTTCACCATGCCAAATTCTTTAATTCCGGGAGTATCCATAATATATCCTTGGAAAGACAAGGGATACATTTGAGCATAAGTGGTGGTGTGCTTTCCCTTGTTGTGAACACAAGAAATTTCTCCAATTTTTATTTCTAAAGAAGGTTCTATAGCATGAACCAAGGCCGATTTTCCGACGCCGGAATTACCTGCAAAAAGGCATACTTTATTTTGCATATATTCCTTTAGAATATCTAAACCTTCTAAAGTAACCGCACTGGTATACAAGCAGCGGTATCCTATTGCTTCGTATAGCGCTTTGTAAAGAGCAGCATCCTTAAGTGCTTGCGGATTGTAAGTGTCAATTTTATTAAAAATTAAACTGCAAGGAACCCGATAAGCTTCGCAGCTAACTAAGAATCGGTCTATAAATCCTTGTGGCGTACGGGGATGGTGCATACTCACTACTATAAAGGCCATATCAATATTGGCCGCAATAATATGTGTTTGTTTAGATAAATTCACCGATTTTCTAATCAAACAATTTTGTCTTTCGTGGACTGCTGTAATCCAGCCGGTAGAAAATTTTTGCGTTGTGAAATCTTGATTTTCGGTAAGAAGTTCAAAATCCACATGATCTCCAACTGCCACAGGATTGGTCGTTTTCACCTCTTTTAGGCGAAAATTTCCTTTTACTTTGCACAGAAAAATCTTTTGAGATTCATCGGCAATTTCATACCAGTTTCCTGTATTTTTAATTACAATTCCTTGCATATTTTATTAATAAAGATATTTTAGGCAGTTTTTTACTCTTTAAGTTGGAAAAATTTGGTGCTTTTGTTTTTGAAAATTCACCTTAGAAAAGCTCATATTTTTAGCAAAGAAAAAGTATTTAATTCGAACTGTCAAATATTTTATCACAAAAAATGTTAAGAAACAATAGAACTCTTCTACTTCTACTTACAGGCTCTATAAATTTTGCATATTGCATAATTTCGTATAGAGTCCATTTTCTTGGTATAAACTTTCGTGGGTTCCCCTTTCAATAATACGGCCTTTATCTATAACGATAATTTCATCAGAATGTTGAATAGTAGATAAGCGATGAGCAATAGAAATAATAGTTTTTTTATTTGCTTTTCCAATTTGTTTTAAAGCGTGTAAAATTACATTTTCCGATTCTGTATCTAATGCAGAACTGGCTTCGTCAAAAATTAAGATAGGTGCATCTTTTAATAAGGCTCTTGCAATGCTTAAACGTTGACGTTGTCCGCCCGAAAGTTTGGTTCCACTATCCCCAATAATAGTTTCGTATCCGTTTTCAGTAGAAGTAATAAAGTCGTGGGCATAAGCTTTTTTAGCTGCGGTAATAACGTCTTCCCTACTTGCGTTTTGGTTCCCCAATTTAATATTATTAAAAATAGTATCATTAAAAAGGATGGTATCTTGAGAAACTAAAGCCGATAATTGTCTAATATCATCTATGGAATAATCTTTAATATTTTGTCCGTCTATTAAAACTTCTCCAAAACAACAATCGTAAAATCGAGGCACTAAGTCTATTAAGGTAGACTTCCCTCCACCGGAAGGACCAACAATGGCTATGTTTTTTCCTTTAGGAATAATTAAATTTATATCGTGCAGCACCTCATCGTTGTGGTAGGTGAAGCCAACATGGCGAAATTCAATATTATGAGTCAAATCTTTAATGGCTAATGCGTTTTCTTTTTGGGTAATAACTTCATCTGCATAAAGGATATCCTTGATCCGAGCTACGGAGCCTTTACCTCTTTGTAGTCCGTAATAGGCGGTGGCAATATTTTTGGAAGAGGGTAAAATTTGGGTAAGCGTAACTAAATAGGTAATAAAGGCTTCTGGACTAATGGAAGTAGATTCAGATCCAAGTATAAAATATCCACCTAAAATTAAAAGACCAACAATGGCAATAGTACCTATGAATTCGCTAACAGGAGAACTTAAATCTACACGATGACATACTTGAATTTTCAGATTATTAAAGACCGTATTTTCTTGTTTAAATTTAGCAATAGAAAAGGAGGTCGTATTATAACTTCGAATGGTTTTTATTCCTTGTATACTTTCTTCCAATTGAGAAGTTAAACGTCCTAAAGAAGCTTGCTGCTTAGGCGAAGAACGGCGTAAAGATTTGGATAGAAATCCTGTACTTATTCCTGCTATAGGTAAAATAAAAAGCACAAAAAGGGTAAGAGGGGTGCTAATAAAGAATAAGGCCGCTAACATAAATAGAAAAGTTACAATATCTATAAGCACTTGTTGAATTTGCTTTAGTATATTTTCGTCTATCTCTTGGAGATCACTACTCAAGCGTGACATTAAATCTCCTTTTTTGTGTACGGAGAAAAACGAAAGAGGAAGAATTATTAGGCGTATATACAAATCATTTCGTAAAGAGGCAACGACTCCGTTGCGAATAGGAGTAAAATAATATAAGCCTAAGTAGGAAAAAGTGTTTTTTAAGAAATAAAGAAACATTAAGGTCCAGGTGATTAAAAGCAGGGTTTTGTTTTTCCCATAACATTGTACCGACATATTGACCCAGTTTTTCATTAAGTCAATTAAGTTTTCAGAAAGAGCGCTTTGACCCGGTTCGGCACTTTGAATTAAACTTCCATCGGAAAACAAAAGGGAGAGCATAGGGGCTATACATAAAAGCAAAACAACAGTAAATACCGCAGCAAGGGTTCTCAAAAAAACATTAAATACAATTCTTCCCGTATAGGGAGATAAATACCGAAAAAAGAAAGAGCGTTTGAACATATCCGCTAAATTTACTCTGTTTTAAAATAAGGAAATCTTCCATTTTATGGATGGGCGGGTCCAATTATTCTTGCTTTTTTGTCTTTCCGTAAAATCCGGTGTAATTTTCTGGAGTAATTTTTTTCAAATTCGTTTTTAAACTTTCTGGAATATTTAAGTTGTCTATAAAAGAGACTATGTTTTCGGAAGTAATTTTTTTCCCTGTGCGGGTTAGTGCTTTTAATGCTTCGTATGGATTTGGGTATCCTTTGGTTCGTAAAATTGTTTGAATGGCTTCTGCTATTACAGCCCAATTGTCTTGTAGATCGCGTTGTATAACCTCTTTATTAAGCAACAATTTGGCCATTCCTTTTTGTATGGATTTATAAGCAATAACGGTGTGGGCCAAAGGTACACCAATATTGCGACATACTGTAGAGTCGGTTAAATCTCTTTGTAGACGCGACACGGGTAATTTAGATGAAATATAGCTTAGCATAGCATTAGCAAGTCCTAAATTTCCTTCTGCATTTTCAAAGTCTATAGGGTTCACTTTGTGTGGCATAGCGGAGGATCCAACTTCCCCTTCCTTAATTTTTTGTTTAAAATATTCCATGGAGATATAAGTCCACATATCTCTACACATATCAAAAAAGATGGTGTTAATACGTTTTAAAGCATCAAAGAGAGCTGCAGCGTTATCGTAATGCTCAATTTGTGTGGTAGTTTGAGAACGGTCTAAACCTAAAATATCATTTACAAAATGATTGGCAAAGCTAATCCAATCTTTTTCTGGATAGGCTACGTAATGTGCGTTGAGGTTACCTGTAGCGCCACCAAATTTGGCGGAATAGGGAATAGAGTTTAGCTGTTGGAGTTGTTTGTAAATTCGTTCTACAAAAACTTCTATTTCTTTACCCAAGATAGTGGGGGAGGCAGGCTGTCCATGTGTGTGTGCCAACATACTCACTGCTTTCCATTCCACTACTCTTTCTTCTAATTCGGCTAAAACCTTGTTGATTTCCGGTAACAATACCTCTTGAAAAGCTTCTTTGAGCATAAGTGGTTGAGCCGTATTGTTGATATCTTGAGAGGTTAAACCAAAATGAATAAATTCCTTGTAAGAACTCAAATTTAGATCGTCAAATTTTTGTTTTAAAAAATATTCTACCGCTTTTACATCATGATTGGTTACCTTTTCTATTTTTTTAATTGCTAAAGCATCTTCGTCGGAAAAATTAGAATAGCAAAGGCGTAAATCTTCCCATTTTTCTTTTGGAAAATTTTGCAAGGGGTCTATATTAAAAGTGCATAAAGCAATGAAATATTCCACTTCCACTTTTACTCGATATTTCATCAAAGCTTTTTCTGAAAAATATTCTCTTAAAACAGTTGTCTGATTTGCATATCGTCCGTCTATAGGAGAAATGGCGTGCAGTGCTTCACAACTTTGTTTTTGCATGATTATTTGTTTTTTATATTATCTATATTATAGTGTAGACCTTTATTCTCTTTACGTTCCATAGACATTTTAATAATCAAATAGCCTATGTTTATTAGGTTTCGCAATTCTGCTAATTTAACAGAGTGAACCGATTTATTGTACAATTCTTCGGTTTCTCTGTAGATAATAGCTAATCGATCAAAAGCTCGTTTCAATCGTAAATCGGAGCGAACAATACCCACGTAATTCGACATAATAGATTGTACTTCTTTTAGACTTTGGGTAATTAAAATCATTTCTTCATTTAAAACCATACCCTCATCATCCCATTCTGGAATTTCTTCACAAAAAGTAATATCTGAAAAATGTAAACAGGCGTGATTTGCTGCTCTATTCGAGAAAACGAGTGCTTCTAAGAGAGAATTGGAGGCTAAACGGTTTGCGCCGTGTAGGCCAGTGCAAGAACATTCTCCAGAAGCGTATAAATGACGGATATTAGCACAACCATTTTTGTCTACCACTATACCTCCACAACTGTAGTGTGCCGCCGGAACTACAGGTAATAAATCTTTGCTTATATCAATACCAATAGAAAGGCATTTGGCGTAAATGGTAGGGAAGTGACCCAATAATTCGTTTTTTGAAATTTTTCGACAGTCTAAAAAAACGTGATCATCTCCGGTAATTTTCATTTCACTGTCAATAGCTCTAGCTACGACATCGCGAGGAGCTAATTCCAAACGTGGATCGTATTTCTGCATGAAAAATTCTCCTTTTAAATTGCAGAGTTTTCCACCTGCTCCCCGAACTGCTTCGGAAATTAAAAAAGAGGGTTTCTCGGATGGGTTATAAAGAGAAGTGGGATGGAATTGAATAAATTCCATATTTTGTATTTTCCCCTTAGCCCTATAAACCATAGATACTCCATCGCCGGTAGCTACTACAGGATTGGTAGTGGTACTATAAACGTTTCCATTTCCTCCCGTAGCCAGCATGGTAGTTTTGGCCAAATAAGTATCTATTTTATTGGTTTCCATATTGAGGATATAGGCTCCAAAGCATTGGATATCGTTGGTACGCCGGTTTACGTCTATTCCTAAATGGTGTTGTGTGATAAGATCTATGGCAAAATGGTTTTCTAATAATTCTATGGATGGATGACTTTTAACTTCTTTTAAAAGAATGCGTTCTATTTCTGCTCCGGTTTGGTCTTTGTGATGTAAAACACGATATTCAGAGTGACCACCTTCCCTGGCTAAATCGAATTCTCCCGTTGTTTTTTTATCAAATTGGGCGCCCCAAGAAATTAGTTCTTTAATGCGTTGTGTGGATTCCTCAATAGTAATTTTTACTATTTCCTGATTACATAGCCCATCTCCGGCTATAAGAGTGTCTTGTATGTGCTTTTCATAAGAATCCAAGGCGTTCATTACGGCGGCAATGCCACCTTGCGCATAATTGGTAGAAGTTTCTTCTGCAGAAGATTTGGAAATAATACAGACTGTTCCTTTAGAAGCAACTTTTAAGGCATAGCTTAAACCTGCTATACCTGTTCCGATAATTAAAAAATCAACGTGTTTTTTCATAAGGGTAAATAATCTATTTTAGATTATCATCGGTTTGATTTAACCGATTGATAAATAAACGATTCTCATAGTTTTTAAAAGATGATGGTAACGATTTGGTAACTGTGCGTATTTCAGTGTTTTGCAGTACTATACCTTCAAATAACTCATTGCATCCACAAAGGTAACAAATTTTTGTGAAACGCCAATACACACTTTTTTATTTTTTCAGAAAGAGAGAATATCTATGGTTAGAACACATAACAAGAGGGTTAAGCCTCTCTTTTTTTGTGATTATTTTTTTAACGCACCGTTTTTAATGAAATAGAATCAGATGGTGTTTCGATAATGTTCCCAAAAGGCTAACACAAGAATCTATTTGTAATTCCTATCTTTACATAAGAAATAATATCAACAAAAGGAGCCATTTTATTTGCAACATTATACGCATAATAATCTACGCCATCGTATACCTCTTTATACTTATCATAAGTCATTATAAGGTTCATTTGCATGTATTGATCCAAATCACCCCCGCCACAGCCATACAGCATCAACGTGTATTCCCTCTATGTTTGTTTTCATGGTCGTTCGTTTCATCTTTCTCACAAAATGTGAACGAAAGAGTAACCGTCGTAACCTAAGCGGTTATCATGATGGTTTTAACCCAATGTTTCATATCAATGGGTTATTTTTGTGCAGAGATATACTGATCTTTTTCCTGCGTAAATCCGGCGGATTTAGACCATCCGAAACGTTCATAGAAAGCCTTGTCTAATGCCGGACTAACCATTCCATTAGGAATATAGAATGACATTCCTTGGGAGGAATATACGTAATTCTGAAAAACATCTGTCACTATGCCAGTTCCTAATACTTCGTTTTTTATTCGTACAACATCATCTACCGCAGCCATTAACTCGTATCCAAGTGCTTCGTTGTATTTTCTGACAAGATCGCAAAGTGTACAGAAATCGTAGAAAGATTTATTGGTTTTTGAAAGTGGTATCATTTTAGGCCAAGGATACACCATGAGTGTGTCATTTTGACTGTTGGCAACATCATTCCATATTTCTTTGCGCATTTCGTCGTACGAGATCGGCAGTGCCTCCATGCACTTTTGGGTTACCTGGGCAAGGTGTTCCATTTTATCCATTCTATACAAGCCCAACGTATAGTAACCGATCTCATTTTTATTTACATCATTATCATAATAATTAGTAGTTGTCCTGATAAAGTTAGATAAATCGGCATAAGGTTGAGTAAAAAGATATTTGGTTGCCAAATGATACGGAAATCCATAACCGGGTAATAACTCCACAGATGCCACCATATAATCACATTTGTCTTTTAATTCATAAAGTGTAGCAGCTTCAGCCATTAGGCAGGCATGGAAAGCAATGAAATCAAAGTGCAAAGAGGCGGGTATGGCATTGGCAAGTTTGTCAATATCAAGGTTTTTCCCATTAATTCGTTCCGAATTGCCGATTGATTTACTTTCGGCAGTAGGTGGCGAGACAATCCAACCGTTTCCATGCCCTCCCATAATAAGGCCATAAGAGTCGGCAGGATATTCTTCAGTTACCTGTTTTAGTACCGAGGCAAACACGTCCGGATTACCAGCATCCTGATCTTTGGGGTAGGTATGTACAATACGACTAACTATGCTCTTCGTATCGTCACGGCTAATCTCCAATAACACGGGAGCACGGAACTGCGTTGCCGACGGAGACCAATCTAAATAGACCAACAGCGTACCTTCTTCTTTCAAAGGTGCTCCTTCCTCCATCTGATTGACATTTTCAAGCAACGGTTCCCACAAGTTAATATCTCCGAATAAATAGGCCAAAACAACTCGCTTTGATTGTGTTTTTTCCTCTTTTAAGGTATCAGACTTATTGCAGGCATTAAAAAGTAAAATACAGAGAGTGAGTAGCAATGCGTTTTTTTTCATCTATGCTTAAATTTTGTATAGTTTAAAAAATAATAAAGGTAAAAATAATTAATTGACTTTACCTTAGTTCGTTGTGAAATTTTAGTATTTGGCGATTTTCCCTTTCCACTGCAATAGCAAACGCTATTATATGTTGTAATCTAATTACTAGCCCGATTATATAATGCAAAAATAATACTAATTTTTCAACTCACAAGCAATTAAAGCTTAGTGGTTATAACTTCAATACCTTACCATTTTTCTGCTCAGGTGGATTAATGCCGATGGAATGAAAAAGCTCCTTTTGTTTTTGCTTAAACCAGTCGAATATATTCGTTTCGTTGATGGTGAAGCGGATGATTTCTGGCTTTGCTTTGTCTTGTTCCAATTTCAGAGAGGCATTCTCAGCCTTGAATCGTTTGCTATGTTCTTTTTTTCGCTCTACGGAGTTGTTTTTTTAACTATTTTATCGTTTATATAGAAATAATAGCCTTTTGGTTCAAGCCCTCGGATTTTATTTTATAAATCTTCTTTTGTTTATACAAGAAAAGATCATCAAAATAACCTACAAGGTTACGGAAAAAACAAATGAAAAATAAATTTGCACTGTTGCAAACAAAAAACTACTTTTGTCGAAACTTTTTTGCTATTCTAAAATAAATTAAATTCATGGAAACCAAGTCTGAAGTTAAAATTTTTTCTTGTAGGGCAACACAATATCTAGCGGATAAAATAGCCAAAGAATACGGATGCTCTTTAGGTAAGTCGGATGTAATTACTTTTGCTGATGGAGAGTTTCAACCATCTTTCGAAGAAAACGTGCGTGGAGCAGATGTATTTATTGTTCAATCCACTTTTGCTCCTACCGATAATTTGTTTGAATTATTACTAATGGTAGATGCGGCTAAGCGGGCATCTGCAAGAAAAATTATTGCAGTTATTCCTTACTTTGGATTTGCTCGTCAAGATAGAAAAGATAAACCTCGTGTTCCAATTACTTCTAAATTAGTAGCAAATTTGCTTACTGCTTCTGGGGTATCTCGTATTATTACCATAGATTTACACGCTGATCAAATTCAGGGATTTTTTGAAACACCGGTAGACCACCTCTATGCTTCTTCTTTGTTTGTACCTTACATCAGATCCTTAAACTTAGATAATCTTATATTTGCTTCTCCAGATACTGGAGGAACTCGTAGAGCAAATATGTATGCTAAGATTTTTGGAACAGGATTTGCTATTTGTTACAAACAGCGTTCTCAGCCCAATGTAGTAGATCGCATGGATTTAATCGGGGATGTAGTGGGTAAAAATGTAATTTTATTAGACGATATTTTGGATACAGGTAACACCATGATTAAAGCTTCCGATTTAATATTATCTAATGGTGCTAAAAGCGTAAGAGCAATGATAACCCATCCTGTTTTATCGGGGAATGCCATAGATCGTATTGAAAAATCAGCACTTACAGAGTTAATAGTTAGTGATACTATTCCTTTAGGAAGATTATCCAATAAGATAAAAGTAATTTCTACTGCCAAACTTCTTTCCGAAGTAATTCGTCGTGTAGAGTGTTGTGAGAGTATCTCTAATTTGTATAGTTTAGAAAAATAGGCTACTTTTGCCCCCTGCTTTTTTAAAACGTAGATTGTATTTGCGTTCAACAAATAAGAAGTTGCTTTTAAAATGTACCTAAATTTAAATAAATATTAAAATAAAAAAATGAAAACAGTATCTGTGAGCGGTTCTCGCCGGGAGAACGTAGGGAAAAAAGATGCAAAAGCATTGCGCATACAAAGTAAAGTACCTTGTGTAGTTTATGGTGGAAAAGAACAAATACATTTTTCTGCAGATGAAAAAGAATTGAAACCTCTTTTTTATACCCCAGAAGTGTGTTTTGTTGATTTGGTTGTAGATGGAAAACATTTTCTTACCATTCCACAAGATGTGCAGTATCACAAAGTAACAGAATCTTTGTTACACGTAGATTTCTTTGAATTA
This sequence comes from Bacteroidales bacterium, assembly GCA_036653535.1. Taxonomy (GTDB): domain Bacteria; phylum Bacteroidota; class Bacteroidia; order Bacteroidales; family P3; genus JAVVTR01. The sequence goes on along the minus strand of JAVVTR010000001.1, from coordinate 266,164 downwards.
ACCGAAACACATCCTATTATTATGGCTGTTCCTTTAGTGATGGAAGGTAGTTCTATAGGGGTGCTTAAAGGAGGTAGATTAGTGAAAGGCTTACGTAAACTAAAAGTACGTGCCTTACCAGCTAATATGCCAGAATGTATAGTTGTAAATATTTCCAAAATGGATATTTTGGATGAAATAAAAGTGAAAGATCTTTGTAACGAAAAATACGATATTTTAGAAGCTTCTTCCCTTACGGTAGTTGCAGTAAAAACCACACGTAATGTAGAAGAAGAAGCAGCTCCCGCTGCAACGACTGCAGCTCCCGCTGCTGCTGCACCCGCTGCCGCTGCTGCACCTGCTGCAAAAAAATAGTTTTCTTTTATCCAAAATTGGATAGGTTATTTATAAAAAACCTGCAAGAGATGCGTATCGTAAGCTACGGAATCTTGCAGGTTTTTTTTATAGGGAAAAAAGTTTAAATAAAGGGGCAGGTACTGGGCAGAGGTAAGCGCTTTAACTTATTTCTTATCCTTTCTAATAAAAATTAAAAGAGTAATAATATCCCCAATAGGGAATAGGGTCGTAGGATAAAAGATTCTGCTGCTACCGAGTCTTACCAGCTTTTCCACACCCAACTTTCTAACATCTTGTCTAAATCTTTTTTAAGAAAATCAATAATAGGAGCCAAGGAATCGTTGTTAGGCCTGCAATTTAGATATAAAGCCCCTCGAATAAAATGCTTATTGCTGTCGGTGAGATAGAATTGGTAAGTGGAGGCCACTTCTTTTCCTTTTATATCATAAACATATCCATATTTTTTATGATTAGAATCGTTAATTTCTTTTTCTCGAATCCCGCTCGCCTTAGCCATGTGAGGGGTAATAAAGGATAAAGTTTGTGCGATACAAGAATCCAGGTTGGGATTTTTTACATAACTTAGATAAATTTTAGCATTTAAACCATCTATGTTTATATCCGACCATTGTATTCCGTTTACAGGAGTGAAGTGTGCATATACTGGATATTCGAAAGTAAAGGGATAGGGTAGGGAGTCGAAAGTGCGATATTCTTTTTTGGGGAGGGCAATACGCATATATCCCATTGGTTTTGGGGTGTAATTCTCTTGACAAGCAACGCATAAAAAGGAAAGAACACCATAACAGATTGTTCTAAAAAAATTAACTTTCTTCATGATTTATAATCATTTTTATACGTTTGATCCGTTTGGCATCCATAGCTTCTACAACAAAAGAAAAACGATCAAAGTCTATTTTCTCGTTTTTTTGTGGGAACCTACCCAAATTTTCTAATATAAGACCCGCTAAAGTTTCAAATTCCCCCTCGTGAGGTTTAAAAAAGTCATCCTCTAAATTCATCCATTTGCAAAAATCGTGAACCGACATGCGGGCATCAAAAAGATAGGTTCTGTCATCTATTTTTTGATAAAGATTTTCCTCATCTATAGAATCAAATTCATCGCTAATTTCGCCTACAATCTCTTCTAAAACATCTTCTAATGTAATTAAGCCGCTGGTTCCCCCGTATTCATCAACGACTAAGGCTAAATGAACCTTTTTTTCTTTTAATTCTTTAAGCAGTAGATCTATTTTTTTTGTTTCCGGAATAAATATGGCAGGCCGAACTAAATTGATCCAAGAAAAATTGTCTTTTTCTTTTAGGTAAGGCAATAGATCTTTGATATAAAGTACCCCTGTAATATGATCTAAATTATCTTCATAAACAGGCATACGCGAATATCCAGCTTCTCTAATTAGGGTCATAAGTTCTTTGAAATTTACCGAAGAAGATACGGCTACAATATCTACTCTTGGTTTCATAATGGCGCAAGCCTCTATATCGGCAAATTTTACAATACCCTTTAAAATCTTAGACTCTTCCGTGTCTTTAGCTTGTGGAACCCTATCCAAAGCAGAAGATAAATCTTCTATAGAAAATTTCTTTTCGCTTTCATATAAATGATTATCTATTATTTTATTAAATTTAATCCAAATCAGAATAAAGGGGGAACCTAAAAACAAAAAAACAGGTATTCCAAATTTGGTGAATTTTAAAATTTCTTGGGCATATATTCGTCCATAAATCGCAGGCAAAAACTCGCAAACTATTAGAATTAGTATAGTTACAAAAAACAAATTCCATGCAGAAAAGCAATAAACCACGGTAAATAAGAGAATAGCGAAAAACAAAAAGTGGAAAAAATTAACCGAAACTCTACATTCATCCATGCGTGTGGCCAGTGTTCTATCTATTTTAGCAAAAGCCTCCTCTTGAATGCTGTTCAAAGCAGTATAAATAGCACGAAGCATAAAAGTACACAAAGCTAAAAATAGAAGTAAAATAATACACAAGGGAAAAAATAGTGTATTCATAGATTTATTTGTTGTTATATAAATTCATGGTATTGGTAATACCGGCAAAGGTAAAACTTTGTATCATTTCTCCGGCCATATCTAATTTGGGGTCTATAATTTTTGTTTCTTCTTGGCTAAATTTTCCAAGTACATAGTCGATTTGAAATCCTTTGGCATAATTATTCCCGATTCCAAAACGTAAGCGAGGATATTTAGTGGTACCTATAGATTCGGCGATATTCGCTAAACCGTTGTGTCCCCCATCGCTTCCACTTGATTTCATACGAATTTGTCCTACGTCCAAAGCCAAATCATCTACAATAGTTAAACTTTGTTCTATAGGAATTTTTTCACAAGACAACCAATAATTCACTGCTTTTCCGCTGAGGTTCATATAAGTGGTTGGTTTTATTAAAATTAAAGTATTGCCTTTGTATTTTATTTCACATACCGAAGCATATCTTTGGGTAGTAAAGGTGGCTCCGTTTTTTTTTGCTAAATGGTCCACTACCATAAAACCTATATTGTGTCGGCTTCCTTCGTATTCTGTGCCGATATTGCCTAATCCTATAATAAGAAATTTCATTTTAGTATTTTAGTATGCCTTAGCAAAAATCACTCTATATTTGGAGGGTTTACCAGTATAAATACATTTTCCCGCTTCTTCTTTCACATCCAAAGGTATAGCCCGAATAGTAGCCTTGGTTTCTTCTTTAATTTTGAGCTCTGTTTCTGTGGTTCCATCCCAGTGCGATAAAATGAATTTACCTTCTTCAATTTTTATTTTAAAATCTTCCCAATTATCTACAGAAATAGTGTTGTCTATTCTATGTTGGAGAGCCCTATCAAACAGATTCTTTTGAATATCTTCTAATAATTTTGGAATTAATTCCCCAATTTCCGTTTGTGAATATACCTTTTTTTCTAAAGTATCTCTTCTGCAAATTTCGGCGGACCCATCTTCCATATCCCTTGGTCCAATAGCTATGCGGATAGGAACGCCCTTAAATTCATATTCCGTAAATTTCCAACCCGGTTTTTGGCTATCTCTATCATCGTATTTAACCCTAACACCTTGGGCTTCTAATTCTTGTTTAATGCTTTGTACTTTGTCGGAAATTTGTGCCAATTGTTCTTCTGTTTTATAAATTGGAACGATAGCTACCTGTATGGGAGCCAAACGTGGAGGTAAAACGAGTCCATGGTCATCGGAATGGGTCATAATCAACGCTCCCATTAAACGGGTAGAAACCCCCCAAGAAGAGGCCCAAACATATTCTAATTTATTTTCTTTATTTAAAAAAGTAACATCAAATGCTTTGGCAAAATTTTGGCCTAAAAAATGAGAGGTACCTGCTTGTAAGGCTTTCCCATCTTGCATCATAGCTTCTATGCAAAAAGTTTCTATGGCACCTGCAAAACGTTCGTTTGGTGTTTTTATTCCTTTAATTACAGGCATTGCCATGTACTCTTGAGCGAAAGTAGCATATACATCCAACATTTTGCGAGATTCTATTTCCGCTTCTTCTTTGGTGGCGTGAGCCGTATGCCCTTCTTGCCACAAAAATTCGGTAGTGCGTAAAAATAATCGAGTTCGCATTTCCCAGCGTACAACATTAGCCCATTGGTTTACTAAAATAGGTAAATCTCTATAAGAACGTATCCAGTTTTTATAGGTATTCCAAATAATAGTTTCCGAGGTGGGACGTACAATAAGTTCTTCTTCCAATTTCGCTTCAGGGTCTACACATACTCCATTGCCATCTGGATTTGCTTTTAATCGATAGTGAGTAACTACGGCACATTCTTTTGCAAAGCCTTCCACATGATCCGATTCTTTACTGAAAAAAGATTTTGGGATAAAGAGAGGGAAATAAGCATTTTGATGTCCAGTATCTTTAAACATTTTGTCTAAAACATGTTGCATATTTTCCCAAATAGCATAACCATAGGGTTTGATTACCATACATCCGCGAACAGCCGAAGTTTCTGCCAAATCTGCTCTGACAACTAATTCGTTGTACCATTCTGAATAATTTTCTTCTCTTGTTGTGAAATTTTTTGCCATTTTATTAGTGCTTTGGTATGGATGTTGTTGTAATTTAAAAAATGTGTGCAAAAGTACAAATAAAAAGAAACCTTTACAAAATTCTTCTTTACAAAACCGAGAAAATACATTCATTTTTATTTTGTAAATGAGCAAATTACTCTTTAATAATACCTTTGTTTTTCCTAACCTTAAAATGAAGTACAAATGAAACGAACAACAAGCATTATCGTCAACTTATTAGTAATAGGGTGGACGAGTTTTGCTCTAACTTCTTGTGGTTATTCTTCTTGGATGGTAGGCAATGATGATGTGTACGGTACCGTTCCTTCGCGTGCAGAGAATAGAGCCTATAATTACAGTTCACAAGATCTTATGCAACAAAACGATCAGCAGGAAAATATAGAAAATTACGATCTTGCTTCTACTGCAACGGAGGCTTATGTAGGAGAAAATCCGGAAATATATAATACAGATACTGTTTTTGATTTTGATGATTATTACGATTATGAATATTCCTCTCGGCTAAAGCGTTTTCACGAAGAGGAATACGTTACAGACGATTATTATTCCGATTATTATACCAATAGCTATTGGTATAACTACGATCCTTTTTATTATGGATCCAGCATTTATTTGGGATATAATTGGTGGTATCCAAATTATTCTTATTATCGTCCAGGCTGGTTTATGGGATTTGGTTTTGGACCATTTTCTTTTGATTGGGGTTGGCCGAACTATTATTTTGGATATTGGCCAAGTTATTCTTGGGGCTATAATAATGGCTACTGGGATGGATATTGGAATGGATACCACGATGCTCTTTATGATTATTGCTATAATCCTTACGATAATAACACCTATAATCAGTCTTACTATAATCGTCGTCGTGGAGAAAGTAGTTTAACCAATCCTACGGTAGTACGTAAAGTGGATGGGGTAGTAAATTCTGCTTCCCTTTCCACTTCCAATAGAACAGATGTAATTTCTCCTAATAGAACCCTTACTTTTGCAGAGAAGTATGAATCTGCACAATCTAATGGAAGTATTGGGGGAAGTAGCACGCATAGAGAGCCTAATACAGGGACCTCCATAAGAGAAACGGTAACGGCCAATAATTCTATATCTTCGAAAGTAGAAACATCCACAAATGGTTCGAATGTTGCCACTACCAATCCCGTTAGAAAAGGAGGTATAGACAGAGACTATTCTACACCTTCTAAAATGATGAGTCAAGTTTCATCGCGTTTATCCGCTTCAGAGGGGCAGAAAGAAACTTCGGTCTCAACATCTCTTAGAACAGGAAACAAGGTTTCTTCTATGCAAAGTAATACTATTAGAGGAAATACACAAACGGTAAGGAGCAGTACGGGAAATCCCTATCGAAATTCTTCTTCGGCGGTACAAAACGGAACTTCAACTTCTCAGCCTCGACAATATACAACACCAACTTATAACGGGGTTAGAAGTAATTCTTCTTATACGAGTCCGCAATATAATAGACAAAGCAACTCTTCGTATTATCGTTCTAACGGTTCCGGATCCTCTTCTAATAGACCCGTTTCTACCCCTACGAGATCTACATATAATTCTACAGAAAGAAGTTCCGTAGAAAGAAGTTCCGTTTCTTCCCCTTCTTCGTATTCGGGATCTTCTCGATCTACAAATAGTTCTTCTTCTGGAAGTAATTATAGAGGAAGTTCTTCTTCGTCTTCTTCGTCTTCTTCGCACAGAAGATAAGGGTTTCTATGGCGAACTCTATACGTAGGGTTTTATGAGATGCGGAGAGGCGGCAAGGTTTCCATGCGAAAAATAAATAAACAAAAAAGATTACCTTTTATTACGCTTAATAAAAAAGGATATTTATGAAAATTAAATGGGAAAAGAGGCCATATGCTGTTGTAGGTTTTTGCCTGTGTTTTTCTATTTTACAGGCTCAAACAGATGCGGATTTATTGCGCTATTCCATGTTGAATGTAAGTGGGAATGCTAGATTTAATGCGATGGGTGGCGCTTTTGGAGCATTGGGTGCGAATTTCACCGCTTTAAGTACTAATCCTGCCGCTATAGGTTTATATTCTCGCCATGAAATATCGGTTACCGGAGCTATTACTTCATTTAATACTAAGTCTAATTATTATGGAAATAGTAAAGAAGATCAAGGTATCCGCATCAACATGCCCTCGGTAAATGGCGTTTTTTGTGTATATGAAAATAAAAATACCAATAAAAATTCATGGCGTCGGGTACAAGTAGCCGTTGGAATGAATAGGCTTAGTGATTTTAACTCAGCCTCTGCTGTACAGGGTTTTAATAAAAAATCTTCTTATATGGAGGATGTTGCTGCACGGGCCAATGGTATAAAACCCTCTTCTTTAGGAAGCCCTGCATCTATGGCATGGAACACAGGTTTACTAGATGTAAGAGATACTAATTCTTGGCATTATGTAACGGCTTTGGCAGGAGGGAATTTAGAGCAAAAGCAACTATGGGAAACTTCTGGCAATATTTCGGAACTTGTGTTTTCTGTGGGTGGAAATTATTCCGACCAATTATATATTGGAGCTACTATTGGGGTTCCTTTTGTTCATTATAGCGAACGTTCTTCTATTTCAGAAACGAATACGGAACATCTTAAATTTCCCTATAGTTTTCAGAGCTATACCTATCATCAAAATTACAGAGTTAGCGGAGCAGGGGTGAATTTAAAATTAGGGCTTATTTATAAACCTTTTCCATTTTTTCGCATAGGGCTTGCGTTTCATACGCCCACTTATTATTCTTTAAGTGAAAGCTATCAAGCCGATATTTCTACAGAAATGAGCCATCCGGAAAATCTTGCTAAAAGAGATGCCATATCTTCTAATTATGGCTATAAAATTTATTCTCCAGCTAAAGGGTTATTAAGTCTTGGCTTTGTTATAGGTAATTTTGGGGTAATAGGTTTGGAGGGAGAACTTTTAAACTATAAAGGCATGAGGGCAAATTTAGGCGATGATCCGGATTATGAAAATAATTTAAATCGGGTAGTAAAAAATAATTATCAAATGGCTGGGGTGTTTAAAGCGGGAACCGAATGGAAGGTGAGTATAGTTCGTTTGCGAGCCGGTTATATTTACCAGTCTTGCCCCTATAAAGATAAGGATATAAGAAGTGCTTGGTCGGATAATACCATTACCGCCGGCTTAGGATTAGCATTAGGTGCGTGGAATATAGATTTTGGATTTATGTATAATATGGGAAAACAAAATCATTATATTTATAATTTGGTGGATGGAAACAACCATCAAAGTTTGGTAGAAGCTGCAAATCTAAAAACTAATAAATATATGTATAGCATTTCTTTAAGTGCAAAATTCTAAGAAAATACATACTTGCTTTATCCACTTATCTAATTTAATGGTAGCCCTTTTACTCCTTTAGATTAAAGGAAGCAAAAGCACCTATTTTTAGTATATAGTACTCTTTTAAAGAATACTATATACTAAATCTGTTAACGTAATTCGAATTTGGTTCCTAAATATTTTTCACGTACTTCCGGATCAGAAGCTAATTCAATAGAAGAACCTGCTTTTAATATTTTTCCTTCGTATAGTAGATAAGAACGATCGGTAATAGAGAGGGTTTCATGGGCATTATGATCTGTAATTAAAACCCCTATATTTTTTTCTTTTAATTGAGATACAATTTTTTTTATATCTTCCACCGCAATAGGATCCACCCCTGCAAAAGGTTCGTCTAATAAAATAAATTTAGGATCGGCTGCTAATGCACGGGCTATTTCTGTTCTTCTTCTTTCTCCACCGGAAAGGCTAATACCCTTTGTCTTTCTTATGTGAGCTATGCCAAATTCCTGTAGCAAAGATTCTAAGCGGGTTTTACGGGCTTCGGGATTCTTTTCGGTGAATTCTAAAATGGCGCTGATATTATCCTCTACGCTTAGTTGGCGAAAAACAGAGGCTTCTTGAGCTAAATATCCCACTCCCAACTGTGCTCTTTTATACATAGGTAACTTGGTAATATCTTTATCGTCTAAGTAAACTTTTCCAGAAAGAGCTTTAATAAGACCAACAATAATATAGAAGGATGTGGTTTTTCCTGCACCATTAGGACCTAAAAGTCCTACAATTTCTCCTTGGTTAACATTAATAGTTACCCGGTCTACAACGGTGCGTTGTTTATATGTTTTTACTATATTTTCTGTACGTAATATCATAATAATGAAATTTTAAATTATGCCTTCTTTTAACAAATCGTGTAAATGTATAACTCCCGAATATTTTCCGTTTGCATCCACTACCAAAGCTTGTGTAATATTATTTCTTCGCATTACCCCTAATGCGTTTATGGCCATATCATCTTCGTATACATATTTAGGTTGAACCGACATAATATCTTTAGCCAAGGTTTTTTCAATAGAAAGATTTTTTAAGAGCATACGTCTTAGATCGCCATCTGTAATAACGCCAATTAATTGGTCGTTTTCTAATACAGCCGTAACGCCTAAACGTTTGGATGAAATTTCTATGATCACATCTTTAATAGAATCATCGGGTTTTACGCTGGGGGTTTCATTTTGGCAAGAAATATCTCTTACACGCAAATATAACTGCTTCCCCAAAGAACCTCCAGGGTGATATTTTGCAAAATCTTTGGGAGTAAAGCCTCTGCATTCCAATAAAGCCACGGCCAAGGCATCTCCCATTACCAATTGTGCAGTGGTACTGGCTGTGGGTGCTAAATTATTAGGACAAGCTTCTCTATCTACAGTGCAGTTAATAATATAGTCTGATTCTTGAGCCAAGAAAGAGTCTGTATTGCCAACCATACCAATGAGAAGATTTCCGAAATTTTTAATAAGAGGAATAAGCACTTTAATTTCGGGGGTTTGTCCACTTTTCGAAATACAAATAACAATATCATGGGTTTGGATAATGCCCAAATCGCCATGAATTGCATCGGCAGCATGCATAAAAATAGCAGGAGTTCCTGTAGAATTAAGAGTAGAAACCACTTTATTCCCTATATTGGCGCTTTTCCCAATACCGGTAACGATTACACGACCTTGAGAGTGAAGAATCTTATCTACAATTTTGCAGAAATCATCATTCACATAATCAGTGAGTTTCCCAACGGCTTTTTCTTCACTCCGGATGCTTTGCCGAACAATTTCCAGAATATTTTTTTTATTTTCCAACAATTATAGTAACTTTGATTGAGTTTTGGAGTCACAAAAGTAAGAATTTTTTTTAATTTAAGTTTAATGGAATGTGGCAGTGATTTTTTACAGGCAGAATTATTAAGAATATTCGGGTTTAGTAAATTTAAGGGAATACAAGAAGATATAATCAAAAACATCTTTGCTGGTAATAATACATTTGTTATTATGCCTACGGGGGGAGGAAAGTCGTTATGTTATCAATTACCCGCTTTATTATTACCGGGCACTGCTATTATTGTTTCCCCACTGATAGCATTAATGAAAAATCAGGTGGATGCGGTTCGTAATTTTGGAACAGATGTGGATATAGCCCATTATCTCAACTCTTCTTTGACTAAAGCGGAGATGAAACAGGTAAAAGAGGATTTGTTAAATAAAAAAACAAAGATGCTCTATGTGGCTCCGGAAACCCTTACCAAAGAAGAAAATGTTATTTTTTTTAAAAATATAGATATTTCTCTTTTTGCGATAGATGAAGCACATTGTATTTCGGAATGGGGCCATGATTTTCGCCCCGAATATCGTAAATTAAGCCCAATTATAGAAGAAATAAATCCACATGTACCAGTGATAGCTTTAACGGCTACAGCAACTCCTAAGGTTCAAAAAGATATTCAAAAGAATTTGGGAATGATGGATTCCAAAGTTTTTATAACTTCCTTTAATAGGGAAAATTTATATTATGAAGTAAGGCCGAAAACCAAGGAGATAGATAGGGAAATAGTTAAATTCATTAAAGCGAATCCAAATAAATCGGGCATTATTTATTGCTTGAGTAGAAAACGGGTGGAAGAATTTTCTAATACCTTGTGTGCAAACGGTATAAAAGCCTTGCCTTATCACGCTGGCTTAGATTCACAAACACGAGCCGATAACCAGGATAAATTTTTAATGGAAGAAGTAGAGGTTATTGTCGCTACTATTGCTTTTGGTATGGGAATAGATAAACCCGATGTGAGGTTTGTTATTCATTATGATATGCCTAAAAGCTTGGAGGGTTATTATCAAGAAACCGGACGTGCAGGAAGAGATGGGGGCGAGGGGAAATGTATTGCTTTTTATTGTGAAGAAGATATTACGAAGTTAGAGAAGTTTTTAAAAGATAAGCAGGTTGCAGAGCAAGAGGTGGCCAAACAATTAATGGCAGAAACGGTGTCTTATGCCGAAACTTCTATGTGTCGGCGCAAGAATTTATTGCATTATTTTGGAGAATCTTACGAAAATAATAATTGTGGAAATTGTGATAACTGTTTGCATCCCAAAGAAATGGAAGATGCAACAGATAGTGCGGAGTATGTTTTGGAAATTGTTATGGCAACCAAACAGCAATTTAAGAGGGATCACATCATCAATATTTGTATGGGAAAGATTACCCCTACTATAAAAAATTATAAGCATCACCTATTGCCCTTATTTGGAGAAGGAAAAGATAGGGATAAAAGATATTGGAAGGCAGTAATTAGGCAGTGTATTATTGAAGATTTGTTGGCAAAAGATATAGAAAACTACGGGATTATTAAAATTACAGCGGTAGGGGAAAGATTTTTAAAACAGCCTTTTACGATAAAAGTGGTTAGAGATCATACTTACGATCCAGAAGATGTCGATTATGTGCAAGGAAATGCTGCTAATGTGGGAGATGTTGTAGACAAGGTGCTTTATAGCATGTTAAAAGATTTGCTTAAAGACTTATCGCACCATGAAAATTTACCCCCTTACGTTCTTTTTCAAGACGTTTCCTTGGAAGATATGACCATACAATATCCTATTACTATGGAGGAAATGACTCATATTACAGGAGTTGGTGTTGGAAAAGCACAGAAATATGGTCAGGCTTTTATAGATCTTATTAAAAGATATGTCGAAGAAAACGAAATAGAGCGCCCCCAAGATTTAATAGTAAAATCCGTAGTTAATAAATCTGGGCTCAAAGTTTATATTATTCAAAGTATAGACCGTAAAATTTCGTTAGATGATATTGCTTTATCTAAGAGCCTTACTTTTAGTGATCTTTTAATGGAAATAGAGAGGATAGTTTCGTCCGGAACAAAAATAAACATAGACTATTATATAGAGGAGGTGGTAGATGCCTACCATCAAGAAGATATTTATCAATATTTTTTGGAGGCAGACAACGACTCTATAGAGGAAGCACAAAAAGAATTAGGAGAAAACGAATATACGGAGGATGAAATTAGATTGGTGCGGATCCAATTTATGTCAAAAGAAGGAAATTAACTTGGAGTGCACTTTCTTTTGCAGCAGAAATTCTGCATACAACTTCTAAGCAAGAAAATAAATATAGTAAAATACGTATTCATAAAAAGAAGCAAAGGATGAAAACAAAAAATTGGAAGACATGGCCATTAGTTTTATGTGCAGTTTTGATAGTAGGGTGCACCTCCTCCGACAAAAAAAACGCCTCTAAAGAAAAAACTTCCGATAAGATGGGAGTCAATATGGCAGAATTGAAATTGGCTACTGTAAATACAGATAGCTTATTTGATCAATATTTATTGGTGGGAAAAATGAATAAAGAAATGGAGCAGGTAGAGAAGAAATTGCAAAATGATCTTCAAAATCAAACTGTTTCATTCAAAAAAGAGTATGAAAATTATCTTAAGGTTGGTTCTACCATGACTTTAAATGAACAAAAAAGGAAAGAAGAATATTTAACACAAAAGCAGCAACGAATAGTAGAGCTACAGCAAAAATATTCGGAACAAATCATGCAAATGCGAGCGCAGAAAATGCAAGAAGTGCAAGATAAAGTTTTTGGATTCATAGAAAAATACAACAAGGAACATGGGCAGTATAATCTTATTTTATCTAATGCTCGTACCAGTGGTGTATTATATGCCGCTCCTTCCATGGATATAACCACGGAAGTGATAAAGGCCATTAACGAAGAATATAATAAAACGAATACAAAGCACTAATAAAAATGAGTGATCTGGAAAGGATAAGTATTCAGGCTTATATTGAGTTGGCTTTAAAAGAGGATATTGGAGATGGGGATCACACGTCTTTGGCTTGTATTCCGGCTTCTGCTACAGGCAGTGCCATTTTGATAGCTAAAGAAGAAGGGATTGTGGCAGGAATAGAAGTGGCAGAGATGGTTTTTCACACGGTGGATCCGAAGGTAATTTTTAAACCTTTAATGGAGGAGGGTAGTTTTATTAGAGTAGGAGATAGAATTTTTTCCGTAGAGGGGTCCTCTCGCTCTATTCTTACCGCCGAGCGCTTGAGCTTAAATTATGTTCAACGAATGAGTGGTATTGCAACGCAAACTCATCAATTGGTACAGCAAATAAAGGGGAGCAAAACAACTATTTTGGATACCCGGAAAACCACTCCTAATTGTCGCATTTTTGAAAAAATGGCGGTGCGGATTGGAGGTGCAAAAAATCATCGTTTTGGATTGTTTGATATGATTTTGATTAAAGATAATCATATAGATTTTGCCGGTGGGGTGGTTCCAGCTATAAATTCGGTTCACGCTTACTTAGAGAAAAAGAATAAGAACTTAGCAATAGAAATTGAGGTTAGAGATTTTAATGAATTAAATTTAGTCTTACAAAGAGGTGGAATACATAGAATTATGCTTGATAATTTCAGTGTAGAAGATATAAAAAAAGCCTTAGTTTTGATAGATGGGAAATACGAAACAGAAGCTTCTGGTGGAATTACGCCGGAAACATTGAGTAAATATGCCGCTACTAATGTGGATTTCATATCTATAGGAGCATTAACACATCATGTAGCTTCTTTAGATTTAAGTTTAAAGGCTATGTATCAAAAAAGCGAGAACAACTTGTAATAACGTTTTGTTTGTGACAAGGATATATAATGAATAAAAGTAAAATAAAATTAAAAATAAAGCAATGAATACGGAAAGATCTAAAGTGGATGTAATTTTGGGTATACAATGGGGGGATGAAGGCAAAGGAAAGTTTGTAGATGTACTAAGTCCTCAATATGATATTATCGCTCGTTTTCAGGGTGGACCCAATGCCGGACATACACTTGAGTTTAACGGTAGTAAGCATGTTTTACACACAATACCTTCTGGTATTTTTCACGAGAACAAGGTAAATTTGATAGGGAATGGGGTGTTGATAGATGCTTATATTATTTGCAAAGAAATAGAGTTATTAAGAGCAAAGGGGGTTGAACCGAGAAATCGCATGAAAATTTCCGATAAAGCGAATTTGATATTGCCAACCCATAGAATTTTAGATGCTGCGCAAGAAAGTAGCAAGGGGGCAAAAAAAATAGGATCTACTGTAAAAGGAATAGGACCAGCCTATACCGACAAAGTTGGGCGTTGTGGATTAAGAATGAAAGATATTTTTTGTTCGAATTTCAAACAAAAATATGAAGATTTAAAAAATCAACATCTTGGAATATTGAAATTTTTAAAATTCGATGTGGATAATTATCGGATTGAGGATATGAGTTTATTGGAGTATGAAAAGGCGTGGTTAGAGGGCATAGAAGAATTGAAAAGCTTTGAAGTAATTGCTACGGAATATTATTTAAATGAGGCAATGAAACAGGGTAAGAAAATTTTAGCAGAAGGAGCTCAGGGATCTTTGTTGGATATAGATTTTGGATCTTATCCATTTGTAACCTCTTCTAATACAACGGCAGCTGGAGTATGTACTGGTTTAGGAATTTCTCCGTCATCTTTAGGTCGTGTTTTTGGAGTTTTTAAAGCTTATTGTACTCGGGTTGGAAGTGGTCCATTCCCAACAGAATTAGAAGATGCCGATGGGGAAAAATTAAGAAAAGATGGTTATGAGTACGGTTCTACTACTGGGCGACCACGTAGATGCGGATGGTTGGATTTACCGGCTTTATATTATACCATTATGCTGAATGGAGTAACAGATTTAATTATTACAAAATCAGATGTTTTAGATAAATTTGACCAAATAAAAATTTGCTCAGAATATAAAATAAACGGAAAGAGAATGCCCTATTTTCCATCTACAGATGAATTGGAACATATAGAGTTGGAATACCATGTTATGGATGGCTGGAAAAGAGATATAACGAAAGCTAAAACTTACGAGGAATTACCAGAAAAATTAAAACAATATTTAAATTTTATTCAACAAAAAACGCAAACGCCCATTAGTATTGTTTCTTTAGGACCCGATAGAAGCGAGACTGTTTTCCCAAAATGTTAAAATAAAAAGGATGAAATTTTATTGGAAAAAAACTTCAAAAATATTTCGTGTAATTTTTCTCTTTCTTTTTTTCATGTGTTTTTTGTGGCAGAGTTTTGCAAAAAAAATACCAGAAAAGGATGTTCCAAAATTGGTGTTGGATAATTTTTCTTTAGCTTATCCCAAAATGAAGGTTTTATATTGGGAAATGAATGGGGAGTTTTATTGTGCATACTCTAAATTAAGAGAGGGAAAGATAATAAGTTGTTTTGAGAGTAATGGAAATTGGATAGAAACGAAAGCATCTACTTTAGAAACAAATCTTCCTTTAAAGGCTCATCATTTCTTGGAAGAAAGATATGCTGCATACAATATAGAATATTGTTGTTATCAAGAGAAAAATCAGCAAAAACCTTGTTATGATGTGAATTTATATTTGCGCAACAACAAGGCTTTTAAAACAAATTTGTTGTTTGATTTGTCGGGGAATATTTTAGAGATAGATGGTGTAAGTATTGCTAACGAACAGGATTTAGAGCTTAAGGAAAAGGAATACTTGGCCGATAAGCAAACAACTCTTCCTTTGCATGAAAAAGAAGAGAAAGAGGGGGAGGGAGAGAAAACGCATGTAAGTGATTTTTCTAAGATTGATACGGAAATTGAAACGAGGTCCGAAGCAAAGCAAGCAAAGGAGGTTTCTCCGAAAACAAGGAAGACCAAAGAAAACAAACCGGTTAAAGCGGAAGCAATTCCAATAGACGCAAGGAAGACCAAAGAAAACAAACCGGTTAAAGCGGAAGCAATTCCAATAGACGCAACGAAGACCAAAGAAAACAAACCGGTTAAAGCGGAAGCAATTCCAATAGACGCAAGGAAGACCAAAGGAAATAGAGCGGTAGAAAAACCGGTAGAAAAGAGAAGCGTCGCCATAGAAAAGGGTGCTAAAAAAACCAAGGTAGCCGAAGAGAAAAAACAAGGGGAAGTAAAAGAGGAAAGCAAAGAGCTGGTAGTGCCGTTGGAACCGGTTTTAAATAGCTTTCTAAAAAGGTTCCCAAGAGCTGAAAACAAAGAGTGGTTTAAAGATAAAGAAAATAGATATAGAGTGGTCTTTGATAATTACGATCAGCATTTAGAAGCTATGTTTTTTGCGGATGGATTACACCTTTATACGGCATACTTTTTCGATAAAAAAACAATGCCTTATCCCATCCAGCGCTATTTGGATGAATCTCCGGTGAAATACAAAATGGAAGAAGGGAAGAGGGTCGTTTATGAAGCAAAATATAAAAGATCTTTTGCTGGAGGAAGTAAGCCAAAGGATTTTTATAAAATTAAAGTTTCGGAAAAAATTCCAAAACAAAAGGAACGTAAATATGCCATTTTATTATTCGATCAAAGTGCTCAATTTGATTTACAAATGGACTACAATGAGACTATAGATGAATAAAATATTTACAGAAAGATTGTTTATATGTTTATTTTTTGCAGGACTCCATTGCTTTTGTTTTGCTCAAAATTTCAGAGGCGATCGTATGGAGAATATTCCAGGACGTTCTGGAGTTTGGATGCTTAGAGGGAATGTACATATTACCTCTGATGGAAATCTTGTTTTGAGTGACTATGCCGAGTATGATCAAAATACAAAATCTTGTATTGCTTATGGAAATTTGAGAATACGTACTCGGGAAAAGGCACTTATTACGGGAAAAAAATTAGATTACGATGGAAGATCTCAAGTTTATTATGTGGTCGACGATGTAGTTTTAAAAGATGGAGACATTGTTATGAAAACGCCTTCTTTAAGGTATGAAGGACGAAGCAATGTGGCTAATTATGATCAAGGAGCGATTATGACTTCTGGAGCAACGGTTTTGAAATCCGATAAAGGTAACTATAAAGGGTCCAGTAAAACTTTTTATTGTTATAGGAATGTGGTTATTGTAAACCCAGATTACACCATATGGACTGATACTATGTTTTATCATCGTACGGGGATGGCTAATTTTTACGGTCCCACTAATATAGAGACTACCGATTATTATATGTATTGTAGGCAAGGTTGGTTTAGCAAAAACGAAGATAAAGTAAGTTTACAAAAGGATGCGTATATAAAAACTAAAGAAAGTCAAACCTTATATGGAGATAGTATTTTTTATGATTTAAAAAAGAAAAACGGGAATGCACATCGTAATGTATTTCTTAAAGATACTTTACGTAATTGTTTTATAAAAAGCGAGTATGGCGAAAATAACGAGCAAAAAGGATATGCGTTTTTTACTATAAATCCACGAAGTGTTTTAGTGGATCACGGAGACTCCTTGTTTATGGTAGGAGATACTATGCGAATAACTTACGACACAGGGAAGCAAATCAAGAAAATTTATGTATATTCTCAGGTGAAATTTTATAAAGAGGGAATGCAGGGCCTTTGTGATTCTTTGGTTTATATACGAGAAGATTCCATTATGTATTTACACAAAAATCCTATGGTATGGATGGATGATTATCAGATAGATGGGGATACTATTCGGGTTTGGTTTGCGGATGATAAACCTCGTCGTCTTTTAGTAAATGAGGACGCTTTTATGGTTGCTAAGGCTTTATTTTATAAAAATTATTATAATCAGATTAAGGGAAAGCAGTTGTGGGGCTACTTCGATGATAGTTCTCGTTTTATTATGGCTCAGGTGCAAGGGCGAGCTCAATCTATTTATTATGTTTTGAACGATCAACAAACAGAATTAATAGGGGTGAATAAATCCTTGAGCAAGAGTTTAAAAATGTATTTTAAAAACAATGCAGTTATAGGAGTTAATTTTATTGAACCGGAGAGTACTGCATTGTATCCGGAAAGCAAACTAACGCGTAGAGAGCAATTATTAAAAGGGTTTCATTGGGCCCCTTCTTTACGGCCGCGTTCACAATATGATTTAGCTCCTTATTGGTAATAAAAATTAACTTGTAAATTATGCTACGAAGACTTTATTTTCTGCTAAAATACATTTTCTATCTATTTTGTATTTTTACCATAGGAAGATTGCTTTTTATGCTCTTTCATGTAGGATTACTTATTGGAGAAGATGTAAGCATAGGAGAGATTTTTCAAATTTTTCCCCATGCTTTTATGTTAGATTTATCTACCATTTGCTATCTTTTAATATTCCCCGTGGTAGTTTTATTTATTTCTGCTTATTTTCCATCCTCAAAATGGAAGCATGTTTTTTGTGCCTACACTCTAATTATCACCTTACTTTATGCCTTGATTGTTTTTAGTGAAATAGGTATTTATGGAGAATGGAGATCTAAACTTGGTTATAAAGCGTTTCTCTATATTAAGCAACCTATGGAGATATTTCGTAGTATTTCCATGTGGCATATATTTATATATATAGTATTAATAGCCTTATATGTAGGAGGATGCGCTTTTGCGTGCACAAAATGGGTTACGGAAGATTTTGATCGGAAAGCAAAGACATGGTGGGGACCACTTTTATATATTTTATGTGTGCCAGGTTTATTGTTTTTGGGCTTAAGAGGTGGTTGGAACCAAATACCAATATATCAAAGTCGTAGTTTCTTTTCGAATAAACAAATATTGAATGACATTGCAGTTAATCCGGCATGGAATTTACTTCGTAGTATAGAAGTTGGGGTTGGTAAAACGGAAAGGAATCCGTATGAATTTTATCCAATTTCAGAGGCTAAAATAGTGGTAGAAAGTATATATCAAGTAAAAAAAGATACCACTGTAAAAATATTGAGTATAGACAAGCCCAATATAGTTTTTATTGTTTTAGAAGGATGGACAGCAGATGTATTAGAAAGTTTAGGAGGAAAACCGGGAATAACTCCTTGTTTGCATCGTTTAGAAAAAAAAGGTTTATTGTTTACTAATGTTTACGCCTCTGGGAAACGATCTCCTCAAGGTATTGCTTCTATTTTCGCTGGATTTCCCGCTTTGCCCGATACATATGTATTTAATTTTCCAGAAAAGTCGCATAAATTACCTTCTTTAGCCGATAAATTTAAAAAAATGGAATATGCCACTTCCTTTTATTATGGAGGAGTGCTTTCTTTCGACAATATACGGGCTTTTTTAACTACAGGAGGTTTCGATAAAATGGTAGAAGAAAAAGATTATTCATCTCGTTTGCATAAATGTAAATTTGGGTATCCCGATGAATATGTTTTTGCCCGACAGTTTGAAGAAATTTCCACTACGAAAGAACCATTCTTTTCTGTTATTTACACCTTAAGTTCCCATACACCTTACGATCAGCCGTTCCCAAAAGTGCTTCATTGGGATGTTCCGGAGTTGGATTATATTAATTCGGTTTATTATACCGATTCTGTTATTGGTGCTTATTTTGAGCAAGCAAAAAAAACATCCTGGTATAATAATACTCTCTTTATTATTGTGCCCGATCACAGTCATGTTAGTTATAAAGATCATCCTTTCTTTTCCTTTGAAGCTAATCATATTCCTATGTTATTTTATGGAAATGTTCTAAAGCCAAAGTACCAAGGGAAAAAACAAAAAGTTCTTACGATGCAGCATGATATTCCTGCTATTTTACTTAAACAAGTGGGGAGTGGAGCCGAAGATTTTCATTGGAGTAGAAATGTTTTTAATCCTTTCACTAAACCTTTTGTTTACATGGAAGCCAATCAAGGATTTGGCTATAAAACTACGGAAGGAGAATTTATTTGGGATGGCTTGAACAAAAAATATATAGATAAAAAACTGCCAACAAATTCTTTAAAGGCTGAAAAAATCATTAAAGAAGGAAACTCTTTTTTAGAAGTGCTTTATGATGAATTTTTGCAAATGTAAAACAAAGCAAGTATTATATAAGATTGTAAGAAAAAATGCCTAAATTTGCACCCAAATGATACGAAAACAGATACCTAACATACTAACGTTATGCAACCTTTTGTGTGGTTGTCTTTCTATTTTATCTATATTTTCAGGAAGAATATATTGGGCGGCTGTTTTCATTTTTATAGCGGCTGTTTTTGATTTGTTGGATGGTTTTTTTGCTCGGCTTTTGCGGGCTTATAGTCCTATAGGAAAAGAATTAGATTCCTTATCCGATGTGGTTAGTTTTGGAGTTGCTCCCTCTTTTATTGCCTATCAAATGATGCAAACACAGTCATTGTTTTGTATTTATTTACCTTATTTGGTATTTCTAATGGCTGCTGCTTCGGCCTACCGATTAGCAAAATTTAACATAGATACAGAACAAACCGCTTTTTTTAAAGGGATGCCAACCCCTGCTAATGCTTTATTTTGGGCGGCTTTGGCTTTACATTGGGCTAACAAGGGGGTGGTTTTAAATGGATATTATTTACTGGCACTATCCATAATTTTTTCCTTTTTATTAATTTGTAATCTTAAAATGTTTGCGTTTAAGGCTAAAGATTGGTCGTGGCAATCACAAAAAATTATTTATATTTTTCTCGTGATAGTGCTTGCCCTTTTTATTATTTATGGAGCTTTAGGCTTGGCTATTGCCATAGTTTTTTATCCTGTATGTTCGTGGGTTCATTTTCATGGATTTAAATTGAAAAAAAATAAAGATATATGAAATTTATAGCTGAAATAAATGTAATGCCGATGAAAGCATTACTAGATCCGCAAGGGAAAGCGGTTACTGCACGTTTGCACAATATGCAATTGAAAGAAATCTCAGAGGTGCGTATAGGAAAACATATAACCTTAGAGGTGGATGCCAAAACCGAAAAAGAGGCAGAAGCTAAAGTGGATAAAGCCTGTAAAGAATTGCTCCATAATCCTATTATGGAAAGTTATGAATTTAAAATTGAAAAAATATAAATATATTAAACCTATATCTATCATGAAGAAAATTAGTTTGATTCTGCTGTCTTTTTTGCTCACAATGAGTGCTTTTGCACAGCAAAATCCTGTAAAATGGAAATTCTCAGTAAAACCTTTGGGTGGAGCTGAAGCCGAATTGGTGTTTAGTGCGCAGATGGAAGGATATCATCTGTATTCTCAATTTATGGAGGCTGGTGGTCCTACTCCCACTGTTTTTAATTTCCCCTCCTCCAAAAATTTTACTTTGATTGGGAAAGCAATAGAGTCCCCCACTCCTATAGAAGAATTAGATGAACTTTTTGGGATTAAAGTGCGGTACTTTAAGAAAAATGCTACTTTTCGTCAAAAAATAAAAATCAATACCACTTCCGATTTTACTATTAAAGGAACTATAGATTATCAAGTTTGTAACGAGGAGACTTGTATTCCTTTTAACGACATAGACTTTTCTTTTAAGGTTAAAGGTGCTAAGGCTGACGATATAGCCGAGGCTCAGAAAAATGGAGAAAACTTACCGACTAATATGGAGGAAGACTCCTTAGAGACAGTAAATAATGGAGAGGCTTCTCCAACGGCTGTAGCTCCTCAAAATGCTACTATAGGTGGAGAACAAGCAGATAATTCCGAAAAATCACTATGGGGATTTGTATTGGTTGCCGTATTGGCTGGTCTTGCTGCAGTTTTTACTCCTTGTGTATTTCCTATGATCCCTATGACGGTTTCTTTTTTTATTGATAGTGAAGGAGATAGCAAAAAAACAAGAGGAAAAGGTATATTGAAGGGTGCGATTTTTACAGGATCTATAACTTTAATATACACATTGATAGGAGCTATTGTGGCCGTTACCAAGAGTGCAGATTTTGCGAATGTACTTAGTACGCATTGGATTCCGAATTTGATTTTCTTTATTTTATTTGTTGCTTTTGCTTTTTCTTTCTTTGGAATGTTTGAAATAACTCTTCCTACCGGATTTTCTAATAAATTGGATGCTAAAGCAGACAAGGGTGGATATATTTCTGCCTTTTTTATGGCAGCGGTATTAGCTATTGTTTCTTTTTCGTGTACGGGGCCTTTTGTAGCTACCTTATTAGTGGAAGCCGCTATGGGAACCTCTGTTCTAAAGCCTCTTTTAGGGATGTTTTTCTTTGGCTTGGCTATGGGATTTCCTTTTCTTCTTTTATCTATTTTCCCCTCTTTATTGGAGAAAATGCCTAAATCTGGAGGATGGCTTAACTCTGTGAAAGTTGTATTTGCATTTATATTACTCGCTTTCGGTATGAAATTTTTATTAAATATAGATCAAGTATACGAATTACATTTGTTTACTCGTGAAGTTTATCTTGGTATTTGGATGGTTATATTTACGCTTATGGGCTTTTATTTACTTGGGAAAATTAAATTTTCGCATGATACCGATTTGCCACATATAGGAGTAGTTCGTTTGTTAATAGTTATTGTAACTTTTACATTTGTTATCTATTTAATTCCTGGTCTTTTTGGAGCACCTTTAAAAATGGTTTCCGCTCTTATTCCTCCAACTACGACTCAGCAATTTGATTTAGGAAAAATTTCTTCTTCTGCCTTAGTAGGAGGAACCGAGGCTGCTTCTGATCAAATATTGTGTGGGCAACCCAAATATGCCGATAAGTTAACTCTACCTTTCGGATTGAAGGGATATTTTGATTATGCAGAAGGCTTAGATTGTGCAAAACAGCAAAACAAACCGGTATTTATAGATTTTAAAGGACACTCCTGTGCTAATTGTAAAAAAATGGAAGCGGAAGTATGGTCGGATCCTCGTGTCCAAGCTTTATTAAAACAATATGTAATTGTAGCCATGTATTGTGATGACAAAACGGAATTACCACAAACAGAATGGGTTACATCTACTATAGATGGAAAAGTGAAAAAAACATTAGGAAAGCGTAATGCAGATTTTCAAGTTACTCGTTTTAAAACCAATACATTACCATATTACCATTTATTAGATGCTACAGGAAATCCAATAGTTTCCGATAGCTATGGTTATAACAGTGATGTGACGGCTTTTATTCAATATCTTGAAAATGGGTTAAAGAGTTTTAAAAAATAGAAGATGAATTTAGAATGGTCACATGTAGGTTTAGCGTTTTTGCTAACTCTCCTTGCTGGTCTCTCGACAGGGATCGGTAGTGCTGTGGCTCTTTTAACCAAAAGAACATCTAAAAAATTTCTATCTGTTTCCTTAGGTTTTAGTGCGGGGGTAATGATTTATGTTTCTTTCGTGGAAATTTACCCCCAAGCACAAACATCTTTAGAAGCTGTCTATGATTCTACATGGGCAGCTTTATTTGTTTGTATAGCTTTTTTTGCAGGTATGGGGGTTATTGCTTTAATTGACAAATTAATTCCATCTTACGAAAATCCTCATGAGTTAAAGTCTGTGGAAAGCATGTATAATAAAGAAGATCATAAACTTATGCGAATGGGTGTGCTTTCTGCAGTAGCTATTTTTATACATAATTTCCCCGAAGGTCTTGCTACTTTTATATCCGGCTTAGGTTCTGCAGATATAGCCTATCCCATTGCTTTTGCTATAGGATTGCATAATATTCCAGAGGGAATTGCTGTTTCTGTACCCTTGTTTTTTGCTACTGGCAATAAAAAGAAAGCTTTTACCTGGTCTTTTTTATCCGGTCTATCCGAGCCGGTAGGTGGCTTAATGGGTTTTGCTCTTCTCTATTTTTTTGTAGGAATTAATCAAGCAGTTTTAGGTTTCCTTTTTGCTTTTGTATCGGGAATTATGGTTTTTATTTCTTTTGATGAATTACTTCCAACAGCCAAAGAATATGGGGCTCATCATTTGGCTATTTATGGTCTTATTGCCGGAATGGCAGTTATGGCGTTGAGTTTGGTTATTCTATAAAATGAAAAGCGGAATATATCTGAGATATATTCCGCTTTTCATTTATAGGAAACTTTGTATAGGGACTTTTACTTGGTTTTTATTTTAGAAAGGAATACTATCTTCCGCCGGATCATATTCTGGTTCTTCTTCTATTTTTGGAGGTACAGAAGGAATTACAGCTTCCCCCTTAGTAAAACTTGGAGTATCTGCTTTCTTTCCACCCAGCATCGTCAAATTTTGTGCTTCTATTTCTGTAAAATAGCGTTTATTTCCTTTTTCTTCCCAAGATCGAGTACGTAGATGACCTTCTATATACACTTGATTCCCTTTCTTTAAATATTTATCCGCAATTTCGGCCAGGGTTCTGTATAGGGCAATGGAATGCCATTCTGTATGTTCCACTTTTTCGTTATTCTTAGTTTTGTAAACTTCTGAGGTTGCAATAGTGAGTCTCACTTTTTTGCTTCCATTTTCGAAAGTGAAAACTTCTGGATCTTTACCTAAATTACCAATTAGGATTACTTTATTTACTCCGCTCATGATTTTAAAATTTGAATTAATAAATGTGTTTATGGTATAACGATCAAAGGATGTAATAACGAAAAAATATATATTAAATAATCTTAAAATCTTGAAAAAATTGCTCAAACACCTTAGGTACGGCAAAGTTTTTTATTTGTTTCCAAGGTACAAAAATATATTCTTTAGACCATAATTGTATTTGTGCTTCTGTAAGTTCTTTTTGATAAAAGAAAACATGTAAACGTTGATGGCTAAGCAAATGGGTATATTGTTTAAGAAAAGAAACCGAACCTATGTTTTCGGCTACAGAGGAAAGCTTTCCCTTCTCCATAGGTATATTGGTCTCTAAGGTTTCACAAAATGGAAAATCATAAAGACCTTTCCATATATCGTTTAATAATCTTTTGTGTAATAGAAGTCCCTCTTTATTACTAAGCATGTAATAGTGTAGATAACGATTTTTTACCGCTTTGCTTTGCTTTTTCACTGGGAGGTTTTCTACCATGTCATGCTTATAAGCATAACACCAATTAGAGAAGGGGCAATATAGAGAAGAACTTAGGCAAATTGCCTTTCCTGGTGTGCAAACCAAGGCTCCGAAATCCATTATGGCTTGGTTAAATAAAGCGGGTTTGTCCTTATCTATCCATAGTTGCAAAATACTTTTTATTTTATTTTTAGTAGTTTGGTTTTCTATTGGGTCAAAAATTCCAGAGAATCGAGTGCTTACCCTTCCGACATTACCATCTAAAACAGGATAAACTTTTCCAAAAGCAAAGGAAAGAATAGCACAAGCAGTATAGTCGCCTATTCCAGGTAATTTACTTATTAAGCTATAAGTATCCGGGAAGATGCCATGGTATTCCGATTGTATATATTTTGCTGTTTTATGTAGGTTTCTTGCCCTGGAATAATATCCAAGACCTTGCCATAACTTAAGAACTTCTTCTTCTGAGGCTTCTGCTAAGGACTCCATAGTAGGAAAGGTTTTTATAAATTGATGAAAGTAAGGTAAACCTTGAACGACTTTGGTTTGTTGTAAAATAATTTCCGAAAGCCAAATAATATAAGGATCTTTAGTTTCGCGCCAAGGAAGAATCCTGCCGTTTGCCTCATACCAATGTAAAAGTTCGTGAGAAAAAACCACTTTTTAATATTTTAATGAATAAGTTAGGTACAAAGTTAAAAAAAATATTATCTTTGTCCATCCGTTTTTTTGGGGTTTTGTTTCGTTAAAAGAATAGCATCTATATAAAAACTCCAAAGAGAGGTTCTTTTATTTTTTAAAAGGCTGCCAATAAAGGTAATTTAAGGCAAAAGGATAAGGAAAATAGCGTAATTGTAATAGTAGAAAAGGAAGTAGGTAAGCCTATATTTAGTAAAAATAAATATAAGTGGAATAACAAAAAAATATAATACAAAATGACAAAAGCAGAAGTTGTAGCAGAAATTGCCAATAAAACGGGTATTGAAAAAGTAACTGTATTGGCAACCGTAGAAACCATGATGGACGTAATTAAAGAAAATATGTCTTCTGGTGAAAATGTTTATTTAAGAGGTTTTGGAAGTTTTATCATTAAACATAGAGCTCAAAAAACAGGTAGAAATATTACGAAAAACAAAGCGATTATAGTTCCAGCTCATAATATCCCTGCTTTTAAACCTGCTAAACCTTTTGTTGAGAACGTGAAAAACAAGGTAAAATAGCAAGGTGTCTAAATTTAGTACTGGAGACACACAATTAGAAACTGTCTAAAATTACAAAGTTCATAATTTTGATAAAAATATTAGACAGTTTCTTAACACTTGGCATGCTTCTTATATATGTCAAGTGTTTATTTTTTTAGTAAATGGATAGAGAAAGTGAATAAGGAGTTAATAGTAGATTCATCGGCACAGGAAGTAATTATAGCATTAGTAGAGGATAAACAGCTCGTTGAATTACATAAAGAAAAAAGCAATACGCTTCATGCCGTGGGCGATGTTTTTCTTGGTAGGGTAAAGAAGATTATGCCCGGATTAAATGCGGCATTTATAGATGTAGGTTCAGAAAAAGAAGGTTTTTTACATTTTTTGGATTTAGGTCCTCAAATACAATTATTAAATAAATTTACGAATTGCGCATTAAGTGGCGATTTGGCGCAGTTGAATATTTCGGAGTATAAGCTTAAGGAAGAAGGGTCCAAAGCAGCCAAGATAACCTCTGTTTTAAAGCAAAATCAAAGTATATTAGTACAAGTAACCAAAGAACCTATTTCGACTAAAGGACCACGATTAAATTCCGAAATTTCTTTCGCAGGTCGCTATTTGGTATTGGTTCCCCTTTCTAATAGAATTTCTATTTCTCAAAAAATTAAAAATCCAGAAGAAAGATCTAGATTACGGAATTTAATTCAAAGCATTAGGCCTAAAAATTTTGGAGTTATTATTCGTACCGTAGCGGAAGGTCGTTCAGTAGCCGAATTAGATAATGATTTAAATAGTTTGTTTCGTAAATGGGAGCAAATTAAAAATCATCTTCACAAGGCTTCTGTTCCAATGAAGGTGTTTAGTGAAATGGATAAAACGGTGAGCCTACTCAGAGATTTTTTAAATAAAGATTTCAATCAAGTTGTAACCAATGATGAAGATTTATTTGAAGAAATAAAAGGATATATAGCTCAAATTGCTCCCGATAAAAAAGATATAGTTAAACTATATAAAAATAATAAGGAGCTTATATTCGATCACTATGGTATTTCTAAGCAAATTAAAGCTTCCTTTGGGAAAGTGGTTCCCATAAAAAGAGGGGGAGCATATTTGGTAGTGGAACACACGGAGGCTATGCATGTGATAGATGTTAATAGTGGTCATAGAGTTAATGCAGAGCAAAGCCAAGAAATAAATTCCTTAGAAGTAAATTTGGAAGCGGCTGCTGAGGTGGCCCACCAAGTAAGACTTAGAGATATGGGAGGTATCGTAATAGTAGATTTTATAGATCAAAGAGAAGCTCAAAATAGAAAAACGCTTTTTGATGCCATGGTAAAATTTATGGAAAATGATCCTTCTAAACATACGGTTTTGCCTCCTACTAAATTTGGTTTAATTCAAATAACAAGGCAAAGAGTTCGGCCACAAACCCAAGTAAATGTATTGGAAACCTGTCCTGCTTGTGGGGGAACTGGCGAAATTAAACCAAGTATATGTGTGGTGGACGAAATAGAACAAAATATAGAATATTTAGTTAAAGATGTGAATATTAGAGGATTTTCTATTGCTCTAAATCCTTATATATATGCATATATGGTGCGCAATGTTCATAAAATGCAGATTAAATGGTGGTTTAACTATCATCGTTGGATTAAATTAAGAGAATGCACATCCTTTCATTTTTTGGAGTACAAATTTTGGAATAAAAACGGAGAAGAGATTCAGTTATGATCATTGATGTTTTGCAAGATGCCCCTCTTATCGAAATTTTACTGCAATATTTTCCGGAGAGCAATCGAACACGTTTAAAAAAGGCGGTAAGATTTGGTTGTGTTTCTGTGCAAGGTGCAGTAATTAAGCATAGCGATGTAATAGTAAAAAAAGGTCAAAAAATAGATTTTAAAAAATATCAAGCACGTGTCGCTTACAAAGAAAAAGCGCCTTTTCGCATTCTTTTTGAAGATGAGGAAGTGATAGCTGTTTTTAAACCGGCTGGCATACTATCCTCTGGGCGTACTACCGAAAAAGTGAAATCTATGTTGGGCATGGTAAATAGTTATGTAAATAAACAAAGTCGCGGCAGATGTAGAGCGTACACGGTACATCGATTAGATAGAGAAGTTAGCGGAATATTGTTATTTACCAAGTCGGAAGAAAGTAAATTCTTTTTGCAAGATCACTGGAAAGAGGTTAAAAAATTATATTTCGCCTTGGTAGAAGGGGTTCCGGAAAAGCCACAAGGAAGTTTAAGTTCGTGGTTAAAAGAAAATTCGAGACAAACCATGTATTCGGTTCCCACGGAAGAAATAGGTGCTAAGTGGGCCATTACTCATTATAATCAAATTGGCATTTACGGTGATAATGCTTTGTTGGAAATAAATTTGGAAACAGGGCGAAAAAATCAAATTCGAGTTCATCTTTCCGAAATGGGACATCCTATTGTAGGAGATAGAAAATACGGAGCAGATGCCTCTATTAAAAGGAAAATACGCCTATTGGCTTACTTTATATCCTTTCCTCACCCGATAGATAGAAAAAAAGTGGAATTGGAAATATCAGCGCCTAAAAATTTCACTTCTTTAAGTTGGGATCATGAACAATATTAAGATTCGAATGCTGTTTTTTTTCTTATAGGGAGTATGAAAAATTTTTGGAAGATAACAGTAAATAAAGGAAGTTGTCAAAACTTAGGGCTTTGGCTGCTTATCCCTTTTGCCAGTGTAATTAGCCACACTTGGCTATCTGTTCCTCCCACTATGATTTGTTTTTTATTGTCTGTGCTTTGTTGTTTACTTTTGTACGATGGCAATCTTACGAAAAATCCTTTAAGTTGCGACCGGTGGCAAATACAAGCCATTCTTCCGGTATGTTTTTTTGCTTTCTATATTTTTTTGGAACAGTATTTTATGGGAGCCCAAATTCGACGCTATTGGAGTGTGGTTTGTGCCGCTTTATATTTTCCTGTTTGTATAGGTTTAGTAGGAAAATCGCCTCTTCGGAACTGGAAAAACAAAATAGATTGGTTTATTTACATAGCAGCGCTTATCTATATATTAGAAGCTATAGGAAGGTATGGAGTGGTCATTTATAAAATTATAAATGGAAGCAGTACCTCCTTCGGAATTTATAGATTTAAGTTTGATGGACCTATGTTTTTTGAGAGTAATGGAACTGCAATACATTTGATTATCATACTTTTTTTTGTGTTATGGTGGTATAACTATCAAAAGCGACAAATAGCCATAAGCGGTGTTGGCGATGAACCAAAGAAAAAGGCTTTACTATGGGAAAATAAAAAATTATTTTCCCATTATCGTAAGTTAATATTTTTATTTATTATTCTTTTATTTTTAACTCTTTCAAGAGCTTGTGTTTTTGCAGCTATATTAGGTTTGATATACTTTTTTGTTCCTAAACGGAAAAATTTATTGTTAATATTGGCGGCTTTTTTGGTTTTAATTTCCGTTTTTGGACTTTTTGTAATTTATCCTCTGTTTCGGTACGATTTGAGCTTTATGTCTAAATTTGATATCTTTAATTATGCTTGTGCTTATTTACAAACGGCTACTTTGTGGCAATGGCTTTTTGGTGTAGGTCTTTCAGAATCCGATAAAGTGATGTTAATCTATGCTCATAATTATTGGCTCGTTTTCTTGGTAGAAACAGGGATAAGTGGTTTATTGGCCTTGGTTTATATGTTTATTCATTTTATATGGAAAACAAAGGGTGTGGCACTATACGTTCTTCTGCCATTTTTCTTAGCAACGGCCTCCTCTTCTGTAACCTTTATACCGGAATTATATATTGCGATGGCTATTATGTTTTTGACTATAAAAAGAAAAGATAAAGAGGGTGTTAATAGCGAACCCGATGGAATGTCTATTATATAATTCATACGGGGTTTGAGATTCCCAATTTAAAGATAAATAGCGAACCCGAGGAAACATCTATTACCGAATCTAAAAAACAAGATAATTAAACTTGGGCAGTTTCTAATTAAATTTAATATCTTTAATATTCAATTGCGTAGAAATAGTACCATTCCATTCGTTTTCTTCTATATGATAGCAGATACTAAAGGGCTGTCCTGATTTTATATCCTCAAAAGAGTCTCCTTGTTGGAAAGCTATACCATTTAAAGGATAAGATGATGTGTCTGCTTGAAAAAGAGATAATTTCAAATGGTTATTTCCAACTCGTCGCGAAGGACCGGCATCTCTAACGTTCACACTTTTAAAAATTGGATTCATGTTTTTGGGACCAAAAGGAGCAAATTTTTTCAACTCTTCAAAAAACTCATTGGTAATATCTGAAAATGGCACCTCATCATCTATTTCTATTTCTGGAACCATTTGTTTGTTTTGCAATGTTTCTGTAACTATTTGCTCAAAGGCTTCGCTAAATTTTTCGAAATTTTCTGGTCGTATAGATAAACCCGCCGCATATTTATGACCTCCAAAATGTTCTAATAAATCTCCACAGGCTTCAATGGCATCATAAATATCAAAACCTTTTATGGAACGAGCAGAACCTACTAACATTTCTTCCGATTTAGATTCTGTAAAAACAATAGTAGGGCGATAATAAGATTCTGTTAATCGAGAGGCTACAATACCTATTACGCCTTGGTTCCAAGATTTATCAAAAACCACCGTAGTATAACGGGTTTGTAAAAGTTCGTTTTGTTCAATTTGCGTTAAAGCCTCTTCGGTAGCCAAATGGTCTAAAGATTTCCTCTCTGTATTGAAAGAATTTATATTTTTTCCAATTTCTTCCGCTTCTTGCAGATTTTTACAAAGCAAAAGTTGCACGGCATTTTTTCCGCATTCCATACGTCCTGCTGCGTTAATACGAGGACCTACAAAAAACACCAAATCGTTATTGGTAAGTTCTTTATTAAAATACAAAGGCTTATTGCAACCTTTAGCTAATAGGGTAGGAAAAGAATTTCGTTTAACTTTAGAGTAATTTAAAATAGTTTCTATCCCCGGTCTTGGATGTGTATTAAGCAACATAAGTCCGAAATAGGAAAGTATACGATTTTCGTCAGTAAGAGGAACAATATCGGACGCAATACTAACTGCTACTAAATCAAGAAGAGGATATACGTTTTTTCGTACATCCATATCGTGTTGCAAAGCATAAGCTTGAATTAGCTTAAACCCAACGCCACAACCGGAAAGTTCCTTGTATGGATATTCGCAATCGTTACGTTTGGGATCCAAAACAGCAAAAGCATCGGGAAGGGTATCGCCTGGACGGTGATGATCCCCTATAATCACATCTATGCCCTTAGATTTAGCATATAAAACTTGCTCATGGGCTTTAATACCACAGTCTAAAACAATCATTAAGGTAACCCCATGATTGGCTGCATAATCTATACCACGTTTGGAAAGGCCATAACCATCTAAATATCTATCAGGGATAAAAAAACCAAGATCGGCTCCTATGCTTTCTAAAAAGGAATATACTAAGGCCACTGCAGTGGTTCCATCCACATCATAGTCGCCATAAACACATATCTTCTCTTTTGTCGTTATCGCTTGTTCCACTCGATTTACCGCCTTTTCCATATCTTTCATTAAAAAAGGATAGTGTAAGTATTCGATTTTTGGATTGAAAAATTTTTCGACCTCTTCTTTTGTGGTTATTTTCCGTTGATATAAGAGTTTTGATATATGACGGTTCGGATGTAAATCATTAGGGATTTGCCCGTCCACCTGCTTTGCCACCCACAGCTTATCCATACCTGACCGTTGATTTTAAAAGTGTATAATCGATATTAAGTTTCACGCAATGCCCCTATTTGATTAAGCGTACTTGTGAATTTCTTGCAAAGATTTTAAGTTACAAAGTTACGATAAATTATGATACGCACCAAACGGTTGTAAGAGGAGAGTACGATAGTTTGTTTTAAAAATGCATAATATAATTTTAGTAAAAAAAGGAGACGTTTTTTAATTATACCCTATTTTGCAATTGTTTTTCCTTTTAAATTAATATTTTTCTTAACACTATATCGTTATTTACTAATTTGTACAGTGGCATACTCGGAAATTTTTAGTAACTTTGCGAAAACTATTTTTTATCTGCATGGAAAAGCCTAAAATTTTATTTGTTAATCAAGAAATTTATCCGTACGTCA
This sequence comes from Bacteroidales bacterium, assembly GCA_036653535.1. Classification (GTDB taxonomy): domain Bacteria; phylum Bacteroidota; class Bacteroidia; order Bacteroidales; family P3; genus JAVVTR01. The sequence continues at coordinate 234,283 of JAVVTR010000001.1, read as the reverse complement.
GGGAAAGCCAGATGTCAAAAATGGGTAGGTACCTTCCTCAGGGAATACAGGAGTGCGGAAAAGAAATTCGTACTTTTATGCCCAAATTCGGCACCATTAATGAGAGAAGGAATCAATTACATGAAGTGATTCGTCTTTCCGGAATGAACCTTATTATCAACGATTCGGATCACCCTTTGATTATTAAAGTGGCCTCTATACAAGCAGCGCGCATGCAAATATATTTTATTGATAATGAGGAGTATTTTCATAAAAAGAATATGTTTCACGATAAAAACGGGAAATTTTATGAAGATAATGATGAAAAGGCTGTGTTTTTTGCAAGAGGGGTGATAGAAACGATTAAAAAATTAAGTTGGACTCCAGATATTATTCATTGTAATGGTTGGTTTACGTCCTTGGTTCCCCTTTACATCAAGAAAATATTTAAGGATAGTCCAATTTTTGCAAATACTAAAATTATTACTTCCCTTTTTTCAGACAGTTTTGAAGGTAAGTTTAATAAAACATTCGTTGATAAATTGAAGTTTGATAATTTTTCCTCTAAAGACATTCAACCTTATGGGGAATTTGCTTTTCAGGATTTGATGCAAGCGGCAGTAGATCATTCTGATGGCTTGGTATTAACGGCAAAGTCTGGGAGCATGACTCCTTCTATTCTGAAAATGGTAAAAGCTTCTCATAAACCGGTACTTTCTTACCCTGGTGATGAAACCTATGTCGAAGGGATTAATAAATTTTACGAAAAATTTTTGTCTAATGATAAATAAAATCAATTTGTCGTTATTGGAGCGATGTTTTGATCCGAAGTACCATAAGTTCTTTTTTAAAATTTTTAGCTTTTTTTCGGTGATTTTTAAATCTTATGGTTTACGCAGCCTTTTTTTGTTTTGTTTTGTTTTTTTAATTAGTATTTCTTGTAAGAAAAACGAAGAGTCGATATTGGGAAGTAATATGCACTCAGAAACCGATTTGGTAGGAAAATACAACGACACTGTTTTTGAAATAGTTGCCTTTAGTGTAAAGGACGATTCTTTGGTAGTAGAAAACAGTGCTAATATCCTTTTAGGTTCTGTATCGGATAAATATTTTGGAACAGCCACTTACAACTTGGTAACAGAATTGGACTTTGATGAGAAAAGTAGTGTAGATGCAGATGCTATATATACTGGATCTCGGGTGGATTCTGTGGTTCTTGTATTACCCTTTTCTGGTTTTTTCCCTACAGTAGACAAGGCAATGAATGGGAAACCCATTACTTTCACTCTTTATGAAATAATAGATAAATTATCGAACGGAAGCCATTCGGATAGTTTGTATAGCGTAAGTTCCGAAGTAAATTATAATCCAGCCGCATTTGCCGGGAATAAAGATATTGTAATAAAACCTAAACCTTTTGATACTATATTCGATTCTATAACAGGCGCTCGAAGCATATTACCAGTGAGAGCTTATTTAAGTAAGGAATTTGGGAAAAAATTATTATCCTATCCTGCCGACGCCTATTTGCCGGGTTCTATATTTTCTGATTATTTTGCTGGAATATATTTAAAAGTAAAAGATTGTGCCGATCCCTCTCAAAGTACGGCTATTTCTTTTTCTTCCCTTTTAACTGCAGGAGCTTCTATTCGAGTATATTTTAATAATGGAACGGATGAAAATGTGTCTTATATTGTTTTTGCTTTAGGGCCTACTCGATTTACGCAGGTTAAAAGAAATAGAAGCACTTCTACCGATCCTTTGTTTTTAGCACAAATGAGAGGGGATACTTCTTCCGGGAAAGAGCGTTTGTATGTGGAAGGTTCCGGTGGAAGCAAAATTCAATTTAAAGTGCCTAATTTTAAGACCTTGTCGAAAAATAAAATTATACTCAATCAAGTTACTTTAGTTTTAACGAATACAGATGCAAAAAACACTACCAAAGCAGATATTAGTATTCCTAAACAACTCTATTGTTTTAAACAAAAAGGAGCTTTAGAAAGCGAAACAATTCCCGATGCAACAAATCCTGGTGGAGTATATAATGAAAAAACAGGAGAATATAGATTGTTGCTTACTCGCTATTTTCAAAATTTGATATATAAAGATCAGCCAGCAGAATATTTATATATAACGCCTAAGGTTACAGAAAGATACGGTTCTCCTTGTAGGGTACGCTTAAACGGACCAGGTACAGATATAAAAAGTTCAACTCGTATGAAATTAGAGGTTATTTATACAGAACTTCCCTTTTAAAAGACTAACAAAATGTGTGGAATAGTTGCATATATAGGTAAAAAAGAAGCCTATCCTATTTTAATAAAAGGACTTCATCGTTTGGAATATCGGGGATATGATAGTGCTGGTGTTTGTATATATAATAATGAAAAATTGCATGTATATAAAACCAGGGGCAAGGTGGCCGATTTGGAAGAATATGTGAAAGATAAAGACATGAGTGGGTCTATAGGAATTGCGCATACCCGTTGGGCTACTCATGGTGAACCAAATCAAATTAACGCACACCCTCACTATTCTCAATATGAGGATATTGCTTTAATACATAATGGGATTATTGAAAATTATGCTACCATCAAAGAGGAGCTAATAAAGCAAGGGCGTAGTTTTTGTAGCGATACGGATACCGAAGTTTTGGTTCAGCTTATTGATTATATTCGTATGAATAGTCATATTTCTTTGGTGGAAGCGGTGCACCAAGCACTTAGTCAAATTGTGGGAGCCTATGCAATAGCTATTGTTTCTAAACAGGATCCTCGCATGCTTATAGCAGCTCGTAAAGGAAGTCCTTTGGTGATTGGAATAGGAGAAAATGAATTTTTAATAGCATCCGATGCCACTCCTATTGTAGAATATACTAAGAATGTGGTTTATTTGGAAGACGAAGAGATAGCTGTTATGCAAATTCAGAACTCTGAGCCTCCACGTTTAGAAATCACGAATTTAAAGAATGTGAAAAAAACTCCTCTAATTCAGACTTTAGAAATGAATCTGAATATGTTGGAAAAGGATGGCTACGATCACTTTATGATTAAGGAGATTTACGAACAACCCAAAACTATTAGAGATTCTTTAAGAGGAAGAATTAATGTAGATAGAAATCAAGTGGCTCTTTCTGGTATTATTGATTATAAAGAAAAATTTCTTAAAGCACGACGAATTATTATCGTTGCCTGTGGAACTTCTTGGCATGCAGGCTTAGTGGGGGAATATCTTATTGAAGAATTAGCACGTATTCCAGTAGAAGTGGAATATGCTTCTGAGTTTAGATATAGACATCCTTTGATTTATGCCGATGATGTAATCATTGCTATTTCTCAATCGGGGGAAACGGCCGATACTTTAGCGGCTGTTCAGTTGGCGAAAGAACATGGAGCCTTTGTTTATGGTATTTGTAATGTTGTAGGAGCGTCCATTCCACGGGCAACACACAGTGGAACCTATACCCATGCGGGTCCGGAAATAGGGGTTGCTTCTACCAAGGCTTTTACGGCCCAAGTATGTGTTTTGATTTTAATCGCTTTGTCGTTGGCTAAGGAAAAGAAAACGATAGATAATGAAAAATTCACGCGTATAGTTAACGAACTACACGATTTACCAAAGAAAATAGAAATAACACTAAAACAGGATGTCGCTATTGAGGATTTTGCAAAAATATTTACCTATTCTAAAAACTTTTTGTATTTGGGTAGAGGCTATAATTATCCTTTGGCATTAGAAGGTGCATTAAAGTTAAAAGAAATTTCCTATATTCATGCCGAGGGCTATCCTGCTGCGGAAATGAAGCATGGCCCCATTGCATTAATAGATGAAGAAATGCCTATTGTTGTTATTGCTACAAATAAAGGAAATTACGAAAAAATAGTTAGTAATATTCAGGAAGTGAAAGCTCGTAAAGGGCGTATTATTTCTGTGATTAGTCAGGGCGATACAGTAGTAAAGGCACTATCGGATTTTTATATAGAAATTCCAGAAACAGAAGAGATGATGGTTCCTATTTTAGCTTGTATTCCCTTGCAATTATTAGCCTATCATATTGCAGTACAAAAGGGCTGTAATGTAGATCAACCACGTAACTTAGCTAAATCCGTTACGGTAGAATAAAAAAAAACAGCATAAGGATTTTAAGACTTAATCCTTACTAATCTACATCTATATCTGTACGAAGATTTTCTACAATAAAACTTTGTCGTTCTGGGGTGTTTTTACCCATGTAAAATTCCAGTATATCTTTAATACTTTGATCTTTTTTCATAATCACAGGATCTAATCGTATTTGAGGGCCAATAAAGACCTTAAATTCCTCTGGTGAAATTTCTCCCAAACCTTTGAATCGTGTAATTTCCGGGTGAGATCCCACTTGTTCTATAGCATTCGTGCGTTCTTCTTCGGTGTAGCAATAGAAAGTTTTTTGTTTATTCCTTACTCTAAATAGGGGAGTTTGCAAAATATAAAGATGCCCCGATTTTATAATATCAGGAAAAAACTGAAGGAAAAAAGTAAGTAATAAAAGGCGAATATGCATTCCGTCCACATCCGCATCGGTAGCAACTACAATATTATTATATCGCAAACCCTCCATATTCTCGCTTACATTTAGTGCCGCTTGCAATAAATTAAATTCTTCGTTTTCGTAAACAATTTTTTTGGAAAGTCCAAAACTGTTAAGAGGCTTTCCCTTGAGACTAAATACAGCTTGGGTATTGGCATTTCTCGATTTAGTAATGGAACCGGTAGCAGAATCTCCCTCGGTGATAAAAATAGTGGTTTCTAATCGTCGTTCATCATTAGAGTTGTAATGAGTGCGACAATCGCGCAATTTCCGGTTATGCAGGTTCACTTTTTTAGCACTTTCTCGGCTGATTTTTTTCAAATCCGCCATACTCTTACGCTCTTTTTCCGACTGTATGATTTTATGTTGTAATGCCTCTGCAACATCCGGATTTATATGTAAATAGTTATCTAAATTTTTCTTTAACGAATTATGTATATAATTACGTATGGTTTCAGCATTAGGTTCCATATAAATAGAGCCTAATTTGGTTTTGGTTTGAGATTCAAATACCGGCTCTATTACTTTGAGACTCACTGCTGCAATTAAAGAAGAGCGAATATCGGAAGTGTCGTAATCTTTTTTATAAAATTCTTTTACCGTTTTTGCAAATGCTTCCCGAAAAGCAGATTGGTGGGTTCCTCCTTGGGTTGTATGTTGACCATTAACAAAAGAATAATAGTCTTCACCGTATTGATTTTCTATATGTGTAAAAGCATATTCCAAATCCTCATCTTTGATATAGACAATAGGATAAAGAATATTTCCATCTATATTATTTTCCAACAAGTCTAGTAAACCGTTTTTGGCTTGTATTTTTTCTTTGTTGTAATATAAGGACAGACCGTTGTTTAAATAGGCGTAGTTCCACAACATTTTCTCTACATATTCCGATAAAAAATGAAAATTGCCGAAAAGTTCTGTGTCGGGTATAAAGGTCACGCGAGTTCCGTTTCTTTCGTTGGTAGGTAAAATAGGATAGTCTTTAACTATATTTCCTTTGGAAAAATCCACCTGTTTTTTCTTCCCATCTCGTATAGATTCTACAGAAAAATAAATAGATAATGCATTAACAGCTTTGGTTCCCACTCCATTTAAACCCACAGATTTTTTGAAAACTTTCGAATCGTACTTGGCTCCAGTATTCATAATAGAAACACATTCTGTAACCTTTCCCAAAGGAATACCTCTTCCATAATCGCGTACGCTTACTTTTCGTTCATCGGCGATATTAATTTCTATGGTACGGCCGTTGCCCATTACAAACTCGTCAATACCATTATCTACCACTTCTTTCAGAAGCACGTAAATACCATCGTCTTGAGAGGCGCCATCTCCCAATTTTCCAATATACATACCCGGTCGGCGACGAATATGTTCATTCCAATCCAATTGAATAACACTTTCTTCTGTATATTGAAATTGTTCCACTATTTTGGATTCCCCATTGGGTAGTATGTTTTCTGTTTCTTTAGTCATAGTTTTTTTTGTCGTAAATACCCACAAAACGCAATACTACATCCTTAAAACTTTTCTTTGCCATTGGTAAATTTTGTTTTAAATTAAAAAAAACCTTGTCATTGGAACATTGTGGGCGGTTTATTTTTATGTAGTAATTTATTTATTTTAAATTATTATCGTAACGAATATTGTCAATTAATCTTATTTTTTGGAAAGCAACCACAATGCAACCTACTTGTTCGCTTGCTTCTGACCATGTTTTTATGCTTTGCATGGTACGAGAATTAGCAATTTCAAAATATTCTAATTTCATTTGGGGGTATTTTTCAATTTCGTTTTCCACCCATTTTTTTAGTTCTATTACTTCGGTATTATGGCGTTTTTTTTTCGATTCATAAAGAATTTTATAAATATTTGGAGCCAACGTTCTTTGGTCTTTGGTTAATAAAACATTTCTAGAACTAAGGGCCAAACCATCACTTTCTCTAATAATAGGACAGGGCTTTATTGTAATGGGTAAATGCAACTGTTCTACTAAATTTTGAATGATGGCTACTTGTTGAAAATCTTTTTCTCCAAAATAGGCAGTAGACGGTTGAATTAATTTAAACAAACGGCTCACAATAACGCCCACTCCTTGAAAATGTCCTGGTCTATTTTTCCCTTCCATTACTTTTTCCAAAGATCCAAAATCAAAGTGCTCTATGCTTTCTCCTTTTGGATACATTTCTTCCACTGTTGGAGAGAAGACTAAATCACAGCCATTTTCTTCCAATAACTTACAGTCGGATTCAAAATTACGTGGATAATTTTGCAAATCTTCGGGATTGTTAAATTGAATAGGATTTACAAATACACTGGATACAACTATGTCGTTTTCTTGGCGTGCTCTTTGTAGTAGAGAAGCATGTCCTTGGTGCAATGCGCCCATAGTTGGAACTAAGCCTATCGTTTTTCCGGAATTTCGTAATAATTGCAGTGTTGCTTCTAATTCGGATTTATTTTTACAGATTTTCATGCTCTGTTATTTTGTTTTTTGAGTAAGTACATTGCGGAATAATTCAAATAAATTACTAACCGCCACTATTCGGATATTATATTTTTTTTCTTGTAATGCTTTAGCGTTGTATTTGGAAATAAACAAACGTTCAAAGCCCAGTTTTTCCGCTTCTGCAAGTCGTTGTTCTATACGAGTTACTGGGCGAATTTCTCCGGTTAGTCCTACTTCTGCGGCAAAACAATCTTTAGGAGAAAGAGCTAAATCTTGAGTTGAAGATAAGATGGCAGCTACCACCGAGAGGTCTATAGCTGGGTCGTCTACTCTTATTCCACCGGCAATATTTAGAAAAACGTCTTTTTGGGAAAGGCGAAAGCTGCAACGTTTTTCTAAAACTGCTAAAAGCATATTCATACGCTTGATTTCGAAGCCTGTTGCCGAACGTTGAGGAACTGCATAGGCGGAAGCCCCCACGAGAGCTTGTACTTCAATAAGCATTGGGCGAAGTCCTTCTATGGATGCAGCGATAGATGTTCCACTTAAATTATCTTCTCTTTGTGAAAGCAAAACTTCCGATGGATTGCTTACCTGTTTTAGGCCTTCCGATTGCATTTCGTAAATACCCAATTCATTGGTAGATCCGAAACGATTTTTTACGGAACGAAGAATACGATATCCATAATTTCTATCTCCTTCAAATTGTAAAACCGTATCCACAATGTGCTCTAAAATTTTTGGACCTGCCAAGTTTCCATCTTTAGTAATGTGGCCTATCACAAATACCGAAACTCCGGTTTCTTTTGCATATCGTTGTAATTGAGCTGCACATTCTTTAATTTGAGAAATACTACCAGAAGAACTATCTATTTGTTCGGAAAAAAGAGTTTGAATAGAATCTATTATCAATAATTCTGGTTGTATAGGAGAGGCCTGTTCAAAAACATTTTGTATATTGGTTTCTGTAAGAATATAGCAAGGAGCATCTGTTATTCCCAAGCGTTCCGCTCTCATTTTCAATTGTTCTTTACTTTCTTCCCCACTTACATACAACACCCTTTTCCCTTTTATTTGTAAGGCTATTTGGAGCATGAGAGTGGATTTTCCTATACCAGGTTCGCCTCCTACAAGAATAATAGATCCCGGCACTAAACCGCCTCCAAGTACCCTATTTAATTCGTTGTTCCCAGTATCTATTCTTTTTTGAGCATCCGTAGAAATATCTTCAATAAGGCAAGACTTATTGGGGGTGGAATTTGAAGTACCTCCATAAAAACCCATGGTACGTCCATCTTTTTTCTCGCTCTCTCTATGAATAACCTCTTCCGTAAAAGTATTCCATTCTCCACAAGATGGACACTTCCCTACCCACTTAGAAGATTGAACCCCACAATTGTTGCAGAAAAATGCAGTTTTTGTTTTATTATTCATAAGTAAAAGAGATACGATAAATTTGTTGTTTGAAACCAACTTCTTGTTTATAAGACATGTAAATTAACACATCAAGATTATAGTTGATTAAAAAAAGGGCTTATAGCATAGAAAATAAAATTAGATAGGTTCTAAAATATTCTATCATTAGAAATTCAAAATCAGCCTAATTTTTGTAGGATGGAACTGGTGGAAAAGCCTTCTACAAAAGGAATGGTAAGTATTTCCCCGCCATAGGATTTTACTGTTTGATAACCTACAATATCTTCAGGTTTATAATCTCCGCCTTTCACAAGAAAATTAGGATGTACTTGTTTTACAAGACTAATAGGGGTATCTTCTTCAAAGATAGCGACCATGTCTACACATTCCAAACCGGCTAATACGGTTGCTCGCGATAGTTGATTTTGAATGGGGCGTTGTTTCCCTTTTAAGCGACTAACAGAAGCATCGGAATTTAATCCCACTACCAAGATAGTTCCCAATTCCGCTGCCTTGTAGAGGTATTCTATATGACCGGGATGTAATAAATCAAAGCAACCGTTGGTAAAAATAATTTTTTCGTTATGAAAACGCCAATAGGCTAATTGTTTTTCTAATTCAGCCCCTTCTTTAATTTTAGATTGTACAAATTCGAATCTGGTCATCTTACCGTATTTTATTATTTTAAATCTGTTGCGATTAATTGTAAAAATTCCATGCGAGTTTTCGGATTACTTAAAAAAGCACCTGTAAAGTCAGAAGTGGTAGTAACGGAATTTTGTTTTTGTACTCCACGCATAGACATACAAAGATGTTGCGCTTCAATAACCACGGCCACACCTAAAGGTTTCAGAGCGTTTTGTATGCACTCCTTGATTTGTGTAGTTAAACGTTCTTGTACCTGTAAACGGCGGGCGAAGACTTCTACAATGCGGGGTATTTTACTCAATCCAACAATACAACCGTTGGGAATGTAGGCAATATGTGCTTTTCCGAAAAAAGGAACCAAGTGGTGTTCACATAAAGAATAAATTTCAATATCTTTTACAATAACCATTTGTTTATAATCCTCTTTAAATATAGCGGATTTAAGAATAGCTTCTGCATCTTGATGATATCCCTGAGTAAAAAATTGCATAGCTTTAGCTACTCGTTCTGGAGTAGAAAGGAGACCATCTCTATTGGAGTCTTCTCCTAAAATATTTAAAATTTGTTTATAGTGTTGTGCAAGTGCTTGTGTTTTCTCGGAAGAATAATCCTCTATTTTCCTATATCCAAATTGATTATCTGAATTTTCTAAATTTGTCATAAATTTTCTTTACCACTAAAAGTTATACACCCTTTTGTGTACTAATTTGTATACCAATATTTTGTAAAACTTCTCTACGGCCATTTCAAAACGAAAAAAAGCTATGAAAAAAAAACTATAAAACCATTTAGCCAATCCTATTAAACCGTTTCGTAGATAGTTTTTAACTTGGAGATCCGGGTGTTTTGATCTTTTTTGCATTATCCCAAAAGAGGGAGAAAAGCTTGCAAATATACTAAGAATCCGTAATATTCGCAATGTAGAAAACCGACTAAAAGTAAATGGATAGCTTAAAAATTGCTATAAAATTAAAAAATTGTATCTTTACACGATATAATGCTATATATTGCATGCTTATGTATTTGTGTAAGTATTTGATTTTCAATCTATAAAACAGATGGAAGTTTTATATACTTGAAATACGTACGCATAAAACTGTAGTCATAAGAGTTAAAACAAAAGGCTTTTTGCTTTTAAGATATTTATTTACAAAAGAAATAATGATTTTAAAAACAAAGAATAGCGCAAAGTTTAGGCTTTTTCAAAGAGATCATAAGTACAATGAAGGATGAAAAACAGAATATTAAGTAATTTAAGATTTCCATTACTCATAGGAGTTTTATTACTCAGTTTTCTTTCTGCTTTTGCACAGAATATAATAATATTAGGGGGAGAAACTAATCCATTTTGTGGATTTGCGAAAGGCTCTATAGATTTATGTTATCAAAATGCTACCGATACCTGCAAATGGGATATTCCTTCCACTATGTCTTCTTCTTTTTATCCTCGTGGAAATTATAATGATACTATAACTATTTATTTTAATGCATCTTCTGCTTCAGGAACTATAAAAGTTAAAGAGGGAAGTTCAGGGAGTCTTACCGCCACTTTAGCACTAAGCCTGATAAAAAAAGCAAATCCAGCCGGCAGCATAAGTCTAAGTGGAGGTTTGCCTTTCTGTGAGGGTATAAATTCTTTGTCGGTTGTTAAGGATCTAACCGATTATTCACCTTCTACTTTGACGTATAATTGGACTCTTAAACGTTCCGATGGAACTTTGCTTAGAAACGAAATAAATAAAACCAATAATACTTTCGATGTTTTATTACCTGCCGATGCAGGAGATGGAAGTTTTGTGGTGCAGCCTAAGACTTGTGATGAAGGAAATACTCCAGAAAGCACCAAAGCTAGCACCATTACCTTAAAGCCTTTTATTCTAAAAAACATTTTCAAAGAAGCAGAAAATCTTCAACTTCATACTCTCTACTTGAATAGGGAAACTACTACTCCTTATTGGGATATTTTAAGTGCAAATTATGCTTGTTCCTACTATTCTCCTGAATTTAGTTTACAGAATGCATTGGTAAATCAGAGAGGAAAAGGCGATGGTTTTGTATATTTACAGGCGGGAGAATATAGTAAAAATGATGAACGTAGTAAATATTTGTATTATGAATGGGTTTACGATACAGCGCAATTAGCATTAGATACACGAATGAGTACAGATCTCCTGCTTCGTGATGAGAATTTTGGGGAACACAAATCGAGAATATCTTTTAAAGTGAAGCATGGAACTACTCTTTCTAAGGATATTAAAGTTTCGGTAAAAATTTCTTGTCCAGACTGTATAAATAAAGCAGGAAGTTCCATAAAACCATCGGATTTTAAAAGAGACGTTTCTTTCTTTTTAAAGAGAACGGATTCTATTACAAAGTTTCAAGATTTTGATATTGTGGCTAATAGAAGCGTATGTGCAGGAACAGAAAATGTTTTTTCGGTTACCACCTTAGATAGTCGAGGTTTTGAAAATTCTCAGGCTACAGGATATAATATGGATGATGTTCCTTCTTGGTGGAAATTGGTTCAACAGATAGATACGGCATACACTTATATCACTAATCAAAATCCGTCTTTAGTACCTAATACCTTGGGAGATTCTGCTTCTGTACGTGTTTATCCAGCTAACGTGTGTTTTTCCAATGGATATAATGTGGATAGAAATGGAAAAATCATAAAGATTTTTGTAAAAAACAAACCACTTAAGCCTGTACTTTATGATCCTTCCATTAAAGTAAGTTATGAGCCACATTACACAAAATATAGAAGAGAACAGCTTAATATACTTCGAGATAACGATACTAATCCTGTATTGATTTGCAATGCTAATGCCGCCTTGGGTTTCCAAAAGTTTATATTAAATAACGATAAGGATTCTATTCTTAGTTACGGCTTTGCAAATATAGATGGTCTCTTTGATATGAATGATATAATAAATTTAGATGCAACATATAAAGATTCTGCTATTTGTGTAATCATTATCCATGCAATAAATCATGCTAAATTACAAGGTAAACAGTTGTATAAACTTGGCTTTTATGCACAAAATGCCTGTGGAATTGGAGATACAGGAATTAACTATATCAATATTATAGATACGCTTAGTGTATATAGTCCTATTGTAGATGAAACCCTTTCTGAAAAATATAAGGACACCCTTTGTGAAGGGGTAAAGATTCATCTAACCAATAATACCAGCATATACAATCCAAGCATGATAGATGTTCGCCATAAAGTAACCGACAGAATAGATTATCAATGGAAACTTTCGCCTGGATGGAGTTTTGATCCTTGGCAAGATTCTACGGCTGTTATTCCTAATATTAAAGTGGGTTATTCTTCTGGTCCTGTACGTTTAAGGTTAGGAAATAAATGTGGAGTGGGAAATTATTTGAATTCCAAACGTTTTGTGGTGCATCCATTTGTTCGAGTAAAGATAGAACCGGATGGACGTCCGTGCCAAGGTTCTACAGCAAGTTATCGTTTTGATACCGTTATGGAAGCAGAGGGCTATCATTGGAGTTTCCCATCCGATTGGAAAGTAGTTTCTACAGGAACTAACGAAGTAGAAACTACCAATAAAGAATCGTCCGATGCTGGAACTAAAATATCCACAGTGGATGTTCGGGTTGGGGCCGATAGTGGTTATATCTATGTAGTTGGTGCTAAGGATAAAATTTGCGGTTTTACCTTTAATAATTATGCAACGCATCATAGGGATAGTTTAAAGGTCCTTCCTAAAAAGCACACTCTTAAACCAAGCATGCGAAAAATATGGGAAGATACGCTTTGTGCCCGAAGTAGTGTTCAATGGAGCGTGGTTCCTAATAGCCAAGATTTAAAGGATTCTGTACATTTTTCTTGGATTTTTACGAATACGCTATGGTATGCCGATACGGTTTTTTCTAAAAATAAAGATACCTTAACGGTAAGGATTCCCAATAAAACGCATGTTAGAGACTCTATAAGGGTAGTTTCTCACCGTTATGATTGTGATCAATGGAATATAGGGGATACTCTTACTTATGTATTTTGGATCATGGATACTCTTTCTCCGGTTGGACCTATTATAGATGCCAATAATATAGATGCAGTATTAAATCACACACCTTGCCAAGGAGATACGGTAATTTACATTTTAGATAAGGTGATGCAGGATCCTTCTTTATATTATCTAACTTGGCTGTGGAATGGAGGCAATGTCATAAGTGGAACCGACAATATAGATGCTTCCGGTTGGAAAATATTAAAAAATGGGCAATATAAAGACACCTTAGCTTTGGTAGTAGGTAAAAACCCTTTGACGATAGGGGTGAGAGCGGTGGGCTTATGTGGTTCCTCTGTTTCTTATACGGATACCATAAAACCTATTTCTTTAGTGGTGGATACGGCTTCGTTTACGGCATTTAAAAACAGTTTGTGTAATAGAGAAGAGGTGGAATTTACACACCAAGAAGTGCCCAACGCCACCAATTATATTTGGCATTATTCATGGGATCTTAAAATCGATACGGTAAAGAATGCGCTAAATGCTCCAGAAAAATACACCCGAAAATTTAAGGCCGATTTTGATACAGGATTGGTTTATGTAAGCCCTTACAATAGTTGCGGTATAGGCCCTAATTCTGATACAGTAAAAATATCTGCTATATTATATCCTCCTAAGCATCCCTCTTTATACGACTTTGCAGGGAAAAATTATGATCCCATAAGAAGGGATACCGCTGTAGATACTATATGTATGCGGACAAATATAACTTTAAAGGCAAGGTACGTGGATGCCAAACAAAAAGATGCTATTTGGAGATATGGTTGGTTTTTGCTTGCAGGAAATGCACAAGATAAAATTATACCCGCCAATAAGCCGATGGATAGTTTGTGCGTTTTTGAAAAAAAGGCTGGATTTGAAAAGGATTTTATTGCGGTAGCGGTGCGACACGATGGGTGTTTAACCTATGGAGATTCTGTTTATATAGAATTACGTTCTGTAGATACGGTAAGCGTTCCTGATGATAAAACAATAACGGATTATTTATTTGATGCACAAACAGGCATTCATATACAGCCAAGACCGTGTGGAAATGATACGGTTCAGTATTATTTCGATTGGAAAATGAACCCTACCATTACTGCTTCTCATTTTATTTGGAATGGAAAGCAATTGTATAATCCCACCGATTCTACTATGGATGGAAGTACTTTTAAATTATTAAAAATAGGGTCTTACGACACTTTGAAAATGCAGGTAGGCAATGGTTCCTCTTTGAATGTACAGGTCGTTGCCTCGAATCGTTGTGGCATATCTACTCTGCCATCCATTACTATTGCAACTTCCACAAGAATTTTAAATGTGAAAAATTTGTCTTTGCTTTCCAAACATATTTGTAATAAAGAAAAATTGATATTGCGTATAGATACCGTTGTGGAAGCAGGGAATTACATATGGCATTATCCATGGGCTCCATATTGTGATACTGTAAGTAGTGCCACCAGAGCATTAGAGGCAAATTTTGTTTCGGGTAAGATTTGGGTGGAACCTAATAATGGTTGTGGCTCTGGGCCCGCTTCCGATACTGTGTTTATTGCACAAGATTCTATTTTATATCCTCCTAAAGGTTTGGTTCCAGCTAACTTTGCCTTTGGATATAATCCAACATTAGGAGGAATAGCTACAGACACCTTGTGTATGAATGATACCATAAGTTTACTAATTACTTCTTCTACAGAAAAGAAAGCTCCATATCATATAAATTGGACCTTAGTGAGCGGAGATACCAATGGATTTATGCCGAGTATATCTTTAGATAGTATGTGTGAAATAACACAGAGGGATATTAATCAAAAGGCCTATCGTTTACAGGCAGCTGCCAAAATAAGCTATTGTAAAACATATGGAGATACTTTGTCTATTGCAATATTTCCTATGGATACTATTTCTTTTAGTGTTGACAATACTACAGGACCCTTTATGGTTCGTACTTCAGAAATTGTATTGGATCAGAAAAACGGGAATCACCCTATATCAACATCTCCTTGTGGGCATACGGAATCCAAGTATTATTTTATGCCCGATATTCATTGGAGTTTAGATACCTTACCGTATTTTTCTTGGAATGGAGAAAATTATCCCCGTCTCGACTCTTCTTTAGCGGGGACCGATTGGAGTTGCAAAGACGCCTCTTTATTGCCCAGTATACTTTCTGTTCAGGTTGGAAATATCGATACCCTGCATTTACGAGTTCAATTGAGAAATCGTTGTGGTTTGTCGGTTTCATCACCAATGCATATTATTCCCAATTCGGCAGTAGTAGACAAAGCCGTTGTGCGTTTAAGAAATGAATCCGTGTGTTTAAACGAAGAGGCTGTTTTCCAAATTAATGCTTTACCTTATGCCAATCATTATGTTTGGACTACACCTTGGAGTGCAAAAGAAGATACTACCACTAAGCCTTATCTTACTGTAAATGGAGCAGGGTCTGCTTCAGGAAACATTACGGTATACGGGTATAATGATTGTGGCGCTGGTCCTATTTCCGACACTTTTCCTGTTAATTTAGTTTTATCGGTACCTAAACGACCTCTTCCAGATTGGAGCCCGAATTTGCGTATGAATGGGGATACCGTTTTTGATACCATTTGTTTGCATGGGGAAGAATATAAATTAAGGGTACGTCCTAACGGTGAGGATACAGCGGATGTGCAGATAATTTATCAATGGCAAAAAATTAAAGGCAGTATGGCTATTATGCCAGATGCCAAATTGGAAGATAGTATTTGTGTAGTTATGCCTCAACCATCGTCTTTAGTGAATGATGATAATCTATTTATGGTTAATCTTCGTTGGAAAAATTGTGAAAACCAAGGAGATACGTTATATATACGAATCCATTTGGTAGATACGGTGGCCACTAAACTTCTTGGGGAAATATTGGCCGTAACACCCAATGTATTCCATTATGAACCTTGTCCGCAAACCGAGATAAGCGTTAAAGTAGAAAATGGATCGGTTTCTGCGGCTTATCAATGGATATTGCCCGATTCTTGGTCTTTTGTTTCTAAAGGAGATACTAATGCGGCAGAAGTGAAAATAATTACTGGAAGTAAACCGGGTTTTATTCAAGTGGCTCCTATAACCGATGCAGGCCATAATCGATGCAATTATTTCAGTGCCAATCCGGTTAAAACTTTAGAATTTCGTCCTCATCAACCTTTGCAAACAGAAGGTTTTCTTACGTTTGTGGATAGTGCGTGTGTTGGATCTACGGTAGTATATACCCTTAATTCCACTTTGGGAGCTAAAGCTTATCGTTGGGAATTTCCTTTTGGTTGGCAAGCAGAAAATAGTGATATATTGGAAGGGGATAGCATTGTTTCTTACGGAACACAAACTTGTTCTGTTAAAGTAGGAAGTACTTCTGGAAAAATTAAAGCTTATGCCTTGGATAGTTGTAATAAGCAAGTGTTAGTAAGAGGAACATTGGTAGAAAAAGAAGTAATGGCGATGGATACGGCTCGTCTTACCATAGCAGGCGATATAAATGTTTGTTTGGATAGTATGGCAGTATTACTCGTAACCAAGAATAAATTTGCGGATATTTCTTACGACCTAAAAGTAGAATACAAGGGACCGGATCTTACCCCTATAGAAATAAGTTTTCCTTCTGCTCCCGATAGTTCTATTGTGAATATTAAATGTTTGAATTTAGATACGGTAAAACTAATATTTACGCCTCATAATAGATTTTGTCCTAATAATATTCTTTCAGAAATTCATTATATAGTGGCAGATACTATTCCTACTATAACGGGCACGATTATCGGAGATTCTTTAGTTTGTATGGAAAGTCTTAGAAGTTACACCGCTAAAGCCGATATAGACGATGGTTCGGGAGTAGTTAAATACGTCTGGGAACTTCCTAAAAATTCCGGATGGCAAGCTATTACTCGTTTAGACTCCTCTTCTATTCTTTTACGGGTTGGAAATTATGATGGAACGGAAGCCTTGGAAAAATTAAAATGTTATCCTCGTGCTTTATGTGGAACAGCAAATCCGTTAGAGTATAAAATTAGAATTAATGTTCCAGACACTTTTGTAGATGAAATTTTAGTAGACAATAATGCTCCTTGCGTTTCTACCAATATTAATATGCGCTTAGGAAACAACTACGATAAAGACACCATCCAATTTCTATGGACCTATCCTCTTTCTTGGACTAGATTAAGTGTGGACAGTGCTAATGCTATTTCTTTTAAAGTAGGTTTGGATTCTGCAGAGGTAATGGTTCAGTATTTAAGAAAAGGAAGTTGTGGTTTAAGCAAGGGTATAACTACGCAAATAAACGTAAGAGATTCGGCGGCAAGAGCGTATTTATGTACGCAGCCATACTTATGCAAAACTAATGAAGTTTTATCGTTTGTTATTGCTCGTATTGCAACCATAGATAGTATTAAATGGGAATTTCCAAGTTCCTATACTTCTTTGTATGAGGTTTTTAATCGGAACGGTTTTATTAAAAACGATTCTGCCGTGTTAGTCAATTCCGGGCTTGATAGTTCTTTCAATATTCGTGTCACTTCTTTTAATGAATGTGGAAATAGAGATACAATTTTGAACATAAGACAAGTAAATAAAATAGATCCTTTTATAGAAGAAATACAGCAGAATCATTTTTGTGTAGAGGATACCGGTTATGCTTATATAAAAATCCCATTTGGTCAAAGAAACAAGGGAACAAATTACAAATGGGATTTATTATTCGGCGATGGTCAAATAATAAATTATTATGAAGATAAGAAAGATACTTTGGCTGTAGTGCAATTTACTACGGGCGTAAATGCGGATTCTTTAAAAATTCGATTACACACAGAGAATGATTGTGGATCTATACCAGATAAAATAATAAAAGCGGTTCCGTTTACCTATTGGATTAAAGCCAAAGCGGGCAAGGATACTGCCAAGTATATGGAAAAAAACCTTGCATTAAATATAGATTCGGTTCAATATAAAAGCATTCGGGATTATACCTATACGTGGATGCCAAATAATCGGATTATAACGAATACAACCAATCCGGAGGCTATTACCTTTAGTTCTTTGGAGTTGGTTCAACCTATAGAATATTTTTCAGTTATTGCTCGTGAAAAAGAAGATCCTAATATGGCTAATGTAAAGACCATTTATAGAAGTTCTTCTTGCTTTTCTTACGATACTATTTCCATTTTTGTGGATAGCACCTTTGCCATGCAAGCTAAATTATTAGATACTGCTTGTCAAGGAATGAATGTGGCCCTTTCTGTACTTCCTTATGGAGGTAATACTAATAAATATTTCTTCGATTGGTATCGTTTGCAAAAAGGAATATACGAAAAAATAGAAGGATGGAATACGCCTACCAATACAGCCTTTGCAGATGACCAACAAATGCAATTTATGGTTGTAGGTCGTGATAGTACTTATTTATATACACCAGATGGTTCTACTTTGATTTTGTCTACCTCGAAAATAGATACACAATATATGCAGGTGCATGCTATGTCTTTGGAGGTTGCTTTTGCGGAACCTGGCAAAGAGCAAATAAAAGTTCCTATAGGTACCGCTATAAAAATTCAAAGTGATGTTTTTGGTGGAAGTGGAAGATATAGTTATTATTGGAGTCCTTTGGAATTGTTTAATAAGGAGGCTGTTTTCCAAGGAAACGTGCAGACAAAAAAGGTATATACGGATTGTAATATAACACTAATGGTAAGGGATACGGTTAGTCGATGTGAAAATAAAACTGTTTTGCAGGTGTTGATTGGGGATGAGTTTGGAAAAATTCCTAATGCGTTTTCTCCTAATGGAGATGGTATTAATGATGTCTTTATGCGTGGGGTAGATTTGTTAATTTTTAATCGTTTTGGATTGGAACTATTTCGCTCTAAAAATAAAGAAGGATGGGATGGAACCTATAAAGGGAAAATGGTATCCAAAGGGGATTATCTATATGTGATTACTGTTGCGGGGAAAGATGGTAAAACGCATACAAAAAAGGGGGTTGTAAGCGTTTTTTAAGGATGTAATACAGAAAAATTTGCAATGGCTCAATAAAGATTTATGTACGTATGAAAAAAAGGGGTTTATGGTTGGAGGCTTTAGTGTTTTTCCTTTGTTTAATAGGGAGTGGGAAGGCTATTGCTCAAAATTCCGGTGATTTTAAACATGGGGTACAAAAAAGAATAAAATTAGGAGACCAAGCTTTTGAACAAGAACAATATATTATTGCGTTTGACAGGTATTATAGAGCTTTAGACAAGGAAAAAGACACTATACTGCAAGCGGAAATATGGTACAGATTAGGTTTAAGTCAGCAAAAGTTAAATCATGCAAAGGAGGCTTACGATTATTTTATACGAGTTTGGAAAAATGGAAGAAGAGACGGAAAATTTATGAGAGAATTTGTAGAATCCTTGTTTTCTGTGGGAATGTATAATGACGCTTCTAAGGTATTAGATACTATGTCTTTTTATGGAATAAAGGATTCTCTACTTAATATTCGCAAAAAAAGTTTAGCAAAGATAAGTCAGAGAACAGATACCCTATTTGCTATTACAACCCAAGATATTCGTTACGATACGGGAATTAATACGGCTTTTAGTGAATATGGTTTTGCTTTGGTAAATGATCAATTGGTTTTTTCTTCTACGCGTCCTTTAAAAGGGGAAAATACTATGGATCCAAGAACGGGGCATGCTTATTCTAAATTATATATAGCCAATTACGACAGAGAGTCTAATTCGTGGGTTCAACCTACAAGATTAATAGGAGATTTAACTTCTTTAGCGGGCAATATAGGTACGTTTTCTTATGATTCCGTGCGGAATATTGCCTATTTTATGTGGAGTCAAGTGAATAAAAGTGGTATTTATACCTTACAACGGCAAACGGATGGTAGTTGGTCGGATTTGCAATTATTTGAATTAAATTATAAAGAGGGGGGAACTAATTTTACCGGCAATGTTGGGCATCCTTGCGTTTCTCCAGATGGCAATCGTTTACTTTTTGTAGTGAAAGATTTGGATAGAAATACGGGTACCGATATATGGTATGTAGAACGTATTGCTCAGAGAAAAACTTCAGGAAAGAATAAAAAAAGAGTATCTTCTCCTTTGCAGCAATCACAAAAACAAAAGAAAGCGCTAAGGAGTAATATTAAAAAGCGAAAGATCCATGCAGAGGTAATAATCAATAAGGAATGGGAAATACCTGTTCGTTACGGATCCCTTGTAAATACAAGGCAAAGAGAAGTTTTCCCACAGTGGATAGATGATTTTACTTTTTCTTTTGCTTCTGATGGTTTGGTGGGATTTGGAGGTTTGGATCTTTATGTAGCTACTTTGGATAGCTCCTACACACATATAAAAGAAGTAATAAATCTTCCCTCTCCCATTAATTCCTCTTTTGATGATCACAGTTTATTAGTGGATAAAAGGCACGAAGCGATGCTGTTTTCCAGTAATCGTTATTCCGGTGCCGGAAGAACCGATAACTTATACATACTCACAAAAACAGGCTTAATTATTAATTTATTTGGGACAGCTTACGATTCTCTTACTGGGGAAAAAATTTCCAATTATGTAGTAAGGGCTTCTTGTAGAGATATGGGCAAAGCGGATACGGTGAGTGCCAATGAAGAGGGAAGTTATACTTTTCTTTCTTTACCGGAGGGCTCTTACGATATAAGCATAGAATCACCTGCTTATTTACCCCAAACTAAAACCATAAATTTCAAATCGTTAAAAAGTTTTTTATTGCCGGTGATGCTTTCTAAAGAACTTAACTTTAATTTAATTAGAGAAGAGGGAACTTACATGCCTATTCCAGATGAAAGGATAGCATTAGCCGATGTAGATACTACTCTTACTGAAGAGATTTTGGCTTTGGATTCGACTTTGGCTTTCTCATTAATATCAGATATAAATTTTGACACCATTACAAAAGACGATTTCCAAGGAGAATATGCTTCTTTTGCTTTGCCGGTAGGGGAGCAAGGGAAACAAGATCTTAGTAAATATATTAGAGAGGATATGTCTCCCAAGCAAATAGTGGATGCCATAGCAAAAAACAAGAAAGATATTTCTATGGTGGATTCCCGATTTGTTAGTGATTACAAAACCCGAATCAACGATCCTTTACGTCGGGCTAAACTAACGGTGGTGCCTCCTGGAATGAAATGTGAAGCATGTGAAGATAAATTACAAAAAAGGGAAGCAAATAAACCGTTTTATGTACGTTCTAATGATGATAAAGCTTTAATTACACTAACCGATAATGCAGGAAATGTTTCGTACATAGATTTAGCGCCCAATGCTGCTTATTCTATTGAAGTTACGTCTATGCCAACCGGAGTAGGAGCACCTTCTTTACCCAAGTCGGTACAGATGTCGGATATAAGAAAAACGGTAGTAACCAAAGACTATATTTTGTTTGAATGTAGTCCCAAACTTTCGGAAATTAACGATGAAACTTATGTCAATAATTTGTATTTTGATTTTGATAAAAACGAATTGGTAAAAGATGCGCATAGAGAATTGGACCGTATGATTATTATCGCTCTTAAAAATCCCAACATTTTATTTGAAATAGAAGCTCATGCCGATGAAAGAGGAAGCGAAGAATATAACCAAGAATTAACGGATAGGCGTTTGCAAAGTACAAGCAATTATGTAGAAAAAAAAGGTTTTGACTTGGAACGTATTATAGGAAAATCGTACGGAAAAAAACAACCTCTAATTGCTAATGCAAAAACAGAAGAGGAGCATAGGTTGAATCGGCGTACAACGTTTACTTTACTGTTACCTTCGGGAGTAAATATAAAGAAAGGCGATTTAAGTTATCCAGTGAAAGAAGCAGAACCTGTTCTTACCGATCAAATTAGGTTTAAATTACAACTTGGAGCTTTTCGCTATCCTTTAGATAATCCCTTGGAATATTATGAAAATATATTAAATCAATATCCTGAATTTGAGCTAACTTATTATATGGATAAGGATGGCTTGTATAAATATAATATAGGAGATTATTATACTAATATAGATCAGGTTCGAACTTTGGCTAAAAAAGTTTTAGATCAAGAAAAAGAATGTTATATTGCAGCCTTTTATAGAGGACATAGAATTACGGTAGCAGAGGCTTTGGCAATTCTCAATCATGCTAAAATGCAAGCTAAATGAGAAGAAAAATAATTTATTCGATTTTAGGATATTTATTCGTTTTAACGGTAAATTCCGCATCGGCGCAGACTTTTGTTCCTGTTTTTTCTCAGCAAATGTTGAGCAATGTTAATTTTAATCCGGCTGCCGTTTCTGAAAATGATTATGTGGAGGGTTTTTTGCATGCTAGGCAGCAATGGACTGGTTTTACGGGTGCACCCATGTCTCAAATGTTGAATTTGCAGGGATATATATCGGAAATAAAATCTGGCATTGCGGCTTCTGTTGTCACGGAATTTATGGGCAAAAATTTCTCTCTGAATGCTAAATTTTCTTATTCCTATCATTTTTATTTAGGAAAGAAAAATTATCTATCCTTAGGTTTAGCTGCTGGGGTTTTGTATAAAAATTTTAAAGGGACAGAACTTATTTTAGAAGATGGAAATGATCCTTATATAGAGATGCGCAATGTAAATGATGTTAAGCCGGATTTGGATTTTGGAATAACTTTTACTTCTGGAGATTTTTGTATAGGAGCCTCTGTTACCCATTTAACTGCCTTTGCTTTCCATAAAGACGATTATTTTTCTCCTACTGCAGCATATTATTTATTTGCACAATACAAGGGGAATATATCTAAGAAATTTGCATTGGATCCTTATGTACGTGCCTATTACGTAGATAATAATTTTAGATTGGATGTAAATTTAGTGGCACGCTTTTTAGATATTTTTTGGATTGGTGCTGGATATAGGTTAAATGATGCGGCATTGTTAATGGCTGGTGTGAGAATAGGAAAAGTGTTTACCTTAGGTTATTCTTATGATTTTAGTTTGGGACCCATAAAAAAATATAATTCCGGTTCTCATGAAATTGTACTTGGCTTAAGATTCCAGGCTAATAGAAAAGTAGGAGATGTGACTCAAACGCCTCGTTATTTTGAATAAAATAGAATCCAACAACGAATCTAACTAACGAACCAATGTTAAGAATAGAAAGGAAAATTATGGCTAAACAAAATGGAATAGAGCCGACGGCTTATAATATTATCAGTTCCGGTACTTCTTTTAAAGGAGAATTTTTAAGTGATGGAAATTTAAGAATAGATGGAGATTTTATTGGAGATATTGCTATTGCAGGGAAGTTGATTGTTGGCAAAGGAGGGCATGTGAAAGGTAAAATCAAATGTGTTTCGGCCGAATTGGAAGGAATGGTTGAGGTGTCGGAATTGCAGGTAGAGGAATTACTTTCTTTAAAAGCATCCGCTAATTTGGCTGGAGAAGTAATGGTAGATAAAATATCTATTGAACAAGGAGCTATTTTTGTTGGCAGTTGTACTATGCCAAAAGAAACCAATGTCAATAGAGATTAGATGAAATATACAAGAATAAAAAAAAGATAAAAAAACAAAAATGAAGACAACAGTTTTTACGGATCTCCATGTAAAATTAGGAGCAAAAATGGAACCATTTGCAGGCTATAATATGCCAGTGCAATATGAAGGTATTATGGTGGAACATAACAATGTGCGTGAGAAAGTAGGGGTGTTTGATGTTTCTCATATGGGTGAATTTTGGGTAAAAGGACCTAAGGCTTTTGATTTGGTTCAGAAAATAACCACTAATGATGTAGCGGCATTAAGCGATGGAAAAGTTCAATATACTTGTATGCCTAATGGACGTGGTGGAATTGTGGATGATATGTTAGTTTATCGTATTAATGCAGAAACCTATATGCTGGTTCCTAATGCAGCAAATATAGATAAAGATTGGGCCTGGTGTTCTAAGTATGCTCAGCAAATGGGGATGGAAGTAGGGAAAGAATTATATAATGCCTCTGATGAAATATCTCAATTGGCAGTGCAAGGTCCATTAGCCTTAGCTACTATACAAAAGCTTACAGATACGCCTATTTTAGATATGGAATATTACACGTTTAAGAAAGTTAATTTGGCGGGTGTTCCTGATGTAATTTTGTCTACCACTGGTTATACTGGAGCTGGTGGTTGTGAATTATATTTTGCCAACCAAGATGGTCTTAAAATCTGGAATGCGGTATTTGATGCAGGGAAAGAGTATGGAATTAAGCCTTGTGGATTGGGGTGTAGAGACACTTTGAGATTAGAAATGGGCTTTTGCTTGTATGGACATGAAATAACCGAAGAAACCTCTCCTATAGAAGCTGGTTTAGGGTGGATTACAAAAATGGTAGATGGAAACGATTTTGTAGATCGAGAAAAAATGGAACTTTTAAAAGCCGAAGGGGTTAAACGCAAATTGGTTGGTTTCGAAATGATAGACAGAGGAATTCCACGTCCTGCTTACGAAATATGTGATGTACAAGGAAATAAAATTGGCACCGTATGTTCTGGTTCCCAAGCTCCATCTTTAAGTAAGGCCATAGGTACGGGATATGTAAAATCGGAATTTTCTAAAAAAGATACGGAAATTTATATTAAAATTCGCGAAAAATTAATAAAAGCCGTAGTAGTGCGTATGCCGTTTTATAAGAAATAGTAATTCTTTAAAGTTTTGAATTTTTTTAAAAAAGAATGCTAAAAGGCAAAAGGAAAGCCTAAGATCCATAGTGATTTTAGGCTTTTTTTATGGTACATAGGCAAAAGGGAATATCCTTTCCATACGGGCGTTAAAAGAGGTTTTTGGTGGCATTTTTCGATAGAATACCCTATAATGAGTCGGAAAATCTTGGTTTTAGAAATGTTATTTGCTTATTTCTTCTAAATTGTTTTCCATGATTTCCTTATCTTTGTGTAGATAAAATGAATACAAATGAATATACAACAGTTGGAATACTTAGTGGCAGTGGACGATTATCGTCATTTTGTTAGAGCTGCGCAAGCGTGTGGTATCACACAACCTACGCTTAGTTCCATGATTCAGAAATTAGAAGAGGAATTAGAAGTAAAAATATTTGATAGAAATTCCCATCCGGTGGAACCAACAATAATAGGGATGGATGTAATAAGACAGGCAAGAGAAATATTACACAAAGTGGTGCAGTTAAAAGATTCTTTAATGGATTTAAAAAAAGAAATTTCTGGTAAAATGGAGATAGCGGTTATTCCAACGGTAGCCCCTTATATTTTGCCAGGTTTTTTCACCCTATTTAAGCAAGCTTATCCGCAAGTATCTTTGAGTGTAACCGAAATGAAGACCTCTCTTATCAAAGAACGTTTGAAAACAGCTCAAATAGATATGGCGATTTTAGCTACACCATTAAAAGAAAAAGGATTATTAGAAATACCATTGTACTATGAAAAGTTTTTGGCATACGTTTCGGCAGAAGAAAAGGATATTTATGCCAAAAAACGATTAAAACCGAAAGAACTAACCTTAGAGCACTTATGGGTATTGGAAGATGGGCATTGTTTGAGAGGCCAAATTTTTAATTTTTGTGGAAGAGACGCTTCCTCTAAAAATGCACCCTCTTTTTCTACTCATATTTATAATGCAAGCAGTATGGAAACTTTAATTAAAGTAGTAGATGCCAATGGAGGTTACACCGTTATTCCGGAATTGCATGCACCCTTGCTTACCAATAAACAGCGCAAAAATATTCGACCTTTTATTCTTCCAGAACCGGTTAGAGAAATATCCTTGGTGGTAAGAGAAGATTTTATAAGAGAAGGTCTTCTTAATGCAGTAGCCTCTACCGTAAAGAGGCTTATACCAGAGGCTATGTTAGATACCCATCTTAAAAAATTTGCTATCAGGTTGTAAAAAGAGTAATTTTGCCGGTTCTAAAGAGCATTTCTTTTTGTAAATGAGAATAAACAAAAACGAGGAAAACAAATATAAACGAGTAAAAGGAATATATGAAAAATCGAATAGCAAAAAGAATCTTTCCCTTATTCATAATTCTATGCCTTGTAGGTAATGAAACTTACGCTCAAAAAATACAATGGTTTAGTTTTGAACAGGCATTAGATATGAATGCACGCAGAATGGAACAGAAACTTGCGCCTAAAAAAATCTTTGTAGATGTATATACCGACTGGTGTGGTTGGTGTAAGAAATTAGATGCTACTACGTTTTCGAATTCAGAGATTATAAAATACATGTCGGAAAATTATATAGCGGTTAAATTGAACGCAGAACGTACAGATACGGTTGTAATTAATGGACAAATGTTTGTTAATAGTAGTGCTGCTGAGGGGAAAAGAGGTTCCCATGATTTAGCTGCCATTCTCTTAAAAAACAAAATGTCGTATCCTTCTTGCACTTTTATAGATGAAACCGGAGCACAATTAGAAGTAATACCCGGTTATAGGGGGGCGAAAGAATTTGAAATTTTATTGCATTTTTTTGGTGAAAACGCCTATAAAACTACACCGTGGGAGGAATATAAAAGTAAATTTGTTGGAAAAATTAAAGAGTAAATTTACTCAAGGGCCCTATTTACATATATTCAATTTGTCGTGTAACTACTAAAATAGGCACAAATTCGTTTAAATATATAGTTTGTTTGATCCAATTTCCACGAGCATCTAAAAGGTAATCACAGCGATATGCGTTTACGGCTTCTCCGGTACGGCTTATTCTTATATTGATTTTATTTCCTTTTTCGTCATAAGAATAGGAGGTCGTTCCACGAAGTTTCCCATTAGAATCCTGTTGTTCTTCCAATTCTAAACGTCCATCCTCGTTGTAGTGGTAGCGTGTTTGCTGTTGCATTTTATGGTTTCGATCCGAAAGAATTTCCGACTCTAATCGATAGAGTGAATCATAAGTATAAATATAAGATAAAATAACCGTTCGTTGTCCATCCAAACGTTGAGATGAAGATGGGCTTCCGTTTTTATTGCGGGCATAAGTAGTAACGTAGACTAAATTGCCATGATCATTGTAAATTAGTTCTTCCGATAACGTATTTTCTTTTTTGTTATTAGTATAATTAAAAGAAGAAAACAATTCTAAAAGATCTAATTTGGAATATTTTTTTTCTGAAGTAACTAAACCGTTTATATTATATTCGACCACATAATGTACAACTACATTTCCGTTTTTATCTAATTCTGTAAAAGAAGTAGGATCGTTATTAGAATTATAGCTCGCTACTATAGTGTTTTCTTTGGGTTCTCCTATTTTTACCTTATCTCCTTGATCTATGGCTTTAAAAGTTTTCACAACAATACGTTTAGCCCGTTGGTTTGGAAGTAATTGAAAGTTGTCGCTTGTATATTGGGGTGGAAGAAGGGCAAAAGAGATAGAAATAGAAAAAAGGAGCATTATGGCGCAAAAAGTAAAACGTTTCATAGCTATTAATTTAAATTAGGAAGGTATCTATTTCCATTGTGAACCACCACAAAAATAAACAAAAAAGCGCAAATTTTCCATTTCTCCGTAAATATCTTTACTTTTGCATGAAATCGTTTTCTTATAGAAAACAAGCTTTTATAAAATGGATTTGATGCAAGGAAAAGGCAAAGGAAGCTTTAAAAAACAAAATATCCTGTACCGTTTGTTGAAATAGACACAGAGGTTATTATTAATAGGAACAAAAGTAATTTTACGAAAATGAAAGTGGCTTATAGTTGGCTCAAAGAGTATGCCGATTTAAATTTGAACGAGCAAGAAACATCGGAATTGCTTACCGATTGTGGTTTGGAAATAGATGCTGTCGAAAAATACGAATCCGTAAAAGGGGGATTACAAGGATTGGTTGTAGGCTCTGTCCTTACGTGTGTAGACCATCCGGATTCAGATCACCTTCACATAACTACTGTAGATATAGGAAGTGAAATATTGGATATTGTATGTGGAGCGCCCAATGTAGAAGCGGGTCAAAAAGTAATTGTGGCAACGGTAGGTACCGTTCTTTATAGTGACAAAGAATCGTTTGTTATTAAGAAATCGAGAATAAGAGGGCGGGATTCTTTTGGTATGATTTGCGCAGAGGACGAAATTGGAATGGGAAAATCTCACGATGGAATAATGATACTTCCTTCAGATATTCCTGTAGGAATGCCTGCTTGCGAGTATTTTAAAGTGCAAAAAGAGACCGTATTTGAGATAGGGCTCACTCCTAATCGTTCCGATGCTACATCTCATTTAGGAGTTGTAAGAGATTTAGTTTCTTTAGTTAATATTCGCCAAGGAAAGAAATTAAAAATAAAATACCCTTCCGTGGAAGACTTTAAGCTTAGTAGCGTGAACCTTCCCATAACAGTAAGCGTGGAGGATTTTCATGCTTGTCCGCGTTATACTGGGGTTACCATTAAAGGGGTAAAAGTATCCCCCTCGCCTCAATGGATGCAGCAACGTTTGCAAAGCATAGGTTTACGTCCAATTAACAATATAGTGGATATTACGAATTTTGTTTTAATGGAAACAGGTCAACCCTTACATGCTTTTGATGTGGCGCAAATTACGGGCCAAAAAATTATAGTCCGTTCTGCTTTGCAAGGAGAAAAATTCGTTACTTTGGATGGAGTAGAAAGAGTACTTTCTGAAAAAAATCTAATGATTTGTAATGAGAAAGAGCCCATGTGTATAGCTGGCGTATTGGGGGGAATTCAATCGGGAGTTAGGAATACAACGACCGATGTCTTTATAGAAAGTGCCTATTTTAACCCAGTAAGTATTAGAAAAACAGCCAAGGAACACGGTCTAAATACAGATGCTTCTTTTCGTTACGAAAGAGGTGCAGATCCACATATTAACGAATATGCCTTGAAGCGAGCCGCTCTTTTGATTTGTGAAATAGCGGGTGGGGAAGTAGCTTCGCCCATCATTGATCTATATCCAGAGCCTATTCCTTGTGTAGAAATAGAGCTGAGTATGCCTTATTTACGAATATTAATAGGCAAAGATCTCTCGCAAAATTTGGTTCAAGATATTTTAGAGTCCTTGGAAATGCAAGTAAAAAAAATAGGGGAGGATAAGTTATTGGTGCGTGTTCCAGCCAATAAAGCAGATGTTACACGTCCGGCCGATTTGGTGGAAGAAGTTTTGAGAATATATGGTTATAATAACATAGAACTAAGTGGACATTTGTCGTATGCAATGAATATGGCTATAACCGATACAGAAGAAGAAATTTTGGTTCAAGTTTCCAATCTTCTTGCCAATAAAGGGTTTTTAGAAATTATGAATAATTCTTTATGCGGGGAGGAATATGTAGCTGGATGCGGTATGCAAGCAGATTGTGTTTCCTTGGCTAATCCACTAAGTAAAGAATTAAATATTCTTCGTCCCACCTTGCTTTTCGGAGGGATGGAATCTATAGCTTTGAATTTGAATCACAAGCAAAACAATCTTCGTTTTTACGAATTTGGAAGAACTTATTTTAAAAATACAAAGGTAGGAATTGAGAAAAAAGTAACAGAAAAATACAAAGAAGAAATGCACCTATCCATGTTTTTAAGTGGGTGTCAGGAAGAAGAAACATGGCAATACACACAGCAAAAAAGCGATTTTTACTTTTTAAAAAAACAGGTAGAAATAGTAAGTCGGAAGCTACGTTTAGACTCGTCTAAATATCAAACGAAAGAGGTAGAAGGCGAAGAATTTCAATATGGTTTGCAATATGAGATAAATGAGAAGCCGATAGTGAGATTTGGGAAAATAAAGCCAAGTATTTGTAAATATTTTGATGTAAAACAAGATGTTTTTTATGCAGATTTTCATTGGGACACGCTTCTAAAATATCGTTCTCATAAGAAAATAGAATATATGGAAATTGCAAAATATCCTTCTGTTCGGAGAGATTTAGCGTTGTTGTTAGATCCCAATATTACCTTTTTGCAAATAAAAGAAATCTCCAAAAAAAGCGAGAAAACTTTATTGAAAGAAATTAATCTTTTTGATGTGTATGAAGGAAATAAAATCCCGGCAGGCAAAAAATCGTATGCGGTAAGTTTTGTATTTCAGGATATTAATAAAACGCTAACCGACAATCAAGTAGAAAAGATTATGGAAAAAATACAGCTCAATTTAAATAGAGAAATAGGTGCGGTTTTACGCTAGAATATTTTAAAATGTTCCAAAATAAGCCTTAAAGGGCATCTAAGAAAAGCTTTGAAAGGTCCAACCATTTTGAATTTAGGCTGCTTTGAGATCTTAAATTTTCAAGAAAAAATGCTTGAATAGAGATTATTCTTGGCTTTAGATTCGGCTATTGCAGAGGATATTTATCATCAATTTTTTTGGGGTTAAACTATTTCTGAAATTAGACTATTTTTTAGAGAATAGTGTTTATGGGGTGCTATCCTTATTTTTATAAGATATTTCTACGGAAAGATAGGGTTTTAAACGAAGAAAAGTTCCTTCATCGATTAGATTAACTTTTCTCAACTCTTGAATGTTTTTAAAACTTCCGTATTTTTCACGATGTTTTATAATTTCTTTTGCTTGGTAATAATCTAAATAGGGATGACGTTTTAATTGATAAATATCCGCATCGTTTAAGGATAATAAATGTAAGGAAACGTTGTTTAAACGCAAAAAAGGTTCTAAATTGTAATAGAGAATGCTGTCTATTCCCCATACTTCCATTAATTGTTCTTTGCAAATAAATCCACCTAATCGTTCCCTATAGGCTACTATTCTTTTGGCATAAGCAGAACCTATGCCTCTTAATTGTTGAAAATCTAAGGTGTCAGCACTGTTTAGCCAAATTACAAATTCTTTTTTCATATAGTTAGGAGGAATATATTTTCTGTAATTGCCGCTATCTTTTTGGTTGAACCTTTGGCTTTTGTAAGAGTTGTTTGTTTTTAAAAAATTAGGGTAATTATTTTTAGGATAAGACGATAGAGAATAAAAAAGATTTTCACTTTCTGTAGTGGAAGGAAAACGGGTATGGTTGAATAAATTCATTTCTATAGATTTGCGTATAATAATGCTAAAAAAAATCAAGATAATAAGCACTTTCACCCCATTACGATCTCGTTTGGTAAAAGAAAAATATTGGCATATAAATAGCCATTGATTCTGTATTAGATGATATATTTTTTGCAACACTCTTCTTTTATTAAATAAAAATTAGGCTATTTTTTGCCCTTATGTTTATAACGTAAAAAAGAAGAATATATTGTTGAAATTTTCCGGTAGTTTATTAATTTTTACCTAAAAGGAAGCATGTTTTCAAACCATGAAGCATGTTTTATGGTTTAATTTTGCTTTACATTTTGTACATTTGTGCACTGCTACATTGGTATATGGAGATCGTTGCATAAGCTCAACTATTTAGATATTTAGTTGTTCTTCTAATTTGTATATGTTGTAAATATAATTAGAAGAACGCACGTAGAGCCTTTGCATAAATAATAAGAACCCTTTAAAAGATAAAAACATGCATCATTTTCAATTTTACAACCCCGTAAAAATTTTATTTGGGGCCGGTCAGATTATTAATATTACTAACAATATACCTCAAGGGTCGAAAGTTCTGATGATTTATGGAGGAGGCAGTATTAAGAAAAATGGTATTTACGACCAAGTAAAAAAAGCTTTATTCCCTTTTATTTCTTTGGAATTTGGGGGAGTGGAAGCCAATCCACGATATGAAACTCTAATGAAAGCGGTGGAATTGGTTCGTAAAGAAAAAATAGATTTTCTTCTTGCAGTAGGAGGGGGATCGGTTATTGATGGAACTAAATTTATTGCAGCTGCCACTTATTTTACAGAAGTAGACCCCTACACCATTTGTTCGCAGGGCGCTAAAGTAGAAAAAGCTGTTCCTTTTGGAAGTGTACTTACCTTGCCGGCAACGGGTTCTGAAATGAATTGTGGTGGCGTAATTAGTAGAAATTCAACGCAAGAAAAATTTGCATTTCACACCCCATTGGTATTTCCACAATTTTCCATATTGGATCCTACTCTTACCATTTCCTTGCCTAAAAGGCAGCGAATAAATGGAGTAGTAGACGCATTTATCCATGTTACCGAACAATATTTAACCTATCCTGTACAAGCAGATATTCAAGATCGGTTTGCAGAAGCTATTTTGTCTACTTTGATAGATAATGGAAAAAATTATGTAGATAATCCGGAGGATATGGATGCCGCTTCGAATATTGTATGGGCTTCCTCCATGGCTTTAAATGGCCTTATTGCTGTTGGAGTTCCGGAAGATTGGGGCACACACATGATAGGTCACGAAATTACAGCATTGGAAGGTTTGGATCATGCCCAAACATTAGCTTTAGTTTGGCCCGGTTTACAACGTAGTTTAGAAAAATCAAAACACGAAAAATTATTACAATTTGCATCCCGTATTTGGGGGGTGCAGGATACAGAGTTGGGTATTGAAAAAACGGAACATTTTTTTCGTGACTTAGGGATGGGTACTCGTATTTCCGATTATCCACAACTTTCCAAAGATTTTATCGATAAAATTGTACAGCGATTTAAAGAAAGAGAAGCGCAATTAGGAGAGAGAGGCGAAATAACCTACAAAGTGGTCAAAGATATACTCGAATCCCGAAAGTAAATAAAAAGATTTTCGTACTCTAAGCGGTTGCTTTCGTACATAAGGAGAAATAAGCAAGTAGATAAAAGATGAAAATAGTTTTGATTGGAGCCGGTAATGTAGGATTTCATCTCGCTCAAATATTATGCAAAGGCGGACACGAATTGGTTCAAATTATAGACCATAAAATGGAAACGGCAGCCGAATTGGCCTCCATAGTTTCTACATCCGAATACACAACAAAGATAAAAGAAATAAATAAAAATGCAGATCTTTATTTATTATGTGTTAGAGATGAAAATTTGTTGCATTTGGCCGAAGATTTACAATTGTTTGGGAAAGTAGTAGTGCATGTTTCCGGTTCCGTTCCTTTAAAAATCTTAAAGGAAGTTTCTACCCATTATGGAGTTCTCTATTTTTTGCAAACATTCACTAAGGTGGCTCAGCAGCCCGACCTATCCTCTACGCCAATTTGTGTGGAAGCCTCCGATAACTATACCAAAGATATTCTCCTGCAATTAGCTTCCAGCATTTCCTCTAATGTATGTTATACGTCTTCTGAGGATAGATTAGTAATTCACTTGTCGGCTGTTTTTGCCTGTAATTATAGTAATTTTATGTATACGATTGCATATAATTTATTAAAAGAAAAAGGCTTAGATTTTCACTTGCTTCTCCCTTTAATAGAAGAAACGGTACATAAAATACAGAAAATGCCTCCGGAGTCTGCACAAACAGGGCCTGCAGTAAGAGGAGATAAAGTTGTTTTAGATAAGCATTTGCAAGCTTTAAAGCAAATGGAATCAGGTAGAATATATGAAAATCTATATAAAATTCTGTCTGAATTTTTATATAAAGAAAAATAAGAAAAAACAAGAAAATGGGAAATTACAAGGAAAAATTGGGAAAAATAACCACTTTTATTTTCGATTTTGACGGGGTGATGAGCGATGGGAAAGTATGGGTTATAGACGATGAAACGCAGGTGAGAAATGCGAATGTAAAAGACGGATACGCCATACATCATGCGGTGAAAAAAGGATATAATGTAGCCGTAATTTCTGGAGGGAAAAGCAAGTCCATCCATTACCGTATGGACTTCTTAGGCGTTAAAGATGTGTTTTCTCAAGTTCCATATAAAAAAGATAAATTCTTAGAATATATTTCCGATAATCATTTGGAGAGAGAAGAGGTTTTGTACATGGGAGATGATATTCCCGATTATGAGCTTATGCAATTGGCAGGAGTTTCTGCTTGTCCGGCGGATGCGGCAGTGGAAATACAAGATATTGCAGATTATATATCTCATCTTAAAGGAGGAGAGGGCTGCGTAAGAGATGTTATAGAACAAGTAATGCGTTTGAGAGAAGATTGGTTCGATGAGTCCGCTTTACACTGGTAAAATGCGAATAAGTTTAGCCTTTGCTGCAAAGAAAAAACATGTTCGGTAAAAAGAATCCACGACTCTATAAAAAAACACGGGCGGTTTTCTGAAAGTAAGCTTTGCAATAAAATTCCATTTTTTAATATTTTATCCTGTTATATTTTAGACAGGGTCTTATAAAAACTATTTGGAGAGTGTAATTCTACACTCTCTTGTCAAGAGGATGGTTGTTTTAAAAGTCAAAGAATAACAAACTCTATTTGCAAAAATATGAAATTTGTGTATCTTCGTCTCTTTAACAAATAAAATAGAATGGCAGCAGCAGAAGAACAACCGAAGATTATTTTTTCTATGATGGGAGTTGGTAAAATTTATCCTCCTTCTAAGCAAGTTTTGAAAAACATTTATCTTTCTTTTTTTTACGGAGCAAAAATAGGGATTATTGGCCTAAATGGCTCGGGTAAATCCACTCTTTTAAAAATTATTGCAGGATTAGAAAAAGCCTATCAAGGAGAAGTTGCTTTTTCTCCAGGTTACAGTGTTGGATATTTGGCACAGGAACCGCATTTAGACGAACAAAAAACGGTGAAAGAGGTGGTTCAAGAAGGAGTGCAAATAACCGTGAATTTACTTAAGGAATATGAAGAGATTAACAATAAGTTTGCCGATCCTATGGGAGAGGAAGAGATGAATAAACTTATTGCACGGCAAGGCGAAGTTATGGAACTTTTGGAAGAGCACGATGCTTGGGATTTGGATACCAAATTAGAGCGAGCGATGGATGCCCTAAACTGTCCAGAAGGGGATACCTTGGTAAAAGTATTATCTGGAGGAGAACGCCGCAGGGTAGCATTATGTAGATTGCTTTTACAAGAACCAGATATTTTATTATTAGATGAACCCACTAATCATTTGGATGCAGAATCTATACAATGGTTGGAAGCGCACTTACAGCAATACAAAGGGACCGTTATTGCTGTTACCCATGATAGATATTTTCTCGATAATGTAGCTGGTTGGATATTGGAATTAGACAGAGGAGAGGGTATTCCTTGGAAAGGAAACTACAGTTCTTGGTTAGATCAAAAAACGAAAAGATTAGAGCAAGAAGAAAAGACAGAGTCTCGTAGGCGTAAAACCTTAGAAAGAGAATTAGAATGGGTTCGTATGTCTCCTAAAGCTCGGCAAGCCAAAGGGAAAGCCCGTTTAAATGCCTATGAAAAAATGTTAGGGGAAGATGGAAAACAAAAAGAAGAAAGATTAGAAATTTATATACCCGATGGACCTCGTTTGGGAACCAATGTTATAGAAGCGTCGCATGTAAGCAAATCCTTTGGGGATAAAATTTTATTTGATGATTTAAATTTCAATTTGCCACCTGCTGGAATTGTAGGCGTGATAGGTCCTAATGGAGCAGGAAAGACTACCTTATTCCGATTAATTATGGGACTTGAAAAACCAGAAAATGGGGAATTTAAAGTTGGAGAAACAGTAAAGGTTGGATATGTAGACCAACAGCATGCAGCTATAGATCCAGAAAAAAGTGTATGGGAAATTATTTCTGAAAGCAACGACCAAATGTCTTTAGGTGGGCGTTTAATTAATTCTCGTTCTTACGTTTCTCGTTTTAATTTCAATGGAGCAGATCAAGGAAAAAAAGCGGGAGTCCTTTCTGGAGGAGAACGAAATCGCATGCACTTAGCTCTCACTCTTAAAAGTGAAGCCAATGTATTGTTATTAGATGAACCAACCAATGATATAGATGTAAATACTTTGCGGGCTTTGGAAGAAGGACTCGAAAATTTTGCAGGTTGTGCAGTAGTTATATCCCACGATCGTTGGTTTTTAGACCGTATAGCCACTCATATCTTGGCTTTTGAAGGAGAAGGGCAAGTTTACTTTTTTGAAGGGAGCTATACCGAATACGAAGAAAATAAAAAGAAACGCATAGGAAATATAGAACCTAAAAGGTTTAGGTATAAGAAACTCTTCTAAAAAGAGGACAAGAAGTGCTTTTGGAATTAAGGCACTTCTTATTTTTCCCTCGTTTTTATTAATTTTTCGTGGATATAAGCATCTATTTCCTGTATGGAAATTCTTTCTTGTTTCATACTATCTCGTTCTCGTATGGTTACAGTATTATCTTGTAGAGTAGTAGTATCTATGGTTATACAGAAAGGAGTACCAATAGCATCTTGTCGGCGATAACGGCGGCCAATAGTGTCTTTTTCATCGTATTGACACATATAAACAGACTGTAATGTATGCAAGATTTCTCTTGCTTTTTCGGGCATACCGTCTTTTTTTACCAAAGGCAAAATGGCAACTTTGTAAGGAGCAATGATGGCGGGTATTTTCATTACTATTCTTTCGCTTCCGTCTTCTAATTTTTCTTCTGTATAGGCTTGGCATAAAACAGCCAAACACATGCGGTCTAAGCCAATGGATGTTTCTATCACATAAGGAGTATAACTCTCGTTGCGTTCCGTATCAAAATATTGCATTTTCTTCCCAGAGAATTCCTGGTGTCGACTTAAATCATAGTTGGTACGTGAATGAATGCCTTCCAATTCCTTGAAGCCAAATAGAAAATTAAATTCTATATCCGTAGCAGCATTAGCATAATGAGCTAATTTTTCATGATCGTGAAAACGATATTTTTCCGCAGGTAAACCCAAAGAAAGATGCCAATCCATACGCTCTTTTTTCCAATGTTCAAACCATTTTAATTCTTCTCCCGGTTGAACAAAAAATTGCATTTCCATTTGTTCAAATTCTCTCATTCTAAAAATGAATTGGCGGGCTACTATTTCATTTCGGAAAGCTTTTCCTGTTTGTGCAATACCAAAAGGAATTTTCATTCGTCCTGTTTTTTGCACGTTCAAAAAATTAACAAAAATTCCCTGAGCAGTTTCCGGTCGCAAATAAATAGTATTAGAATCTTCGCTTACAGATCCTATTTGTGTAGAAAACATAAGGTTAAATTGACGAATATCGGTCCAATTACGAGATCCTGAAACAGGACAAACAATTTCTAATTCTTCTATTAATTTTTTTAAATCGGCTAAATCATTTATTTCCAAATCATGATTCATTCGATGACTTATCTCCTGCATTTTTTTTTGGTATTCTACCACACGGGGATTAGTGTTCACGAATTGTTCCCTATCAAAAGTTTCCCCAAATCGTTTTTGTGCTTTGCCTACTTCTTTTTCTATTTTGTCTTCTATTTTGGCAATATAATCTTCAATAAGCATATCGGCACGATAACGTTTTTTGGAGTCTTTGTTATCTATCATGGGATCATTAAAAGCATCTACGTGTCCAGAGGCTTTCCATATAGTAGGGTGCATAAAAATAGAGGAATCTATACCTACAATATTTTCGTGCATTTGAACCATGGATTTCCACCAATATTCTCGTATGTTTTTTTTCAATTCTATCCCATATTGGGCATAATCATAAACGGCTGCAAGTCCATCATAAATTTCACTGGATGGGAAAATAAATCCATATTCTTTAGTGTGTGCAATGAGTTTCTTAAATTGTTCTTCGTGATTAGCCATAAAATAATAAAATTTAGAGTTGATATTTGCAGGTGGAACCTAAGTTTGCGGTTGTAATCTAGCAGGTATATAGTATCCTCGCCTTGCAAAAACAATGCAAAGATATAATTTTTCTGAGAACAGGGAAAGAATGGGGAAAAGAGGACGTACCTTTGTTTTACAGTTAAATAAGAAGTTTGTTCGATATGTTCCAAAAAAAAACTTAACTTTGCAAGCGTAAAAAAAGTGTTTTATACGCTTTAAATATAGATGGTGCACATTAAAAAAACAATATAATCATGCAAAAAGACACGCAAATTTTCGATTTGATAGAACAGGAAAGGAAGCGTCAAACCTTTGGTTTGGAATTAATTGCTTCTGAAAACTTTGTATCCGACCAAGTAATGCAGGCTATGGGGTCTGTTTTAACGAATAAATACGCAGAAGGTTATCCTGGAAAACGTTATTATGGAGGATGTCAAATTGTGGATCAAACCGAGCAAATTGCCATAGATAGAGCCAAAGCATTATTTGGAGCTGAATGGGCTAATGTACAACCACATTCCGGTGCTCAGGCCAATATGGCGGTACTGTTAGCTTGCCTCAAACCGGGAGATACGTTTATGGGCTTAGATCTGTCTCACGGAGGGCATTTATCTCACGGTTCTCCTGTTAATTCTTCGGGTATATTATATCACCAAGTTGCATATCGTTTAGATGAATCTACCGGTACTATCAACTATGATACCATGGAAGAAGTAGCATTAAAAGAGCGTCCAAAATTAATTATTGGTGGAGCTTCTGCTTATTCTCGTGATTGGGATTGGAAGCGCATCAGAGAGATTGCCGATAAAATAGGTGCTATTTTAATGGCCGATATTTCTCATCCTTCCGGACTAATTGCGCGTCGTCTTTTGAATGATCCTATGCCCTACTGTCATATTGTGACCACTACTACCCACAAAACACTTAGAGGCCCTCGTGGTGGATTAATTTTGATGGGGAAAGACTTTGAAAATCCATGGGGTTTAAAAACACCTAAGGGTCAAGTTAAAATGATGTCACAAATTTTAGATTCTGCAGTATTCCCAGGAGTTCAAGGAGGACCACTCGAACACGTTATTGCTGCTAAAGCCGTGGCTTTTGGAGAATGTTTAAGTGATGCTTACTTACAATACATACAGCAGGTAAAAGCTAATGCTACTGCCATGTGTAAAGCTTTTATAGGAAAAGGTTACAAAGTTATATCTGGAGGAACCGATAATCATCTTATGCTAATAGATTTACGTACAAAATTTCCTGATTTAACTGGGAAAGTAGCGGAGAATACATTAGTTAAAGCAGATATAACCATTAATAAAAACATGGTTCCTTTTGATAGTCGTACTCCTTTTACAACCTCCGGTATACGAGTAGGTACACCAGCTGTAACCACTCGTGGATTAAAAGAAGCCGATATGTCGGTGGTAGTAGATTTAATAGATCAAGTTTTATGTGATGTAGAAAACGAAGCTACTCTTACGAAAGTTCGTAAAACGGTGAACGAAATGATGGGACATCGTCCTCTATACGCATGGTAAAAATTTGTAAGGGATAAACTGAATAATAGAACCATTGTTTTATTATCTAAAGGAGATGTATTTATTATTAATACATCTCCTTTTTTATAGGGAAAAAAAGAAGAAAATTATTTAAATTGCTATGCTTATGATTAATTTGCTTACCACTTGTATTTAGTAGTAGAGCTTATTAAAATTTGAGTTCTTAAAATTATTTCTATACGAACTAAAAATCAATATCTTAATTATTCTCAATATAATTATTTTCTTCGGTTCTTTCTAATTCCTTTTCTATTTAAAAATAATGTTTAGTTTTGCTTACACCTAAAATCATCAAAACCATGAAAAAGAAATATTTTATACTTTTTGTTTTGTTTTTCTTGATTTCATTTTCTTTTGCACAAGAGACAAACAAGCCGCAAAAGCGCAATATCCACCGTTTAGATCAGAACTATTACATTCCATCTCGCTTTAAAGATAAAACCATCCTTATTACTGGTGCAGCGAGAGGAATTGGAAAATGGACAGCAGTACGTGCTGCAAAAGAAGGGGCTAATGTTGTAATTATGGACTGGCTAGCAGAAGGTCAGTTGGTGGTAGATTCTTTAAATAAAGCTGGGTTTCACGCCCTTTTCGTAATGGGTAACATTCAAAAAGATGCAGACTGTGATAAAATGATCCAAGAAGCTGTAATTAAATATGGCAAAATAGACTATGTCTGTTTAAATGCAGGAGTAATGGATGGTACTTATTCCGGAACTCCTTTTAAATGGAACGAAGAACAGCGTAAATTAATGCCAGCTACCATTACGGAAGCTACCAACGAATATTGGGATAATGTATTTGCTACCAACGCTATGGGGACTTTCAAATCGATGAGAGTGGTTTTACAACAATTTTTAAAACAAAATAACGGAGGATC
This sequence comes from Bacteroidales bacterium, assembly GCA_036653535.1. GTDB lineage: Bacteria > Bacteroidota > Bacteroidia > Bacteroidales > P3 > JAVVTR01. The sequence goes on along the minus strand of JAVVTR010000001.1, from coordinate 194,188 downwards.
CATAGTGGTGGTTGGTTCTATTGCAGGAATGACGGGTCTATCTGGAAATCCGGCTTATGTTTCCAGCAAATTTGCAGTGAATGGCTTGGTTCGTAATGCAGCTATTGACTATGCCCCTTACGGTATTCGTGTAAATTCCGTAAATATGGCAGAAACACAAACCCCCATGGTAGATCGTGCAGAATCATTTGTTAAAGCTTCTGTAGCTGCAGGAGATGGATTTGGCATGGGAGCACTTAAAACTATGAGCCTTTTAAAATATTGCGATTCGGAGCATAGAGGTGCTTTCCCCTGGGAGCAAGCTTCCACTATTCTTTATCTACTATCAGACGAAGCTTCTGCCATTACCGGTACCATAATGGCTACCGATGGAGGATGGACAAATTATTAGTTTAATTTGTGTGAGAAAAATAATACTATGCGCCTTGTTACTTCTAATAAGTCGCATTCTAATGGCACAAAGCAATAATCCTGTTTCTATTTATGAGGGATATCGAATACAATCTATAGCTTTTTCTTTTGAAAATGTAGATGGAGACACACTATCCGCATTGGAAAAGAAAGAAAAAATACGGAGGATATATAAAATATATCCTCAGACACAATATAGTAGTTTTATGGCTTCCTACTACACTTCCCAAATAAAATTATTGGGATTTGTAGCGGATGCCACTACGGAAATTTATCCATTTTCAGAAAACGAAATAGAGATTCAGGTACATGTAATTCTCTCTAACGATACTATTAAAAGCGTAGTCAAGGAAAATATTTTTAAAAACATATCGTCTTTTCCTGTAATTTATAGCAGTCCGCGTACGTTTTTTACTTTCAAAGCCGCTGCATCGGAAATGGTCTATAGTAATAATAACGCTTGGTTTGGGAAAGAAAAAGAACTTTTAAATGGCAATCCATTAGCAAACCATCCCGTTGGTGCAGGTTACACCGCTTGGCTGGAAGGCTTTGCTTCTTTAGGCATATATGGAGTTGTGAAAATTATACCAAAAATAAATTTAAGTTTATATGGGGGAGTAAATTATTTAGTTTCCTTTTCTGCAGGCAATGAACTTTTTACCAACAAAGCTCGAATTTATGGCGCTGTAGAAGAAGCTTATATTGGATTTATTGGTACTGGACGAACAGGCAAGGGGCATCTTTATCGTTACCATGCGCTTTATGGACGTAAACAATTTACATTAGGAGATGGTTTTTTAATCGTAAATACAGCCATGAATGGAGATAATCGAGCGGCCTTACAGCTAAATCCACGTTGGGCTGCAAAAAGTATTTTTCAAGCTGGTTTTTCTTGGGATAGATTGACCCTGCAACTTTTTCGAATAAAGCCTAATGAACTTCCCATACTCCAAAGTAATACCATTATTAATGGCATAAATTTAGAATTGGGAAACAAGGATAAAATGGTAATAGGAATTAGTTTTTTGCAAGTTCCTCGATCCAATTTCAAATACTACTTGCCAGACGGAACATCGCACAGCCGTAAAGGAATGCAAGTATATAATATTCGTGTTTTTAGAACCGATGCTATTGGAAAGGGAGGCTTGATTTTTAAAGCGGAAGGAGCCTATGCACGAAATTCCCATTTTAATATGAGTGCATGGGCTTATTACGGAGAGATAGGTTGGCGTTTCTCTTCGGTAAAAACTTCACCCACTTTAAGTTATCGCTATGCTTCCTTTTCTGGAGATAATCCAAAAACAGCTTCTTATAATCGTTGGGATGCCCTCTATACCGGTGGGAATGGAGAACAGTGGGTACAAGGATCCAATATGTACAAAATAGTACAAAACAGTAACGAAATATCCCATCGTTTGCAAATATCTTGTTTTCCAGTCAAAAAACTTCAATTAGTGGGACAAGTATGGCTTTTTTATGCATCTCAAAAAATGAATTTAGGTGGAAATCCAGCTCTTTCTATACTAAGCTCTAAAATCTATGGAAGTGAATACAATTTAACCATCAAATTTTTTCTGTCACGGCAGTGGTATTTTCATTTGAATACGGCTTATACCATTCCTGGAAAAGCAATCAAAGAATTGGTCACCAATACCAAACATTGGTTTTGTCTCAGTGTCTTTGCGAGATATTCTTTTTAATATATTGATTGTAATTCTGTTATATTCTTTTTGGATCCAAAATATAAAAAAAGAAGTTGTTTTTTAGGTTCCATAAAATATATTTGTATATTTGGTTTTTATTTGTTATGAAACAGACAAATAATCCCTATCAAACAAAAAAATATGAATTAAAATTTCGGATCCATGAATAACTAAAATTGGTATAGACATAGGTTTATACTATTTATAAATCCTTTAAATCAAACAATATGGCACTACATTCTATGAATCCAGGGAAAAAAAACGAAGTTTTTGATACCTATGCTAAAGAGGCGGCAACAAAGCCTATTCCTAAATATAAAATGAGTGAGCAAACAAACGATCCAACTTTAGTCAGGGATTTGATTTTAGATGAATTATTGTTGGACGGAAATGCTAAGCAAAATCTAGCTACCTTTTGTCAAACAGATTTAGATCATAATATCCATATTCTTATGGATAAGTGTATCGACAAAAATATGATTGACAAAGACGAATATCCTCAATCCGCTGAAATGGAAAATCGTTGTGTTCATATTTTAGCAGATTTATGGCATTCGCCCGAAAGTGCTAATACTATCGGTTGTTCTACTACCGGCTCCAGCGAAGCAGCTATGCTGGGCGGTTTAGCTCTAAAATGGGCATGGAGAGAAAAACGACAAAAAGAAGGCAAACCCACCGATAAACCTAATCTTATCACCGGTCCAGTGCAGATTTGTTGGCATAAATTTGCTAGATATTTCGATGTGGAAATTCGAGAAATTCCTATGGAACATGATCGTTTTTTAATGACCCCTGAAGAGGTTATTAAGAGAATTGATGAAAACACTATAGGAGTTGTTCCTACCTTAGGCCTTACTTTTACTTTACAGTATGAAAATGTAAAAGAAATTAGTGATGCTTTGGATCAATATCAAAAAGAAACCGGTAGAGATATTCCTATTCACGTAGATGCTGCCAGTGGTGGATTTATTGCACCTTTTATTCATCCAAAATTAGTTTGGGATTTTAAACTTCCTCGGGTTAAATCTATAAATAGTTCCGGACATAAATTCGGATTATCGCCCTTGGGAGTAGGATGGGTTATTTGGCGTGAACGCAAAAATCTACCGGATGGTTTGATTTTCAATGTAAATTATTTAGGAGGGAATATGCCGACTTTTGCTCTTAACTTTTCTCGTCCGGGAGGGCAAATTGTGGCTCAATACTACAATCTAATTCGTCATGGTAAAGATGGTTACAGACGTATTCAACAAGCGTGTTTAGATACGGGTGTTTTTATTGCAGAAGAGGTAAATAAAATGGGGCTATTTGATTTATTATACGATGGCAAATCGGGTCTACCGGGAGCAACATGGACTCTGAAAAAAGGGCTTAATCCCGGATTTAATTTATATGATCTATCCGATAGAATGCGCTCTAGAGGGTGGCAACTTGCCTCTTACTCTCTGCCGGAAAACTGTCAAGATATCGTTATTCAGCGAGTTTTAATTCGCCATGGTTTTAGCAGGGATATGGCACAGCTATTAATAGAGGATTTGCAACGTAGTATAGAATATTTTCGTAAACATCCCGTAAGTAGTAATTCTACTCAACAAGAATCCGGAGGTTTTCACCATTAGTGCATATACGTTTCTTGCGATATTTTGAAAGGTCAAGCAAGATTGTCTGCAGGGAATCTATTAAGAAGGAGTAAGGGCTCGCATTAGCGGGCCCTTACTCCTTCTTAATAGATTCGGACCTGTCTCAAAAGGTCTAAAATGCACCGTTTTTTAAGGGTAAAATTGACCCTTATGGGGCTAAAGAAATTTCCAAAACTAGGGAGAGCAGCGGTTATAGATCCAATTTCTTTTGATTCTCGTTTGAAATTGGATGGTGACCACAATAAGCAAACAATAATGCTAAAATTACCCAAAACCAATCGCAGCGAACAAAAGAACTGGAGGCAACAAAGACTATTACACATCCAGTAAAAGCCATAAAGAAGACGAGCATGTTTTTTTGTTCTACTCGGTTTTTTAACACCAAAGAAGCCTGAAATAAATGTTTGTAATTACGCAAATAAATCCACAGATACCCTGCAAAAATAAAAATTCCAGAGGTAACTAAAATTTCCATCCACCAATTATGTATTTGAGTGATAGTATCTATGGACATGGGATCCATCGATTGTGATCTATAATATTCTATGTTTCCCCAACCTACCCCCATAAACCAATGGTTATATAAATAAATAAAGCCATCTTTCATTAAATTCATTCGAGAGGTATCGCTTCTATCATCCAACCAAAAATTGCTTGAAAGAAGAGTCTCTTTTGTTAAAAAAAGGCAACATCCCAAGACCGTTACTCCCACCAAAGTCCATATTCCAATGCGCTTCCATTTTTTTTGACGAATAAACTTGCAAATCCAGTAGATTAATAAAGCTAATAGAGCTAAAATAAATCCCAAAAACACAGAACGAGATTGTCCTGCCACAATAACTACTAAATAAATAAGCATACAAAATACATCTAAAACTTTTGCTGCTTTGTTTGTTCTAAGAAAGAACAAGGCTAATGCAATAAAAAAAGAAAAATATAAAAAAGAAGAAAGATCGTTCACATTTGAAAAGGTAGCCACAGGTAATGGCCTATGAACAAAACTACCTAAAGCACATTCGGTATAACGGATAGCATAGGTCTCTTGGACAAAAAAATAGCGTGCGGTACATATTTCCCATAATCCTAAAAAGGCGATTAATAAAGCTATTCCTTCTACTAAACGAAAAGCAGTAAAAAAATCTTTTCGTGTATTAAAAGTGGATACTATAAAGTAAGAACTAATACAGCCAGCGAGGAAGAATAAAAGACCAGAGCCCCACAATACATAATCTTTAACCCATAATCCACTTAAAATAGCATATACAAGCCATATCCATAAAAAAACAAAGTAAGGATAATTATAGTTTTTCCATGCCTGTTTATATTCTTTATTGGTATGTAGTAGAAACAGCAGGATTGGAGATAAAAGTAATAATAATCTATAAGGCGTTAGGTGAAAATATGGAAACGGAATAGCAAAAAAATCGGCCCCTAATAAAGAACTTCCTAAAAGACACAACGCATACCATTTTCCTATGGATTTGGAGAAAATTACTGGAATATTTTTCATGCTTTCCTATTTTATCTTCATGCTATTTAAAATATTTGAGTTAGTACGTGTAAAAACAAATTTCTTTAAAATAAAACGGCTGACTTATAAAACGGCTGACTTATAATTTTTTCGCAGATTTAAATGTGTTTTCATTGTACAAAAATACAGCTTTTTTTTATACTTCCAGTTTAACCATTTGCTTCCATTCGTCGTGCTGGTATAATTATCAAATCCAGTTTAGTTGGAGTCTATAGTACCTCAATCGTACCAATAAAATACTTGTGTGAGGACAGAGATAACTACTCCACTTTTGTAAAAGAATTGTTGCGATTAGAGCTTCTCTGCCGGGAGTTGGGAGTTGGGGTAGAGATGATAAAAAAGCTGTTTCGTTTGGAAAGTGTGTATTGCAAGGGAAAGGCGTATTCGTCAGAATATCGGACGCATTTTGAAAGGGAGGGTTCGGAATCTAAGATTGAGAATAATCCAAAAGAGGCAGGAATTCGAACATTTCTTAAAAACCCAGATTTAGTAGATAAGGTATTTCCCTGTCCGAAGTTATATATCATAAAAGATATGTGGATGGAAACATTTCCCGACACCATATATCAGTTTGGAAGAGCACTTCTCAAAAAAGGAGACGCTTTTACGATAGCTAATAGCAACGTATGTGAGTATGTTATTATTTCGAAAGAGAAAAGTGCTGAATAGTTCAGTTATCTCATTCCCTGTGATCCAAAATCCCCCTCAAAAAAAGCACTTCCCCACAATTGTATGCAAATGAAATCAAAAAAGCACCCATGAAACCTTCATAAGTGCTTGATTTTAAGTAGTGCCCTCGTGGGGATTCGAACCCCAGGCCCAATGATTAAGAGTCATTTGCTCTACCAACTGAGCTACGAGGGCGAAGATCTCTTAAAAGAGGTGCAAAAGTATGAAAATTTTGTTATTCAGCAAAATTCTTTTATAATTTGTATATTTGCTTTCTTTTTTTTGCATACCTTGGGAAAGCAAAAAAACAAAGGCTGAAAAGAAAATATATGTTGCAAATATGGATTACAGGAGCCTCTTCCGGAATAGGGGAGGCTTTGGCGAAAAAATACTCCTTGTTAGGAAATCGAATTATTCTTTCTGCTAGAAATGAACAGGAGTTGACACGGGTAAAAAACGAATGCGCACATCCCGAAAATTGTTTTATTGTTCCTTTGGATTTATCCGATCCAAAATCGTTAGCTGTCGCTGCCGATAAGGTTTTACAGCAATTTAAATATGTAGATATTCTTGTTAATAATGGAGGTATAAGTCAACGTTCCTTAATAAAAGAAACGCCTATAAGTGTAGATCGTAAAATTATGGAAGTGGATTATTTTAGTGGCGTATTTTTGACGAAAGCAGTATTACCTTCTATGTTGGAACGGCATAGCGGGCACATTGTAGCAGTTAGTAGCATTGTTGGTATTTTTGGCTTTCCTCATCGCTCGGCCTATTCTGCAGCCAAGCATGCTATGCATGGATTTTATGAAACATTGAGAGCCGAAAATGAACAAGATGGTATTTCTGTTACGGTGGTTTGTCCCGGACGTATATTAACTCAAGTTTCTTTGCATGCTCTAACTAAAGATGGTCGAGAGTATGGAATTATGGATCACGCCCAAGCCAATGGAATAAGTGCTACAAAGTGCGCTTCTCGTATTATACAAGCCGTTTCTAAAAAGAAAAAGGAGATTTATGTGTGTCGTAAAGATGTATGGATGATTTATTTTAAAAGATATATTCCGGCCATTTATTACTATTTAGTTTCTAAAGTACAGCCTAATTAAGTTGCATGTAGAGAGACTATTTAAAAGATAGTTTTTTTTTAAAACAGAGAGATTTTTTGAAAATATTAAATTGTCGAAGATAAGGCAATATAAAAATAAAATTATGGAAAAAGCGATTGTTTCAGGAATTCAACAAATAGGAATAGGGGTGGCTGATGTGGCTATAGCGTGGAAATGGTATAAAGAATTTTTTGGAACGGATGTTATTGTCTTTGACGAGCAGGCTCCTGCCGAATATATGTTGCCATATACGGGGGGAGAACCTCGTGCAAGACATGCTATTTTGGCGTTGAATTTGCAAGGAGGGGGTGGTTTTGAAATTTGGCAGCATAAAAGTATTACGCCAAGATTAGCAGAGTTTGATATTTTACCCGGTGATTATGGAATTTATGCGTGTAAAATAAAGTGTAAAAATGTGTTAAAAACGCATAAACTTTACATAGATAAACATGCGGAGGTTACGGAAATATTTCAAGATTCTTTGGGAAGGGATTATTTTTATGTGAGAGATCCATTCAAAAATCTTTTCCAAGTATTGGAAGTAAAGTCGGCTACCTCTTGGTTTCGTGAAGAAAACAAGCCTACAGGTGGGGTTTATGGAGCTATAGTGGGAACCCACGATATGACTGCTGCTATAAGATTTTATTCACAAATGCTAGGATACGATAAGATCTATAGTGATAAAGAAGATGTATTTGAGGATTTTAGTAAGCAAGGAACACCGGCTTGTCGATTTAGACGAGTTTTATTAGGACACGAGAAACCGAGAATGGGTGCGTTTTCTCGCCTGCTTGGGCCTTCAGAAATAGAATTGGTTCAGGCTTTGGATCGTCCAACTTCGGTTCATAGAATTTTTGAAAATAGGATGTGGGGCGAGTTAGGTTTTATACAAATTTGTTATGATATTCGCTACATGGAGTCTTTACGAGAAATGGGATCTAAACTAAATTATCCGTTTACCGTTTATAGTTTAACTATAAATTCCGATTTCGATATGGGAGATGCTGCTGGGCATTTTGCTTATAATGAAGATCCTTCTGGAACCTTAATAGAGTATGTAGAAACTTGGAAAATACCGGTTCTTAAAAAATTCGGAGTTTATTTAAATTTAAAATTATTTAATACTAAAAAGCCATTACCCGATTGGTTGATAGCTTGTTTGCGTTTTGTAAAAAAATAAAAAGGATTAATAATAAAAAGACCACCACGGAGGAGCATTTGGAAGTTTAAAAATTTCCTCTACCATTGCTTGAATTGCCTTTTTTTTGCTACTTTTACAATCTGTAAGAAAAAGAAAAAATATGTTGATTATTGGAATTGCCGGCGGCTCAGGGTCTGGCAAAACAACAGTAGTAAAGAAAATTGTCAAAAATTTTAATGCCTCTTCGGTAACTGTTATACCTCAGGATGCGTACTATAAAGATCAAGGAACCTTAGGGGACGAAGAAAAGAAAAAAATTAATTTCGATCATCCTTCTTCTATTGAATTTACTTTATTAATGAAACATTTAGATCTTCTCAAAGAAGGTCAAAGTGTAGAAATGCCTATTTATTCCTACCTCACTTGTGCTAGAGCCAAGGAAACAGTGACGGTTCACCCTACAGAAGTAGTTATAGTGGAGGGGATTCTTATTTTATCTAACCCTCAGATGCGGGAACGTATGGATATTAAAGTTTTTGTGGATGCCGATAGTGATGATAGGTTGATGCGTATTATTCGTAGAGATATACTCGAAAGAGGACGTAATTATAATCAGGTATTAGATCATTACGAAAAATATGTAAAGCCTATGCACATGCAATTTATTGAACCTACCAAACGATATGCCGATATTATTATTCCTCAAGGTGGACAAAATGAAATGGCTATTAATATTCTCACCTCTCATGTATATCATCACATGGGCATTTCCGCCCCTCAAAACGACAAAAAAAAGATATGACAAAATCTAAAGATATTATAGCAGGCGAAAAGGTTCCTGCGAAAAAAAATACCGACCAAAAAAACGAAAGAATGAAAAAAACTTCGATGTCGAATTTTAAAACTATGCCCGATCAGGGGAGAACCCATGAGACTGTGACTTTAGAAACTGTGGAAGAATTGGGAATTTTACCCGAAGAATTTGAAAAAATAAAAAACATATTAGGGCGCACTCCTAATTTCACTGAATTAAGTATTTATTCGGTGATGTGGAGCGAGCATGCTTCTTATAAAAATTCTATCAAATGGTTGAAGACCCTTCCAAAATCGGGAGAACAAATGTTAGTGGCTCCGGGAGAAGAAAATGCTGGAATGGTAGATGTAGGGGATGGTTATGCCTGCGTTTTTAAAATAGAATCTCATAATCACCCATGCGCTGTAGAGCCTTATCAAGGGGCAGCTACCGGGGTAGGTGGTATAAATCGTGATATTTTCACTATGGGTGCACGTCCTATTGCACAATTAAATTCTTTGCGTTTTGGAGATATAAACGAAGAGCATACGAAGCATCTCATAAAGGGAGTAGTCAAAGGTATAGGCGATTATGGAAATGCTTTTGGGGTGCCGGTAGTGGCGGGAGAAGTTGGTTTTGATGAATGTTATAATACCAATCCTTTAGTTAATGCGATGTCGGTGGGTATTATGCATAAAGAAAATTTAATTTCTGCAGTAGCTAAGGGGCTTGGCAATCCTGTTTTTATTGTGGGTTCCTCCACAGGAAAAGATGGAATACATGGAGCTACTTTCGCTTCTGCGGATATTACGGAAAATTCAGCAAATGATATTCCCTCCATTCAAGTTGGAGATCCTTTTCAGGAAAAGCTTTTAATGGAAGCTTCTTTGGAGGTTATTACTACTAAGGCTTTAGTGGGAATGCAAGATATGGGTGCTGCAGGTATTATTTGCTCTACTTCTGAAATGAGTGAAAAAGGCGGAAGTGGAATGAAGATAGATTTAGATAAAGTGCCACTTCGCCAGCAAAACATGGAAGCTTGGGAAATTTTACTTTCAGAATCTCAGGAGAGAATGTTGGTAGTGGTGCAGAAAGGGAAAGAAGATTTAGTAAAGGCAGTGTTTGATAAATGGGATTTAAATTGCGAACAAATAGGGGAAGTGATAAATGAAGATCGCCTATTGTTTTATAGAAAAGGAGAATTAGTGGCCGATGTGCCTGCCTCCACTTTGGTTTTGGGAGGAGGTGCTCCGGTTTATGAAAGGAAGTATAAAGAACCAAAATATTTTGCACAAACGAAAAGGTTTGATATAAATAAAATTCCAGATGTTGCATTGTCGGAAGTAGAAAAAGTAACTAAATTTCTTTGTGGATGTGTAAATATAGCTTCTAAACATTGGGTGTATGAACAATACGACTCTATGGTTGGAACTAAAAATATGACTACAAATAAGCCTTCCGATGCGGCGGTAGTAAACCTCAAACATACGGATAGAGCTTTAGCCATGACAGTAGATTGTAATGCTCGTTACGTTTTTGCTAATCCTTTAGTGGGAACCCAAATTGCTGTTGCTGAAGCGGCTCGAAACATAGTATGTACGGGAGGATACCCCTTAGCAATTACCAATTGTTTGAATTTTGGAAATCCTTATAATGCGGAAGTATATTGGCAATTTGTTGGAGCCATTAAAGGAATGACGAAAGCTTGTGAAAGGTTTAATACGCCGGTAACGGGTGGAAATGTTAGCTTTTATAATCAATATAGCAAGGGTAAACAAATAGAATCGGTTTATCCTACTCCTACTATTGGGATGATAGGTTTGTTAGATAAGTCTCGTCAAACCACCTTGGCTTTTGAAAAGAAAGGAGACTCTATTTTCTTACTTGGTAAAGCCGTGGAAGATATTAACTCTTCGGAGTACTTATATGCCTATAGAGGAGAAAAATATTCTCCTGCCCCTTACTTTGATTTGGAGGAGGAATTTAATCTACATCAAGTAATTATGGGTTTAATTAATGAAAAAATTATTACTTCTGCTCATGATGTTTCGGATGGAGGCCTAATTGTAGCCTTATTAGAATCGGCTATGGTTAATAATTTAGGTTTTGATATTATGTTGGACGAAGAATTTCGTGTGGATTCTTACCTTTTTGGGGAGGCTCAAGGGCGAATTGTGGTTTCTATAGATCCTAATGTTGAATCCGAGTTTATGGATTTTATGATAGAAAGTCATATCCCTATGGTATATTTAGGGCATGTAACAGGAGGTAAAATGGTGGTGGAAGAGGAGTCTATCGGGAAAATTTCGGATTACAAGCAAATTTATGATACAGCTATTGAAAGCAAACTGGAGTAAAATTAAAAAATATCTTTTTGGGTTTGTAGGTTTGGTTGTGATGACGGTTTTTGTTTTGAGTATGAGCAGCTGCTCTACGAAAAAAAATAATTTTTTCACACGAAATTTTCACAACCTTACTTCTTATTACAATATATATTGGAATGGGAAAGAAGCCCTATTGAATTTAGAAAAACTTCTTAAAGAACAGGTTTCTGAAAATTATTTTGAAGTATTGCCGGTTTTTAAGTATGGAAGTGATGCCGACACTAATCTTACCTCGGAATTAACCAATAGAATGATAGAGAAAGCAACCAAAGCGGTTAAAAAGCATTCTATATTAATACGAGGAGTGGAATATGTGAAATTTATAGATGATGCTTATTTGCTTATGGGTAAGGGCCTTTTTTATCAAAGGCATTATTCTAAAGCACGTATGGTATTTAATTTTGTTTTGTCTGAATTTCCTAAAAATCCGGAACGTTACGAAGCTATGCTTTGGATAGCCAAAACTTATATTCAAGAGGGGGAATTTGAAATGGCTATTGGGCTTATCAATAAAGTGGAAGCACAACAAGCAAGTTTAAACCAAAGTACAGAAAAAGAATTACCTTTAGTAAAAGCCGATTATTTCCTTGCTTTAGAACAATACGACCAAGCGGTACCATACTTAAAAGCAGGATTGGCCTTAGTAACTAAAAATTCAGATTTAAAGGCTCGTATCAATTTTATCTTAGGACAGTTAGAGCAAAAAAAAAGGCGTACACAATCGGCTTATGATTATTATCAGGCTTGCTTAAAACTGAATCCTCCTTTAGCAATGGTGTTTAATGCACGTCTTAATATGGCTCTTTGTTATGATAAGCGCACTATGGATGGCAAAGATATATTAAAGGCTTTGCAAAAGATGTTGAATGATTCTAAAAACGCTACTTATTTTGGGCGAATTTATTACGTAATGGGAGAAATTGCCTTTAAAGAGGGTCGAGAGAAGGATGCAATTAGCTGTATGGATAAATCTATTGCTGCCAGTGAAGGAGATCCGGAACGTATGCTTTTGGCGGCAAAAAGGCTTTCTGCTTATTTTTATGGAAAACGACAATATTTGGAGTCTCAAAAATATTACGAAATTGCTGCTAAGGTTGTAAAGGCAGAGGATGAGGAATATTATACTATTAGTAGTAGAAGTAAGAATTTGGCCGAATTGATGAAGTATTACAAGAACCTTACCTATTCCGATACTTTGAGGATGATTAGTAATATGAGCGATGCAGAGAAAAAACAATATGCTTCCAAAAAGGTTGCGGAATACAAAAAGAAAAAAGAAATAGAGAATTTGGCCAAGAGCCAAGGGGGGGGGCAAACCGATGAAAATACTCCTGGAACTTCCAATTGGTATTTTTACAATACTCAGTCGCGAAATATGGGTTTAGCCGAATTTACAAAGAAATGGGGGAAAAGGAAATTGGAAGATTTGTGGTTTTTATCGTCCAAACCACCTATGGCAGCCTTGCGTTCTATGGAAAGTGATGGAAGAAATCCACAAAAGATGTTAGAAAACGAAATTACGGAATTAAGCCCAGAAGATCCTGCTTATTATTTGCAAAACTTGCCTAATTCTGTAGAAAAGTTTAAAACTTTAGATTCTATTATTGAATTGTCCTTATTTCAAGTAGGTATCATTTATTACGATAAATTAGACGAGGATAAAGAAGGAGAAAAATATTTGTTGAGGTTTACTAAAGATTATCCAACTTCTAATCATATTTCTACGGTGTGGGAAAACTTATGTAAAATTTATCATCAAAGAGGCGATGCACTTAAATTTAGGCAATATGCCGACTTATTAGCTAAAAACTATCCCGGAAGTGAGCAGGATCAACGGGTAAACAATCCTAATTATTACAAGGAGATGGAAAATAATGCTAAGCGTATAGAACAATTATACGAGCAAGCTTATTTGGCTTTTAGTCGGGACCAATATTCGCAGGTGTTGACGATAGTGGATCAAGTTAATGCAAAATATCCGATTAACGTTCTAAAAGCGCAATTTTTATATATAGAAGCTATTGCAACCGCCTACATAAAAGGCTATGGTGAAATGATTCCTTTGTTGGAAAATTTTATGGCTTCTTATCCTGAACACGAATTAATACCACGTGTAGAGGCTATGTTAGCAAAAGCGAAGAGAGATTTTCAATCGAATCTTACCCCTCAAACAGGATCCCCTTTGCCGGTTCAAGAAGTAGCTAAAACGGAAAATCTTGTACGAAAAGATAAAGATGGGTCGGAGGCAGTAGTTAAACTGCCGGTTACCGAATACAAGCCGGCTAAAAATACGGCAGTGCATTTTGTAGTTTTATTGGTTAAAAAAGACAAAATAAATCCAGAAGTGTTGAAGATAAAACTTTCTGATTTTAATCGAAAATTTTATTCAGAAAATTCATTAACGACGACCATAGAACCATTTAATGCTGCACAACTTTCCTTTACCATAGCGGATTTTCCAAATGAGAAAACGGCTATGTCGTACTATAAGGCGTTTATAAATAATGATTATATTTTTTCGTCTATTGCTAAAGAAGATAGAATGGTATTTGTAATAACGGTAGATAATTTGAGTTTGCTTAAAAAATCTATGGATAGCAAAGCATATCAAATTTATTTTGAAAAGAATTATTTAAATAAATAAAAGAAGGGAGATTATGTTTTAATAATCTCTTCTAAACGGTATGGAAGAAAAAAAATTATTTTTATTAGATGCTATGGCATTAATTTATAGGGCATATTTTGCGCTCAATAAAAATCCTCGCATCACTTCCAGCGGTTTAAATACTTCGGCTATTTTAGGCTTTGCCAATGCGTTATTAGACGTATTGCGTAGAGAAAAGCCAACGCATCTTGGAGTAGCTTTCGATACCATGGCACCAACTTCTCGTCATTTAGTGTATTCCGATTATAAGGCAAATAGGGCAAAAATGCCGGAAGATATAGGCATTGCTATCCCTTATATTCAAAAATTATTATATGCTTTAAATATTCCTGTTTTATATTTAGATGGGTATGAAGCGGATGATGTTATTGGAACCTTAGCTAAAAAGGCCGAAAAAAAAGGCTATAGTGTTTATATGGTTACTCCGGACAAAGATTTTGGGCAGTTGGTGAGTGAAAACATATTTATGTATAAACCCGCTCGTATGGGAAATGGGGCGGAAATTATGGGAGTATCGGAAGTTTGTAATAAATATGGAATAGAACGTCCGCAGCAGGTTATAGATATATTGGGTTTGTGGGGAGATGCAGCAGATAATATTCCGGGAATTCCTGGGGTGGGAGAAGTTACTGCATGTAAACTTTTAGCACGTTTTGGATCTATAGAAAACTTGATAGAGCAAGCAGATGAAATCGAAAATCCAAAACTGAAAGAAAAGGTAAAAATACACGCAAATCAAGCGATAGAATCGAAAAAATTAGCCACTATTATATTAGATGTTCCCATTGATTTTTCGGAAGAAAAATTAAAAATATGTTCGCCGAATGTTACGGACACTACTGCTTTATTGGAGGAATTGGAGATGCGAAGTTTCGCTTCTCGTTTGTTAGCTTATTATACTGGAGAAAAAGAAGGAAAGAAAAACATATCGAAAGTAAATACGGATTTAGACGTCATAGAAATTCAGTCTAAAAAGGGGAATAAAACCGTAGAGGATAAGCAAATAGATTTGTTTTCGGATAATGGGGAGGTAGAAATGTCTTTAGTGGAAGTTGCCGTATCTGCACGAAAAGAAAAAGCGGAAAAATGGGATACGGTAGAAAAATTACAGAAAGGACTTCTTGCGCTAAGAAATGGAGGTGGAAATATTGCTTTTTATTTGTTCCCTTCCAATAAGGAAAATTATTGTAGTTCGCACATTCTTTGTGCGGCTTTTTCTGATGAAGAGGGGCATTTGTTTTATTATATACCTGAATCTGTTTCTAATTTATCTGTTTTGGAGAAACAAGCTTTTTCTTGTTTCTTTGAAGAGAATGATTTTTTGAAAAGTAAGCAAGGGGAAGCTTCTTTTTCCTTTGCCAATTTACTTGCAGAAAGAAGCCCAAAACCACTTTTGATTACCTACAATTTAAAAGAGCAACTACATTTGTTATGGGGGGAGAATTTAACTTTTAATGCATCTGTTTTTTGGGGTTTTGATGTTATGTTGGCTCATTATGTGATAGATCCGGAAAGTGGCCATGATTTAAAACGAATGGTGGAAAATTATTCTTTTGCTTCTATGGTAGATTTCTCCGCAGAAGAGTATAGTTTATGGGTGGTGGAAAATTTAGTGTCTTTACAGTTGATTTTGTCGAAAAAAATGAAAGAAGTGGAGGCGGAAACTCTTTTTAGAGAAGTGGAAATGCCACTTACTTTTGTTTTGGCGGATATGGAGAGGGTGGGCGTGCGCTTGGATACACAGCGATTAAAACAATATGGAGAGGAATTAAGTTTAAAAATTCAAGAAATAGAACAAAAAATTTATACCTTGGCGGGAGTGATGTTTAATATAGCTTCCCCAAAACAATTAGGTGAAATTTTGTACGAAAAATTAGAGCTTACCGATAAACCTAAACATACCAAGACCAAAAAATGGAGTACTGCTGAAGATGTTTTGCAAAAATTGGTGCATAAACATCCAATAGTAGCTTTGGTTTTGGAATATCGTAGTCTTGCCAAATTAAAATCTACTTATGTGGATGCCTTGCCATTATTAGTGGATCCCAATAGTGGGCATTTGCATACTACCTATAATCAAGCGGTCACTTCTACAGGTCGGCTTAGTTCGCAAAATCCTAATTTGCAAAATATACCCATTCGGACACAAATGGGAAAAGAAATTCGAAAATCTTTTGTAGCGGATAAAGCAGGCAATGTATTATTGGCAGCAGATTATTCTCAAATAGAATTGAGAATAATAGCACAGTTGAGCCAAGATAAAACCATGCTGGAAGATTTTATAGAACACAAAGACATTCATACCGCTACTGCTGCTAAAGTTTTTAATGTGTCTATGGCGGAAGTAGATCAAACTATGCGAAGAGCGGCTAAAATGGTTAATTTTGGTATCCTTTATGGAATATCGGCTTTCGGTTTGGCAGAGCGTTTAAATGTTAGTAGAAAAGAGTCGGCAGAACTTATTGAAAAATATTTTGAAAAATATAGTGGCTTGAAGCATTATATGGATGCGGCTATTAGTATTGCCAAGGAAAAAGGATATGTGGAAACTTTATTGCATCGACGTCGTTATGTAAAAGACATTAATTCCGGTAATGCGTTGGTTCGTTCCTATGCCGAACGCAATGCAATAAATGCACCCATACAGGGTTCTTCTGCGGATATGATAAAAGTGGCCATGATTCGTATTTTTAATACATTTGCAAGGGAGGGATTGAAATCTAAAATGATTTTACAGGTTCATGATGAATTAATTTTTGATGTATTAGAAGAGGAAAGAAAGCGTGTATCGGAAATTGTGGAAAGAGAAATGAAAGGGGCTTTGCCTATGACCGTACCGATAGAAGTGGAAATTAATTTTGCAGATAATTGGTTAGATGCGCATTAAGCTATATTTATGCCACAGGGAATGATTAAAAAAGAGTAAAAACAGTTTCTTTAAAAATTAAATAATATATGCGTTGGTTGGATTATATAAGAACTTCCGATTTTTGGAAACAGTTGGCTTACATGATTGTAATTGGTATTTTTTTGATTGTAATAATTTTGTTTTCCTTACAATTTTGTACTCGCCACGGACAAGAGGTGAAAGTTCCAGATTTAAAGGGATATACTTTAGATCAACTAAAGGAATTAGAAAAAGATTACAAATTTAAATTTGTAGTTAGAGATTCCGTTTTTGAGGCAAAAGCGGTGCCAGGAACCATTATTTCTCAAACGCCAACACCTGGTTCTATTGTCAAAACGAAGAGAACTTTTTACGTGGTATTAGCAGCAATGAATGCTTCCTCTATACGTATGCCTAATTTAATAGACCTTTCTTATCGACAAGCTGTTTCTTTACTGGAAACTTATGGACTTAAGGCCGGTGCGGTGAACTATGTGTCGTCTATGGCTAAAAATGCGGTAATACGTCAGTTGTACCAACAAAAAGAAATATCACCAGGAAGTTCTATTAAAAAAGGATCGGTGATAGATTTAGAGATAGGTTCCGGAGAAGCTGCACCGGCTATAGATTCTTCTTTTGGAGAAAGTGTCGGAGAAGATGTTCTACAGGAAATGGAATAAAATTATGAAAATTAAGAATTTAATTAGGCTTTTTACGGTGCTTTTATATTGGTGTGGAACTATGCCTTTGACCTTACAGGCACAAATAGAGCTAAGGCCGATTTTTTCTAATGCAAGTTTGGAGCAGGCTCCAAAGACAAATGGGAGCCTACCACAAAATTGGGTAGATACTAAGAAAAAAACAGCGGGTTCTTCAGAAAGTATCCTCTTGCCTTTTTTTGATGATTTCTCGTATGCGGGACCTTATCCGGATGAAAAAAAATGGATAGGAAGAGACGCATTTATAAATAATACCTATCCTCTTTATCCTCCTACTTATGGGGTGGCTACATTAGATGCCTTAGATGAAAAAGGAAGGGTCTACACCAATGCAATTATAGGAACTTCTTTTAGTGCAGATACTTTGTTATCTATGCCTATTCGGTTGGATTCTATTTTTTATCCCACGGCCAAAGCTTTAAAGGTGGAAGACTCTGTTTATCTTAGTTTTTATTACCAGCCAGGAGGCGGAATTGGTAATTTATGGGATGCAAGAAGAAGAGGGAATGCCCCCAATGTAGAGGATAAATTGATTTTGGAATTTTACAATGAAGATTTAAAGATGTGGGTTGGTATGTGGAGTACGGAAGGTTTGTCGTTGGCTCAATTTTGCCCTTATTGTGATAGTGCTATTCCAATTGAGGATAAAAGCTATTTTAAAGAGGTAATAGTTCCCATTCAAACGCAAGGTTTTAATAAGAAAAATTTTCAATTTAGATTTCGTTCTTACTCTTCTGTGGATAAGTATTTAAGAAGTGGTGGAGGGCAGTGGCATATAGACTATGTTTATTTGAACTATGGTCGTACCATGGCGGATACAACGCTTAAGGATGTGGCTTTTGTACAAGTAAGTCCTTCTGTTTTAAAAGAATATACCACGGTTCCAAGTAGGCAATTTACCAGCGATATGCTTAGAAAGCAATTAGAGATAACGATGACCAATCTTAGTGCCGAGACTTTAAGTTGTAGGTATCAATATGGAATTTATCCCGAAAAAGATACTAATCTTTTGTACGCACAGCCTGCGGATGGAGAGGCAAATGCAAATATTTATCCCTTTATAGATTATGGCTATAAAACGGATCCAGATTTATCTAAAATGGAAATGGGTTATAATTTCCCCTTAGTTAAACAAGATTTTGTGAGTTATCGTGTGCGACATATTCTAAAATCTGGAATACAAAATGATTTTAATTCAGCCAATGACACTCTTGAATTTCAACAACATTTTGAAAATGAATTTGCATATGACGACGGGTCTTCGGAGGCTGGTATTGGACTTACTTATCCCAATGGAATAATGGCGTATCGTTTTAAATTGGAAAAAGCAGATACTCTTACTGCGATGCGTATTTTCTTTAATCGTTCTTATGATAATTATAATAATAGGGCTTTTCATCTTTGTGTTTGGAAAGCCGCAGAGGGGGATACCTTACCAGCTTTATTAATTTATAGGAGTCCAACTACCTATCCTGTTTTTTCCGATGGAGTAAATCGTTTTGTAAATTATTCTTTAGATACTTTGTTGTATTTGGGAGCTGAAACTTTTTTTGTGGGTTTGGAACAGCTTACTAAAGATTTTCTTAATGTGGGTTTCGATCAAAACAATCAAGCAGCAGAGAAATTATGGTATTACTATTTGAATCCTAAAACTAATGCCTGGGAATGGGAAAATTCTATTTACTATGGTGCCTTGATGTTTCGTCCTGCGTTTGGAATTTTAGCTGCAGTAGATAACGAAAATTTAGAAGTGGGACCAAGGGCGGAAAATAAAGATTTACGGTGTAAAATATACCCAAATCCCGTTAGAAAAAGAGAATTTACGGTAGTCTTACCCTCTGGGGTAGATGCAAATTTTGCCTCTTTGGAAATTAGAGATTTGTTGGGAAGATGTGTATGGAAAAATGTGTTTCAATCGCAGGTGCAATTGAATGAAATAACAAACGGTTTATATATTTTAACGTTAAAAGATACTAAAAAATCAAAGACGTATTATGCAAAAATTTTAATAAAAAATGATGAATAGAGAAGATGTGGATGATGAGTTGGAGAGGATAGAGGAGTTGCAAAAGGGAATGGAGGAGGACCAAGAGATGAACCAAGACCAAGACCAAGACCAAGACGAGGACGAGGATTCTCAAGATCTCTATGAACATTTTAGATTTGTGTCGGACAAGGGGCAAACCATTCTCCGCTTAGATAAATTTTTGGTAGATCGTATGCAAAATACGGCTCGAAATCGCATACAAAATGCGGCTAAGGCAGGAAACATATTGGTTAATAATATAGCGGTTAAACCCAATTATAGGGTAAAACCTTTCGATGTGGTTACTATCGTCTTGCCAAATCCTCCGAGAGAAACCGAATTGTTGCCCGAAAAAATAGATTTGAATATTGTTTATGAAGATTCGGATGTATTGGTAATAAATAAAACTCCAGGAATGGTAGTGCATCCGGGTTTTGGAAATTTTACAGGGACTTTAGTAAATGCTTTAATGTATTATTTGGGAGGAAAGCCGTATTTGGTTCATCGTATAGATAAAGACACCTCTGGATTGTTATTAGTGGCTAAGAATGAAATGGCGCAAACCTATTTGGCCAAGCAATTTTTCGATCATAGTATAGAGAGAAAGTATTATGCCTTGGTTTGGGGCGATTTTAAAGAAGAAGAAGGAACGGTAGAAGGGCACGTTGGTAGGAGTGTGAGAGATCGCAAAATAATGACCGTTTATCCTCAAGGAGAACAAGGGAAGCATGCAATTACTCATTATAAAGTGAAAGAACGTTTTGGATACGTTACTTTGGTAGAATGTGTGTTGGAAACGGGGAGAACTCATCAAATACGCTGTCATATGAAATACATAAAGCACCCGCTTTTTAATGATGTTTCTTATGGAGGAAATCAAATA
The DNA here is from genome assembly GCA_036653535.1 of Bacteroidales bacterium. Lineage (GTDB taxonomy): Bacteria > Bacteroidota > Bacteroidia > Bacteroidales > P3 > JAVVTR01. The sequence goes on along the minus strand of JAVVTR010000001.1, from coordinate 173,627 downwards.
TTAAAGGGAACTACGTTTACAAAATATAAGCAATTTATACAAAATTGTTTTAATATTTTACCTCGCCAGGCTTTGCATGCAGCCACTTTGGGATTTATACATCCTCTTACGCATAAACCCATTCGTTTAGAAAGTCCCTTGCCCGAAGATATGGAAAATGTATTGGGGAAATGGCGTATTTATAGCAAAAGTAGAGAATATCAACCAGAAGAAGAGAGTTTTTCTTCGGATGAAAAAACACTAAGGGCTCGTTTATTGAATGAGAATAAATAAAAAAACAATGGCAGATAAATATTTAAGCGTAAATGGTAAAAGGTTACACTATACGCAAAATGGACAAGGGGATTGTATAGTATTCGTACATGGTTTTATAGAATCTATATATATTTGGGAGCGTTTTGATAAAGTTTTGTCTGAAAAATTCAAGGTGATTTGTATAGATTTACCCGGACATGGACAAAGTGATAGATTTGGAGAGGAACATTCTATAGAGATGCAGGCCAAACTGATAAAGTTGGTGTTAGAACAGGAAAATATATCTTCTCTTACCCTTATAGGTCATTCCATGGGAGGCTATGTTTGTTTGTCTTTTGCACTGCAATATCCAGAGTGTACCAAAGCGGTTGGACTCTTTCATTCTCATGCAGGTCCAGATAGTAGCTACACTACAGAATTTAGAAATAAAACAATAGATTTGCTGAATGCCGATAAAGATGGCTTTATTACTCATTTTGTTCCAGATTTGTTTGCAGAGGGGAATGCGGTGCATTTCCCAAAACAAGTAGAAAAATTAGTGACCGATGGCAAAGCCATGGATGTAAACTCTATCATAGCTTCTCAAATAGGAATGAGAGATAGAGGATCTTTTTTAAGCGTTTATGAGCAAAAAATACCGTTTATGTTTATTCAAGGAAAACGGGATACTAAATCTAATTTACAAAAAGTAATGGCGCAGGCAATGATGCCTCTTCATTCGGAAATATTATTAGTGGATAGTGGGCACATGGGATTTTTTGAGCAAGAACAAGTCTGTGTATCGTTTGTAAAGGGCTTTGTGGAAAGAGTGTATTTGTAGTTCGTTAAAAAAATGAGTATTTTTGTAGATCTTGAATGAATTAACATACTATAAAATTATAAAATAGATACAGTTATGGCTTTGGAAAATAAACTTTTTAAGGGACAAACATTAGCTATTTTGTCGGGTGGTGGAGATACTCCGGCTATTAATTCCAGTATAGAATCGGTTCGAAATAGAGCGGCTTTATTGGGTTATAAGGTTTACGGAGTAAGGCAAGGATGGAAAGGTTTGTTGGGCGATGGAGACATCTTAGACCTGACAAATCAGCCATATAATGGGTTGTATGGTGGTACAGCCTTGCGTTCCAGTCGTACTAATCCTTTTTCTACCAACGAAAAAGAAGACAGGGTGGGTCAAATTATGAAAAATTTGAAACGCTATAAAATAGATGTTTTAGTTACTATAGGAGGAGATGATACCAATGGAGCAGCTAAAAAGTTATATGAGCAAGAGGGGGTCCCTGTGATTGGTTTTCCAAAAACTATTGATAATGATTTAAGAACTAAAACAATACATAAATACGAAGGAAAAGAAATAGAAGCGGTTATTTGTCCGGGATTTCCATCTGCTGCTCGTACTATTACTCGTTTGGTTAGCATGATTAAAACAACAACCGAATCTCATTCCAGGGTAATGGTGGTAGAGGTTATGGGGCGTGATGCTGGTTGGCTTACGGGTACAGCGGCATACGGGGGAGCGGACATGGTCTTAGTTCCTGAACATGAAATAACTATGGAGCGAAAAGATTTTTTCTTTGAAAGAGTCAAGGAAATGTATATGCGTAGTCCCAAACGCAATTTAATTGTGGCGGTCTCGGAGGGTATTCGTTGGTACAATGAAAAAAGTGGAAAATCGGAAATGGTGTATGCAAGTTCTGAAAAAGACGAATATGGACACGCTAGATTTGGTGGAGTCAGTGGCGTGATTGCCGGTGAGATTTCGCATCGTTTAGGTTTGGATGCGAGAGCGCAAATTACAGGATATTTTGCTCGTTCTGGGGAATGTAGGGCGTATGATCGCCGTTTAACTTCTACCTTAGCCGACAAGGTAGCCGATTTATTATTAAGAAAAGCTTATGGGCGTATGCCTGTGCTAAATACAGTCGTTAATTATGACGAATTGGAAGAATATAATACGGCTTGTATAGATATGGGAACCATAGGAAATCAACCATTGCCCCAAGATTACTACAATACAAATGATTTCACTATGACTCCAGCGTATAAAGACTTTTTGGGTCATGTTATGGAACCCATGAATTTTATGAAATTCAATTATAATTTCCCAGTGGTTGTGCCCCCTGAAAAATAAAGATTTGTTCTTTTTGTTTTGTTGAAATTTTATATAATTTTTAACATGAAAATTATGGAAGTATGAAAAAATTGAATCTTTTTGAAAATATAGACGGATTAGGGTTGTGCCGCTTATTATCTTCTAAAACAGCTGTATTTGCTGTGCTTTTATTCTTTGGTTTTTTTGGGGTTTCTTGGTCTCAAATCGATGTGCCGGTCTCAGAAGCAACTATAGTTAAAGCAAATACCATAGATGAGCAGGTGGCTGAAAAAACATATAATGCCGGAGTGGAGTTATTTCAAAAAGGTAATTATTCGGCGGCCATTGCTAAATTTGATGCAGCTATTAAAGAAAAAGGGAATTATGAAAAGGCCTATACCAATAGGGCTTCGGCTAAAAAAGAATTAGGAAATATAGATGGAGCTATGGAAGATTTTAATAAGGCTATTTATATATCCCCTTCTGCTGCCGCTTATTTTGGTCGTGGGCAATGCTATTATCAAAAAAAGAACAAAGAGGCCGCAATGAAAGACTATAGTAGTGCTCTGTCGTTGGATGATACCTACGAACAAGCCTTTTACTATAGAGGGGGCTTGTATTTTGAAAAAGGAGACTATTCAAATGCTATTTTGGATTATGATAAAGCCATTAAAAACAAATCGGATTATGCTTATGCCTATAATGATAGAGGAAGTGCCAATCGTCAATTGGGGAAGTATGTGGAATCTGCTAAAGATTATCAAGAAGCCTGTCGCTTAATGCCATCTACCGTATTTTTTTTCAATAATTACGGGAGCGCACTTCGAAAAGGACAGGAATATGAATTGGCTATAAAAGCCTACACACAAGCCATAAAACTAGATCCACGTAATTATCTATCGTACAATCTCAGAGGCTTAACGTATTATGAAATGGCACAGTACGAAAGAGCTATTTTAGATTTTGATACTTGTGTGCAACTAAATTCCCAATATGGATTTGCCTATATGAATAGATCGGATGCTTATTATAAACTATTTAATTATAGTAGCGCATTGGAGGATGGAAACAAGGCGGTGGAATTAATGCCTAAGGATGGGAATGCTTATGCGAATAGAGGTAATTTTAGAGAGATGATGCGAGATGCTAAAGGTGCTTGTCAAGACTGGAATAAGGCAGCAGAACTGGGTAATGCAGCTGCAAAAAAATATGTAAAAACACAGTGTATTCAATCTAAAAACGACAACGATCATGACCAACAATAGAGAGATGAAAAAGTTGTATTTTTTGCTTTTGTTATGTATCGGATTGGGGATAACACTGCCGTCTTATGCTAAAAACGCCAAAGATCTCAAAAATCAAAAAGTGAAAAAAGGGAAAATAGTTAATCCATGGCTATTAACTTCGCTTCAAAAATCGTATGTGTTACAAGGGGTTTCATTCGATAAACAAAATTTCAAGGATAGGAGAAAAGATTTTAAAACGGCAAAACAAAATCTTAAGCAAGGAATAAAGTTATATGAGGAAGGAAGAAGAGTAGAAGCTTTACCTTTTTTTGTTAGTGCGAATGAATTTAATTCGGATAATTTGCTTTTAAATTATTTACTTGGAAAGTCTTACTTTATTTCCTCTATGACCCGCTTAGATGCGGAACCTTATATTTTAAAAGCATTAGCCATAGATTCGTTAAATAAGGAAGCAAATTATTTATATGGACGTTTATGTGCCTCTAAGTATTTATTGGATTCTGCCATTGGCGTTTTTCAAAAATGTCTTATACTTCGAGATATAGATTCTATATACTGGAAGAATTGTGTTCAAAGGATAAAAGAATGTAATTATGCTAAAAATCAAATGCAAAAACCAGCACGCGTTTTTGTAGATAATTTGGGGGTAAGCGTTAATACGCCATATCCTGATTATGCACCCTTGTTAAATGCAGATGAATTAACTATGTATTTCACTTCCATTCGCCCCGGAGCGGTGGGAGATAGATTAGATTATCAAACGGGTTTGTGTTTTGAAGATGCTTATATGGCCCAATTGGATTCGCTTACGGATACGATATGGGAAACTGTAAATATGGGCAAACCTGTCAATACGGAGGGGCACGATGCTACGGCTGGTTTGTCGTTAGATGGGCAAAAAATATATATTTACCGTGGCGTAAAACGCAATGGGGATATTTATATTGCCAAACTCGATAGTATAGATTGGAAACGGCCTAAGAGTATGGCAGAAAGTAGAATTATGGATACTAAAGTGTACCAGGAAAAAACCGTTTCTTTAAATTTTGATGGACGGAAAATGTTTTTTATTAGTGATAGACCGGGGGGGTATGGTGGCTTAGATATATGGACTTGTGAGAAAGATTCTAATGATAAATGGGGGAACCCAATAAATTTAGGACCGGTTATTAACACGACTGGCGATGAATTGGCTGTGGCCGTTCAGCCCGATGGAAAATCTATTTTTTTTAGTTCCAACGGACATGAAACCATGGGAGGACTGGATGTTTTGTATTCAGAATGGACAGATACTGTATGGTCGGTACCTATTAATATGGGATGGCCCATTAACACGGTGGAAAACGATGCCTTTTATACTCGTTCTTTGGATGGGAAAAATGCTTATTATGCTTCAGAACGCTTAGATAAAACCATAGGAGGATATGATATTTACAAAATAACTTACATGGGTGAGGAAAAAGGGGTGGTTACTCAATCGGAAGATCAACTATTGGCTTATGTAACTAAACCGGTAGGAGAAACTATTATAGAATCGGCTGCAGTGATTAAAATTACGCCTATTACTCTTTTAAAAGGTTTCGTTTATGATGACTTTACTAAAAAACCTCTAAAAGCTCAGGTTATTATGGTGGATAACGATTTAAAGCAAGAGATCGCCGTTTTTGAATCTAATGCGGTTTCTGGTAAATTTATGGTTACATTACCAGCGGGTCATAACTATGGAATTACAGTAAAATGTGATGGATATTTATTCCATTCCGAAAATTTTGATATTTCGGCAGAATCGGAATATGCAGAAGTGAGCAAAGATTTCCCTTTAAAAAACATTACAGTTGGGAGTAAAGTAGTTTTACGTAATTTGTTTTTCGAAGTAGATAAGGCGACCTTACTTCCTGCTTCCTATACCGAATTGGAGCGTTTATACAAGTTGATGGAAGAGGTGCCCACTATTAAGATTGAAATTTCTGGACACACCGATAATACGGGGTCGGTCACTCATAATCAAAAATTATCTGAAAACAGGGCTCGTGCTGTAGTAGATTATTTAGTGGCAAGAGGAATGTCGGTAGATCGTCTTCTTTATAAGGGTTATGGCTTGGATCAGCCTTGTGCGCCCAATACTACAGTGGAAGGCCGAGCGTTGAATAGAAGAACCGAGTTTAAAATTATAGAAAACAATGAAAATATTAAAAAATAAACAAAAGGTGCTTCGTAGCCGAAGCACCTTTTTTCCGTATGGGATAGGCATAGTTATGTTCTGTTTGGGAGTGTTTTTGCCCAGTATAGGAATGGCTACGGGTTTATCTATTGTTGATACAGCCTCTAAGTCTGCAACGGTAGAAGTAAATAATTATTTGCAATTAGGTCCCTTGTTTTTTAAAAATCCTGCTTTTATAGATAAGCCCGATATTAACGGTTCTTATTATAATGCAGAATTTTTATTTAAATATCCCTTTTTTGAATTAAAGAATTTAAAACCTGTTAAAGATGGGGAATGGAAATGGAATGGCCAATTATTTACTTGGAAACTTCAGGAAAGCTCGGTAAATAATAGGGTCAAACTTTTAGATTCTACTTCCGCAGCTTGGACCCTTTCTTGTTTCTATCTTCGTTCAGAATCTTTTCAAAATATAGTTTTAGAAATTTCGCAATCGCCCGCTTTTGAGGTGTATATGGATGGTGAAAAAATTCTGAGTCAAAAGGTGCTTCAAGATACCAACCACGCTAAAGCACAAACGAAATCTTTGGATATAGAACCGGGATTTCATGTTTTCTTTATAAAAAGTTTATATCTTGGTTCTTCCGATATTAAAAAAAATATATGGCCCAAGGAAATGCTGAATCCTCTACAAATTTCGTTTACAGATGTTGAATTTCCATTAACGGTAGGAGCGGAAGTGGAAGCATTCTATGGCATGGATCATTATTTATATGGAGAAAGTGTTTATAATCCTTTATTGTCTTATAAAAGTGAATATATCGCTCTTCGACATATAAAGGGAAATACGGAGAAAGAAAAATATGATTCTTGGTATGAAATTTACAAAACGTCCAATTTAAACGACTCTCCTTTAGAGGCCGTTCAACAATTTACAGGCATTTTTAATTTTAGTTTTTCTTCTTTGTCGGCTCAGTACGCCTATATGAAAAAGGAAGGAAAATACACACAAATTTATGTGGGGAAAAACGGTCAAGTAGCTAAGATGGTATATGAGACTACCGGTGATTTAAGCTCCTTTGCATGGGATCCGCAAGGTCGTTTCCTTATTTTAAGTATGGAAACTAGTGCAGAAGAATCGAAAAACGGATTGAAAAATTTGTCTTCTCCGGCAGATCAATGGCCTACTTACAGAGATAGAATCTCCTTGCATAAATTAGATTTAGTTTCCCATAATCTTATTCCTCTCACCTATGGCTATTTTTCAACCGACCTTATGGATATTAGTCGGGATGGTCGTTATATTTTATTTTCTACGATGGAAATAAAAGATACTATGCGTTCATATATGGCTCAGAATATGTATTATATGAATTTGGATAGTCTTAAGCCCCGCTTATTATGGACCTCTTTTTTTAGTGGAAATGCGCAAATATCGCCTGATGGAAAAACACTAATGGTAGCTGGACCAGAGTATATGTTTACCGATCCTAATACAGAGGGTGTTTCTCTTCCTTGTGATAGTTGTTTTATTGCTAATGATTATAATATAAAAGCTTTTATATATAATTTGGAAACAGGAAAAGTAAAAGCAATTGCCGAAAATTTTGATCCATCTTGGCAATCTTATGCTTTTGAAAACGAGGGTAAATATGTTTATTTTATGGCCGATGATAAGGATGAGGTAAATTTATATGCTTATGAATTAGCATCCGGTGCCTTCAAAAAAATTCCTTTAGAACTCCAGGTGCTGTCTAATTTTGATGTTAAAGCGGACGCTTTGGTTTATTGTGGTAGTTCTGCCGATAAACCATCGCAAGCTTTTTTGATAAAAGGGAATGCAGCAAAACTTGGTTTTACTTCAAAAGGATCTTCTTTTTGTATTGCTAATCCTCAAAAAGAGTTATTAGAAAATGTAAAAATAGGCGAATATAAAGATTGGACTTTTGTAGTTACAAAGGGGGATAGCATAGATGCCACCTATTATTTGCCTCCCAATTTTTCTGCGTCCAAAAAATACCCATGTATAGTTTATTATTATGGTGGAACTTCACCTACTCCTAAGGCATTAGCGATGCGGTATCCTAAAAGTGTATGGAGTTCGAACGGCTATGTGGTATTAGTATTGCAACCATCTGGGGCCATTGGCTATGGTCGAGAATTTGCTGCTCGTCATGTGAATAATTGGGGAAAAACGGTAGCGGATGAAATTATAAGTGCTACCCGTCAATTTTGTCAAGAGCACCCTTTTGTAGATTCTACTAAATTAGGTTGTATTGGTGCTTCTTATGGAGGTTTTATGACCCAATTATTACTAACTCGTACTAATTTATTTGCTGCGGCAATTTCGCATGCAGGGATCAGTTCTATTTCCAGTTATTGGGGGGAGGGTTATTGGGGATATTTATATAGTGCTGGAGCAACGGCTTTTTCTTTTCCATGGAATCGTAAAGATATTTATGTAGACCAAAGTCCTTTGTTTAATGCCGATAAAATACATACGCCCTTACTTTTACTTCATGGTACTTCCGATCATAATGTGCCTATAGGGGAAAGTTATCAAATGTATAAAGCGCTTCGTTTGTTGGGACGTCCGGTATCTATGGTTACGGTAGAGGGGGAGGATCACGGGATTGTAGGATTTGAAAAAAGGCTCGCATGGGAAAATACCATTTTAGCTTGGTTCGCCCGTTATTTAAAAGGAGAATCTCAATGGTGGAATAGTCTTTACCCACCAGCTATGGAATAAAATAAAGCCAAAGAAAAATGAAAATATATACAAAAACAGGGGATCAAGGGAGTACCTCCCTTATAGGAGGGCGTAGAATTAGCAAAGCAGATGCCCAAGTGGAAGTCTATGGTAATTTAGATGAATTAAATTCTTGGATAGGTGTATTGGCTTCCTATCAAAAAGTATTTGGAGAGTCGGATAGGGAAATGTTGGGTGCTATTCAGGAAAATTTATTTAAAATAGGTAGTTTCTATTCCTTTGATTTTTCTATAGAAAAAAAATTTGATTTACCTTTTATTGATTTATTAGATATAGAACGCTTAGAGGAAGAAATCGATACGATGCAAGGGAAACTTCCTGTGCTGAAAGATTTTATTTTACCCGGTGGCGTTAGAACTGCCGCCCAAACACAAGTAGCTCGTTGTGTTTGTCGTCGTTGTGAAAGAGAAATGGTGAAATTTTCCTTAGGGCAAACTCATTGGAATTCTGTTTGTGAACAATATAATGCTTTGGGTTTACAATATATTAATCGTCTTTCGGATTATCTTTTTGTATTGGCGCGGTATATTAACATGTGTGCTAAGGATACGGCTTTCTATTTTTAAAGAAGCGAAAGTATTTTCACAAAAAAAGGCTCATTTTTTTATTAAATGAGCCTTTTTTTGTGGAAATAGGGTTAAATTATAATATGCTTTTAGGAAGTTTATGCTGGTCTACGGATTTAATAAAAATACTTTTGGCGGTAAAATATAAATCGTGAGATACCATTTTCTTTTTCTTTCCCTTGGAAATTTCTACCCTATAGGCATCTCCGGTAGGAGATTGAACGTAGGAAAGTTTATTAATAGTAAAACCGGGATATAAACTGTCGGTATATGTTTTTATGGCAGATGGGCAATAAGCTAAATCTACTGTAGTGGCTATGCAAAAATAAGCATCGTTGATATAAGTGATTCGTTTCGCATCGCCGTCTTGAATATAAGAGGCATAAACAAATACTTGGTTGGAATCCTCGCTTTTTTCCCAAGTGGCGGTACTTAATGCACCATGATTATTTTCATAGTGATATTTAATGGAATTGGAAAGATCTGTAGTTTTTATGGGCGTGGTGTTTTGTCCAAAAACCAAACTACTTAAGGCACAAAAGGCTCCTAAATAGAAAATTTTAAGTGTTTTCATAGAATTATTTATTTTCAAGTTTATGTTAACGTATATATAATCCGTTTTTCTAACTTTCATATTTCGTTAAGCTATACGTAAGGATTTGATTTGCTTTGCGAGGAATATGCCATGACGAGCAATGATGGATATTGGGGAAACGGTTTCGAAACCTTTCTTTATTTTGGGATACTAATTTAATTTTAAATTTTCTGCTGGCAAATGTACGCATTTTAGCTAAAATGGAATTACTTTTTTTACTAAATTTGCAACAGTAAAAATTACAAATATGACAAAAATAGCATTAGTAACGGGAGTTACTTCCGGTATTGGACAGGCCGTTGCGGAACGGTTGGCAAAAGAAGGATTTTCTTTAATAGTTACAGGTAGAAGAAAAGAATGCTTAATGGCATTCGCTAAAAAATTACAGGATAAAGGCATTTCGGTTTTGCCTCTTTGTTTTGATGTTCGTGATTCGAAAGAAGTGGAAGCCCATTTGGAGCATCTTCCACAGGAATGGCAGAATATAGATGTTTTGGTTAATAATGCTGGTTTAGCCGTAGGTTTAAATCCTTTGCAAAGTGGGATTATAGAAGATTGGGAACGAATGATAGATACTAACGTAAAAGGATTATTATACGTGAGTCGAAGTGTACTACCACTTATGATTAAACAACAAAAAGGGCATGTAATTAATTTAGGTTCTATTGCAGGGAAAGAAGTTTATCCTAATGGAAATGTTTATTGCGCCACAAAACATGCGGTAGATGCTATAAGTAAAGGAATGAGAATGGATACACTTGCGCATAATATCAAGGTAACTCAAATTTGCCCAGGGGCGGTGGAAACCGAATTTTCCATGGTGCGTTTCAAAGGAGATAAGCAACGAGCAGAACAAGTGTATAAGGGTTTTCATTCATTAAAAGCAGAAGATATAGCGGATGCCATTGCTTACTGTGTAAACTTGCCGGAGCATGTGAATATAAACGATATGGTTATTATGCCTACTGCACAAGCCAATTCAGCTTTGTTTTCTAAAAAATAGATTTTGCTTGCTCCATCCATCCATCCATCCATCCATCCATCCATCCATCCATCCATCCATCCATTGCTCTCTCGATTGAAGGAGCAATGGATTATTATTTTTTTCTCCAAGGTTTTCTTAGACAGCAACCTCTGCCTTAATATGTGGATGACATTGATAGTTGGTTATACGAATATCTTCGTAGCTGAAGTCGAAAAGATCTTTTACGTTAGGATTTAGTTCCAAAGTAGGAAGAGGATAGGGCTCACGAGTAAGTTGCAAACGAGCTTGTTCTATGTGATTTCTGTAAATGTGGGCATCCCCTAAGGTGTGAATAAAAAAACCGGGTTTTAAGTTGCAACTCTGTGCAATCATAGAGGTTAGTAGTGCGTAGGAAGCAATGTTAAAAGGTACTCCCAAAAAAACATCTCCGCTACGTTGGTAGAGTTGACAAGATAAATGTTGATCGTTTACATAAAATTGAAAAAAGGCATGGCAAGGAGGTAAAGCCATGTTTTCTACTTCTCCTGGATTCCAGGCAGAGACTAATAAACGTCGAGAATCTGGATTCGTTTTTATTTGAGTAATAACATTTTTTATTTGGTCCAGGTGCTGATGATCGGGGGTTTCCCAGTTGCGCCATTGTTTTCCATATACAGGTCCTAAATCTCCTTTTTCGTCGGCCCATTCATTCCAAATAGAAACATTGTTTTTATTTAAGTAAGCAATGTTGGTATCTCCTTTCAACATCCAAAGTAATTCGTAGATAATAGAACGAGTATGTAATTTTTTGGTAGTAAGAAGAGGAAATCCTTGACCAAGGTCGAAACGCATTTGATATCCAAAGATACTGCGAGTTCCTACTCCCGTACGGTCGTCCTTGTCGGTTCCTTGTGTAAGTATGGTGTGAAGTAAATCTAAATAAGGTTTCATAAAAGGATATTTAAAAATTTAAGCAGAGACCATCGTAAGCTAATTGCACATTAGAGGGGAGCTCTTTATTGATTTGTTCGTTTTCTAAAGTATGACCGATATGAGTCAAATAAGCTTTTTCCGGATGAATACGGTTTATAAATTCTAAAGCGTCTTGTATGCAGAAATGGGAGAGATGAGGTTCTTTTCGCAAGGCGTTAACAATTAAAATTTTGGATCCTTTTATTTTACGGATAGAGTTTTCGCTAATATATTTGGCATCGGTTATATACGTAAGATCTCCAAAACGATAGGCACTTATAGGCATTTTATAATGCATTACTTCTATAGGGAGAATTTCTATTTCGTTAATGTGAAAAGCTTGATCTTCTATGGGGTGCAATTCAAATTCAGGCGAGCCGGGATAATGATATGGAGAAAATGCGTAAGGAATAGTGTCTTGCAATCCTTTCAAAGAAAGGGCACTTCCATAGAGAGGCATAGGCTTTTGCTGGTAGTAGTTAAAAGGCCGGATATCGTCTAAGCCGCCTACATGGTCGCGATGAGGATGAGTAATAAGAATGGCATCTATACTATCTATATTTTCTTTCAACATTTGGTAGCGAAAGTCCGGACCGGCATCAATAACTATTTTCGTTTGTTGGTCTTCTATTAAAACAGAAGTTCGTAAGCGCTTGTTTTTCGGATTTTTAGAAGTACATACCGAACAATGGCATCCAATGATAGGTACTCCTTGAGAGGTTCCGGTTCCAAGAAAAGTGAGTTGAGGCATGAAATTTATATTTTCGAACTTACAAAGGTAGGAATTTTCAGATAATTTTAGAAAATCTATGGTTTTGGTTTTGCAAGCTTCTGTCTCTATTATTTTATCTTTATTTTTGAACTATAGCATATAAAACTAAATCGAATCCACAATAATAATGTTGACGTAAATAAAAAGAGTAGCCTAAATTCCAAGATGCAATTAATAGAGGAATTCTAAACAAATCTTCGGGGCGGTGATAGAGACATATGGCCAAATCGGGTTTTTGCTCGCAAATGGTTTTTTTTGCTCCTATTAAGGCGGGGTATTCCGCTCCTTCAATATCCATTTTAATATAGTCTATAGGAATTCCTTGTAAGATGCTGTCTAAGGCCACTGCTTGTACCATTACAGAACCGTTTTCTTTAATGCAAGAACCTCCGGCTTCTCCTGCATTAAATTGTAAAAGTTCGTTTTTATTCCATAAAGCGCAAGGATACAGAATACTATGTTTTAATTCCGAAGCATGTTTATTAGCCTCTTCCGATAGGAGTCTAAAGTTTTCTAAATCGGATTCAAAAGCGATGTAATTTTCTAAAGAAGGGAAACGACGAACTAAGGATTCTATGGTATCCCCGGTAAAAGCACCCACATCTACAAAATTATGGCATTCGTTTAAGGGAATATCTTTGGGGAAATACTGTGTGAGATTGGTGTTAGCACGAGGTAATAAATGTACATTATTTGTTTTTCTTGCTTCTATAATTTGACAATAAGTTTCGCAGCTTAATTGGTCTTGAAAAATGCTTTCAAAATTTTTTGGTTCTGCTGGGTAGGAATCGGTGTGGGTGAGCCAAAAAGAATCTCCAATTTGCGGGTAAAAACATTGGGTAAAATCTAAATAAGAAAGGACAGATACAAAGCCCAAATCTTTCAGAAAACTTAGAATTTCTTCTAAATTAGTATGGTAATTAAAAATAGATACTATTACGCAACTATTAGAATCTTCACAAGGGAAGGGCTTTAATACATGTTTCCCTAATAAAAAAGAGGTGTTTTTTGTGGCTTTTTGATCCATAAAAGCTTCTATGGTGTATCCTTGCTCTTCTAAAATATGAAACATTTTCACCCCATTATTACCGGCGCCATAAATATATATCTTTTTATCTTTTACTATTTGAGAAAAACGATTTTTGTCCATAGAAATTAAGTTTATTAACTGTTTTATAAATGTTTAATAAACAGTATTTTATTTAGTATTTTCCGATTAATAATTTCACAAATATAACATATATATTACGAATAAAAAATCATTATTCTTTTCTTTGGTTTGTCTTTTTTTTCCGGAAAGTAACTTGTTTTATCAAAAAAAAATGTTTACTTTTGCCACGGTTTTAGAGTAGCAGGTGTGGGGAGTCGTTTGTGTCGAAAGATAGGAGAACGAGTATTTACGGAAAAGACAGAGGGGCGAAGGAAGCCCCTTTTTTTGTATATAGTGTTATGATAAGTGTAAAGCAAATAGAAGATTTATTGGAAGAGAGTTTGGTTGGAACTTCCCTTTTTAAGGTGGAGGTACGGCTGAGTTCTACTAACGTTATCCGGATTTTCGTGGATGGTCCTGATGGGGTGCATATAGAGGAGTGTGTGAAGATCAGTCGCTATATAGAAAGTCATTTGGATAGAGAAATAGAAGATTTTGAATTAACGGTTTCTTCCTCTGGCTTGGATCAACCTTTAAAAGTATTGGCTCAATATAAAAAAAACATAGGGCTAAAAGTAGAGGTGCTTACTACGGAGGGCGAAGTTGTATGTGGAATTTTGAAATCGGCCACGGTAGAAGAAATAGAGGTAGAGCCGGAACCCATTAAGGGAAAAGGTAGAAAAAAAATTGCCATCGATACGGTAGTCGGTGCGGCAGTTGGTTCCCCTTACAGACATATTAAATATACCGATATTAAAGAAACAAAAATTGTAATATCATTCAAATAAGAAAACCATGAAAAGTATCAATTTGGTGGAAAGCTTTTCCGAGTTTAAGGATTTAAAAAGTATAGATCGGGAAACCATGATGCGTATTTTGGAGGATGTGTTTAGAGGCATGCTTTTGAAGAAATACGGAACAGATGAGAACATTGATATAATTGTAAATATTGATAAAGGCGACCTTGAAATTTGGCGGAATCGTAAAATTGTAGATGATGCCGAGTTGCAGGATGAAAATTTAGAGATTGCCTATTCCGAAGCTATTAAAATAGAGCCGGATTTTGAAGTCGGGGAAGAAGTTTCTACTTCTATACAAATGACAGATTTTGGTCGGCGTGAAATTTTAAATATTCGTCAGAGTTTGGTGTCTAAAATACAAGATTATGAAAATAATATTGTTTATAAACGCTACAAAGAACGAATAGGGGAGATTATTACCGGAGAGGTGTATCAAATTTGGAAAAAAGAAACTTTGTTGTTGGATGATAATGGAATTGAATTGGTTTTACCTAAAATAGAACAAATTCCTGCTGATTTTTATAGAAAAGGAGATACATTACGGGCAGTAGTATTAAAAGTGGATGTTAAAAATAATGTTCCTGTTATTATACTTTCTCGTACTTCTCCCGTGTTTTTGGAACGTTTGTTTGAACAGGAAGTACCTGAAATTTTCGATGGTCTTATTACTATTAAAAAAATAGAGCGTGAACCTGGTGAAAGAGCTAAGGTTGTGGTGGAATCGTATGATGATAGAATAGATCCAGTAGGTGCTTGTGTGGGAATGAAAGGGGCGCGTATACATGGTATAGTTCGTGAATTGAGAAATGAAAATATAGATGTAATTAATTGGACGAATAACCCAGAACTTTTAATTACTCGTGCTTTAAATCCAGCTAAAATAACTTCTATCAAAATTAATGAAGAGGCTAAAACAGCAGAAGTATATATGCAGCCCGATCAAGTTTCTTTGGCCATAGGTAAAGGTGGTTGTAATATTAAATTAGCCGGGCGTATTTCTAATTACGAAATTGATGTTTACCGAGAAGCAGGTTCGGATGATGATGATGTGGATTTACAGGAATTTGAGGATGAAATTGAACAATGGATTATTGATCAATTGAAAAGTATAGGTTGTGATACAGCCAAAGATGTCTTAACTATTGAGCCCGAAGAGCTATCGAAACGCACCGATTTAGAAGATGAAACTATAGCAGATGTAATAAAAATTTTGAAGGCAGAATTTGAAGAATAGCAAATGCAGAACTCCAAGATCTGAAATACTGGTATTCTTTTCAGATGCAAATTTATTCAAAGGAGTGATAAAAAGGATACTGGTTGGGTTTGTGATCGCGGGGAAAATTTAAAACAGAAAAACAAGAGAAAACCGAATGGCAGAAGAAACAAAAAATATAAGACTTTCAAAAGCAGCCAAGGAATTTAATATAGCGGTAAGTACCGTTGTAGAATATTTGGTGAAGAAGGGTCATGAAATAGACTCTAATCCGAATAGTAAAATTTCGGAAGAGGAATATATTTTATTAAAAAAAGAATTTCAGTCGGATAAGGTTATTTCGGAAGAGGCGAAAAAGATCAAATTGGAAATGAGCCAGAAAAAAGCGGCTGTTTCTATGGATGTTTTGGAAGTAGAAGAGAAAAAAGAAGATGATTTTCCCGAGGATAAAGATTTGATTATAAAAACGGTGGAAATGGATACTCCTTTGGTTAAAAAAACCAATAGGAAGGCAAAAGAAATAGAGGAAAAAGAAACGGTAGAGGAAAAAGCGGTGATTCCCGAAAAGAAAGCGGAGAAAAGTAAAACGGACAAGAAAACCAAAGAGGAGAAAAACGAAAAAATAGAGAAAGTTTCTAAGTCGATAAAAGAAGAAAAAGAAACAAAACCCACGAAAGCTGTAGAAAAAGAAGAGAAAAAAGAGGAAAGCAAAAATACGGTGAAACCGGATCACGCAAAAACGGTCCCAGTGGAAATAGTAGTGGAAAAAGTGGTAGATAAATTGGAAGGGATTACAGAGGAATCGAAAAAAACGGAAATAGAAGTTCCGATGGAGGAAACAACCGTAAGCAAAAAAACAGAAGCAAAAAACACAGAAGCAAAAAACACTATAGTAGAGAAGCATACTAAAGAGGGGAAAGTAAAAGACGAAAAAGAAAAAGAGCTGGTACCTACGTCGGAATTGGCACCTGTATTGGAAAATATTACAGAACATAAAGAGTCTGCAGTAGGAGTAGAGTCGGGGGACAGTCGCAACATGGGAGCCGCTAATCCTGAGGGAAAACATGCCGAACATCCTGCAGAACATCCTGCCGAAAAGCAAGAAGAAAAGCAAGTAGTAAAGGCAAATGAAAATCCTGTCGAAAAGCAAGAAAAGCAAGAAAAGCAAGAAGAGAAGATAGAGAAGATAGAAGAGCAAGAAGAGAAGATAGAAGAGATTAAAATTACTACTAAAGAAAATCCTCCCGTGGAGGAAGTTCCTATAGCTTTAAAAAATTCTGTGGAAGAGGAAATTGCAAAAAAAGAAGAGAAAAAAGACATGGCCGATTTTCGCATAAATACGAAAGTGGCAGGGCCTAAAATTATAGGGACCATGGATACGGCCACTTTTGAGTTGGCTAAGCGGGGAAAAACGGCTAAGACACATTCTGAGCCGAAGGAACATAAAAAATCTCAGCAGCATCAGCATACAAGTTCTGCAAAACCTGTAGCAGTTGTAACTTCTGTGGTGGAAAACAAGGTAGAAAAAGTAGAAGAAATCATACTTCCAGTGGAGGATAAAGACAAGGAAAATAACTTTATCAAAACGGTTTACACTAAATTGGAGGGTCCAAAAATAACAGGAGAAAAAATAGATCTTACGCAATTTATGAAGAAGCCGAAACCTGTGGCTTCCTCCAAAGACAATTCCAATATAGTTACTAAGAAAAAAAGGAAAAGGATTAAAGGAGAAGGTACTCCAAATGTTGGAAATGTTGGGGTAACTTCGGTTCCTCAGCCTAATACTTCGGGAAAAACCGGAAAAAATTGGCCTAAAAAAGATAATAGAAAATCCAACAATAAAAAAGAGCCGGTTCAAGTTAATGATCAGGAAATAGAAAAGCAGATTAAGGAAACTTTGGCTCGTTTATCTCCTCTTGGAAAATCTAAGGCCTCGAAGCATCGTCGTGAAAAGCGTCAAACAATAAGTCATTTATTGGAAGAGGAGCACGAAAGACAATTAGAGGAACAAAAAGTACTAAAGGTAACGGAATTTGTAACGGTTAACGAATTGGCAACCATGATGGAAGTGCCGGTAACCGATATTATTTCTACCTGTATGTCTTTAGGTTTGTTTGTTTCTATTAACCAAAGACTTACAGCCGATCCTATTTCCTTATTAGCCGAAGAATATGGCTATAAAGTAGAATTTGTAGATGCCGAAGTATTAGATGAATTAGAACATCAAGATGATTTTCCAGAAGGCGAAAATATTCCACGTACCCCTATTGTTACAGTAATGGGACATGTGGATCATGGTAAGACATCTCTTTTAGACTATATACGGAAAACCAACGTTATTGCTGGCGAAGCTGGTGGTATTACTCAGCATATAGGCGCTTATGAAGTGCAGTTGGATAATGGTAAAAAAATTACCTTTTTAGATACTCCTGGACACGAGGCTTTTACTGCTATGCGTGCCAGAGGAGCTAAAGTTACGGATATTGCCATTGTTGTAATTGCTGCCGACGATAAGGTAATGCCTCAAACAATAGAAGCTATTAATCACGCTCAGGCAGCTGGTGTACCTATTATTTTTGCTATAAATAAAATAGATAAACCAGGAGCGGATCCGGAAAAAATCAAAGCAGAATTGGCAGAAATGAATTTATTGGTGGAAGATTGGGGAGGAAAATATCAAAGTCAAGATATATCTGCTAAAAAGGGTGTAAATGTAGATGTTTTATTAGAAAAGGTCTTGTTAGAGGCAGAAATATTAGATTTAAAGGCGAATCCTTCTAAACGTGCTAAGGGTACGGTTATAGAATCGGCTTTGGACAAAGGAAGAGGATATGTAGCTAAAATTTTGGTTCAAGATGGAAGTGTATCCATTAGTGATTTTATTTTGGCTGGTTCCACTTATGGTCGTGTAAAGGCTATGTATAATGAGAGAAATCAATTGATACGTCAAGCTGGTCCTTCTGTTCCTATTTTGTTATTGGGATTAAATGGAGCCCCTCAGGCTGGAGATATTTTTAATGTAATTGCGAATGAAAAGGAAGCAAAAGATATATCTAACCGTCGTTTACAATTGCAAAGAGAACAAGGTTTACGGACCCAAAAGCATATAACTTTGGACGAAATTGGTCGAAGAATTGCCATTGGAGATTTTAAGGAATTAAATGTTATTGTAAAAGGGGATGTGGATGGTTCTATAGAAGCACTATCGGATTCTTTGCTTAAGCTTTCTTCTCCTGAAGTTCAAGTAAATGTAATTCATCAATCGGTGGGACAAATCACAGAGAGTGATGTTTTATTGGCTTCGGCCTCGGAGGCTATTATTATAGGTTTTCAAGTTAGACCGTCTTTGGCTGCCAGGAAATTAGCCGAAAATGAGCAGATAGATATTCGTCTGTATTCCATTATTTATGATGCTATAGATGAAATTAAAGATGCTATTGAAGGAATGCTTTCTCCTGAAATACAAGAACGTATTGTGGCTAATTTGGAAGTTCGTGAAGTATTTAAAATTAATAAAGTGGGAACCATTGCCGGGTGTATTGTATTGGATGGGCGCTTAGGTCGTCAGACAAAAATCCGAATTATTCGCGATGGTATTGTAATTCACACAGGAAAATTAGGATCTCTACGTCGATTTAAGGATGAGGTAAAAGAAGTTCTTTTGGGACAAGATTGTGGGCTAAATATTGAAAATTTTAATGATATTAAAATGGGAGATATTATTGAAGGCTACGATCAGACAGAGGTAAAGAGAACGTTATAGACTAAACTTATTATATATGTTGCGGGAATTTATTCGCTACATAAACAAGGAGCAACTTTTTGCCGATGGCGATTCGTTGCTCCTTGCTGTTAGCGGGGGGGTAGACTCGGTAGTACTTACAGATTTGATGTGTCGCCTTGCCGATTCTCGGCAATTTTCTATTGCTTTGGCACATTGTAATTTTCATTTGAGGGGTCAGGATTCCAATAGAGATGAAAAATTTGTTTTGGAATTAGCTTCTCATTATGGGCTCCCTTTATATAAAACGTCTTTCGATACGATAACTTATGCTCAAGATCATGGTATTTCTATAGAAATGGCAGCGCGGGATCTCCGTTATGATTTTTTTTCTAATATTTTGCGTGAACACCACTTTCGTGCTTGTGTTTTGGCACATCATGCCGATGATAATGCGGAGACTTTTTTTATTAATTTGCTAAGAGGAACAGGATTAAAGGGTATAAGAGGGATGCTTCCTCAAAAGGACCAATATATTCGTCCTTTGCTTTTTGCCCGTCGTGCGGATATAGAATCTTATGCCGAGAGGCATCAATTAGTACATGTAGAAGATCTTACCAATGCAGAGGATATTTATTTGCGCAATAAAATTAGGCATAGACTTATACCTATGTTAGAAGATTTAAATGGAAATTTCATTACTCATTTAGAACGTACTATGTCTGTGCTTCGATATACGGAAACGGTAACAAATGCTTGGTTTCTTGCTATGGAAAAAGAATGGGTAAAGATAGAAAGCGAGAAAGAAGAGTTTATCTCTGCTAATTCGTGGAAAAATTCCGGGGAACTTAAATTTCTTTTTTGGGAAATGTATTTGCGCAAAAACGGCTTTAGTGTGGGGCAAATTAAGCAGATTGTAGAAAATATAGAAACAGGAATATCGGGTAAATTTTTTGAAAACACAGAGAAAAATTGCCGTGTTTATAGAGAGCAAAATGGAGTTCGTTTATTGTTTAATGATAAAAAAGCACGGCAGGAACAAGAAGGATGTGCTACTATAAAAAATCAGATAAGTTTACAAGGACCTTGTGTAGAAGAGGAAAGTAGAATACTCTACCATAGTCAAGATATTCCGAGAGCGGCTAATATTGCTTGTTTGGATTATGAAAAATTGCAATTTCCTCTTTCTTGGCGGCACTGGCAGCAGGGAGATTATTTTTATCCTTTAGGCTTAAAAGGGAAACAAAAATTAAGTGATTTTTTTTCCAATGCTAAAGTGCCGGAAACACAAAAAAAAGGAATATGGTTGCTTTGTTCAGGTGCGGATATTGTATGGATTATGGGGTATAGAATAGACGATCGGTATAAAATACAATTCTCTGATAAAAAAGAAAAAAAAGCGTGGGTGGTGACTTGTCCTCTGCCTATGGTTTAACGAAATCGTTGGCTAAGGCCGACAATTTTTCGTCATAGGCCTATGGTTTAACAAAATCGTTTCTTCTAATTTTTGCGCCTAAAGCGTTTAGTCTTTGATCTATGTTTTCGTAGCCTCTATCTATTTGCTCGATGTTATGGATAATACTATCTCCTTCTGCCGACATGGCTGCAATAAGTAGAGCTACTCCAGCTCTTATATCTGGAGAAACCATAGAAATGCTGCGCAAGGGGGATTGTTGATCTAAACCAATAACGGTAGCTCGATGGGGATCGCATAAAATAATTTGAGCTCCCATGGTAATAAGATTATCTACAAAAAACAAGCGACTTTCAAACATTTTTTGGTGAATCAGTACGCTACCTTTAGCCTGAGTAGCGGTAACTAATGCAATACTGATAAGGTCGGGCGTAAAACCGGGCCAAGGAGCATCTGCAATAGTGAGGATAGAGCCATCCATGGTGTTTTCTATAGCATAATGATCTTGTTGTGCAATAAAAAGGTCATCCTCTTTAGATTCTATATGTATGCCCAACTTGCGGAATACATGTGGTATGAGGCCAAGATATTTTATTTTTGCATTGCGAATAGTAAGTTCGGAACGGGTCATGGCGGCCATGCCAATAAAACTACCTATTTCTATCATATCCGGAAGTAATTCGTGGCAGGTGCCATGCAATTCGTTTACCCCTTCTATTTGTAGTAAATTGGATCCCACCCCTTTTATTTTAGCGCCCATATTATTTAAGAGGCGGCATAGTTGAAGAATATAAGGTTCGCAAGCGGCATTGAAAATAGTAGTTAAGCCTTCGCTGTGTACTGCTGCCATGATGATATTGGCTGTTCCGGTTACGGAAGCTTCGTCTAAGAGCATGGATGCTCCTTTTAAATGCTTTGCTTGTACTCGAAAACAGCGCGAAGAAGGGTTGTAATTTACGATAGCCCCTAATTTTTCGAAGCCTGTAAAATGAGTGTCTAAACGGCGTCGTCCTATTTTGTCGCCTCCCGGTTGTGGAATTACAGCGTAACCTATGCGAGCTAAAAGGGGGCCAGCAATCATAACGGAACCTCGAAGAGAATTGGTTTTTTGTTCAAAATCTTCGGATTGTAGATAGTCTACATTAATTTCTTTGGCTTGAAAAGTAAAAGTATGGGGATCCAACGATTCAATAGAAACACCCATACAACGTAGCAAATCTATAAGTTTTATTACGTCTCGAATTAGAGGAATATTACTTACCGTTATTTTATCTTGTGTAAGTAGAGTGGCACATAAAATTTGTAGAGCTTCGTTTTTGGCTCCTTGAGGAGTAATTTCTCCTTTTAATTTGCACCCACCTGTAATTGTAAATGTACTCACGATATATAATAGTCTTAGTTATAGAATTTGTAAAAATAGGTTTGCTAATACATTGGTGGCATTGGAGTAGGATTTTCCTTTTT
Source organism: Bacteroidales bacterium (assembly GCA_036653535.1). GTDB lineage: Bacteria > Bacteroidota > Bacteroidia > Bacteroidales > P3 > JAVVTR01. The sequence continues at coordinate 151,468 of JAVVTR010000001.1, read as the reverse complement.
AAATTTTTTCTTAAAAAGATTTCCGTTTTTTATACTTGTAGTAATTATTGTTTCCGTTATTGTTATTACTATTATTGTTGTTGTTATTATTGTTGTTATTATTCCCGTTGTAATTATTGTTATAAGTGCGTTTGTTTGTTGTTTCATATGCACTTACATTAATAAATTTATTTTTACGTTCCAAACTGGGTTTATTATAAAACGTAGAGTAGACCTCCCCTTTCATGGCGTCTGTGTATTGTAGTTTCCCATCGGAAATAATAGCTAAATGATTAGCAACCAAAGTGTCACTAAGAATGTCATCGTTCCAAAGATAATAGGATTTTTTCATTTGAACGGTGATAAAATTTAAAACCGCATCTTTTTCGTCTCCGTCGGGCATTTCGGTGGCCTTGTGTATCATAGCTTCTAAGGTTTTTCCATAGTAGCGAAAACGAATAGGGGTAGGGTGATATTGTACGGGTTTGGATCTTTTTTTTATAATATCGCGAACCGGCATAGGATAAGGAGAATCTATATCTAATTGGTAGTCCGACATAATAAAAAGTTGATCATAAATTTTATGCATATAATCTTCCATATCTCTAACTTGTGGATGGAGGGCTTGCATGGATCTTATAATAGATTGGGCGGCTTTAGTTCTTATGGCTTTGTCAGGAATAGTAAGAACATGGTCTACCATTTCTTGTATACCTCTTCCATATTCCGAAAAAATTAACGGTTTGCGCGCGGTATTGTATTTCATAGAATAATATTTAAAGAAAGCTTCGTATTTAGGGCTTTGATGGCAGTCGCACGTTTATAAGGTGGAGCTATGCAAAAGATAAAACCATGCTGCTTTTAGTTATACGTGCAATTTTCACGAGTTGCAAATATACGAAAATTATTCGATACCCTATAATGGAGATAAAAAAAACAGAAAAGGAGTTTAAATCCACCCAATTTACCAATCTAAATTAGCGGTGTGTTGTGCGAATAAATTTGTATTTTTGTTCTTCTTTGGAGTAAAATTAGGGAAAATTAATTTTGGTCGAAACGGGTAATTTATAAGGGGTAATTTGCAAAGGAAAATATGAAACAGAAAATTGTTTACGGAAAATAGTTATGGAAGACGAAAATGAATATGTAGATGTACTCTTACCTCTTCCTTTGCGAATGTATTTTACCTATCGTTTGCCTTTGGAATTACAAGGGAAAGTAAAAATAGGAGAGAGGGTGAGTGTGCCTTTTGGAAGACATAAAATTTATGCAGGATTGGTTCGTTCTATTCATTCCGATACAAATCAAAAGTATGAAATAAAATCCGTAATCTCTCTCTTAGACGAGGAACCTATCTTACATAAACAGCAATTCGAATTTTGGCAATGGATGGCTTCTTATTATATGTGTACAGAAGGGGAAGTTATGGCAGGGGCCCTACCATCTGGATTTAAATTAAATAATGAAACGAAAATCATTATTAATCCCTATTTTGATGGGGATATAACTTCTTTAAGCGAAAAACAAATAGCAATTATTGATGGATTGGAGCAAAAAAAGGAACTTTCTTTGGATGAAATATCGGCTATTGTTGGGCAGCAAAAAATATTTCCATTGGTACGAACCTTACGCGACTTGGGGGTTGTTTTAATTAAAGAGGAAATATCGGAAAGATTTAAACCACGCAAAGAAACATGGGTGCGTTGGTCTCCTACGTATGTCGAGGATGTGGTAAAACAAAAAGAACTTTTTGACAAATTAGAAAAAAAAGCATTTAAACAATTAGAATTAGTGCTCGCTTATCTTGCCTTATACCCTCGGGCACAAGATGGTTGGGTGCGTAAGGCATTTATTGTTTCGCAAATCGAGAATTCACAGGCTGCTTTTGCTGCTTTATATAAAAGGGGCGTTTTTGAAATAAAGAAAAAGGTAGTAAGTCGTCTTGACAATCAGGATGCAAACAAGGAGCAAGAAGGAGAGGGCGATAAGCAGGTTCATTTTTCTAAAGATCAACAAAAGGCATACGAACAAATTCAAGAGGCTTTTAAAGAGAAGTCGGTTTGCTTGTTGCATGGGGTAACTTCGAGTGGAAAAACCGAAATTTTTATAGAATTAATTCGTCAAGCATTAGAGCAAGAAAAACAGGTTTTATATTTATTGCCGGAAATAGCTCTTACTTCTCAAATGATTATGCGGTTGAGAAAATATTTCGGTGACGAAGTGGGAGTGTATCATTCGCGTTATAATGAACATGAAAAAATAGAGATATGGCGGCATGTGGGAGATAAATACAAAGTGATTTTGGGAGCCCGTTCGGCTTTGTTTTTGCCTTTTAAAAACCTGGGACTTATAGTGGTGGATGAAGAACACGAAACCTCCTATAAACAGCAAGATCCTGCTCCACGTTACCATGCCCGGGATGCAGCTATTTTTTTAGCATCCCTTTATGGTGCTAAAACTCTATTGGGTTCGGCTACGCCATCTTTGGAAACCTATTATAATGCTCTACATAAAAAATATGCTTTGGTAAATTTATTTACTCGTTATGGAAATGTGGCTTTACCAAGTGTGTTTGTTTCTAATTTAAAAGAAGAAACGCATCGAAAAACTATGAGAGGACACTTATCCTCTTTATTAGTAAAAAAAATGGAAGCTGCCTTTGAAAAGCAACAACAGGTTATTCTTTTTCAAAATCGTCGAGGATTTGCTACGTGTATGGAATGTGATAGTTGTCAATACATTCCGATTTGTGAACATTGTGATGTAAGTCTCACTTATCATAAACAACGTTCGGCATTGATTTGCCATTATTGTGGTTATACTATTCCCGTGCCAAGTGTTTGTCCTCATTGTGGTGGGCATACTATGAAAATGAAAGGCTTTGGGACGGAACACTTAGAAGAAGAATTGCAAGTTGTTTTTCCACAACAGCGTATAGCACGTATGGATTTAGATAGTACCCGTGCCAAGAATTCCCATTATCAGTTAATTAGTGATTTTCAACAAAGGAAAATAGATATTATGGTTGGAACACAGATGGTTACTAAGGGTTTGGATTTCGATAATGTGGGAGTAGTAGGGGTTTTAAATGCAGATAGTTTAATTACTTTTCCAGATTTTAGATCCTATGAGCGTAGTTTTCAGTTAATGACTCAGGTTAGTGGAAGAGCGGGTCGAAAAACGGGAGAGGGAGAAGTAGTTATACAAACCTATAAACCGGAATATGAGGTGATAAAATATGTGATGAACCATGATTACGCCTCTATGTACACAGGGCAAATAAAAGAACGAATTATGTTTAAATATCCTCCATTTTATAGATTAATAAAATTGAGTGTAAAGCATAAAGAAGAAGCTCTTACCAATGAAGCAGCCGATGTATTGGCAAGATCTTTAAGAGCCTTATTTGGGGATAGAGTATTGGGTCCGGAATATCCTATGGTTAGTCGGATCAAAACATATTTCATAAAAGAGTTACTGTTGAAATTTGAACGTTCTTCTCAATTATATGAAATGAAAGAAAGTTTGCAGAGAGCGGTAGATGAATTTTCCGAAGATGGACGATATAAAAGTGTGAGAGTGGCAATAGATGTGGATACACAATAAACTCTTAGCTATTATTTTGAAAAGAGGAGGTAGGACCGTTTGGGAATTTTCTTATTTCTTACTTTTTTCTTTAATAAAAAGAAATATATCTTCGTTATCTCGTTTCATTAGATATTCTTCACGGCCATAGGTTTCTACGTATTGTAGATTGGTATTAAATAAACAAATTTCTTTTTCGTTTTCTTGAATTTCTTTTTCATAGTAAAGTTTCATACTTCGTAAATCCCGTAGTTCTTTGGCTAATTTGTATTGAGTTCCTAAATTATTAGGAGCCATAAAGATAACCCATAATAAAAACAAGAGAGTTACGAAAGCATAATTTCTATATCTCCATTTCCATATTTTTTGGCTTATTTTTTTGAGTGCATTCATGGCTATTTTTTCATTTGGCTTAAAATATCATCCAAGTATTGGCGATCGTTGGCTAAACGGGGTACTTTATGCTGTCCACCTAATTTATCTTTAGATTTCATCCATTGATAAAAAGAACCTTGTGGAAGACTTACTATTTGTGGGCGTTTCAATACCATATCACAATAACGCTTGGCTTCGTAATCGCTATTGATTTGCTTTAAACAAACATCTAAACAAGTGGTAAAGTTCTCTATATCGGAAGGAAATTGTTTAAATTCAATGAGCCACTGATGACAGGCTTGATTTTTTTCATCTAAGAAAATAGGTCCCGCAGTGTAATCGCTAATTTCTGCACGAGTTTGCTCGCAGGCGTAGGATAAGGCACGATCGGCATTTTCTACAATAATTTCCTCTCCGAAAGCATTAATGAAATTTTTAGTTCTTCCACTTACTCTAATACGATAGGGTTTTATGGAGGTAAATTGAACCGTATCTCCTATTAAATAACGCCATAATCCCGCATTAGTAGAAATTACTAAGGCGTAGTTCTTTCCGGCCTCTACTTGCCCTATTTCTAAGCATTTTGGATGATCTTGATGGAGTTCTTCTAAAGGAATAAATTCATAGTAGATCCCATAGTCTAACATTAGAAGCATATCTTGAGCTCCTGCTATATCTTGTATTCCAAAAAAGCCCTCGGAAGCATTGTAAGTTTCTACATAATTAAAATTGGAACGTCCCATAATTTTTTCAAATTGGCTTTTGTAAGGAGTAAAACTTACTCCCCCGTGGAAAAAAGCCTCTAAATTGGGCCATACTTCTCTAATCGTTTCTTTGCCGGAAACTTCTAATATTTTTCTTAGAAAAACAAGAATCCACGAAGGAACCCCCGCTATGTTGGTAATATTTTCAGATAAAGTGGCTTGAGCCATTTTGTCAATTTTACTTTCCCATTCGTCCATAAGGGCGATTTCTATATTTGGAACTCTTTTAAATTCTGCCCAAAAGGGAAGATTTTGCATAATAATGGCCGAAACATCTCCATAAAAGGCCTCACTGTTATTTTCGCAGATATGATGACTTCCGCCCATGGCCATGTTTTTTCCCCAAAAAATCTCACTTTCCGGATGGGCATTTACATATAAAGTATAAAGATCTTTTCCTCCTTTGTAGTGGCATTCTTCCAAGGATTCATTGCTAACGGGAATGAATTTACTTTTAGAAGAAGTGGTTCCGGAAGATTTGGCAAACCATTTTATTTCCGATGACCATAATAAATTTTGCTCTCCGGTTCTGAGTCTATCTACATAAGGTTTAATGCTTTCGTAGGTATTGATAGGTAAGCGTTCTCGAAATTCTTCGGCATGAAGAATATGAGAAAAATCGTACATTTTTCCGTATTCCGTATTTTGAGCCGACTTTAAAAGGGCCTTTAGTTGGTTATTCTGAACTTCCTGAGGGTGATTTTCAAAGAATTCAATTTCTTGGAGACGTTCTTTCATTAACCAAAGCAGCATAGAATTGATTAAAGCCATAGTTTTTAATTATTTAGGTGCTACTTTCATTAGATAAGCGGCTATAAAACTGTAGAGGATAATGGGCATTAAGGCTGCTAACCAAATAGGGAAATTGCCAAAAGTGGCAAAAACCTTAGACATTTGCATAAAGAGGATAAAAGTGAAAGCTAAAGTTATACCAATAGCTAAATTAGTGCCCATTCCGCTACGGGTCTTTTTAGAGGATAGAGACAAACCTATTAGGGTAAGAATAACGGCGGCTAAAGGATGAGTGAAGCGTTGAAGTCTTTCATATTTATAGAATTTCACCTGATTAGAACCTCTTAAACTTTCCTGTTGAATTATTTTATTTAATTCAAAAAAGTTCATTTCTTCTACTTTTACATAGTCTTTGGCAAAATCTAATGGCTTTAGAGGTAATTGCATTTCCAAGAAATTTCCTTTTTCTATTTTTTCTCCTTTTTCACCCAATTTACGTTGGACATAATTGACTAAAATCCACTTATTTTTGGCAGAATCAAAGCGAATATTGTCGGCAGTTAATTTTTCTAAAAGGCGATTATTAACAATTTTTTCTTTAGTAAATCTATATCCTGAGTTGGTATGATTATCAAAACTTTCTACATAAAAGTAGGTGTTTTTATCGTATTGTAAATGTATGTTAAGATTGGAATTTACATAAGAACTACGAATATATTTTCTTTCAAATTTTATTCTATCTTTATTCACATCAGGAATAAGAAAATTCGCTAAATAAGTATTAAGTAGGCCAATAAAAAGGGCGGAAACTATGTATGGAACCATAAGCCTGTAAAAGCTTATACCGGAACTTAAAATGGGTATTATTTCGGTGTTCTGCGCCAAACGGGAGGTGAAGAAAATAACAGAAATGAAGATGAACAGAAAACTGAACATATTTATAAAATACGGAATGAAATTTATGTAATAATCAAATATAATGGCTTTCACAGGAACTTCTCTTTCTAAGAAGACTCCTAATTTTTCCGAAATATCAAATACAACAACAATGGTGATAATTAAGCCAATGGAAGCAAAAAAAGTTCCAAGAAATTTCTTTATAATATACCAATCTAATTTTTGCATGCTTGCTCGTGCTTTTTGAGTTCAGTTAAAACGGCTTTGCCTCGAAATAATTTTATTTTTACAGTTCCCAATGGGATATTTAGCCTTTTTGCGATCTGTTTATACTTAAGTGTTTTTACATAGCGAAGATAAAAAACCTCTTGATACATGAATGGAAGTTTTTCAATGAGATCTTCTATGTTTACCATTTGGAAATTATGCCATAATATATCATTGGGAGATATTTCTACGGGGGGACATATTATTGGTGTATCCGACAATAATTGCTCAGGGAGTTTCTTTTTTTTTAGGTGGTCAATACAATGATGAATGGCAATGTTGTAGATCCAAGTACTAAAAGCGTATTGAGGGTTAAACGTGTGTAGTTTTCTAAATGCTTTGGTGAAAATCTCCATGGTTAGATCCTCTGCCTCTGCATAGTTACCTATCCTTTCCATGACTATTTTGTATAAAGCATCATGATATTGTTGCATTAATTGTGTATAGGCAGCCTGATCGCTATTTTGCAATGCTCTTTCGACTAATTTATGGTCGGTTAGCGGCCCTTTACTCATGAAAATTATTTTTTGTTTTTATGGAAGCAAAAAGTAAGGTGCAAAGGTAGATATAAAATTTCATAAAAAGGAATATAAATCCACAAATATACTTTTTGAAATTTGGTGGCAATTTTTTGCATAACTATAGCTTGGATAAGGTATTTAAGTAGGGCCAAGAGAGCAAAAATCCAGAACCAAAGAGAGAAAAAACAGGGAATTGGGCCCTGCTTACCAAAGAAAAAATAAAGCATTCCTATAGTGAAAAACAAATAAAAGAAAGGTAGGGCTGCACGATACCAACGTATGGCTTTTCTTGCTGGGGATTTCTGTATGTTTATGGTGTTAAGAAATTGTATTTCACTGTTTAACCATTGCTTGAAATTGTATTTTGTATTGCATTTCACTGTTGCGTTCCAATCGATTTGTACAGAAACCTCCTTTGGCGAAGTAATATGGGGATAAAAAAAGTCGTAAGAGCCGGTATCTATAGCATAAACGGAGGTGTATCCTAAATGTTCTAAAAAGAAATTTTTTCTGTAAGCCATAATTTGACGAGAACCAGCATAGGCTTTGTTTTGAATGGCAAGACTAAGGTATTGTAACATTTTTTCGTATAAGTGGTAATGGGTAAAAGATGGAGATATCCCTTTGCCTTTTAGATAAGTACAGTAGCTCACAACTATCTTAGTTTCGGGTTTAAAAGCTGCTTGAATATAGTCTATACAGTATTCGTTAGTAGGCCTACATTCGGCGGTGGTTAAAATAATATAATCGTTTTCTGCCGACTTAATTCCTATAGAAAGAGAAAACTTTTGTTCATCAAAAAAATTAATGCTTTGGTTGGTATTAATTAATTTTAAACGAGGATAACGCTGAGAGAATAAACGTAATAAAGATAATAATTCCTCGTCTGTATTATCATAAACTACAATAACCTCAAAATTGGAATATTTTTGTTCCAACCAAAAGGGTAAATTTTGCTTGATATGTTCATGTTTGTTTTTCCCCGAAAGTACCACTGAAATTGGTTTTTTGTCGGTAGTGGGAAGCGGTGAAATATAGGAGGATATTTTATGATAGTAATGAAGATAAAAGCGTATTAGTATTACACAGCTTATTAAAAACAATCCTATTAAGCCCCACTCAAAAGGGTTTAGTAAAAAATTAAATTCTAACATGTACGTACTTATTACCCATAATAATAGTTTACAAAGGTATAGAGAGTTCGTGAATATAAATTATCTTTGCATCGTTTTTTATGAACAGGAATTTGTGAACCGCAATGGGGCGCTGGAAGGTGCTGTGGGTATTTCAAAGCTAAAATTTGGAAGGTAATTAAAATAGCTCGCAAACTATTTAAAATAGCTCGCAAACTATTATTTTCCAGCAAAATCTTGTTTTTTTGAGGGAGTACGGAAAAAGGTCGAAGAACACGGAAGAACGAATTCTTAATAACAATTTCAAATATGGATTTTAAAATAGAAGCTAAAGACATAGCAACGAAGGCTCGCTCAGGGCAGATTACTACCGCTCATGGGAAAATAGAAACACCTATTTTTATGCCGGTTGGTACGGTAGGCTCTGTAAAAGCCGTGCAAGTCTCCGATCTAAAAACCGATGTTAAAGCACAAATTATTTTAGGGAATACCTACCACTTATATTTGCGTCCAGGTTTGGAGGTTTTAAAAAAAGCGGGTGGGTTACAAAAATTTAATGGCTGGAACCGGCCTATTCTTACGGATAGTGGTGGATATCAGGTGTATTCTTTGTCTGGTACTCGTAAATTGAGCGAAGAAGGAGTGGTTTTTCGTTCTCATATAGATGGCTCCAAGCATTTGTTCACACCGGAAAGGGTGATAGATATAGAACGTTGTATTGGAGCGGATATTATGATGGCTTTCGATGAATGCACCCCCTATCCTTGCTCTTATGATTATGCTCGTAAGTCTATGCAAATGACCCATGCGTGGTTAGATCGTTGTATCGCACAATATAATGCTACAGAACCTTTATACGGCTATCATCAAACTTTGTTTCCTATTGTACAAGGGAGTGTTTACAAAGATTTGCGAAGGGAATCGGCCGAAAAAATCGCCTCGGTGGCTAAGGAAGGTTGTTCTATAGGGGGGCTTTCTGTTGGAGAACCCAAGGAGGTGATGTATGAACTCACAGAATTGGTGTGTGATATATTACCAAAAGACATACCAAGATACCTTATGGGGGTAGGTACTCCGGAAAACATACTGGAGGGTATAGCACAGGGGATAGATATGTTCGATTGTGTGATGCCTACGAGAAATGGGCGAAATGCGATGCTTTTTACTAAAAATGGCATATTGAATATGCGCAATAAAAAATGGGCGGAAGATTTTTCTTACATAGAAGAGGATGGGGCCAGTTATGTGGATACACTTTATACCAAAGCTTATTTACGACATCTTTTTCATGCCCAAGAATTTTTAGCTGGAATGATAGGAAGTTTGCATAATTTAGCATTTTATCTTTGGTTAGTAGGGGAAGCACGTAAGCATATTTTGTTGGGGGACTTTGCTATATGGAAAAGTGGAATGGTCAAGCAAGTAATGCAGAGGCTTTAATGTGCAATGGAAGAATCCTCTTTAATGGAAGAATTCTCCTTATAAGTAAGATCCGCTTCTATTTCTATTAATAAATTATTTCGACAAATTTCTGCTTCCACTAAAGAAATGGCGGCGGTGCTTAGATAGTTTTTTTTCAACAAATTGCCCAATAATTCGGTGTAAAAACCAGGCTTTACATAAAGTCTTATTCGGGTAAAACAGGGGGTAGATTCCAAGATTTTTTTTTGCAGTAGAGGGTTGGAATTTTTTGCTACTTGCAGAGCAATTTCAACCGATTGGGGTTGAACGAGGCTATTTATAAATTGAATGGTATTTATCAGTTGTTTTTCTGCATTATTTTCATCTATAGTTTTTTCTCCTTCAATAGAAGCAGTTCCAGATACCATACAAATATTTCCGTCTGGCTTAGTTTCTATCCATAACCTGGCCCGTTCAAATAAAGGAGTTTTTTTATGGATATTAGAAAAAATACTTTGTCCTATCAGTACTTGTTGATTATAGGAGTAGGCATCTTTTTGAACCAAACTTTTTAGGGGAAGATTGTATATTTCCGATTTTTGATAGTCTATAAAATTTTCTGCACTATTCGAAGTTTCCGCAGGCTGTGCATTTTTTGAAATTGGACTACAAGCGATAAAATCTATGCAAATGCCATTGTAATTCATTCCTATTCCTGTAGCAGCAGGATAGGTTTTTTCTTTTTTATACCGAGAATAAAATCTTTCTCGAACCTCATTAAATATTTGATAATTTTGCAGTTCTTTATTCTTATCTTTATGTATTTTTAGAATATGACCTATGTAGTTCCATTGTCGGAAAATGTGATCGAAGCAAAAATTGGTATAAGCTAATAATGCTTGCATTTGTTCAAATGCAAATATGGATGCTTGTTCGGTAGAAAGGAAAGAGATGGTATGAGTATCTTTACATGAGGTGTTTTGGTTGGAAGAATAGCTACTTTGAAATCCGGAACTCCATAATTCGCAATAGGTTTTAGATTGTATTTCTATATACGGCAGTTTATTAAATTGCTTGAAATAAATTTTAGAATGGCTTTCTATTAGGTCTTTTTGGGAAACACAAAATATTTCAGCACATAAAAAGGCTCCGTTTTTGGGTGCTTGACAAACAAGGGTGAGTGCAGGAATTTCAGAATCTAACACATTGGATAGATAAGAAATGAAGTCTTGTTGTAAATTGTAAAGCGATTGCCTATCTGTTTTAGCAATAGCGATATATATTTTAAAAGGAATTTCTTTTTCCAATTTCAGGTGATATATAAAATCGACTAAGGCAAGAAAAGCTTTTTCTTGTAGTTGAACCTCTTTGGGAGTGGTATAAGAATAGCACCTTTTAAGATACATACTGTTTTTTTAGCAAAAATACGACAATAATTTGAAATGATATTTCCTTATGGTTCATTTGCTGAACTCCTAAAAAAGCTATACTTTTGACAAAAATTTCGGTGTTTTCCTGATAGTGTTAAACCTTTTAGGTAAGTTTCCTATTCGAAATTAGATATAAATAATTTGTATTCCCTGTTATTTACCAGTATAGAACAAAATGACAAAGTTTGTCCTTATTTTGTCGATTTATATTTTTGGCCCCATACTTCTTATTTTACTTTATAGAAAAGTGAGAATATGTAAGATGGTTGGTACCATTATTATGGCATATGCTTTGGGTATTATTATGTCTTTAAGTGGTCTTATGAATTTTTCGGTGGAGTCCTCTTCTGAAATTCCACAAATGCAAGAAATTTTACAAGCAATATGTGTTCCTTTGGCCATTCCATTGATGTTATTTTCTTCCGATTTTAAACTTTGGTTAAAGAGTTTGAAAAAAACATTTTTGGCGCTTATTACTGGTGTTTTTTCCGTTTGTGTGGTGGTTTTTGCCGCCTATTGGTTATTTCGAGATGGTGGAATAGAAGAACTTCCTAAAGCAGCAGGTTTGATGGTAGGGTTTTACACTGGAGGAACCCCCAACGTAGCTTCTTTAAAATTAGCACTCCATCCTGGAGCAGAAACCTTTATGCTGGTGAATTCTTTTGAAATTATGATTACTTTTTTCTTTTTAGCTTTTTTAGTGGGAGGAGGTTATAAATTAGTTCGTAAAATTTTAGTTTATAAAAAGGAAGAAACCCTATTGGAGCCTATTTCTAATTCTGTATTGGATCCGAAAGAAGGCCTGCAACAAGAAAGAGAACGAGACGAAAAAAAAATAGATGTAAATTCTTTTGAAGATTATGAAGGTTTTTTCAAAAGAGAAAATCTCAAAAAATTGCTATTTCCTTTTGGATGTTCTATATTGCTTTTTATAGTAGCAGGAATTGGAAGTCTTTTTGTTTCAAAAGATTATAGGGTAGTGTCGATAATTCTTACTATTACCACCTTGGCCATAGGATTATCTTTTGTAGATAAAATACGTAATACTCCAAAAACCTTTGAATTGGGGATGTATTTTATTTTGGTATTTAGTATTATTATTGCCTCTGAATTTCGTATCGATCAGATTAATACCAATACGTATAATTTGTTTTTCTTTATTGTGGTAATTATGTTAGGAAGTATAGGATTACACCTACTTCTTGCAAAAATATTTAAGGTAGATGCCGATTTATTTACCATTGCTTCTGTGGCGCTTATTTTTTCCCCTCCTTTTGTACCAACCATAGCCAGTTTGATGAATAGTCGCCGTTGTCTTATTAGTGGATTGGTTATAGGTCTTTGTGGTTATGCTGTAGGAAATTATTTAGGAGTAGGTATGTATGCCTTAACTTCTTTGTTTGGAAATTAAATTTAAATTCAATGGTATTTTTTGATACTTTAGAAAAACATTCTTATGTCTATGACATCTTAAGAAGAGTAGTCAGATTTATTTTTGCTTATGTTTTTTATCGTAGGTTCTATGTGGTGAACCGAGAGAAGATACCTCCCTTAAAAACGCCAATGATTTTGGTAAGTAACCATCAAAATGGACTTTTGGATGCTTTGGGTATATTGTTTGCGATGCCTTATAAATACACGGTGGCTTTTTTGGCCAGGGCCGATATTTTCAAAAATCCTAAAGCTGCTAAGTTTTTAAATTTTTTAAAAATCATGCCAGTGTATCGGCAGCGCGATGGAGGAGATCATTTGGAAGAAAACAATATTATTTTTGACGAATCGGCAAAATTGATTGGTTTAGGTTTACCCATTGCTTTATTTCCGGAAGGTCAACATCAGAATGGTCATTTTTTGGGTCCAATAAAAAAGGGTTTTGCTCGTATTGCCTTTGATACAGCAGAGCGAAATCATTTTCCGGAAAACATGTTGGTACTTCCTCTTGCCAATCATTATTCCGATTATTTTTCCTATCGTTCCGAATTATGTATTGCTTTTGGGGATCCTATTCGTTTGTCGGACTATTATGCTCAATACAAAGAAAATCCTCCTAAGGCAATGTTGAATTTGGCAGACGAGGTAAAAATTCGTATTCAAAACTTAATGTTAAATATTCCATATCCGCAACATTACCAGGAGCTTGATTTTTTGAGAACCATGGTTCGTCCCGATCTTTGTTTATCTATGAAGTTAGATCAAGATTATTTTCCCGATACCTTGAAAGCCGATCGTTTCCTAATGCAAAAAATAGAATCTAAGACTCCGGAAGAAGTAGACGAATTGTGTAAAAAGGCAAAAAGCTATCAAGAGGAGTTACATCGATTAGGTGTTTCTTGCCAAGAAGTGGAAGAAAATTACAACAAGAAATTTTTATTAGGTAATTTCTTATGTTTACTTGTTTATGCACCATTTGCTTTGTATGGCTTAGTCTTTAATTATTTACCCTTATATTTTGGGCACAAAAAAGCAAAAGAAAGAGCAGAAGCTATTAAAAACAAAATGTTGCAACCCAGTTTTGAATTTGTATTCAGCGAATTACTGATGACGGCAGCTTTTTATTTGTTATACACCATTGTATTTTGGATATGGAATCATTCCTTTATTGTTTATCTTGAATTTTTGGTTAGTTTGATTATTGGAAAAGTAGTTTGGTTAGAATACAAACGTTTTTGGAATAAGTGTTATCGTCAATACAATGCCTACAAGCACAGAAATTTAATAAAGGATAAAATACGTTTATTGGCTAAGGATTTAAAAAAGATGAGTTTGTAGTAATTATAAGGGAATCCTTTTTATTTTACACCCTCCTATATTACTGCTTTTGTGTTTTTAGGGTCCAATAAACCAGTAAATGCGGTCCATTTCCTTTTGTAATTTTCTCGTTTAATTCCTTGCTTTTTTATGTGTCTAATGTACTTTTTAAACCCCGTTTAAACGGGGTTTAAAAAGTACGTAGAAAATTTTTTCTACGTATAAACATTTTTTATATCTGTTGTCTTTCAAAACGTAATGTTTCGTTTTTGGGATTATAAATGCAACCTTTTAAATAGGGTAGGAAACAAGCTTATAACTTTTTTTTAGAGCTGCTTGCCTCAAATTTTCCGGAAACTAATTCATAATTTTTATTGACAAAAATATGCTTAAATTTAACTTTTATGCCAGTGTTGGCTAAAAGGGGAATATGGGTGTAACCGCTTCCACTGAAATAACCATTTTCTCCGCTTACCTCTTCTATATTAATAGCAAAGCCCATTTTTGTTTGAACCTTATCGAAACGTTGAAGTAAAAACAGAGGGCTTTGGTCTTGTGTATTGGTATTATTAGTATTATGGTTTCCACATTGAAGCACGGTGTTTTCGCTGCTTAGGGTGGTAAAATGGTAAGTGTTACTTGGATCGCTTTCCGAGTAAGCACAAATAGTTCCAATTTTACATTCATAGGTCGTGGCCGCTTCTAAATTGTCTAAGGCATAATGAAGGGTGTCGGAAGAAATTTTTTTGATGAACCATTGTGCATTTTCTATTCCTCCTTTCCGGTAATATATTTTATATTTTTCTGCACGAATTTGATTCGACCAATTAAGGCTTGCACTGCAAGAAGTAATAGCAGTAATTTGCACATTGGATACTGGTGTACAATTTTCTTTGCATACAAAAGAAAAAACCTCACTATATCCATTGTTTTTAAAAAGCAGACTTTCTCCGTTTCTATTTTGACAAGAGGCTTTTACCCTAAACGCATATCGGTTGCCGGGTTTAAGAAGAGGAAGTTCCATTCCGTATGAGAAGCTACATTGAGTGGTGTTTTCTTTTAGAATCAGAGGAAGACTGTTGAAATTTTGTTGCCAATCGCCTAAAAAACTTTCCGGAATTTCGGCAATTTCAAAGGTGTATTCTGTACTTACAAAACCCTTAGCGCTCCAGTGTCTTGGTGTCCATTGAAAGCGAGTCAATGGGATATTTTCCATTAAAACCGTACTTTCGTTAAAGGGAGTATTTAGTATAGGAGGATCGCAGGATAAAAGAGAAAAGATAGCGGGTATTTCTTCAAAAGACACCTTATTTCCAGAACGAGCTTCATATACTTCAAAAGAAAGATGGTAAATACCATCGGGTAATTGTCCTCCATTTTTTATAAAATCGTTTTGATCGGATCCCGATAAACGGAGATTGGTGTGGCTAAAGTAAGACCATAAATCGGCTGCATTTAAAATTAAATTCTCGTTTCCGTTTAGATAAAAAATTTGGGGAATAGGGGTGGGATTTTCAATTTGTAGATTATTGGAAAAAAGCTTCATGCGTAGGCACACTCCTGCATTGGAAACGCTGGCATCTAATAACCGAAGTCGTAATTCTATTTTGTTTTCCGGCGATTGTATCCAATCTTGTAAGCGATGCAAATAGGGTGGAAATAAAAAAGTTTGTGAACTAACAGGCGAAATTACTTGAGCTTGAGAATATTCGTTTGTTGTGCCTATGAACAAGACAAAAAACATAGGTAGTAGAATAAAATTTGTTTTCATATTGGTTTGTATTTGTAGGATTTTCTACCATACTCCACAATGAAAGAGAGGGGGAGTATGGTAGAAAATTCCGTTTATAAATTCAAAGAGTATTTTGCTATAGTCTTATAATTTTTAGAGCACGAGTAATGTTTTTTTGATGGTGGACAATATGGACCATCAAAATATAGATACCAGATTGGGTGGTTTTATTAAAAAGTAGACGATTTTCGGGGATGTTTGGATACAGAGTAAAATGATCTGTTTTTAACAATTTGCCATTAGCCGCTTGAATTAATTGGCAATGTACTTGGCAAATATCCATACTTTCTATTTCTAAAGAACATTCATTTAAAGAGGGATTCGGATTTATACGTAAATGTTTTAAAATAGAAGATATATCGTTCTTTTCAGCAGATTTTTCGACTTTGCTCAACACCTGTATCCAATTGGTTTTTGATAACCAACATGCTCCTTTATAGCTAATCATTTCGATTGGGAAAGTTCCTGTATCGGCTAAATATACTTCCAAATAATTTCCTTCTTGATTTAAAATGGGTATGGATGAAGGGACTGTCCAAGTGATACTATCGGGAATAGCCCCGGAAATATTAACAGCTATACAACTTTCTCCTTGATATAAAAGGCTGCTAACCCAGAAGTCGCAGCGGATACTGTCGGGGGAGGCATGCACGAATATACTGTCTTTGTATAAACATTGTTCGTGTTGTATGACTGTTAATTTGTGTAAACCAGCTTGTTTTGTTAGGATAGAAGAATCTGTAGAACTTTCCCCGTTTGGATAAATCCAAAGATATTGCAAATTATTAGTATCCTTTATATTGGGACATATTTTTATGTATTGACCCGTACACAAAGTTTGCTGATCGTTTAAATTTAAGGCTAAAGGAGAGGGGTTTGGAAGAAGGATAGTGGTATCAAATAAGCATGTATTGGAATCCTTTATTTGTAAGATATATTTTCCTGGTATAGCTTGTGCTATATGGCCAAAACTTTTGTGCCCTTTTGGATGGTACCATTGACAACTATAAGGAGGGGTTCCTCCTTTTGGAAATACATTTATTTCTCCACTTTGATTATGACAAATAGGATAGTCAACGTGCAGATCGGCACTTAGCAAAGAAGGATCTATCAGAGCAATAGTATCGTGTTGGAGGCAAAAATTCTTATCCATAATGGAAAGAATATATTTACCTTCACCTAATAAGGAAATAGAGGGCGTTTGGTTTCCATTACTCCAAAAATAAGTGTAGGGATAGCTGCCTCCCGAAACAAAAGATTGAATAGAGCCATTTTTTGTTCCTTTGCAGAGAGGATGGACAAGCGTATAATGCAGCATTAAGGAATCCGGTTCATTAAGATGGTAGGAGATAATAGTTTCACTTTTATAATAATCTACTATAGTGGCTGTGTATAATCCTGAGCATAAATTTTTTATACAAAGATTGGTATCGCCTGTATTCCATAAAATTTTATATGGTGGACTTCCTCCATCTATACAGATCGACAAAACACCATCATGCTTATTATGGCAAGAAATAGATTGTTTTTCTTCTATATGTGCTTTCATACGGGAGGGTAATTCCAAGTGCAATTCTTTTTCCCAAACGCAAGAATGATTATCTAAAACCATTCCATGGTAATATTGGTTTTTTACATAATAAATACTATCTGTATTTTCGTTGGTACTCCAAAAATAGCGATAAGGGGCAGTTCCACCGTGGGGTTTAAGAAGAATTTTCCCATCATAAATGGTATCGTTTTTTAAAGCAGGCAAAAATTGTATTGCTACAAATAAGGAGTCGGGTTCATTTATAGTAATACTGTCCGAAACGGTATAACCCTCGTTATCGGTAGTAATGGCTAAATAATATCCTTTTTTCACATTAGAAAGAACTTCCTTTTCTCCGATAATTTGTTGCCAAGATTCATTTTCCCTTTTCCACCAAGAGATACTATAAGGTGGGTTTCCACCGTTAATTTGTGCAGATAATATTCCGTTGTTGGCTCGGAAACAACTAATATTATTTTTTATAGCAAGAGACATACTTAAGGCAAGACTACGTTTTACGATAAACGTATCTCTTATAGTATAGCCGTTGGTATCGGTTATTTGAAAAATATAATTTCCATCGCTTATATTATCTATGCGAAAAGATAAATTTCTGGAAGAGGTTTGATATATAGTTTTTCCGAATACTTGTTTCCAAAGACAGCGGTAAGGAGGGACCCCTCCCTGTATTTCTACATTAATACTACCGTCTATCTTGTTTTGTGTGCAGTGATGTATAAAGTGGTGTAGTACACAAAGAGAATCCGGACTTTCTATTCTATAGTTTTTTAAAGAGGTACAATGGTTTTTATCTTGAATGCACACAGAATAAGAACCTTTACCAAGAGGGTATAAATTCGAATTGGTATCGCCTGTATTCCACAAATAAACGTAAGGCGGAGTTCCTCCTAAGGATAGTAATTTTATGGAACCGTCTTGCGCTTTCCATCCACTGAGGTTTTGAATACAAGCTTGTGTTGTAAGAGGCAAAGGGGAAAGAAAAATTAGGCTATCTTTAGAAACTACCCCTTTACTATCGGTTATTTTTACGCTAAAAACGCCTTGTCCAAAAGTGTGTAAAATGCTATCGTTTTTCTCTGTAATTACATTTCCGTTTTTAAACCAAATATATTTATAAGGAGGGGTGCCTCCGGAAACTAAAACGCTAAGACTTCCTTTTTGATTTTGAAAACACGGAATAGAGTCTATAATTTTTATATAACTTTTTAAATTTACAGGTCGTTTTAATGTAAAGGATCGGTTTATAGTACAATGATTTTTATCTACGACGGAAACAGAATAAAACCCTGAATTTAAATTGGATATAGTGGAGGAAGTGTCGTTGGTATTCCAAAAATAACGATATGGTGCAGTACCTCCATTAACGAATATTTCAATGCGGCCATCATAAAAAGTATCTTTTGGAATACCATACAAACAACCACTATAAGATGGGTGTAGTTTTTCTTCGTTTAAAGTTAAAGCAGAGGGCGTGCGAAATTTCTGTTGCGTGGAAGAAATACAACCGTGAGCATCTTTAGTATATACAAGCACTAAGGCGTCGTTTAAGTGTCTTAAAGTATCGCTTAATTCGCTTTGTTCGTTATGGTCTATAAACCAACGATAAGAATAAGGAGGAGTTCCTCCGCTGGCTTTTACAGTAGCAAAACCGTTTTTGCTATCCTTACACCAAGCGTTTTCCCCCCTTATTTCCGATTCTAAAAGAGAGGGCTCTGGTAAAGAAATAGAGAAAAAAGAGTTAACATGGTGTATGTCGCTAACAAGAATACTATAGTGTCCTGCAGGCAAATTAGATATAGAGTCTTTGTCTTTGGCTATTTCTGTTTTCTTTTCGTCGAACCAAGTTATATTATAGGGTGGCGCTCCACCCTCTATTAGTGCTTTTAATTTTCCATTGTGTTCATTTCTACAAGAGATAGAATCTATTATTTCTATTTTTGTTTTTAAACATTGATATTCTACCAATGTAAACGGAGTAGAGGTAGTGCAAGCATTGGAGTCTGTAATTTGTACGGTGTAGATTCCTCCTTTTAAACCTCTTATTTTATTGGAATTTTCTTCTGTTAATGCTTTGGAAAAAAGAGACCATTGATACGTATAGGGCTTAGTTCCTCCTTGTACTTTTATGCAAATTTTTCCGTCTTTTTTATTGGGCATATAAAGCCCATTAGTACTGCCATAATAGGAAGGATAAACGCAGGAGTCTAACTGTGTAATGAGCGTATCTGGAGCCGATAAATTAATACTGTCGTAGGAAATAATTCCTGTAGAATCGCTTACCCTTACGAAAATATTTCCAGAGCGAAGAGCAGAAAGTCGAGTTCCTTTTTCTGTTTTTCTTACTCCTTTTTCTATCCATTCATAATGGTAAGGGGGAATTCCTCCTGTGGTAAGAACTTCTACTTGTCCATCGTTGGCATGGTGGCATAATAATGGTTTAGTAATTTGTATTTTTGTGTATAGAGATTTAATATTTGGTATAGAAAAATCCCATTCTTGGGAACATTGATTTTGATCCTTTACATAAAGATGATAAATTCCGTTTTTTAGACCGGAAATACTTTGAGTAGTATCCGATAAAAGGGAACAGGAAGTATTAGAGTCTTTTATACTCCATAAACAATGGTAAGTAGGAGTACCTCCTTTAATATTCAAATGTATTTGCCCATTGGTGGCATTGGCGCTACAATTTCCGTATATGCAACCGAAATAATTTGGATGTATTATTTTTAAATTTTGTATTTCTAAAGGGGGAGGATCATTAAAAATAATTTGTGCACTTCCTTTGCTGCCAGTAGCATCGGTAACATTTACTTGATAAGTTCCGGCTGTAAGATCGGTAATGGTATTGCTCGTTTTTCCGTTAGACCAAAGTAATTGATAAGGGGGAACCCCTCCTATGATAATGGCTTTGCAAGAGGCATCATAGCCGTTGTAACAACTAACTTCGTGTAGAGAAGTAATATTTACCTGCATGCTGTCGTATTGTTGGATACTTATAGTAGTATCGGCAGGACAATGTAGATAATCATAAGCAGTTAGTAAATAAGATCCGGCTGTTAACGCATTTTGATTCTCATTATTACCATAGATAATAGCTTGGTGTGGTTTGGTGCCACCTTGGGTGTGTGCATGAATACCACCATCTACCTTTTGGTGAAATTGATCATAATAAGCATGTAGAATGGTATCTATAATAATTCTAAAGGGAGTCGAAGGTTGTTTAATAACAAAGGTAGCAGTATCTCTGCAGTTATGGGCGTCTATAGCTTGTAGAATATAGGTTCCTGCCGTTAAATTGGATATGTCAGCATGGAGGCTTCCGTTGTTCCATTGTCTCATATAAGGTTGTGTTCCTCCTTGTATGGTACTACTAATACGTCCAGTAGAATTTCCATAACAGTAAACATCTTCTATGTTTCCGCTCACAGAAAATACGGGAGGTTCCGGAAGAGAAATATATTGTGTGGAAATCATGCCATTATTAGTGTTTGTAATTTTTACACCATAGTATCCGGGACCTAAATTTTTAAGAAAGGAAATGTTTGTATTTGTTGCAATAAAACGACGATTCTTAAACCATTGATACACTATAGGCCCTTTCCCTTGCTTTAGGGTGGCTAATATACTTCCGTCTTGCCTGCCATTACAGCTAATGGAATCTACAATAGAGAGTGCAACTTCTAATACATTTAAATTATCCGATACGCTTAAATATTGAACAGAAGAGCAGTTGTTGGAATCTGTAATAGTAAGATAAATAGATTCTGGTTTTGAAAAAGGGATATTATCGGAAGAAATCCAATGTTTGGTAGCCAAATTAGAAGCACAGACATAATAAAAAGAATAAGGTGCAGTTCCTCCTGTGGTTTCATCTCGTTTTATATGAATATAGCCATCTTCCGTAGGAAAAGGCTTGCCATTTTTATATTCTGTACCATTAATATTGTGAACGTAGGTAGGAGTATTTATAGGAGATGGGTTAACAATATTTGCAGAAAAATAACCTTTTTTTTCAGGGGTAGAGGCTAAAACAACTTGATAATGGTAGGTTCCTGGAAGAACAGAATCGAGTTGATATTCCGTATAAATATTTCTTGGGTACACAAAGGTGCCAATGTAGCGAAAATTGACCTTGGTTAGTGTTCCATTTTCCATAACATAAAAGATAGGCGATGGTTGTCCATATAAAGAACCAAAATTTCCTACAATTTTTACATTTATAGAGCCTTTTTCGTTGTGACATATAGGTTGGCTTAGTAAAACTTCTTTAATGGATAATTCACTTTTTACCACTTTAAGGGGTACACATGAAAACATAGCCGATCGTATATTATCCGGTAAATCTGTATTTTCGCTGGAGGTGGGTAAATTGCTTTTTCCCTTGACGCTACCTTCGGCCGTTACATAATAAGACCCGGCTTTAATCATGTAAGGGGTAGGAATAGAAATAGAACAATTATAGGAGGAACTAAAAGAGGAGATAAGTACTGGAATTTGGCAAATCACATGCGCTTCTGCAATATTAAAAATACCATTACTTTGTTCTGTAATTTTATCGTAAAGGGTAATACAATTTATTTTTTCCTCTATGGTGCTATCTAAAGGCCTACTAAATTGCAGATTTAAAGAGGATAAATACTCGGCATTAGGAGGTAAATACTGAGGATTTTGTATGGAACGTAACTGTGGCAAATCGGGATAGAAGCGAATTACAGAGGTGTTTTTATTAGAATTTGTACGACTTGCAATGCGAAAAATTAAGTTGTCGTTCACCTTGGCCTCCGGCATATTTCTTAGGCTTACAGGTATTTTAGATCCTTTGGTAGGGTAAGTTTTAAAATCATTATTTCTACATTGATACTCCCACTGGTAACTGCTTTCTTCGTAGCCAATGTTGCACTCTGGCTTTGCGTTTAAATACAAAGGCCAATAAGAAGATTGACACGATTGTTTTGGTTGTTCTAAGGTGAAATTGCAAATAGGTTCTGCCCAAAGGTAAAAATCACCAAATACACAAGCAAAAGAGTAACCATTTCCGATAATTTTTTCTAATGGAATTAGAATTTGTTGCGTTTCATCTACCATGGAATTTTCGATAGAATTAGACCAATGGAGGCTTATATAATCTTTGGGTGCTTGGCTTATATTGGTAGTAGCGGATTTTGCTTTTGCTTGTTGAATAGGGTGGTCGTCGTAATTATGAGAATTAGTGGGGGTCAAGAAAGTTATGCCAACATACATAGACGACAAGGGGCCATAGGTTTCAAATTCTGCAGAGTCTGTCTCTGTAATTATAGGCATGTTTATGTCGAAAATTAGGGTTTGGAAATCATTGTTATTCGTTAGGTAAACCAATTTGTGTTCTGGACACCCATTAGCGTTGCTATCTAATCGAATATGAAAAGTATAAGCATTGTAGGAAAATGTTTTTTGCGCATATAATATTTCTGTGGATGGCATTAAACAAATGCAAAAAATAGAGAGCTTAAAAAAAAGGATATTTTTTAGTACTTTAGAAAGAATGGCTTTTTTCATAATATTAGCGTATTATAAGGTTGAAAATTGGATAGAAATTGCTTTATTGCACTTCTATTTCTTTATTATGAAAGCAAAAATAGAAGACCGTATAATAGGAGGCTAATTAATTAAGTGAAAAAAACTTAAACTTAAGAATATTTAACATTTTAGAAATTTATTCCTCTGAATACTTAAAATTAAGCATTCATTTACAATTTGTAAAAGAGAGGTTAAAGTTGTTGTTTTTGGAATAAAATGTGATCTTTTTAATAAAATTTGTTCTTTTTTGAAAGAAAAAAGGTCATAAAAAAATGGTGTAAAATTTTCAACATAGCAAATCTTTGTTTAAATTCGCAAAAATTTAAACGTACCTGTTATATGCACGGAATATTCAAAAAGAATATTTGGTCGCTTGTTCTGCTTCTTTTCTTTTTTGCCATCGCTCCCAAAGTATTTGCACAGGAAACGACTAAAATTGGAGAGGATGCCCTAAAGTCGACGAATAGCGAACTGGACCAAGAAGCGTTTGATGCTGGCAACATGATATTAGAGCATGTTACAGATAGGCATGCTTGGCATATATGTACTATTGGTAAAAGAGATATAGAAATTCCATTACCTATCATTCTTATTTACCAAGGGAATTTGTCTGTTTTTAGTTCTGCTCGTTTCGATAAGGATGGCAGGTATGAAAATTTTCAATTACGTTCGCAAGAGCCTTATAAAGGAAAAGTTGTTGCATGGACTCAACAGAAAGGTGTTTCCCCTTTAAAGGAAGAAAATTCTATTTCTTCGGTGGTTGGGCAAGATTATGCGGTAATAGATCCTAATTTACCTATAGATTTATCTATTACAAAAAACGTATTTGGATTATTTATTAGTTCTATTTTATTGTTTATTGTTTTTTTAATGGTTGCACAAAATTATAAGAAAAGGGGGGTTGCTGCCCCTAAAGGTATTGCAGCTATTGTGGAGCCAATTTATCTTTTCATACAAAATGATGTTGTTTACGGTAATATGGGTAAGAAACATGGAGATCGTTTTATTCCTTATATGGAAACATTGTTTTTCTTTATCCTTTTTGCCAATCTTTTGGGACTTGTACCCATATTCCCCTTTGGAGCTAATTTAATGGGAAATATTGCGGTTACACTTTGTTTGGCAGCCTTTACGTTTATTATAACTATGTGTTGTTCTTCTAAAACTTATTGGCGAGATGTTTTTAATATGCCAGGGGTACCTTGGTGGATGAAATTTCCCATACCGTTGGTTCCCTTAATAGAAATTATAGAAGTTTTTACTAAGCCTTTAGTATTGATGATCCGGCTTTTTGCGAATATTGTAGCTGGGCATATTGTTATTTTAGGTTTTGTATTTCTAATTTTTATCTTTGGAGAGCTTAGTGTTGTTTTAGGATATGTAGTATCTCCGGTTTCCATTATTTTTGGCTTGTTTATAGACGCTTTGGAATTATTAGTGTCTTTTATACAGGCGTATATATTTACCATGCTTTCTTCCATTTATGTTGCAGGTGCCTTGGGTTACGAGCCAGTTAGAGAGAAAAAACAAATTTAAAATCATAAAAATATGTTATCATTAGCAGTTATTTTAGATGTAGCCAATACAGTGGTTCCTCCTATGGTTGATATGGGAGCTTTTGCAAAAGTTGGAGGTGCTATAGGTGCCGGTTTGGCCGCCATAGGTGCCGGTATAGGAATAGGCGCTATCGGGAAAAGTGCGGTAGAAGCTATTGCACGTCAACCGGAAGCCGTTAGCGATATCCGAACCAGTATGATTCTTACTGCCGCTTTTGTAGAAGGGGTTTGTTTGTTTGCTGTGGTTGTGGGTTTGTTAGCCGTTTTCCTTTAGAAAGAGGCTTAGGGGGAACCATATCTGCAGAGAGCGTTGGTTCCACCTATTATAATTAAAGAATAAATTTATGGAACTGGTTAGTCCGGGCTTGGGTCTTATATTTTGGACCTGCCTAATTTTTCTTATTCTGTTCTTATTACTTCGGAAATTTGCTTTTCCGGCTATTATGAAAATGCTCAAAGAGCGAGAAGAGGGGATAGAATGCGCTTTGCAGCAAGCGGAAGTAGCTAAAAAAGAGATGAAAGATCTTCAGTGTCGTAACGAAGATCTTTTAAATACGGCAAGGGTAGAACGTGAAAAAATGCTGAACGATGCGCGCCAAATGCAAAGGGAAATAGAAACGGAAAGTCGCACGAAGGCGCAGGTAGAATACAATCGTATTCTTGCCGCTGCTATGGTAGAAATAGAGCGTGAAAAGCAAAATGCTTTGGAAGAATTAAGAGGACAAATTTCAAGCATTGCAGTGGAAATGGCGGAAAAAGTTTTACGGGCAGAATTAGAGGATAAGCAGAAGCAGAAGCTTTTTATAGAAAAAGAATTGCAAGAGATAAAATACAAACCATAGGGAATGAACACCAAAGCCAATATACGTTATGCTCGTGCCCTTTATGCCTTGGGCGAAGAATACAACCTTAGTGATTCTATTTATGGAGACATGAAAATGCTAATGGATGTTTTTTTTGCCGATAGGGAATTACGGGCCTTAATGGCGAACCCAACGATTCCCAATAGTATAAAAAAGAAAGCTTTGACTCTTTTTTTTGATGGTAAAATAGAGTCGTTGACCTTGCGATTTCTTCATTTATTGATAGATAGAAATAGGGAAACCAATACCTATTGGATCGCCTATCAATATATGGACATTTATAGGTGGAACCATAATATATCATGTGCAAAAGTAAGAGTTGCGGTTCCTATAGATAAGCAAATAAGGGAAATTTTCGAAAAGTGGTTGCAAGACAAGGTAGAGGGAAAGGTAGAATTAAGTATAAAGCAAAATTCGGACCTAATTGGTGGCTTTACGCTTAGGGTAGGGTGGCGTTATATCGATCAAAGTTTGTCTTGGCGTATGAACACTTTAAAAAGAGAATTGAATAAAAAGATTTAAGAGTTTTACCAAAAAAAGGAATAAATAATGGCAAATATAAAGCCTTCCGAAGTTACCGCTATTCTTAAAAGCCAATTGGCCGGTGTAGAGTTTAATACCGATATGGAAGAGGTGGGTACAGTGTTGAATGCTGGAGATGGAATCGCCAGAGTATTTGGCTTGGAAAATGTAGAATCGGGCGAACTAGTTAGATTTGAGAATGCTCAAGTAGAGGGTATTGTCTTGAATTTGGAAGAAGATAATGTAGGGGTGGTTATGTTGGGTAATGCGTCCAATATACAAGAGGGGGATATAGTAAAGCGTACTCATCTTATTGCCTCCATTGCTGTTGGTGAGCAATTATTGGGTAGAGTGGTGGATACTTTAGGGCAGCCCATAGATGGAAAAGGACCGATAGGAGGAGAATTATTTAACATGCCTTTGGAACGCAAGGCCCCCGGTGTTATTTTTCGGCAGCCAGTGGAAAGACCCTTGCAAACAGGAATAAAAAGTATAGATGCGATGGTTCCTATAGGTCGGGGACAACGAGAGCTGATTATAGGGGATAGGCAAACAGGAAAGACAGCCATTGCGGTAGATACGATTGTTAACCAAAAAGAATTTTTTGATAAAGGGGAACCCATATATTGTGTTTATGTAGCCATAGGACAAAAAGGATCTACTGTAGCCTCTATTGTAAAGACCTTGGAAGAAAATGGGGCTATGGCTTATACGGTGGTAGTTATGGCAAGTGCATCGGATCCTGCTGCTATGCAATTTTATGCTCCTTTTGCGGGTGCTGCGATTGGAGAATATTTTAGAGACACTGGTCGTCATGCTTTAGTGGTTTACGATGACTTATCGAAACAAGCGGTTTCTTATAGAGAAGTGTCCTTACTTTTACGTCGTCCCCCTGGAAGAGAAGCTTATCCAGGAGATGTATTTTATTTACATTCTCGTTTATTGGAAAGAGCGGCTAAAATTATACAATCGGATGAAATTGCTTCTCAAATGAACGACTTGCCGGAATGTTTAAAGGCTAAGGTAAAAGGAGGAGGTTCGCTTACCGCTCTACCTATTGTGGAAACGCAAGAAGGAGATGTTTCTGCCTATATTCCTACCAATGTAATTTCTATTACCGATGGACAGATATTTTTGGAGGGGAGCTTGTTTAATGCGGGAGTTCGTCCGGCAATCAATGTGGGTATTTCTGTTTCTCGTGTGGGAGGGAAAGCCCAAATAAAATCCATGAAAAAAGTGGCTGGAACTTTAAAGTTGGATCAGGCTCAATTCAGAGAATTGGAATCTTTTTCCAAGTTCGGATCGGATTTGGATCTTTCTACACAATTGGCTTTAAATAAAGGCCGTCACAATGTAGAATTATTGAAACAGCCGCAGTATTCGCCCATGAAAGTAGAAGATCAGGTTGCGGTACTTTATTGTGGAGTGAATGGTTTATTATTATCGTTGCCCTTAGAAAAAGTGGCATTTTTTGAGAAAGAATATTTGAATTTGCTACATAAAGAACATGCTTCCATGATGGAAAAAATTGCTCATGGGGAAATGAACGAAGAGATAGGGCTTGAGTTGGAAAAAGTAGCAAAAGAGATGGTGAACACAATGGCTGTTTAATGTTTTTTTTGCAAGAGGGAAAATAAAAGAATATGGCTGGCTTAAAAGAAATAAAAAACCGTTTAGAATCCGTACAATCCACGGGGCAGTTAACCGCTGCAATGAAAATGGTATCGGCATCCAAATTACGAAAAGCCCAAAAAAAGATGATAGCCTTACGATCCTTTGCTTATCAAATGACGGAATTGTATAAGGTTATTAATAGTGGCTTGGAAGAGAATGCAGAGGCTATGCTTATTCTTAAGGGGAGGCCTATACAAAGAAAAGTTTTAATAATAGTTATTACTTCCAATAAAGGATTATGTGGTTCTTTTAATGTAAATGTTTGTAAAGCGGCAGAAGAGTATATTGCCGAAAAATATGCAAAATTAAAGGCAGAGGGTTCTTTGGAAATTCTTTGTTTGGGCAATAAAGGGGCGGAATATTTTAAAAGGAAGCAGTATAAAATATCTTCAATAGCAGAGTCTCTGAATTTAGAAGCACTTTCGTATGCAGAAATTGCAAAAATGGTGAATGGTTTAACGGACTCTTTTATGAAAGAGGTTTATGATGGGGTGGATGTAGTGTGTTACCAACCTTTAAATGCAGCAACACAACTTCTTAGAATAAGGTCTCTTTTACCAGTGGGAAAATTATTGGATTTGGCATCGGAAAAAGCTTTGGAAGCAAAAGGCTCCAAAGCTGCAGTTTTAGATGCTATATCCGCTCAAAAATTGGCCTTATCCTTTAGGGACAATACCGATTTGTTGCCAGACAAAAATACGGTGCTTGTAAAAGTATTGCCTATGTTGGTTTCTCTTTCTTTATATTATATGATTTGTGAGGCATTTGTGGCAGAACATGGGGCAAGAATGACCGCCATGAGTAAAGCCAGTGATAATGCAGATCAGTTAGTTAAAAATCTTAATTTAAATTACAACAAAATGCGTCAAGCGGCCATTACTAACGAATTATTGGAGATTGTAAGTGGAGCCAATGCATTGAATGGATAATTATCGAATTTTGTGCTATTTTAGAAGATTCTTTGAAACCTTTTCTTTATTATTAAAATAAACTTCTAAGTAGAAAAAAGAATTAAATAGAGTATTGCAAATTAATTGTGATAAAGGTCATACAAGGAGCTGGAAAATAGAACATCACATACATAATTATTTCCCGATGATGGAAGAACAGATGCAGATTGCAGGGTTATGTGAGCTGGGCGGATTGGTATTCGACTCCATCCGTACGCTATTATTTGACAAAATCCTGTCAGTGGAATCTGCTAAATTCTACACACTAGAACACAAACAATACTTTGAAGCGAAAGACATACAACTGAAAATATAGAAAAGCCCCGATCATCCCGGTCAGTGCCCTCTTTCTCTCAACGGGCAGAACATACTCGACTGGTTTAGGTAGAAATATCAGGAAATGAAATAGGCTATCAACTACTATAAAAGATCCAGCATCAAGTCCGAAGATGGTGAAAGCAAAGGAATTAAGAGATCCTAAATGCTCGAATCTTATATATTTGCTAAAATAAGCCTCAAAATAAGTGAATAGTTGTACTTTTGTAGTATGGGAGGAAAAGAAAAACTTACTATAGAAAAGCTCATTCAAGAAGCGCAGTGTTTTTGTGTTGAGCAATCAAAGATACAATATAAAGAATTGTATGGAGTGACAGATGGAAAAGCTGTTGGAACACTTATCGAACAGAAATTTCAAATGCATCTACAGGGAAAATACGAGTTAACTATCGGCTCTTCTGCAAAAGGAATAGATTTACCCTCCGATGATATTTTGACAGATATAAAGGTAACTTCGATAAAGCAGCCACAATCGTCATGTCCGTTTAAAGATGCAAAGCAGAAAATTTTTGGGTTAGGTTATAATTTGTTGGTTTTTGTGTATGATAAAACCGACGATTTTAAAAATCAGACAGCTATTCTGAATTTTGTTAGTTGTTCATTCGTTTCAAAAGAACGTACTGCTGACTATACTACCACTTATCGACTCCGCGAAATGGTTTCCGACAAAGCTAATGAGGCTGACATAATCGGATATTTGCAAGATAAAAACATCCCTACCGATGATATAACACTGAGCGAGATTGTAAAACAAATTCTAAAAACACCCCCAGAGCAAGGGTATCTAACCATTTCAAATGCCTTGCAATGGCGATTGCAATATCAAAGAATCGTTTCCCTAACAGAAGATATTTCGGGTATTGAGAAAATAATCGCATATAATAAGCCCGAGTTATGAATATCTTCGGGGCAAATATATCTTATAGAGCTTTAACTTATCTTTCAGATAGGCTAAAAAATATATCTATGTTTGAAGATGCAAACATAGATATATATCAAACATTTGGAATATTTGATTTTTTTGAAAATCAAGTTGAATTCAGTAGCTTTAAAGAAACTGTTTCTATATCAAATAGTATTATTAGTGAACCGGACAGAGCTGAATATGGCGATTTTCAAACTAATTCCAATCTGGCTAATGAAATAACATTATTTTTAAAAAACAGAGATGTTTCTCCTGAAGTCGTCATTGAACCAACCTGCGGGAAAGGGAATTTCATTATTGCTTCTTTGGTAAACTTCAACCATTTGCAAACTGTTTTTGGAATTGAAATTTACAAACCATATGTTTGGGAATGCAAGTTCAACATTGTTGATTTTTTTCTATTGAATCCAAATGTTTCAAGACCAGATATTTATATTTATCATTTTAACGTATTTGATTTCAATTTTGATGAAATTAAAAATAAGTATTGCGATAAAAACTGTTTGATCATAGGAAATCCTCCTTGGGTAACCAATTCACAATTAGGAAGCTTAAATTCGAAGAACCTGCCAAAGAAAATTAATTTCAAAAAACATAGTGGAATTGATGCCATAACGGGGAAAGGTAATTTTGACATTGCCGAATACATAACCGAGATGCTAATAAAAGCTTTTAATGAAACAATAGGCAACATTGCTCTGTTGGTAAAAAATTCAGTTATTAAAAATATTGTTTACGAGCAAAAAAGAAATAAGCACAAAATAAGTAATTTAGAAAAATATTGCATTGACAGTAAACAAGAGTTTAACGTATCAGTTGAAGCCTCCTTGTTTTTCTCAAAGCTAAATTCTAAATCGGATTTTTCGTGTAAAGAATTTAATTTTTATGACAATAGCAATATGATTAAGAAGTTTGGCTGGGTTGCGGATAAGTTTGTTTCTGATATTGAAAATCACGTAAACATAAAAAATTATGATGGCGAAAGTCCATTTGTTTGGCGACAAGGAATAAAACATGACTGTACAAAAATTATGGAATTGGATAAGCAAAATGGATATTTCTTAAATAAATTGAATGAAGAAGTTGAGTTGGAAAGTGGTTTGGTATATGGCTTTTTGAAAAGTTCGGATTTAAAAAACACAATTGCTCAGCAAACACGAAAATTTACAATCATAACACAAACTAAAGTCGGGCAAGAAACAGGTTATATCAAACGTGATTATCCTAAAACATACGATTACTTGCTTACTCATAAATCTTTTTTTGATGCAAGAAAATCAAGTATTTACAACAATAAACCTCTTTTTTCTATTTTCGGCGTTGGCGACTACTCTTTTTTGCCATATAAGATTGCTATTTCGGGTCTCTACAAAACATTTCATTTTACATTAGTTTTGCCGCAAGAAAACAAACCTGTTATGCTTGATGATACCTGTTATTTCATCGGATTTGAAAAGATTGAATTTGCAGTATACACTTTAATTCTCTTAAACTCTTCTGAAACAAAAAAGCTCCTTGAATCGATAACATTCCCAGATGCAAAAAGGACTTTCACGAAAGATACTTTAATGAGGGTGGATTTGTTTAAATTATCTCAAAAAATTGATTTTAAAGAAGTTAATAGATGTCTTGATGAATTGAATAGAACATACAGTTTGAATGTTTCAATGAATTTTTGGAATAATTATTTAAAAACCGTAAAACCAATAGAACAGATGCAATTACAATTATTCGGATGATAATGCATTACATTACTTGTAATAGTGATATTATTTTCAGGTTTTAGTATTTTCCTAAGTTACTTTTTTATATGAATTTTGCAAAATGGAATAATCCTTATTATCTGAACACAAAGGTATATTCTAAGCACGAAACGTCAACACCAAGCCCTGCGGTTTTACGGAAAATCTCCACACCTACGCTATGCTTCGGGTAGTATTTTTCGCAAAAGTGTTGTCTTATTCATTTTTTCCATAAGAGGAGGTGTTTATCAGATAAAAAGGAAAAATATATAATCGAAATCCCGAAGAAATTATTTACCTTTACAGTCGAGTCATTTGATAGTATTGCACTGCAAAACCCTGATATACGCACGGTTACTAAATCGTTACTTCTGAAATTCAAAAAACCTACGAAAGGATTATTCCTCAATAGGTTAAAACAAACGATGAGAATTTAAAATATAAAAGATTGTGGAAAAACCATATACTTGTATTGCTATTGACGAGGATGAAGCCTCTCTTCTTTGTATAAAAAAAGCGATGCGACATTCTTCTGTGTTTAATTTATCTACTACATTTACAAATTTTTACGATGCCATTATTTTTCTTCAAACGGAAAAAGTAGATTTAATTCTTTGTGATATTGAAAGAATAAATGATACTATAAGTTATAATCACTTACAGCAGTTCCCCTCCAATATTCCCATTATCTATATAACTGGATACTATTCTTCTGTTGCAGAGATTTGTTTTAAAGCAAAAAAAGTTTCCAACATTATAAGTTGCGCCTGCAAACCATTCTTTGAGCAAAATTACGTACTGATAGAAAAGCTATTTTTTAACTATATAAATTTAGAGCTTCAGGAAAAAACACCAAAATTGCAAGTTGGCAAGGATATGATTATACACTGTCATCGCAAAGACAATTCAGATATTTGTTATAAAATAAAGGTCTCTACTATTATTATGATAAAGCCATGCGCATTGCTTCGGGGATGTTTGGTATATGCCTTAGGCTTTTCTATGGAATTATTTATTCCCAAAGGAAATTTAAAAATTTTATTTTTACAATTAAACAGAGATTATCCTCATCTATTTATTTCTATAGGTAGAAGAGGGATAGTGAATATAAAAAATGTAAGCTATACCAATAATGTGTTTGTTCCCACTATGGAATTGTATTGGTACAAAAATTTGGAAATGCAAATTCCGAGGGTACAGCAAAAAAAAATACAGGAAATTTATTTTAACGGGAATTGGTAATCATTATACATACAGATATATTTGCAAAAGTAAGAGATTTGTTTTTTTTATTTTAAAAACAAGCATTAATTCATTGGAATCAATTGTTTTTGTGATAGTTTCGAGGAGCTCGATAAGAAAGAAATGAAGATTTTCACTGCAAAGGTATAGTTTTTTAAAACCAATGTCCATAGGCAAAATTAGTTTTTACTACTCAATCACCGTTCAACTACTGTTCAATCACCGTTCAGTCACTATTCAAAGGAAATTATTTTATAATAATTTATAAAACAGACAATTATGTTTTTTTGTAATATTTTACTTTTTTTTCAAAAATTTCCATTTTTTTAAAAAGTAAAATATTCGAATATGATATTAATATTTTCTATGTTTGTAAAATCAAAATAGAATATTATGAAAAAAACTAGTACAATTCCGTGGATATTGTTCTTTCTTTCTTTCTTTCTTTCTTTCTCGGTTCAAGGAGCTAAGCCAAAGGATACTGCTTCTGTAAATCCATACAATTCTTCCTATTCGACCAGTCACAAAAACAGTGTGGCGCTAATACTAGGAGCTCCTTACGCTGTTCCTGGTTTTTCTATGGAAATACGCTATGGTTATGATTTATGGCGCGATCGTTTGCGTTTGGTTCCTGCTATAGGTTATGATTTTACCAGTAAAAAAGACAAAGATTTAAATTCTATTGATTATGGAAGACCGTCTTTTAATAGTACATTCATATATCTTTCTTGCATGGTGGAAATAGATGCGGTACGGGCGAAATTCTTTTCATGGACGTTTGCCCTTGGAGTTACTGCTTTTTATCAAAATATGATGATAGCAGAAAAAGAGAGTTCTAGTAGTGGTTTTTTTGGAGGTGGAGCATTTAGAACTTCTTTTCGCTTTGCCATTCCTAAAAGTCCGGTTACTTTCGAACTTTGTCCTTTCGATTTTAAAATAGGTGCTGGGAATAATGTAGATTATCCTGTTCTAGGAAACTGGAAATGCTCTTTAGGGGTTTCTATCAAACTATAGCCATGTAGATGAAAATAAAAAGGGAGTCCTTAAAAAACTATAGTTTTTTAAGGACTCCCTTTTTATTTAGTACCTGAGATCGGAATCGAACCGATACGAGTGTTACCTCATTGGTGTTTGAGACCAACGCGTCTACCTATTCCGCCACTCAGGCCTAAGCGGCGCAAAAGTAAGGGTAATTTTTTAATTATACAAATTTTATTCTATATAGCAATACAGAAATTACCCATAAGTATCCAATAAAAGTATCTCGCTACTTTCGTAAGCTAAAGTTTGGTTTTATACTACTGTCTAAAAGTATGGAATTATTTTTAAGAATGATTATCTTTACGCCCGATTTAAGATAATTATGGAGAGAAAAAAGGTAGTTTTTATCATTAATCCTCTTTCCGGCTTGGGTAGGCATAGGGTAGTGGAAAAGTTAGTGGAAAAGCATATTGATAAAACCATTTATGATTATTATGTGAAGTATATATCTCCCTCTATGAATATGGAGAGTTTAGCTCGTCTTGCAGCCGAAGATGGATGTAATGTAGTGGTTGCTGTGGGGGGAGATGGTTCGGTTAATGCGGTTGCACGTGGAATATTTGGGACCAAAGCAACCTTAGGAATTATCCCTGTAGGATCCGGAAATGGTTTAGCAAATTTTCTTGGAATATCTTTGCATATCAAAGAAGCCTTAGAGGTATTGAATGAACATCATACCATGTTGATAGATACCTTAATGGTGGAAGGAGAAAGGGTGCTTAGTATTGCTGGAGTAGGGTATGATGCTGTGATAGCAGAGAAAATGAAAAGAACGAAGATACGAGGTTTTGCAGCTTATATGCGTTTTGCTATAGAAGCATTCGTGCGTTATAAACCTAAGTATTATAAGATAGAATATGGCGAAAAAAAAATAACAACCAAGGCACTATTTATTGCTTTTGCTAATAGTAATCAGTTTGGATATCGTCGTCCCATTAGTCCGGATGCAAAAATAGACGATGGCTTGATGAATGTATGTATAGTGGAAAAGCCTCCTGTTTATTTGGTTTCTTGGGTGGGTTTTAATTTGTTTTTTCATCACCATTTATTTGGAACCCAATACATAAAAAGTTTTACCACCGATAGGGTAAAGATAAGTCAGCGAAAAGCAAGAATTATGAATATAGATGGTGAGGCTGTGAAAATGCCTAAAGTTTTCACTATTGAAGTGGAACCTAAATCCATCTCCGTAATAGTCCCGTAAAATATGGCTAAAAAAAATTTAAAAGGAATAGTATATTCTACCAATTCCAATTTTCAATTTCAGTATGAAGAAGAACCGGAGAAAGAAACTTTGCTTCCCGGCAAACAAGATTTGCGTGTAAGAAGAGATAGCAAACATAGGGGAGGGAAAATGGTTACTCTTATTACTGGGTTTCAGGGAACAGAGGAGGATATGGAAGTTTTGGCACGGAAACTTAAAACACAGTGTGGAACCGGAGGAAGTTGTAAAGATGGAGAAATTGTAATACAGGGGGATGTTAGGGAAAAAATTTGTGAAATCCTTACCAAGGATGGTTATAAATTTAAGAAAGCGGGGGGATAATTAGTAAGTGCAATGGTGGTGTGCACTGTGCATTGTGCAATGGTAGTATTGTAAAGGGTAAAGAAGGTTCCCCTCTATAGAGGCATAGAAAAATGGATATAAAAAAGGATATATTAAAGCAAAAAAATAGTTTTGCAGAAGAAGCTACTTTCTTAGGTTGCCCTAAATGGGAGGTGGCTTGTTCTCGTTTGGAAAGGGCAAATAGTAAACCCGATGAAATCCGAACAGAATTCAATAGAGATGATACTCGCATTTTGCATTCTATGGCTTATGGACGTTTGAAATCTAAAACTCAAGTATTCTTTCATACCCATAGCGATCGTATTTGTACACGAATAGAGCATGTGAATCATGTTACCTCGGTTAGTGGCACTATGGCGCGTTTTCTTGGGCTTAATGAAGAATTGACGCATGCCATTAGTTTGGGTCACGATTTAGGACATGCTCCTTTTGGACATTCAGGCGAAAAAATATTGAACGATCTTTCACAAAAAGGGGGGCTATGTAAATTTTGGCACGAGAAGAATTCTCTCCATGTGGTCGACGACTTAGAGTTATTGCAGGATACTAATGGACATTATAAAAATTTAAATTTAAGCTATGCAGTAAGAGATGGAATTATTTCTCATTGTGGCGAAGTGAACGAGAAGAGTTTGTATCCACGCTCCGAGCTTGTAGATTTAAAGGGAATTACCCATGCCAATATGTATGCTCCTTATACATGGGAAGGATGTGTAGTGAAAATTTCAGATAAAATTTCTTATTTAGGACGGGATATAGAAGATGCCTTGTGTTTAAAAATTTTGGATAATACACAATTGGCCGACTTAAAAAAGATTATTCAAGTGGATGTAGAGGTAATGAATAATACCAATTTAATTCATGCTTTTATTACCGATTTATGCAAAAATAGTTCTCCGGAGGTAGGCATACGTTTTTCTGCTCCTTATTTGGAAATGATGAAAGAAATTATGAGGTTCAACTATACTCATATTTACAATCATAAACGTTTAAAAAACTATGAATCTTATGCTCGTTTGGTATTGTCGTCTATTTATGAAATACTATCGCAGGCATATAGAGCAGAAGACACTTTGTATTACCTATTGGGAGAATTTAGGGCTTTATATCCTAAATTAGGTTCTTGTTTTGGAGAATGGTTACAACTTTATGTAAAAAATATCCAGCTAAAAGAGAGTTCCTATAAAAGATTATACGATTTAAACGATAGAGAAAATTATCAAGAGGCTATTATTGATTTTATGGCCTTGCTTACCGATCGTTCGGCTATTGAATTTTTTGAAGAATTAACCTTTTTTTAAAATTAAAAATTAAAATAATTATAGTATGAAAAAACACAATTTATTTAAAGTATTACACTCTTGTATATGCTTTATGGTATTATTAATGGTGCTTTCTGTATTTACTCCTGTAAAAGCAGAAAAATACCAGTATGTAACGGTTCCTAACGATCCCTTGAACGTAAAAGAATATACATTGAATAATGGGCTTAAAGTGTATATGTCGGTAAACAAAGATCAGCCAAGAATACAAACCTATATCGCTGTAAGAGTTGGGTCTAAAAACGATCCGGCAGAAACTACCGGTTTGGCTCACTATTTTGAACATATGATGTTTAAGGGTACAACTCATTTTGGAACAACCAATTGGAGTGCAGAAAAGCCATTAATACAAGCTATTGAAAATGAATTTGAGGTATATAGAAAATTAACAGATTCTTCTCAACGAGCTATGGCTTATCATGTTATAGACAGTCTTTCTTATGAAGCTTCTAAAATAGCCATTCCAAATGAATACGATAAATTGATGTCGAGTATAGGTTCTACCGGGACCAATGCCGGAACATCTTATGATTACACCATTTATATAGAAGATATACCTTCCAATCAATTGAGTAATTGGGCAAAGATACAGGCGGATAGATTTGAAAATATGGTACTTCGTTTATTTCATACAGAAATAGAAACGGTTTATGAGGAAAAAAACATGTCGCTTACCAATGATAATCGTCGGGTTTTGGAAACTTCTTTTGAGACCTTATTTCCTAACCATCCATATGGACAACATAGTGTATTAGGAACCCAGGAGGATTTGAAAAATCCATCGGTAAAAAATATTAGAGAATTTTTTAACTCGCACTATGCACCTAATAATATGGCTATTGTTTTGGCTGGAGATTTTGATCCGGATGAGGCGGTAGCCTGTATTGAAAAATATTTTGGTTCGATGAAAGCTAAACCAATTCCTCCTTTCTCTTTTAAACAAGAAGTGGATTTTACGGAACCTGTGGTAAAAGAGGTAGTGGGTTTGGAAGCGGAATGTGTATTTCTTTCATATCCTTTGCCAGGAGCAGGAACTCGTGAGGCGATGTTAGCCGATATGGCCAGTTCTATGCTTTATAATGGTCAAGCTGGTTTAATTGATTTAAATTTGAACCAAAAACAAAAAGTGATGTTTGCTTATGCCGGGGCTTTCTTTTTAACCGATTACGGTTTGTTTCGCGTGCTTGGAATGCCAAAAACTGGACAAAAATTGGAGGAGGTAAGAAAAATAATGTTGGGGCAAATAGATTTATTGAAAGAAGGCAAATTTTCCGATTGGATGTTACAAGCAACCATAGACAATATGAAATATGGCCTTTTAAAGAAATTAGAAAGTAATGAAGACAGGGGTATGTACATTGCCGATGCGTATTTGAACGATATCCCTTGGGAAAAGCAAGTAAATTATATTGATGAATTAAGTAAAGTTACTAAGGAAGATGTAATGAATTTTGCTAAAACCTACTTAGGTAATAATTCTTTGGTAATTTACAAACGGCAGGGCGAGCCCGTAAATATAGCTAAAATGCAAAAACCGTCTATCACTCCTATTGTAGTAAATAGAGACAGTGTATCCGATTTTCAAAAAAAAGTAAAGGAAAGCAGTAAACAAGTAAAACCGGTAAACCCTGTTTTTGTCGATTATACTAAAGATATAGTGCGTGGAAAAGTAGGTAAAGAGGTGGAATTGCTTTATACTAAAAATGTAGAGAACCCTACTTTTGAGTTGGTATATTTGTTTGAAATGGGTAGAAATAATGATAAAATTGTTGATTTGGCAGCTTCTTATCTCAACTATTTAGGGACTTCTAAATATAGTGCAGAGCAAATACAGCAGGAATTTTACAAATTGGCTTGCACTTTTCAAACAGAAATTACCAATGATAGAATTTACATTCAAATAGATGGATTGTCTAAAAATATGGGAAAGGCTATTGCTTTAGTGGAATCTTTAATGAGCGATTGTCAAGCAGATGCAGCGGCTTTGAAAAATTTAAAAATGGATATTCTTAAAATGCGTAAGGATGAGAAAGCCAATCAAAGTAGTAATGTGTCGGCCTTATTGGATTATGCTATTTATGGGAAAAATTCTCCAACAAAGAATATCCTTTCTGAAAAGGAATTGAATGCGGTTAGCTCTAAAGAGTTAATTGAAAAATTAAGAAACATGTTTGATTATGAACATCAAATTCTTTATTATGGACCAGATGATTTGGAAGATGTCTTGAAAATATTTAACAAACTGCATAAGACTCCTAAAGATTTAAAGCCGGTTCCTGAAGCTATAAAATTTACGCCTCTGCCTACTACCGAAAATCGTATTGTCTTTGCACCATATAAAGCGAAGCAGTCGTATTGCTATACTATTACTCGTGATGATATTTATAATAAAGATTTAATGCCAGTAATAGAAATGTATAATACCTATTTTGGCGGTGGTATGAATGCCATTGTATTTCAAGAGTTACGGGAGAAACGTTCTTTAGCCTATAGTTGTGGTGCCTTTTTTAAACGTCCTTCTCGTGCAGATGGCTATTTTATTAATTTGGGTATGATTGCTACTCAAAACGATAAGGTGGCAGACGCATTAACTGCATTTGATGATCTTTATAACCATATGCCAGTAAGTGATATTGCCTACAAATTAAGTTTAGAAAGCACACTCTCTGATATTCGAACAGAAAGAAAAAGCAAACTTCCTCTTTTATTTGGCTACTTACGAGATAAAAAATTTGGATATTCAGAAGATTCTCGAAAAGTATTGTATGAAATTATTCCTACTCTAAGCCTAAAAGATGTAGAAAATTTTAACGAAAAACATATTAAAAATAAGCCTAAAACTTATATGATTTTAGGGGATGAAAAAGATTTTGATTTTAATGCTTTGGAAAAGAAGTTTGGAAAAGTAGAACATCTTACTACGGAACAAATTTTTGGTTATTAAACCGTTTCAAGTATTTAAATAGCTTAAGATTATTATAAACACAAAGCGCCACCCAATTTGGGTGGCGCTTTGTGTTTATAATAATCTTTCTTTTCTGTGTTTCCTGTGTTTTCTATTGGAATATACCGCTTGTTTTGGGAAGAATATAGGGCTATTCTTGTAGTTTGGATCCAAAAGCTAAATCCCCTGCATCTCCTAAACCTGGAACAATGTACGATTGTGCGGTTAGTTCTTCATCTATAGCTCCTACCCAAAGGGTGTAGTTTTTAGAGGGAAGATGTTTCTGCAAATAATCTATACCTTCTTGAGCAGCAATGATAGAAACTAAGTGCGTATGGGCAGGGGTTCCGCGTTCTATAAGACTTCTGTAACAAATTTCCATGGAAGAACCGGTAGCTAACATTGGATCACACAAAATTAAGGTTTTATTACTTAAATCCGGACAAGAAACATAGCCCAATTTTATGCTGAATGCCCCTGTTTCGTCGTGTGTTCTATAGGCCGAGATAAAAGCATTAGAGGCTTTGTCGAAATAAGAGAGTAGGCCTTCGTGTAAGGGAATACCTGCTCTCAATATACTGGCAATAATAGGTTGCTCTGTAGGAAGTTCCATGGCTTTATTTCCTAAAGGCGTATTTATTATATCGGTTTTGTAGTTCAACTCTTTGCTTATTTCATAGGCAAATATTTCTCCTATGCGCTGTAAATTGCGACGAAAACGCATGGAATCTTTTTGTATTGTTTCTTCTCTTAATTCTGCAATAAATTGGTTGAAAATACTGTTTTGACTTCCGATGTGGCGTATCATAGTTTTTTATTTTAGTTTTATGATTTAAATTTCAAAAAGGGGCAAGCTGCTATGGTTTTATGCAAGCTGCTAAGGTTTATTTTGCGGGGGTTTTACAATAATTCCACCAAAGTAATACCACTACCTCCTAATTCTTCTTTTTGGTCTGAATAGGAAGCTATATGAGAATTTTTACCAAGTATTTCTCGGGTAATATTTCTTAAAATTCCATCGCCTTTTCCATGTAAAATTTGTAAATATTTTTCACCATATAGGCTTGCGTCATCTAAAAGTTTTTGTACTCTTTCTTCTGCTTCTGTACCACGGAGGCCACGAATATCTACGTTTGGGGAAAAATCTATTTTTTTTTCGTTTATATTTTTCATGAACACTGCTACCTTTTGATGTTGTTGTTTATATTGTTGTGTTTCTCCTTGGGATAAAACAATAACTTTATCGCGAGGAACTTGCATACTCATATAGTCGAAATCTATGCGAATTTGCTTTCCTTTTATTTCGGATACAAGAGCAATAGAACTGCCACCTTGAAGGCGAACTAAACATCCTATGGATAATTCCGGAGAGGAGGAAGTGGATTGTTTCTGCGGATGTAAGTTTTCTACTTTGCTTATAGGAGCTTGGAGTGTAGAAAAATTCAAGGTTTCTATTTTTTCTTTGGGCGTTTCCAAAGTAGGGGTAGGAAGAGATACTGGATTTAAACATTGGTGGAGTTCTTTCCTTAAAAGAGTAGTGGTGGCCTTTTCTGCTTGCACCTCTCTTATTTCTCTTATGGTTTTTTCAATGCGTGCGTTGGCGTTTTTTATTAAAATTTGTGCATCGTCTTTGGCTTTACGCATTAAATGTTGTTTGTTTTCTAATAATTCTTTGTATAAATTTTGGTATTTTTCTACGGTGGAACTCAACAATTCATCGGCTATATTTACTTGTGCTATTTTGTTTTTTAGTGCTTGTTTTTCCACTTCTATTTGTTGAAGTTCTTCTTCAAAATGTAAGTGTTGTTGGCCTGTTTTTTGTCCGGCTAATTGGATTAAACTTTCCGGAAGGCCTATATTTCTTGCCATTTCAAAGGCAAAAGAACTTCCGGGGAGGCCTTTTTTAAAAAGGTATAAAGGTTGAAGTTTTTCTTTATTAAACAGCATTGCTCCATTTACTATACCCTTGTATTGTTTTGCCATTAATTTAAGATTGGTATAATGGGTGGTTACAATACCATAAGCTCCTTTACTTTCCATCATTTCCAAAATAGATTCCGCTATGGCGCCTCCTAATTGAGGTTCTGTTCCGCTGCCCAATTCATCGGCTAAAAAAAGAGAGGAACTATCCCCGTTTTCTAACCAGAATTTCATGTTTTTAAGATGAGAACTATAGGTGCTTAAGTCGTTTTCTATGGATTGTTCATCCCCTATATCCACAAAAATATGGTGAAACAAACCTACTTC
Source organism: Bacteroidales bacterium (assembly GCA_036653535.1). Lineage (GTDB taxonomy): Bacteria > Bacteroidota > Bacteroidia > Bacteroidales > P3 > JAVVTR01. The sequence goes on along the minus strand of JAVVTR010000001.1, from coordinate 109,802 downwards.
TGACGTTTCTCTCATGGGAACCAATAAGCCACATTGTAACATGTATTGTAGTAATCCTACGGTTTTTAAACAGACCGATTTCCCTCCTGCATTGGGACCGGAAATAATTAGAATATGTTCCTTGTCATCTAAACCAATGTCTAAGGGAACTATAGATTTTCCTTGTTTTTGTAAAGTAAGATATAAGAGAGGGTGGCGGGCATCTCTCCAGTTTAAACAGGGCTTTTCCGAAATAATAGGCATGCCTGCTTGTAGCTTTATGGCTAAGCGGGCCTTTGCACGTAAAAAGTCGATGAATCCTAAGAGGTGATAGCTATCTAATAAAATGGGTAAAAATGGTAATAAAAAAAGAGTAAATGTTTTTAGAATTTCAATAATTTCGAGCCGTTCGGCATTGAATAATTCTACAATTTCATTGTTAAGATTGAAGATTTCCTCTGGTTCCATAAATACGGTTTGACCGGAAGAAGAAATGTCGTGTATGAAGCCTTTCATACTTCTTTTATGGGCTGCTGTTACCGGAATAACCAAACGGTCGTTCCGTAGGGTTACTTCCGCCTCTTCGCTTACATAACCTTCTTTTTTTGCTTCGTTTAGATAGCGACGAATGTACTTTTGTGTTTCCCCTTGTTTTTTTCGTATTTGGGAACGAATGGAGGCTAATTTATCGGATGCATTATCTTTAATCTCTCCGGTGGAGTCTAAAATGGTTTGAATTTGTATAGATATTTCAGGTACTATTTCTAATTTTTCAGACCAAGTACTTAAGCGGGGATAGGTAGTGGCGCTAAGGGAAATAAAATAACTTTTTATTTCCCTTATAGTAGTATAAGAAGCGTGAAGTAGTTGAAGACCCTCTATAGTTATAAAAGTTCCTTTTATTCTAAGGCGTTTTAGTTCTGGACGAAGATCTATATAATCTGTAGAAGGAAAGGGCTTTTCGAGCATAAGTACCCGCCGAAATTCATCGGTTTGTTCCAAATACAAATGGAGAGTTTTAAAATCGGAAATAAAACCTATTTTCTGAACGAATTCTAAGCCAAGTTCGCTGATACATTCTTGGGAAAGTAATTCACAAAGAGTGTCAAAACCTATTTTTTGTTCAAAATTTTTCGGGTAAGTCAAAATTGTGTTTTTAGAAACAAAATTACATAAAATTTTGTAGTTTTGCAGCTATGTTGAAAAAAGAGAAAGATTGGCTTGCGAAAATAGGAGAATGGCGTTTAAACCATATTTCCGAGCGAAATTTTATTCTGCTTTTGGGCCTTTTAGTAGGAGTAGTTAGTGGTTGTGCTGCGGTCTTACTAAAAAATATGATTTATTATTTTGGTCGCTTCATTATAAATTTTTTTGCGGCTGATACGGAAAATTTTTTGTTTCTTTTCTTACCTCTCATAGGGGTCGCTCTTTCCTTTGTATATGTGAAATATGTGGTAAAAGATGATATTAGCCATGGGGTGAGCCGGGTACTTTACGCTATTTCGAAAGGACGAGGTCGATTAAAGAGAAGTAAGATGTATTCTTCTTTGGTTGCCAGTACTATTACTATAGGTTTTGGAGGATCCGTTGGACCCGAAGCCCCTGTGGTGCTTTCTGGAGCTGCAATAGGTTCTAATGTTGGGCGACTTTTTCATGTGAATTATAAAACCTTGGTTTTATTGATTGCCTGTGGTTCTTCTGGGGCAATAGCTGGTATTTTTAGTGCACCTATAGCCGGTATGATTTTTGCTTTGGAGGTATTGATGATAGACCTGACCATGTCTTCTTTAATTCCATTATTGATAGCTTCCGTTACTGGTGCCACAGTTTCTGCTTTGTTAATGGGGCGTTCTGTTTTGTTTCATTTTGATATACAGTCTAATTTTTTATTGAGTAGCTTACCTCTTTATTTGCTATTAGGAATTATAGCGGGCTTCGTATCTCATTATTTTTTATCCATGTCGGAACGTATAGAAATTATCTTTTCGCATTACGCTCCCGGTTGGCGCAGAATACTTATTGGAGGTGTTTTGTTAAGTGTGCTTGTTTTTTTATTTCCTCCTTTGTATGGGGAAGGATTTAATTTTTTAGCCGATATATTTTCTGGTCATAGCGAAACCCTTTTCAATAATACGTTTTGGTATGAATGGCGAGATAATCCTTGGGTGTTTTTGGGCTTTGCTGCTTTAATTGTTTTTTTGAAAGTAATAGCGATGGCTCTTACCAATGGAAGTGGTGGAGTTGGAGGTGTTTTTGCACCTTCTATGTACGTGGGGGCGGTTTTAGGTCTTTTGGTTTCCCATTCATTAAATGTATTATTTCACTTGCAATTGCCGGAAGCTAACTTCGCCTTAGCCGGAATGGCTGCTGTGATGGCTGGGGTTATGCATGCACCACTTACGGCTATATTTTTAGTAGCTGAAATTACGGGAGGGTACCAGTTCTTTATCCCCCTTATGATAGTATCCGCCTCTTCTTATTTAGTAAATTTATATTTTAATCCACATTCTATTTATACTAAAAAATTAGCAGAAAAGGGCGACCTTTTTACGCATAATAAAGATGCGGTAGTATTGTCTTTGATGAATATTCGACAAATGGTAGAAACTAATTTTGTAATTGTACATCCAGATCAAACCTTGGGCGATTTAGTAAAGAGTATAAGCCGTTCTTCTCGTAATATTTTTCCGGTAGTTGGCCAAGAGGATAGTTATCTTGGGGTGGTTTTTTTAGATGATGTTAAAACACTTATTTTTCGTCCAGAACTATATAACAAAATTTACGTTAGGGAGTTAATGTTTCAGCCGCCTTGTACTGCAGATATTTCCGAAACTATGGATCAAATAGCGCATAAGTTTTTGCAAATTCCGGATTATAATATTCCTATTTTAGATGGGAAAACTTATATAGGATTTGTATCCAGAGCTAATGTTTTTTCTAATTATAGAAAAAAAGTAAAGGAAATGTCGAACGACTAAACTACCAAGAAAAAAAACAGTTTATACTGGATGATATTTTATAGAAATAGATAAATAAAAACTAAAATAGATAATGAAAAATTTCTTTTTACAATTTATGGGATGCGTGCTGCTTTTAATGCCTATGGAGGGAGTAGCTCAAGTGGAGAATTCTTCTAAACAAAACTCTGCATCCAAGCTACTTAATGTAGATGAATTGATGAATAATAGGAGTTTATATCCCAAACAAATTAGTCAAATACAATGGATTCGTACAGAGCCTGCCTGCGTTTTTGTAGTGAATAATAATTTGGTTAAATATAATGTGAAATCGAAAAAAACAGACACATTAATTACTTTACAGCAAATTCAAAAATGGGCGTATAAAGGCCAAGGATTGGAAGAAATAAAGACATTTCCTCGGATTGTAGGCGTTTCGGATACTCATTTGCTTTTAAGTATTCAAAAGTCTTTTGTTGGCTATAATTTTAAAACAGATAAAATTAAATTTTATTGTTCCATCCCGGATCTATCACAAAATTTTGATTTTAGCAAAGATTATACCTCCGCAGCATATACCAAAGATAATAATTTGTACGTGATGTGTGATGGGGTAAAATTTGCAGTAAGTAAAGATACTAATCAAGGAATTATAAATGGACAAATAGTGCATCGTAATGAATTTGGGATACGCAAAGGCACTTTTTGGTCGGCGCAAGGGAATAAATTAGCTTTTTATCGTATGGATGAAACGATGGTGGGGCAATATCCCCTTATGGATTATAGCCTTAGTCCTACGGCAGTAAAAAATATTCGCTATCCGGAAGCTGGTAAAAAAACACATAAGGTAAGTCTTGGAATTTATGATGTAAATAAATTCCAAACTACATTTTTAGAACCTTCTGCCGAGTCGGAAGATATGTATATTACGGGGGTTACATGGTCGCCTAATGAAGAGGAAATTTATACGGTGCAATTAAATCGTGCACAAAAGCATCTTTATGTATATTGTTATGATGCTCTTAGTGGAAAGTTGAAAAATAAATTGTTCGAAGAAATAAATAATACTTATGTAGAACCTGAAATGAGTATAGTATTTCGTCCGGGTCACCCAACGGAATTTATTTGGCTTAGCGAAAGAAGTGGATATAATCACATTTATCTTTATAATACTCGTGGTGAATTGATAAAAGAAATAACGCCTGCTGAACAGGCGTGGATGGTAAGCTCTTTTATTGGTTTTTCTTCCGATGGCCAAATGGCTTATTTTATGGGGACGAAAGATAGTCCATTGGAAGATAATTTATACAGTGTAAATATAGAGAATGGATCTATTCGTCGTTTAACGAAAGAAGCTGGAACCCATAATATACAAATGTGTTTTGGTGGACAATATTTTATAGATCGTTACTCTAATGCGAATATGGCCGCTTGTACACAAATTATAAAAAACGATGGAACTGTTTGCAAGGTGTTGTTAGAAGATGCGGATCCACTATCGGCTTATGATATGCCCGATACAAAAGTCTTCTCTATTAAAGCCGCTGATGATACTACAGATTTATATGCCCGTTTGATATTGCCACCACATTTCGATTCTACCAAAAAATATCCAGTATTGATTTATGTATATGGTGGACCTCATGCCCAAATGGTTACCAATAGATGGCTTTATGGAAGTGGGCTCTTTTTACAATTTATGGCCCAGCAAGGTTATATCGTTTTTACCTTAGATAACCGAGGTTCGGAGCATAGGGGATTTAAATTTGAAAGTGCTATACATAGAAATGTGGGCGAAGTAGAGGTGGCCGATCAAAAAAGAGGGATAGATTATTTAAAAGCTTTACCTTATGTGGATACGACACGAATGGGAGTAGATGGTTGGAGCTATGGGGGGTTTATGTCTTTAAGTTTAATGCTTAAAAATCCAGGTGTTTTTAAGGTGGCTACGGCAGGGGGACCGGTTATTAATTGGAGTTGGTATGAAATTATGTATGGGGAGCGTTATATGGGCACTCCCGACGACAATCCATTAGGGTATAAGCAATCGAATCTTTTGAATTATGTAGATCAACTGCAAGGGAAAGTAATGCTTATACAAGGCGGATTAGATAATACAGTTTTGCCTAAGCATAGTATAAGCTTTGTGGAAAAATGTATAAATCAAGGCAAGCAAGTGGATTTCTTTTTGTATCCTCAACATGAACATAATGTGGTCGGTTCAGAAAGAGCACATCTTTTTAGAAAATTATACGAATACTATAAAGCCAATTTGTAAAACGATAGGGATAATGGGTAGTTTGTGTGTACAGAGAAAATTAAAAATAGAAGATTTTAATTATAATCTTCCTGATTCTAAAATTGCTTTGCATCCGTTAAGTCACAGGGACGATTCTAAATTGTTGGTGTGTAGGGGGAAAGAACTTTTGGAAAGTCGTTTTAAAATGCTTCCTACCTTTTTGCCCCAAAATACTCTTTTGTTCTTTAATGATACTCGTGTGGTACAGGCGCGTTTAGTTTTTTATAAGCCTGGCAATGGTTCTCGTATAGAAATATTTTGTTTAGAACCTTGGGATCCATCGGATATTGCCGTGGCTTTTGCTAGAAAACAAAGTTGTAGTTTTAAATGTCTGATAGGAAATAATAAGAAATGGAAAGACGGGGTACTGCTGGCGGAATTTGTGGCTGATGGGAAGAAGTCAGAACTTTATGCTGAGCGTGTAAAATCTATAGGAGATGCTTTTGTAGTTAAATTTTCGTGGAAACCTTTAGAATTAAGCTTTGCAGAAGTATTAGAACAGGTAGGGAAAGTGCCTTTGCCTCCCTATATTCACCGAGGGGTGGAAGAAGAAGATAAAGAAAGATATCAAACTGTGTTTGCACATTACGATGGATCGGTAGCTGCTCCAACGGCAGGCTTACATTTTACTCCAGATTTATTAGATTGTTTAGCTGAAAAAGGAGTAAAAAAAGAATTTCTTACCTTACATGTGGGGGCTGGTACTTTCAAGCCGGTGAAAAGTGAGGAAATAGGAGATCACAGCATGCACGAAGAACATATTTCGGTTAGTAAATCTTCTTTACAAACCCTTCTTGTTGCTTTGCGAGAGAAGAATTGTATTGTACCAGTGGGTACTACTTCTATGAGAAGTTTGGAGTCGTTATATTGGTTTGGGGTAAAAATATTAAGTGGAGAGTTGGGTTCCACACAGGCCAAATTTAAAATTACCCAGTGGGAACCTTATGAAACCTTTGAAAACACCACTATTACTGCAGAAGAATCCTTAGAAGCACTGATAGATTTTTTAGAAAAGAATTCCTTAAATTCGGTAGAGGGTATTACTTCTTTAATGATTGCCCCTGGTTATACCTTTGCTTTTTGTAAGGGAATTATTACCAATTTTCATCAACCTAAAAGTACCTTATTGTTATTGGTTTCTGCTTTGATAGGCGATAACTGGAAAAGAGCCTACGATTATGCTTTGTTGCACGATTTTCGTTTCCTTAGTTATGGGGATAGCTGTTTGTTTTTGCCATAGAGAAAAAGCAAATCTTTAGCTTTTCTAAGGTTTAATGGAAATAGTATCCTGAAGGATAACGCATCCTTGTTGGTCGATGTATTTATATCGTAAACGATATTGGCTACTAACGGAATCTCCACCAGTAGAAGTGGACTTCCCAAAAGGAGTGCGGTCGTTGCTCCATATTTTTTCTGCTAATTCCGGATGGTCTATAAATGGATTCCGATTTTTTTGTATGAGATAAACGGCATTATTTCTATCTATTTCTTTTTTGCTGACAGGCTCTGCTTTATGCCATTATTCCCTCGCATTCCAACTCGCTTTCCATCGGTTGGATACCAGTGAAACATATTTGGAATACATATTCCAAACGTTGGCAGTGGCATTTTGGACGATAGATTGAAAATCTGTTCATAAATTAGAGTAGTTGCGTTCTGTATGGGTTTTTATAATTTGGAATAAATTAGTTTTTTAGTTATAACCATTGGAGTTATATGCTTTTGATAATAATTTTCCAGTGTTTGAGCAAAAATAGAGAGGCTAAGGAATAAAATTAGATTTATAGGGAAGCGCAAATTTTTCATAAATAATTAAAATTTTAGAATAACATGGAGTAGGCAAGGAATGAAAAAAATGATTTCTTACACCATGTTATGCTTAGTAGTATTTTTATTACTAATATTTTTTTTGTCAAAATGAAATTTCCAAAAAATGTTGTACTTTTGTTCGCACTTCTCAAGAAAGAATGGTATTAAGAAGTGTCTGTTTGTATAAGCAATACAAGTAGAGCAAAACTACAATAGAAAAGGTAGATTATTAAGAGATCTAGGTGTAAAATAGAGAATTTCTTAATAAGAAAATAGTTGAAATAATTTTGAGCTATACCGAAGATTGTTTTTTTGAAAAACCAGTTTAAAATTTAAAAGTGCAATAAAATGAAAAAAAATTTTTTACTATTGGCCGTGGCTCTCGGAATGGGCTTGTCGGTTCAAGCCGCTAAACCCGATAAGAAAGAGGCCGATAAAAAGGTCTATGAGTTTACTAGCATAAAAGAAATGCCGTCTACTTCTGTCAAAGATCAGTATCGTTCTGGAACTTGTTGGAGTTTTTCTGCTATTTCTTTTTTAGAATCAGAATTACTTAGAAAAGGAAAAGGAGAATATGATTTGGCGGATATGTTTCCTGTATATGTGTGTTATTTGCAAAAGGGAGATAAATATGTGCGTCTTCATGGAAACACTTACTTTCCTACTGGTGGTGCGAGTAATGATGTAGTGGATGTGCTTAAAAGTACCGGCATAGTTCCGGAGGTGGCTTTTCCTGGTCTAAACTATGGAAGCGACAAGCACGATCATAGCGAATTAGATAGAGTTTTAGATGGATTTGTAAAATTAATAGTATCGGGAAAAACTATTACTCCTGCATGGAAAAAAGCTTATAAATCTATTTTGGAAAGTTATTTGGGAGCTGCACCGGATACTTTTAGTTATAAAGGGAAATCTTATACTCCTCGTACATTTGCAGCGGAATTAGGCTTGAATGCGGACGATTACGTTAAATTAACGTCTTTCAACCATTATCCTTTCTATACTGCTTATGAAATGGATGTTCCTGATAATTGGAATCATGGGGTAGTGCAAAACTTACCTTTGGATGAATTTCAGCAGGTAGTAGAAAATGCAATTAATCAAGGTTATACTTTGGTATGGGGTGGAGATGTAAGTGAAAAGGGTTTTTCTTGGAAAAACGGAGTAGCTATTCTACCAGATGAAGAAGCTGCGGATGTAAAAGGGACGGACCGCGAAAAATGGGAAAGTATGTCGGCGAAAGATAAAAAAAATGCAGCTTATAAATTTGAAACAATAGTACCGGAAAAAGTTGTTACACAAGAAGATAGGCAGAAGGGATATGACAATTGGTCTTCCACTGATGATCATGGTATGCATATTGTAGGTATTGCTAAAGATCAAAATGGAAACAAGTATTTTAAAATTAAAAATTCTTGGAATACCGATAATCCATATCAAGGATATACTTATATGTCTATGCCTTTTTTTAGAGCTAAAACATTGGATGTAATGGTAAATAAAGATGCAGTTCCTGCAGAAATTCGTGCCAAATTACATTTATAAAACAGGGGTTTTAGAAATATTTAAAAAGGGCAACTTTAAAGTTGCCCTTTTTTTGGATTTAGAAAACTTAGAAAATAGGCTGAATTAAAATTAGAAGTATAAAAATATAAATATAATGGCAAGCTTGGAAACACTGGAAATATTGGAAGTGGAAAATCCAAATATATGGAAAAAAATAACTAAATATTGTGTCTATCAAGAGCGTTGTAGTTATGAAGTACTTAATAAATTAACTACTTTGGGGGTGGGAAATAAAGAGACTTCCTCCTATTTAGCCTTGTTGAAAAAACAAGGTTTTGTAGAGGATGAACGTTTTGCCAAAGCATATTGTAGAGGAAAGTTTCGACAAAAACAATGGGGTCGGTTAAAAATAAAAGCAGGATTAAGAAGTAAAGGCATTGCAGATTCTCTTATTTTAGCTGCTTTTTCGGAAATTTCCGAAGAAGAATATCTACAAGTATTACAAACTGTAATACAAAATAAAGGGGCCACAGTGGCTCTGTCTAAAGGATTTGAAAAACGACTTATAGGGTCGAGGATATCCGATTTTTAAATTTTAAATATTTTCGATTTTATTTGGTAGTTTATTAAATGTATCTTATTTTTGCAGTGTAGTAATGTACCAATACGCAAGTTTGCGAATGTGGAATTATCTATACAGGAGGGTATATACGAGTTTGTAAAAAAAATAACATGATAGAAGTAAAAAATTTGAGTTTCAAATATGATTCCAAAATTGGAATATTTGAATCTCTCCATTTGGATTTTCAGGCTGGAAATATTTACGGCCTTTTAGGCGAAAATGGGGTTGGGAAGACTACATTTTTACGTTTGTTGTCGGGGCTTTTATTCCCAAATACAGGAACGATAGAGGTGATGGGCTTTACACCCCAAAAGAGGCAACCTTCCTTTTTAGAGCAGATTTATTATTTGCCAGAAGTGCCTGAAGCACCCTCGGTTACTTTTCGTTATTTTGTAAAAAGGAATGCTCCGTTTTATCCAAATTTTAGCCAGGAGCAGTTGTTGTATTATATGGAAGAATTTGGGGTGAACCTGGATAAGAAATTATCCAAAAATTCGCATGGACAGCATAAAAAAGCTATGATATCTTTTGCTTTGGCTTGTAATACGCCAATTTTACTTTTGGATGAACCTACTAATGGCTTGGATATTCCTTCTAAAGGTATATTTAGACGAATTATATCTCGCGCTTCGAACGAAAATAAATGCTTTATTATTTCTACTCATCAGGTGAGGGATTTAGAAAATATGATAGATCCTATTGTTATTTTAGAGCAAAATCAAATTTTACTGAACAATAGCATAGAGGAAATTACTAATAAACTTTGGTTTGGAGTTCATAGCGAAAAAAGAGATACAGATTTGTATGTAGAAGAGGCCATTGGCGGGTATGCAGTAGTAGGGATGAACGTTCAAAAAGAAGAAAGTAAAGTAAATATTGAAATGTTGTTTAATGCGGCAATTCAAAATAAGCAGTTGTTTAAACGGTTGTTTATAGAACCAAAGGAGAGTTGCAAGGAGATAACAAATGAAAAATAAGAAATAAAGATGAAAGAAATATTTGCTCCCATTCGTTTTATTAAAATATTAACGAACGATATAGTCAATAATTATAAAAAAGGTCTGTTATACTTACTGGTTTTGACCGTTCTCTACCTTTTAGCTCTTATAAAGGGAAGAAATAGTGTAGATGGAATGCAGATTGTTTTGTACATTATGGTGCTTTTCTTTTGTATAGTTTCTCCTTTTGATTTTTACGCACATTTGTTCGATAAGATTAAAGGGGTAACTTACAGTATGCGGTCGGGTAGTAATTTGGAAAAGTTTTTATCGGCTTGGTGTGTGTCGGCTATTCTTTTGCCTGCTTTTCTTTTCTTTGGATTGTGGTTGTTGTCGGTAGTAGGCAGCTTGGTTTATGACTCTACTTTGTTATTGTCAATAAAGGATCTTTTTATTGGAGAAGGAAATTTTAGCATACATATTTTTGGAAAGGCAAATTTTTTTGAAAGCACTTATTGGTTGATATTAAGTTGTCAATCGATAGCTTTGTGGGGCGTTTTCTTTTTTAAGACTAAGAAAGTATTTAAAACCATTATTTCTTTATGCTGTGTAGGAATTGCGTTGACCATTATAATGTTTTTTTTAGCAAGGAATATTTCTATGGGATCATTTGTAGATGAAATAGTAATGCAATGGGGTGGAAAATGGGAATATGTTTTAGATGTTCTTAATATTACATTCCCTTTTATTATGTGGACTTGGGCTTATTATAAACTACGGAAGCAACAATTTTAATGACGAAAAATTATGGAATTTGAAGTGGAATTCCATTCAATAAAAATAAAGTCTTTGGTGTTTCTTAAAGGAAAGGGTAGATATGGATTTTAAATCAGACAAAGCGATATATCATCAGATTGCAGATTATGTTTGTGAAAGAATATTGCAGAATGATTGGGCAGTAGGAGAACGTATTCCTTCGGTTAGAGAAATGGGGGGTAATTTAGCTGTGAACCCTAATACAGTAATGCGTTCTTATGAGCTTTTAGAAAGGAATAATATTATCTTTAATCAAAGAGGAATAGGCTTTTCTGTGGCAGAAAATGCGAAAGAAAAAATATTACTATTATTTAAAAATGAATTTTTAGAAGAGGAAGTACCGGTTTTCTTTAAAAAGATGCAATTATTGGGTTTAACCTTTAAAGATATAGAACGGTATGAGCAAAAATAATGGCATCAAGATAGGTCTTATTTTGTTGATTTTGTTTTTTTTTAATAGTATTTCCCTTATCCAAGCTCAAAATTTTGGGAAAATCCAGGGCGTATTACAGGATGCAGTTAGTTCAGATAGTTTGCTTTTTGCTAATGTGGTATTAGTTAACGCTAATGATTCCTCTCAAGTAACAGGTACCTCTTCAGCAGATGGTGGAAAGTTCGAATTTAAAAAAGTATCTTATGGCCGTTATTTTATTCAGGTTTCTATGTTGGGATATCATTTAACCAACAGTTCTATATTTGTTATTTCTACAGAGCACAAAGAGGTGAATATAGGGGTTTTGAAGGTTCAACCTACTTCTGTGCAATTAAAAAGTGTAGTTATTCGCGCCAAAAGGCCTCTTATGGAAATGGAAACAGGAAAAATAGTAATGAATATCTCGGAAAATATTGTGAGCCAATCGGACAATGCTTTTGATATGCTCAAAAAATTTCCAGGGGTATCTATAGATAATAAAGATAATATTTCCTTAAATGGGAAATCCGGAATTATGGTTATGATCGATGACAGGCCCACTTATTTGTCTGGAACGGATTTAGCTAATTTACTTAAGGGTATGGCCAGTAGTACGGTTGATAAAATAGAAGCTATGAATAATCCTTCTTCAAAATATGATGCAGAGGGAGTTAGTGGAATTATAAATATTAAAACTACCCGTTTAAAATCGAGTGGTTTTACCGGATCTGTATTTGTTGCAGCTGGTGTAGGACGAGGATTTCTAAACAATGACGGCTTTGATTTAAATTATAGAAATAATAAAGTTACGGTTTATGGTTCTTTTTCCTATTATCATTCTGATTCGAAAAGTGGGAGTGAAAGTACTACCAATTATGCAGATGGAACTCTATTTGAAATGAATAAAAACAAAGGGGAAGAATGGTTGACGAAAGATAAAAATAATGGATTTCATGGCAAATTTGGAATGGATTATTATATAGATAAAACTAATATTCTTAGTGTTTCTTATAGGGGAAATGGGGGTAATGGAAAATCGAATGCATTGAATAATACTCGGGTTTTCCCTAAGGAGAATGCGCCTGTATTATATTCTTATAGTCAAGGTTCAAAATCTAAATGGGAAAGCCAAGACCATAATGCCAATTTAAATTATGAGCATATTTTTGATACGGTTTTTAAGCGTAAATTATTTGTGGATTTTAATTATATCAAGCATCATAGAGATATAGAAGATATTTCGGATATGCTTTACTATCAAGGAGATTTCCAAAAAGAAGATACTACTTCTATGTATGCTTTAGAAGCGCCTTTATCGTCCGATATATATGCTTTAAAATTAGATTATGAGCATCCTTTTACTCAACAAACTAAATTGGAAGTGGGGCTTAAGTTTAGTTTTGTAGACAATCATAATCAAATGGAATATAATACGGCAGGAATTATAGATACTAATAGAAGTAATGCGTATAGGTACAATGAACTTATAGGAGCAGCTTATGCTATTGTTAACCACAGTTTTAAAACTAAAACTTCTTTACAGGTGGGGTTGCGTGCAGAATATACCCATACCATGGGAAAAAGTGAAAATTTAGACTCTATTAATACACGTTCTTATTGGCGACCGTTCCCAAATATTAGTATTTCCCAGCAGATAGGAACGAAAAATCAACTGAGTTTGTCGTATCGTTATCGACTTACCCGACCTCATTATACCTACCTGAATCCTTTTCTACTTAGAGGTGGAGTTAATTCTTATTCTTCCGGAAACCCTTTGCTGAATCCAGAATATTCGCATGTATTAGATTTGAGTTATTCTTTCAATTATAAATTTTTTGCCACATTAAGTTACACCCATTCCGATGGAATGATTGATTATATAACCGTTTATTCTAAGGAGTACATTGCGTTTAGTCAACCTAAAAATATGGGTCGTAGCGATCAGTTGAGTTTATCTCTTAGTACACAACTTACATTTTTTAAAATTTGGCGTTTAAATTTGTATCTCTATGGAGGATATGGACGTACAGAGCTTTTTTATCAAGATAAATGGAGAAAAACAGAGGCTTTTAATGCAAGTTATTGGATAAGTACCAGTGTAGATATACTACCTACTTTTACCTTAGAGGTGAGTAGTTGGGGACAATTACCGAGTCGCTCTCTCTTTACTACCAATCATGGATATTATTCCTTGAGTACCGCTTTAAAAAAGACATTTTTAGAGAATACGCTTACTTTATCTTTAGGGGCGGATATAAGGCTTAACACCTATAGAAATAGTTCTATTTATCCAGATGGAACTTATAGTAGTGGGGATTATCGTTGGAATGGGACCTCTGGTTGGGTGAGGCTTTCTTATCGATTTGGAAATAATACAGCAAGCAATAACCGTACTCCAAGGACGGTCTCTTCCGATAGCGAGGAATCTTCTCGTTTAGGAGGAAATGGCGGGGGAAGTATTGGTAAATAAAAGAGGGAAAAGATAAAGATGGCCTTTGGTTTAGGGGCTTGTACCTTGTTGTGTAAAGAGAAGAGTTAGTAATAAAGGGGGCTAATTCGTTAATAAATTCAACCAAATTATGGATTGGTTTTTAAGTAAATAGAGAAACAACTACCCTTTCCTTTTATACTTTCTACTGAAAGGGAACCATTCATACTTTCTATGATTTTTCGGCTGATAGCTAAACCCAATCCAGAGCCTGTACTTCGAGTAGTAAAATGTGGTTCAAAGATGGATTCTAATTTTTCCGGATCTATACCAGGGCCATTATCACAAACTTTTATACAAAGGTAATTTTCTTCCTTAGAAAATCTTTTGGTTTGAGTACTAAGGAGGATATGAGTTTTTTCTTGTTTATCGTTGCATTGATTTTCTTCCAGTGCTTGTAGGGCATTTCGCAAAAGATTAATTAAAACCTGTTCTAAAAGTTTAGGATCCGTATAAGCAAAATCTTCTTCTGCCTTATTTTTTGATATAAATTCTATAGAGGTAGTAGTGTTGCCGGAAAAAAGCTCACAACTGTTATGGATGGAAGGAAGTATGGATATATACTGCATTTTAGGTTCTTGCCATTGAGCAAAATGTGCAAACGAGGTGGCTATTTCAGATAATAAATCTATTTGTTCTAAGAGAAGAAAGCTAAATTTATGTAATTTTTGATCGAAATCCGGCTTTTTATCTTGATATGCTCTTTCCAAAAGTTGTATTTGCAATTTGAGAGGAGTTAATGGATTTTTTATTTCATGTGCTATTTGTTTGGCCATTTCACTCCAAGCGTTTTGTCGTTCCGATTCGGCAAGTCGTTTTGCACTGTCTTCCAATTCATCCACTAAGTGATTATATTGACTTACTAAAATTCCTATTTCATCCTTACGCTTCCAGTTTAAGTGTCGGTTTTTCTTCGTGAGTTTTATTTCGGCTACGTGTTGACTAATTAGAGAAAGAGGGCGGGTAACATAATTAGATAGTATATATGTAACTATAAAAGTAAGAATGCTGAATAAAACAAAAATATTGAGGTATGCACTCAAATATAAATTCATTTCACTTTTCCATTCCGAGGCTTGATGGTCAAAGGAGGGTAAGATAAAGTATCCTAAAATTTCATTGTCTGCATTGCGAAAAGGAGCGTAGGCCGACATACTATTCCCTTTATTCGTTTGTATAAGTAAATGAGTTTGATTCCCAAAAAGGGCTTGATATTTTTGCCCACTTTTAACTGGAAGTTCGTTTAAATTGGAAAGATCGGAAAAATTACTGCTTGCTATTAATTTCCCTTCTAAATTAAAGAGATATATATCTGTAAAAAACAGGGTGGAGAGTTGGTTTAATTCATTATTCCATTGGGTTTGTATACTGTCGCGAAGGGTAGTCTGCTTTAAAGAAGACAAGGAGAGATTCATATATTTCGTTTCCATTTCTGTTAGGATGGAAAGGGCTTTTCCCCTTAATTTTTGTGTCTCTTCTCTATAATTTAATTCTTTAATAAATAAAAAAGAAACTAAGCCAAAAAGGATAAATGCGGAAAGGACTAAGCCGAAAATGGTATATTGCATGCGTTGAGCGTAAGATTGTGGTTTTAAACGTTGAGGATGTATACAACATTCACAGCAGAAGCCGACAATACAATAAAATAACAAAAGGAAAGAAAAGTTGTAAAAAATTTGGTAGGGTTTTGGTAATGGGGTACTTATAATTAGATATTGAGTATTTCCTAAAGGATAGATTAGGTGACTATAATTTTCCCAAGTTTTAAAACAGATGGAATCTGTTGGATTTATGGATAATTTAAAGTTGTAAAGGAAGTTGCCACTATGGCTCCACATATTGCTTCCAGTGTAGTAGGCGTAGGAATAATTCAGAGGTAATTGAAATTTAGAATTTGGGCTTTCTCCTATTTTTCCTCGTCCCATTTCTATATACAAATGGGTTTGATGATGTTCTCCTATGCAGAAACAGAGTTCGTATAAGTAAGCGTAATATTCTATTCCATAATCTAATACATAGAGATGAGGGATGTTTGTATTAGATCCTCTTTCTTGTATTTTTTGTTTGAAAAAATCGCGACAATCGGCGATTTGACTTTGTTCTATTAGTAAGTCTTGGTTGGGCGAGCAATACGTAAAAAAAAGGCGATAAGCAGAAAAGGATGGATGTAGATATTTTTTGGCTAAATAGCTATTTATAGAATCTTCGAGAAGTGCTTTGTTTTTGGATGTAGAAAGTTGTTTTATATTTTGTATTAAATTGGAATCTTGTTGAATAAGCGCTTCCAAATTGGAAAAAAGTAATTCCGTTTCTATATCTTGTTTTTGAGTTGTTTTTTGAGCCCATTCTAAACGTTGAAAATGTTCTCTTTGTATTTCATTAAAATAGATTAAAATGGCAGAAAGAAAGGAAAAAATAAATACAAATATAAAACTATAAAGTAGAAAACGTTTGGGTTTGAAAATGCAATAAAGAAGATAAAACAAAAGGTAACTTACCGTAAATAATATAAATAACACAAGAAGACTCTTTGCGTTGAAATTCAACATTTGTTGAGCCTCCAGTGGGGCGTTAATAAAAGAGAGCATATGCTTTGTTTTGGTGGAAACCCTTACAAAATTCCGATCACTAAGTTTGCGGAGCATAGTTTAGGCAGGGGTAGTGCAACGGAATTACAAAGATATAAAAAAAGGCGGGTTTCCGAATTTTCGGAAACCCGCCTTTGGGAAATAGATAGGTTATTCTGTGTTAATATAAGAAACTCAATAGAATACCAGCGGCAACGGCAGAACCGATAACACCAGCAACGTTGGGTCCCATAGCGTGCATCAATAAGTAGTTGGTTTTATCATATTCCAAACCTACCACTTGGGATACACGGGCTGAATCCGGAACGGCTGAAACTCCAGCATTTCCGATAAGCGGGTTGATTTTATTATCTTTAGAAAGGAAAAGATTGATAATTTTCACAAATACGACCCCGCCAAAGGTTGCAAATATAAAAGAGATAGCTCCTAAGGCAAAAATACCTACGGATTTTGGTGTTAAAAAAGAGGTTGCTTGCGTAGAGGCACCCACCGTTAAACCGATGAGAATAGTTACCACATCAATCATAGGACCACTGGCTGTATTGGCTAAACGTTTGGTTACACCACTTTCCTTAAGTAGGTTTCCAAAGAAAAGCATACCTAAAAGAGGTAAGCCGGTGGGAACAATAAAAGTAGTAAGTAGGATCCCCACAATGGGGAAAATAACTTTTTCGGTTTTGCTTACCAAACGAGGAGCTTTCATACGAATAACTCTTTCTTTTTTGGTAGTAAGTAAACGCATAATAGGGGGTTGTATAACCGGAACCAAGGCCATATAAGAATAGGCCGACACGGCTATAGCACCCATTAAGTCCGGAGCTAATTTAGAGGAAAGGAAAATAGCGGTAGGACCATCTGCCCCTCCGATAATACCTATTGCTCCAGCTTCTGCAGGATTGAATCCAATAAATAAAGCAATGGAATAAGCGGCAAAAATACCCAATTGGGCTGCGGCTCCCACTAACATGAGCTTAGGATTAGAAATTAAAGCAGAGAAATCCGTCATAGCTCCAATTCCAAGGAAGATCAATGGTGGATACCAACCATTTTTCACTCCATGATAAAGGATGTTTAAAACAGATCCTTGTTCGTAGACTCCGATTTGTAAACCGGGATAAAAAGGAATATTTCCTATGATAATACCAAATCCTATAGGGATTAGCAGCATAGGTTCAAACTCTTTTTTAATAGCTAAATAGATGAAGAATAAACCTATGAGTATCATAATAATATGACCCCAGGTGATGTTTGCGAATGCTGTGTATTCGACAAACTGTCCCATTTGGTTCATTACAAATTGGAAAAAACTTGTTTCTAACGTTAACATTGGCAACCTCCTATCCAATTACGATTAAAACGTCGCCTTCCATAACAGCGTCGCCTTTTCTTACTTTAATTTGTTTTATGACACCGGCTTTGTCCGAGTCTATATTATTTTCCATTTTCATGGCTTCTAATACAATAACTCTTTGACCAACTTTGATGGTGTCGCCTTCTTTAACCAACATATCCAAGATGGTTCCTGGAAGTGGGGATTTGATTTCCGAACTCGCTGCTGAGGAATTGGTTTTTGCCACTTGAGGAGCAGAGTCGGTAGAAGGAACTGCTACAGAACGCACTAATTTGGGAGTTTTGTTTTGTTTGATTTCCTTATCAACCACAACTTCATAAGGGGTTCCATTGAGTTCTAAGGATATGGTTTGATCTTCCACGTTGTTTATTGCCACGTCGTATTGCGTGCCGTGTATGGTGAATTTATATTGTTTCATTGAAGATTAATTTTTAGCGTTTACTTTTGTTAATTTGAAAATAAGAATTCATACCGTATATTTTCGAATTCCAAGGCGAATAATTGCGAGATACCTTTTCCATAGTTAAAATGGTATTTTCTTCATCGTGCAATTCGTTTTGGTACATAAAGATGGCAGTAGCAATTGCTGCGTAAACATCTCCGCTTAATTCCTCTGTTTTAGGTAGATTTTTCATGGCGCTTGCATCCATACCAGATTCTTTTCCAATTTGTTTGCGTGCCTTACGATCACTAAAATACATAAGAGCCTTTCCTATTCCTTTGAAAGAAAGGTATAAAAGCATAAGACTAAAAAACACTACCGACATAGCAATAATAGCCAAGGCAATTCCATTAGGGTCTTGAACCGCCATTTCTTGGGCTTTTTTGGGCTTTAGATAATGGAAACTGAGATCCCCATCCATATCTAAGTTTGAAAAGCCTTTAGATACATCTAATACGGCTAAATCATAACCTAAATTATTTTCTCCAGCAATATATAATTCCTGTGCTTCTGGGCTGTAGCTAAATGCAGTAGCTTTTCCTCGAAAATAGAATCGTTTAATAGGATTTCCTTCTACATCTAGTACGGCAAAGTAACAAGAATCTCGATGAGATGCCAAGAAAACTACGTGGTTTTCATAAATAGCTACACTTTGAGGGCGGTAGATAAATTCAACGTCATGTCTTTTTTCTACATTATCTACTAAAAACGAAATCTTTTTTTCTAATTTTCCGTTTTGATAACTGATAATATCTATGGTATTATTTACGTTGCATATTCCTGCAAAAATCTGATTATCCTTATCAAAGGCAAATAATTGCGGGATGAGAGGGTCGTAAGCGGTAGAAAACGCTGTTTCCGGTAATCCATGGGGTTTAGTGGTGGATAGGGTATCGGAAAGGTTTATCTTCTCTTTTGCGTGCACTGGGGAAATCAAGAATGCCGTAAAGGCAAAACTCAATAATAATACCCATTGTGCAGTCTGGCTGTATTTACTGTTCATATACTGTTCTCCAATTTTGATTTACAAAGGTATATTGGTGTGCTTTTTGGGAGGAGTCGTATCTTTTTTGGTGCTTAAGGCTTTTAAAGCGCGGATAATACGAAAACGAGTATTTCTCGGTTCAATAATATCATCAATAAAACCATATTTGGCTGCATTATATGGATTTGCAAATTTTTCTTCGTATTCGCTTACCTTGTCGTCTATAAATTTCTTACGAGCATCTGGATCTTCAATGGCTTTAATTTCTTTACCATTTAAAATAGAAATGGCTCCTGAAGCACCCATTACAGCAATTTCCGCCGAAGGCCATGCGTAGTTTATATCTCCGCGTAATTGCTTTGAACTCATAACATCATGTGCTCCTCCGTAAGATTTACGTAGGGTAATAGTTACTTTTGGAACTGTTGCTTCTCCGTAAGCAAATAAAAACTTAGCTCCGTGTATAATGATACCGCCGTATTCTTGTGCAGTACCTGGTAAAAATCCGGGAACATCCACCAAGGTAACTACTGGAATGTTGAAAGCATCGCAAAAACGAACAAAACGAGCGCCCTTACGAGAAGCATTAATATCTAAAACTCCGGCAATATATTTGGGTTGGTTGGCAACAATACCAACGGAAGCACCATTGAATCGGGCAAAACCTACTACTAAATTGGGAGCGAAGTTTCGGTGTACTTCTAAAAATTCTTCGTTATCTACTATGGCGTGAATAACGTCTAGTACATCGTAGGGTTTATTGGGATTGTCGGGAATAATGCTATTTAAAGAATCTTCCAATCTATCTATAGGATCTTCGCAAGGGACTACAGGAGCTTCTTCTAAATTATTGGATGGAAGAAAACTCATTAATTTGCGAAGCATAAGGATACCTTCTTGCTCATTTTCTACAACGAAGTGTGCAACACCGGATTTAGAAGCGTGAACCATGGCTCCGCCTAATTTTTCATCGGTTACATCTTCATTGGTTACTGTTTTTACTACCTTAGGACCGGTAACAAACATGTAACTATTTTCTTTAGACATCATGATAAAGTCGGTTAGTGCGGGAGAATAAACAGCACCACCTGCACAAGGACCAAAAATGGCAGAAAGTTGAGGTATTACACCAGAGGCAAGAATGTTTCTTTCGAAAATTTCCGCATAGCCAGCTAAACTTTGTACCCCTTCTTGAATTCGAGCTCCACCAGAATCATTAATTCCAATTAGAGGAGCACCAGCTTTCATCGCCATATCCATAACTTTGCAAATTTTCTTTGCAAAACTTTCGGAAAGTGAACCTCCAAATACGGTAAAATCTTGAGAAAAAACATAAACCAATCGTCCGTCTATAGTGCCGTAACCGGTAACTACTCCATCGGAAAGGAATATTTGTTTGTCCATATCAAAATCGGTACAACGATGGGTTACGAACATATCAAATTCTTCGAAAGAACCTTCATCTAGTAATAAATCGAGACGTTCACGGGCAGTTAATTTGCCTTTGGCATGTTGAGAGTCGATACGTTTTTGTCCTCCTCCCAATTTTGCTTGCATACGTTTATCAAGCAAAAGTTTTATTTTTTCTTCGAATGTCATATAGCGTTAGTTATATAGATTTATATTATTTTTTACCGCAAAATTCTGTTAACACACCTAAAGTGGTTTTAGGATGTAGGAATCCAATTTTTAAATTTTCGGCACCTTTACGAGGAGCTTTGTCTATAAGTTGTATTCCGTTTTCACTTGCTTCGTTTAGAGCGGTTTGTACATCATCCATAGCAAAAGCTATGTGATGTATGCCTTCTCCTTTTTTGTCTATAAATTTGGCAATGGTTCCTTCAGGATCGGTGGATTCTAATAATTCAATCTTGGTTTCTCCAACTTTAAAAAAGGCAGTTTTAACCTTTTGGTCGGGCACTTCCTCAATGTTGTAACATTTTAAACCGAGAACTTCTTCATAATACTTGATGGCAGCATCAAGATTTTTCACGGCAATGCCGAGATGTTCAATGTGTGTTGGTTTCATGGAATATGATTTTAATGTTTGTTTTTATAAAACTATTCGTAAATAGCGTAACCTGCTTACAGTCAGTATATTTACGTAATAAGAGATAATAAATGACAAAAGTACTCTAAATTTTTGAATTTTAAAAAAATAAAAGATTGAAAAAGAATAAAAACGAGAAAGATTCTAAATAAACAACAGGGGAATGAAAAACGGAAAATACAGATATTCTCGTTTCTAAAAAAAAACAAAAATACCTCCATATCCTACTCAATAGTTAAAAGTTCCTAAATATTAAGAATTTTTAATATAAAAAAAAGATTTTAAATAGAATACAGCCCTATTTTTGCTTGAGAAGAAGATGAAGTTGTGAAAATCTTATTCTCTTGTATTATTTAAAGTAAAATATCTATGAAAAAATTAATCTGTTTATTCTTTCTGATTTTTGGCTTTAGTGGAGCTTTGTCGGCTCAGCAACAGGATAGTTCGTCCGTTGGACTTATAGGCGAATGCTTTGAGGATTTTGAGAATTTTATGAAACGAATAGAATTTTTAAGTCCAGGTCAATTACAAAATTTGCCTATTGGCATTAGAACTACTATTGGAAACACTAATTACGACCTGCTTTTTACAAAGGCCGAATTTGGCCCAGATTATGCGGAAGTAACCGCTTATTTGAGAATTAAAGGGCCTGGTTTTTCTACTGGAGGAACTACGCTTTATTTTGGGGCTGAAAAGATACGTATATCGGCCAATGGAGGCTATATAGGAGATGTCAAATTAGCACTTATTGGAAATTACGCCATAGGGGGTAAAGGAGGAACATTGAAAATTGTTTTAGATGGAGCTAATAAAGTGGGGGATGGATTACCTGAAACTTATGCTATATTGGATTGTAAAGGGTTTAAAGAGTTGCAAATAAGTGGTTCTTTGGTGTTTAATAATAAGTTCGTTAAGCCTGTTTTTGAGGATGAAACTTTAGATAATAGAGATTTAACGGTAAAATTTAATTGTAGGGTTCATAGTTTAGAAGATATAATAAGCGAAGTGACTATTCCCGAATTTGAAGTGGTAGCATTGCCAGAATGGAGGTTTAAAATACAAAAAGCGGTGTTTGATTTTAGTCAAATTCGAAATTATGATCCAATGGATATTTATTCTTTTGATGTTCCATCGTCTTCAGAAATAGGGGCGTTTTCTGAAATTTGGACTGGTGTTTACTTTGAAGATATTTTTGTTCGGTTCCCGAATTGTTTTAAAGATAAAACAACAGGTAAAAGTCCCGAGTTTGAAGCAGAAAGAATGTGGTTCGATGAAAGAGGGTTTACGGGCTTGATGTCGGTTAATAATATACTTTCTTTAAAACAAGGAGATTTGGGAGGATGGAGTTTTTCTATAGAGGAATTTAATGTAACTATAAAAGAGAATAGTTTGGTTAAAGGGGAGATGAAAGGAGAAATAGAATTGCCAATAAGTATTTCCAATAGCTTTAAGTATGATTTGGATTTTAATACGGATGGTAAATGGGCCATGAAAGTGAAGCTAGGGGAAAAAATGACTTTCGATTTTTTAAAAAGTAAATCGGTTGAAATTTATTCTTCTTCCTATGTAGAAGTCAAAAAGAAAAAGAATGAAAAAAGTCCTCATTTAGTAGCTTGTTTATCTGGAAAAATGGAATTGAATCCTTTTGCAGATACCAATTCTAAATTTGATCTTGGTAAAATTGAATTTACACGGATGAAAGTAAGTAATAAGGATCCTTATTTTACTATAGATAAAATGGCCTTTGACAAAGAAATAAAAATAAATAAATTTCCGGCTTCTATCGACGGCATTGAATTACGTGGAATAGGAAAAGAGAAAATTATATTGGCATTTGATACCAAAGTGCATTTTTCCAAAGAAAACAAGGGGGCTTTTGCTGGATCCCTCGGTTTGGAAATAAAAGCAGCCTACAAAGAAAAAGATAGCACTAAAAAATGGAGATTTGATGGGGTAGATGTATCGGATGTAAATATAGATTTTTCTAATGCGGCTTTCGCTTTTAAAGGAGCAGTGAAATTTTACGAAGAAGATAAGACCTACGGAAATGGATTTAAAGGAAACATAAAATTCACCTTGAAACCTATTGATTTTTCTCTTGGCGCAAACATGATGTTGGGTAGTATGGGAACGTATAGGTATTGGTATGTAGACATTTTGGCCGATTTAGGAGTAGTGGGCATCCCTGTTTTTCCTGGATTTAAAATTTCGGGAATGGGAGGAGGTGCCTATCATGCAATGCGTATGGAAAGTGATTATGAAAGTAATACTAAGGGAGAAAGACTTACCGTTACCGGATTGCGATATCTACCAGATAGTACGGTTTCCATGGGGCTTAAAACCTATGTTATTCTTTCTACTATGGATCATAATTTATTTACCGCAGATTTGGGGCTTAGTGTTGGACTGAATAAAAATAATGGAATAGATCATGTGGTATTTGAAGGAATTGCTAAGTTTATGCAGAAGACACAGTGGACTGGTATGCAGAATTTTGCAGATAAAATCTCCAAAGTTCTTTCTAATGATACTACCCAAAGGAAAAATGAGCGCAAATTGGCTGCTTATGATGCTTCTATTACGGCCATTGCTTATATGTGTTACGATAATGCCAATCGTTCTTTTTTTGGTTCGTTCGATTCTTATTTAGATATGGGGCTTATCAAAGGAACGGGCACGGATGGACATGTTGGATTATGTGAAATGTATTTCAGCAAGGATAAATGGTTTATAAATATAGGTAAACCTACGGCTCGTTTAGGAATTAAGTTACAGTTGGGTCCTATTCAAATAAAAACCCAATCTTATTTTGTTACGGGTAAAGACTTACCTCCTATGCCACCTATTCCTTCAAAAATAGCAAGATTACTTAAAACAGAAGAATTATCCGCCTTGCCTAATAGTAGAAATATTACGGAAATAGCTGGAGGTAGGGGATTTGGTTTTGGGGCAGATTTATCTCTTAATACTGGAGATATGAATTTTCTGCTCTTTTATGCCAAATTTGAATCAGAAATAGGATTTGATATTTTGTTAAAAAAATATCAAGGTGCTTTTTGTGGTGGAACCCGACAAGTTCCAGGGCTCCATGGGTGGTATGCTGCAGGGCAGGCCTATACTTATATGTTTGGAGAAGTAGGATTGAATTTAAAATGGTTGGGCGCCAAGAGAAATTTTACTATTCTACAAGGAGAAATAGGAGCTTTATTAGAGGCTCAATTGCCTAATCCCTCTTATTTTGGTGGGGCCTTTGCCCTTAATTTTTCTATATTAAATGGGTTACTACATGGAAATTGCAGATTTAAATTTGATATAGGAGAAAAGTGCCAATTGATAGAATCGGGCTTTGCCGATGGTCAAGAGGTCATTGCGGATGTTCATCCGTCTACTTCAGAAAACGAAATAGATGTTTTTGCCATTCCACAGGTTGCTTTTAATATGCCTATAGAGCAAGAAATAGATGCGGTTTTTGATGGAGAGGACAAACTTTTAAAATTAAATTTAGAACAATATGAGGTATGGAATGAAAGTACCCCAATATCCGGAAAAATTCGTTGGAATGAAGAAAATAGATTAGCGGAATTTTTGCCAAATGAAATATTACCCTCTCATGCTAATATGCAACTAAAGGTGAAAATAAATGCAAAAGAAAAAAAAGGAGCATCGTGGAAAGCCTTGCAAACTATAGAAGGTGGGCCGTATGAAGAATTAAGAGAACAAAAATTTGTTACAGGAATAGGTCCGGATAGTATTCCTTGGCATAACGTAAGGCTGTGTTATCCTGTAAAAGATCAGAAATATTTTTATGCTGGAGAAAGTAAGAATGGTTTCGTGAATCTTAAACAAGGGCAAGCGGGTTTAATTACCGATGAAAATTATAAAAAACGGGTTTATATAATTTCTTCCTCTTTAGACACCTTAGATGTTGCATTTTCTTATAATCAGGACGAAAAGCGGATTAATTGGATTATGCCGGTGCTTAAAAAAGGGGAGGCATATCGTTTACTCATAGTGTTAAAACGGATTTCCAAAATAGGAGAACGACCACTTTCTGCTGCAAGTTCTTTTAGTGGTAGTTCTAACTCTTTATATAAAGATGGGGAGAATGAAGTAATCCAAGAAACAGTAGTTCTAAAAGGAGAATCGCTACAAGAAAATAAAAACAAAATTCTTATGCAGTACGATTTTTCTACCAGTACATATTCTACTATGGTAGAAAAGGTGAATGATATAAAGATAGTAAGAACCTATCGCACACCATACATGAGAATGAATACCTCTAATGGGGTCATGGCTCCATCTCCGGATGTGCATTATTTGCAGGCTGTTATGGAAAATTCAGAACCCTTCGATGCGATAGAATTAAAGGGAAGTCCTTATAGCGGTGACCATGCTTTAATTTGCGCCAAAGCGGTTTTGGAAGGAAATACATATTACACATCGGATATTTATCCATTAGTTTATCAATATTATCCCTACGATAATCAGGTTGTTTTTGATAGAAATGAGCATAACAAACAAATAATTCCAGATTGGGCCGTATATGTTTCTTCTTTTTATGAAAGCGCTAATAAACAGAAACAATTTCCATGGATCTATTATTTACCCTATCATTACAAACTTGATTTTGATCAGGTTTTGTGTGGACTAGCTAATGCAAGTGCACAAACTATAATTCGTCCATTTTTTCAAAATTGGTTTTTCAAAAGTTTTGTACCCATACGATCCGGTTTGTATCCGATAAGACTTACTTATGTTTTGCCGGATGGGAAAAAAGGGTCTATAGCAACCAAAACTTTTAATAATATTATAAAATAAATTAAAGGGTTTTTAAAAGGGGATCCAACTATAATAAAATTATTTAGATATGAAACGAACAATAAATATAAAAAGTTTGCTAATAAAGGTTTCCATAGAGAAATCTGTGATACGGGATATATTTTTAACTTTTGTGTGTTCTTTAGTATGTTGTATAAATATAGGGGAGGCGAAAACGATAGATTTAAAGATAGATCAAAATGTTTTTTCGGACAGTGTTGGTCTACTTGCTTCTCAAAATCCCACTATATATTTAACAGGAAAAGCAAAAAAGCAAGCCGTTTGCTTACGCTGGGCAGTGAGTTCTTCGCCAGCATGGCAAATAGCTCTAAGGAGAGGCTATGTAATAGAAAAATATAGTTTTAAAAAAAATGATACTACAACAGTGATTTCCAATGAAGGAGTTATTCATATTGCTCCGTTTAGGGGAAAAGATAGCAGTTTGTTGGCAAAAGCAGCACTACAAGAGGATTATGTGGCCGTGTATGCAGAGGCTGTTTATGGAGAAAAACCGGAATTAAATTTGAAAGGAATTTCACCTTGGCTTAAATTGGCGGAAGAAATAGAAATGGAACAAATGCGATTTTCTATAGCAAATTTGGCCTGTGACCGTTCTTTCCGTGCTGCCTGTATAGTTGGAATGGGATACATAGACACTAATGTTAAACAAGATTGTTTCTACTTGTATAGGCTTTGTTTAGATACTCTAATTTTTGGAAACAGAAAAGATACGGCTTTATTCTTTACCGATATGTCTACTTATAAAGAACTGCCTCCTTTACAAGCCCTACAAACTCACTTTGCCGATCATTGTGCAACACTTAGTTGGGATATACATTTTTTTGATAAAATTTGTAGTGGTTATTATGTGGAAAGAACTTTAGATGGAAGTGGGTTTAGAAATAAATTTGTTCGTTTGCATTCCACGCCCATCATGGTTTTAAAACAAGGAGAAAAAAAAAGCAATATGCTTCATTATATAGATTCTTTGCCCGATAATCAAACCAAATATATATACAGGGTTATGGGGGTAGATATATTTGGAGATGTATTTCAAATTAGTGAGGAAAGTGGTGGTAGAGGGGAAGATAGAGCATATGAAAAACCTTTTATAGAATCGATACAAACGAAATCTTCAGAAATGGTGGAAATAACATGGAGGTTTCCAAAGAATAAAGAATCTCTTTTGCAAAAATACAGGATTTATGTAAAAAAATCCATGTATGCAGATTTTGAAATTTTAGAAGATAATATTAGTCCCAAAGTTCGAACTTATACCGTTAAAGCAGCATCTCTTCCTTTTTCTTCTTATTGGTTGGTTCAAGGAGTTGGTAAGAATGGCGAGTTTTTAGAATCAGGAACTTCCTTTTATGAGAAGAAAGATACTACTCCCCCCTTGACTGTACATAATTTAAAATACAAAGCAGATACCTTAGGGCTTGTCTGTTTAAGTTGGGATAGATCTTTAGAGGAAGATATAGATGGGTATCGTGTATTTAAATCCATGGGAGAAGATTTTAATTATATGCAAATTACTGTCGATAAAATAAAGGATACTTGCTTTTTTGACACTCTTTCTCTTCGGATACGGAAACCTGTTTTTTATAAAATTATTGCAATAGATAAAATTGGAAACGAATCGGATTTTTCTTTGCCTATCTCTGTAAAATTACCGTTGCCTAATCCTCCTGTTGCAGCTATTTTTTCTCTTTGTAGAAAAGAAAAAGAGAAGTTGATAATTACTTGGTATAATAGCCAAGATTCCGATACCAAAGGGCATGCTTTGTATATGCGTGTAGACTCTTCCAATTGGATATTATTAAAAGATTTTCCTTTTTTTAATGGTAAAACGGTGGCGATAAGCGATAGTTTTATTTTTTCTATACCTGTACGTAATTATGCAACAACTTATGCTTTTAATATTGTTGCTTACACTACTTCTCCTACGGAAGATACTATACATGCGCCTTATTGGTATAAATTTAAATACAAACCATCGTCTTTTCTGCCTCGTTTAGAGGCCTATCCAAATAGAGAAAAAGGATATATGTTATTACAATGGAATGGGAAAAACTTACATTATGCTAAAACAATTTATCTTTATAGAAAAGAAAATAAAGGGGCTTTACGTTTATTAGTCACTTTAAATAGAGAAGAATTTAAAAAGGAATGCTATGCGGATTTTATGGTTAAAATGAATACGGTGTACGATTATGTAATGCAGATAGAGTACGAAGATCAAATTTGGTCGGAATTTTCTAAAAAATGTTCTGTAATGTACTAAGGGCGTTGATAATGATTGGATTGGAAGCGAGTAAATATTATATCTCGTTTCCTTTTTCCTTTATATTAACTTTAAGTAGAAAATAGGGATATAAAATAGGTTTGTCAAGATGTTTAATCTTTTGTACATTTGAAATATTAAATATGGAAATAGTAGATCAAATACAAACAGCAGAAGAACTCATTATTAATACAGGAGTTAACGTTTTTCTTACCGGAAGAGCGGGTACCGGGAAAACCACTTTTTTACGAAAAATAAAGGAGTTAAAGCCAAAACGAATGGTGGTTTTGGCTCCTACCGGTATTGCCGCAATTAATGCAGGAGGTAGCACCTTACACTCCTTTTTTCAATTGCCATTTGGCCTATACCTACCCGGTTATACTAAAAAATCGGTATATAAAATGGGTCGGGAAAAAATAAATATCATTCGAAGTTTGGATCTATTGGTTATAGACGAAATAAGTATGGTTCGGGCCGATTTATTGGATGAGGTGAGCCATGTTTTACAGAGATATCGATATAGTGATAAACCTTTTGGTGGAGTACAGCTTTTAATGATAGGTGATTTGCAACAATTGGCTCCCATTGTAAAAGAAGATGAAAGGGCTTTTATGCAACAGTACTACCCCTCTCCTTTCTTTTTTGAAAGTAAAGCATTAAAAGAAGTGGGCTTTGTTTGTGTGGAACTTGAAAAAATATTCAGACAGTCGGATCCGGAATTTATTGCCTTGTTGGAAAGAATACGCAATAAGAATCCGGATTTCCATACCATGGAAACTCTAAATAAAAGATTTGATCCTAATTTTAAATTGGCAGAGGGATATATAACTTTAACCACCCATAACTCACAAGCTAAGGCTATGAATTATGAAGAACTTAATAAGTTAAAAGGTTTGGCATTGGAATATGATGCTGAAATTGAAGGGACGTTTCCGGAATATAGTTATCCTACTGAAGCAAAGTTGATGCTAAAAAAGGGGGCTCAGGTGATGTTTGTTAAAAATGATTCTTCTGTTGAAAAACGGTTTTTTAATGGAAAAATCGGAAAAATTGTAGACCTATCTGCCAAAATGGTAAAGGTAGAATGTAATGGAGAAGTTGTGGAGGTTAGGCCAGAAACATGGGATAATGCTCGTTATTCTTTGGATGAGCTTACTAAGGAAATCAAAGAAGTGTCGGAAGGAAAATTTGTACAGTTGCCTTTAAAACTGGCTTGGGCTATAACCATACACAAGAGTCAAGGTCTTACATTTGATAAAGTAATTATTGATGCAAGTTTGGCTTTTGCTCATGGTCAGGTTTATGTGGCTCTTAGCCGTTGTAGAAGTTTGCAAGGTTTGGTGCTACGTTCTTTATTAGATACGAAAGTGTTAATTCCAGATGCCACTATTGATGACTTTACTCAGCAAGCAGTGGAGAGGGCCGTACAATCAGATGAATTAGAAGCCTATAAAAAAACTTATTATATGGGAATGCTTTTAGAGCAATTTGATTTTTCTGCTTTATGGCATGAATTGACCCTTTTATCTAATTTTTCCGAGCATTTTTTTCGGGTTCCATATCGAAAATTACATGAGAGAATAATAGAACTTACACAAATTTTTGGTCACGAAATAAAAGAAGTTGGAGAGCATTTTGAGAGAGAGATTTATACTTGGCCAAAAATGGAAAAACCGGAGGAATATAGGAATGATAGATGTCATAAGGCTTCAGTTTATTTTTTAGAAAAAATAGAAACTTTGTTTTTGCCATTTTTGCCTCGGCTTTTGGTAGATTTGGATAATGTGTCTGCTCAGAAAAATTTACAAAAAATAAAAGATAGACTCTGTACAGAATTTCGGATCAAGCAAAGAACTTTGCTAAGTTGTAAATTAACAAAAAAGTTTGAAGTACCAGTGTACTCTAAGGTAAAAGCACTTGCTTGCATGGATATCAACGAGAAAAAGAATTCTTCTTTTTCTTCTAAAGTTGTGGCAAAATCTGTAGGATCGAAAGCGAATATAAAAGGCGCAAATGTAGAAGCAGTGCATGTAGGAACATTAGATCCAAATTCTTTAAAGGCAGAGGATGTTAATGAAAGTTTACGTCAATTTTGTTTATTAGAGAAATTGAAAACTTGGAGAATGAACAAAGCGGAAGCGGAGCATAAAAAAACCTTTCAAATATTACACCAATCGGCTTTGTTCGAAATTGCTAATCAAGAGCCTATTAGTATGGAAGATCTTTTAAAAATTAAGGGTATAGGCAAGGTGAAACTAAAATCATACGGAGAAGATCTTTTAAAAATTATTAGAGGGGAGTGAAGTTTTTATTAGAGGGGAGTACAATTTTCAAAAAGACCTTTCTTAGGTAAAACAGATCGTTTTTAGCGAGAGGTAAATGTTTTAAACCCTTTAGAAGACCAAGTTTGAAACCCCTTGTTGGAATCTTGAGGATGAGAATTTTCGTTGTTGGAATATATCAAGAATACTTCATATTCCGGATGTAGTTTTATAAAATTTTGTGTTTTTTCTACTCCCATAACCATAAAGGCTGTTGCTAATGCATCGGCTTTCCATGCCTCTTTACAGATAACACTGGCACTAAGAAGCCCATGTTTTATGGGGCATCCGGTAGTCGGATCTATAGTATGAGAATAGCGTTTTCCATTTATTTCAAAGTATTTTCGATAATTTCCAGAAGTAACTAAGGATAGATTTTCTAAGTGTAATTTGGTAAAGATAGCAGGATTGGCACCCGCATTAGGAGCTGGTTTTTCTATTCCAATGGTCCATGCTTCTCCATTGTCTTTAACACCTTTAGCGGTTATTTCCCCACCTATATCCACTAAATATCGGTCAATACCTCTGCTTTCGAGATATTTCCCTATTAAGTCGGCGCAGTAACCTTGAGCAATAGCATTAAAGTCTATTTTCATATTAGGAACCTCTTTAATGAGATGTTGATTTACTATATGGATTTTTTTCCAACCTACATTAGCTAAGAGAGAATCCAGTTTTGCAGCAGAGAATATGGCCCCTTTCCCATTTCCTTTGGAAAAGCCGTAAGCTTGGACTAAAGGTCCAACAGTAATATCAAAGGCACCATCTGTGAGCTCGGATATTTCACACGACTTATTGAACATATCTATAAACATAGAATCTAATACTACCTTTTCTCCGCGATTTACTTTGGAAATTAATGAACTATCTTGCCATAAAGAAGCACACATATCAAAAACTTGGAGAATAGAGTCTATGGAAGATTGCAAATTTTGCTTATTGGTACCATAATAGGAAATTTGGTAGTAGGAACCTTGTGCGATACCTTCTATTTTTTGTAAAGGAGTTTTTGGATTTTTTGGTGTGCATCCACCCAAAAAGGCGAAACCGAAAGCAAGAAACATGCAGATAATAGAGGTGGTTCCTCTGTTTTTAAGAAATGAAAATAGCATACGTTTAAAAGATTTTTTTATTTATACAGTTTTACTCGTTTTCCCAATCGGTAAAAGAAGTAGAGGTCTCGTAAAGGCGTATTTTAGCCAAATGTATATTAATTGGTAGGTTTTTTAACAGTCGTGAAGCAAATTCTAATAAAAGATTTTCGCTGGTAGGTTGAAAAGGGAAAACTAAAATTTTTTGATAATTTTTTTGGAGAGATGCAATTAAAGAGGGGTCCGTTTGTTTGTTTAAAATCAAGGCATGGTCAAACTCTTCTATGATATATTGGTTTACACATTTTTTCAAGTCTCCAAAATCTAAAATCATGCCACATTTAGGATTGGCTTCATTCCTCAAAAAATCGCCAGGATTTCCATTGATAGAAAGGGAGTGAACGGTAACCTCGAGTTTATAGGAATGCCCGTGAATATTAGCACAAAGGCCATCGTAATTTTTCAAGGCATGAGCGGCTTCAAAAGAAAATATTTTTGTAATACTGAGTTTACCCATTTTATTCTATATTTTTAGTTTAAACAGTTTTAAAAGAAAAAAGGGAAATTTTCCCTAAGGTTATTCCTTTAAATAGGAGAAAGAGCATTTATAAACCAAATTCATGCTGTAAAAGTATGCGTATTCCTATACCTATCAAAAGCAATCCTCCTATAAGATGGATGGCTTTTGGAGAAAACATTTTAGCTTTGGAGCCTAAATAAATGGCTAATAAGGTAAGAATGATAAGTACAGAAGGTACGCAAATACATGTTTTAAGTAAGGAAACGGAAGATAAGCTAAGGCTTATTCCAACGGCAAAAGCATCTATACTGGTTGCTAATCCAAGAAGGAGTAAGGTTCCCCATTGGTTCATGGAGTGAACCCTTGTACGGCGTTCACTTTCGTTATACCCATCCAATATCATTTTAATACCAATTCCAGCCAAAAGCCCAAAAGCTATCCAGTGGTCGAAAATATCAATATATTTCATAAAACTGTAGCCCAAGAACCAACCTGCACAAATCATAAGTATATGAAAAGCTGCAAAGATGAAAGCTATCTTTATAGCTTCCCATTTAAGAGGCGGAAAAGGATCTTCGGCTCCCGGTTTCAAGGCTGCTTTTAAGGCTGCTCTTTGTGCTCCAAAAATAAGGCAGATGGCAAAACAATCCAAGGACAGGGCAATGGATAAGAGAATTAAGGATAAAAAGCTCATAAAAATAAAAATTTGAAACTACACACAAAATATTTCGTTACGTTATTTCCAAATGCCCAATTAGGAGAACGGAATTTGATATAAGGTTTTTGGGACGTAAAAATGGAAAGAAAAAGGCAACCTTAGGTTGCCTTTTTCAAGATGCTATCTTTCATAAATTGCGTAAACTATGGGTGCAATCGGTAAATACGCTATCATTTATTTTAGTAGTTGCTTTTGGCAATTTTGAAGAATTTCTAATACGTTTGATTTTACATGAATAAATTCTTCTACTCCTTGTTTTTTAAAATCGTCTATAGAATCTTTAGGGAATCCAGCTACTACAATTTTAGTCTTTCCTTGGAGTTCGGGACAAGTAGCAGATACCAATTCGGCGTATTCCTCATCACTACTACATAAAACCACCACGTCTGCTTTTGCGTTTAGAGCGGCTTGAGCTCCTTCGATAGGTGTTTTAAAACCTGCATTATCTATTATTTCATATCCAGCGCAGCCAAAGAAATTGGTAGCAAAACCTGCACGAGCTTTACGCATACTTAAGTTTCCGTAAGTAAGTAAAAAAACTTTAGGTCTTTTACCGTTTTTCTGTGCATGTTTTTCCGTTTCTAAACGAAGGCTTTCAAAGGCTTCTGCTCCACGATAAGGTTGGAGTTTTTTGTGCTTAGCCACCACTTTGGAAGCACAAGCACAAGGGGTAGAAACTTTTATTTCGTCGAGCATACTTTCTGTAAGATTAGGAAATTGATTTACGCCAGTAAGAACGATTTTACGAGTAGCCATATCGGTGTTGTGAGCCAACGCACTTTTTTCTACTTCTATTTGTATAAAGTCACTTTCAAAAGCTTTGTTAAATCCGCCCATATCTTCAACAGTAAGGAAGTTTTTCCAACTATATTGGGCAATAGAATCTGTTAAATTTTCCACATAATACGAACCGGCCGCAGGATCTGCAATTTTATCCATAAAAGATTCTTCTTTAAGAATGATTTGTTGGTTACGTGCTATTCTTGCAGAAAAATCGTCCATATCTTGAAATGCTTCAGAAAAAGGAGTAACATTGATAGAATCGGCTCCTCCTATGGCAGAACTCATAGTTTCGGTCGTAGAGCGAAGTAGGTTCACATAAGGATCGTAAGTAGATTTATTCCAAGAGGAAGAAACAGCGTGTATAAAGGCGCAGCAGCTTTTTTCTTGGGTAGGATGATACTGTTTTACGATTTGAGCCCAAAGCATACGAGCAGCACGGATTTTAGCTATTTCCATAAAATAATTGGATCCCATAGCAAAGGAGAATCCTATACGAGGGGCAATTTCGTCTATACCAAGGCCATTTTGAGTTAATTGTACCAAATACTCATTGGCCCAAGCTAAACCGAAGCCTAACTCTTGTATAATAGAAGATCCACTGTTGTGTAGGCATCCTGCATTAATAGTAATCAAGCGAAAATTAGGTAATTTTTTCGCAAATTTGGTAAATATGTTTTTGGTTTCTATTATATTCTTTTCGAAAGATTCATAGAAATCGCCATGAGTTAAAGCAAAGTGGATGGGATCGAAGTTTATGGAGCCATAAACTTTCGTTGTATCTATTTTGGATTTTTCTAAAAATTGAACAAATAAATCTAAGGTATGTTCGTAAGATTTAGAGCAAATAAAATGCATGCCTGTTTTAATAGGATCTATGCCAAAAAGCAAAGCTTCCATTTGGGTGAGATTTTCTACGGTGCTGGCACAAAGTCCTACGGATTGGACTCCTTTTTGGGCGGCTTGCTTTGCTAAAGCATTACATTTATTAATGTCTTTAATTTTGAAATCCTGACGAACTTCCCAATGATTATTAACGGCTTTATCTCCACGAGTATATGGAAATTCTCCCGGCTTGCATTGCAAGTAGCTTATACTTTCCAGGTCTTCCTTTCGGTAATAAGGCTTTACTTTAAAACCTTCTGTGGTTTTCCAAACTAATTTTTTTTCATAATCGGCCCCTTTCAGGTCTTTTACGATAACATCTTCCCATTCTTTAGTACTAATGGGAGGAAATTCCGCAAATAATTTGCTGTCGTTGCTCATAATATATAGGTAATTATATAGTTTATTTTCTAAGATCTTTTCTGTGCAAGTAATCATAAATGACTATAAAAGCTTATAATAAACTTCTTTTGCATAGAAGCCGAAAGGCCCGCAAAGATAGTAAAAAAAAATGGTTTTAAGAAGTTGACCTTTTAAGAAGTTGCTTAAATGATTTTAAGTAGCTTCTTAAATTAATAATTATTTATGGAGTCTATAAGGTTTAAAATATCTTCTTTACCCAATTTTGTTTGTGCAGAGGTGAGAATGATAGTTGGTAGGGGTTGCCATATTTTACTCATTTCTTCGTTTAAAGCTTGTAGGTGGATAGCAAGAAGAGGCGCAGAAACTTTGTCTGTTTTAGTGCCAAGAATGGTAAAAGGGATATGACTATTTCCCAACCATTCCATAAAAGCTAAGTCTATTTTTTGAGGAGTGAGACGCATATCGACCAAAACAAAGACACAACACAAATTATTTCGTTTCAGAAGATAATTTTCGGTCATTGCTTTCCATTTTTCTTTGTTCTCTTTGGAGACACGGGCAAAACCGTATCCTGGTAAATCTACTAAAAACCACTGATTTTGATTGATGGTAAAATGGTTTATACACTGTGTCTTGCCTGGTTTAGAGGAAGTTTTTGCAAGACCAGAAACTCCGGTTAGCATATTGATTAGAGAAGATTTTCCAACATTAGACCTGCCTATAAATGCGTATTCAGGTACATTTAGTTTAGGACATTGGGTATAATCTCCACTACTAATTACAAATTCTGCTTTAGTAATTTTCATGTGTAAATGGGTTTAATAATTTTATGGAATTTGCTTACACATCTATGCTTTGCAACATTTGCTTTGCAACATTCTCGTTTTATACAAAATATAGGAATAGTTTTCTACCCGTGTTGTCTATTTTCCTATTTTCTATTTTGGGAAATGTGTCTTTCTTTTTTACTATGGTAAATTTCGTCTATTTTAATAAGAATACCAGTTTCTTCTACATTTCCAAAATGATTATTGATGGCAGTTCCAAAAGACTTCATAGTTGGAGAAAGTTTAAGATAGGAACTGAAAAGAGGAGGAATATTTTCGCCCAATTCACGAATTCGTTTAATGGCGACTTTAAAAGCATCCTCTAAACTTAAACCTTGAAACAGCTTTTCTAATTTTTCTTCAGGAGTAATAAGTTTTAGTGGTTCGATAGGTACAATTAACAAATCGTGGTCTTGATGATATTTTTTTACAAAATAAAGTAAGGTATCTCGTGCTTCTTTTTGAAAAGAAGTGTACATAGTTACTTTTCCAAAAAAGTATTCATTTTTAGGATAAAGATTAACCAAACCACCTAAGCCATCCCAAAGGTTATCTAAGGAAAAAATACCTTTACGTGAAGATTGATAGGATGGTTGTATAAAAGATCTTCCCAATTCGATGGTTTTTGGAAGATAGTCTTTTAGAAAGCGATCGGAAAAGGAAAAAATTTCCGTAGTGGACAATAAAGGCATTCCATTAGCCGTTATTTGTACTTGAGGACCCTCCAAAAAACGATACCCACCTACAATTTGTTCATCTTTTGGATCCCAAACCAACAATTGCTTGTAGGGATTATTCATAGTATCAAATTCGTCTATATCTACACTTTCTCCTCTACCTCCTCCAGCTTCTCTAAAAGTAAATTCTCTAAGGCGGCCTATTTCTTGCATGCTATGAGGAGAATCATGCGCTGTAATGATGTATACTTGACGTTCCCCATAATTGGTATTCCTAAGAAATCGCTCTTTCGTCAACTCTTTCTTTAGTAAATTCCGTGGCACTGGAGCTATGATCTCTTGCATAAATAATTAATTATTAAAAAACAAAATCAATGTCTTTATTTTCTTGTAAACGATATACATGGGTTTGTATTAATTGAGCCCATTGCATATCGGAATATTGATTGTCTAAAATCTCGTAAGGAATTGCTTTACCTACAATAATTTTAATGTGTTGCCCACGTTGCTTAAACATTTCATTTACTAAAAAGGCTTGCTCAATATTAAATTTTAGTTTTAAGCGAACTCTCCAACGGGCTAAATTATGAAAAAAATTGGAATTATTACCATCAATAAATACTGGAATAATATCTCTATGGGTTTCTTTTGCTTGGGTTACAAAGGTTTTTTTCCAAGGTAAATCCCTTATAAGTCCATTTTTTTGTTTGCGGGAACATAGTCCGGCAGGGAAAAAAAGTAGCGTTGCATCCGATGCAAAAGCTTGTTGTAGAGCATGGTGGTTTTCTGTATTGTTTCCTATTTTATTAATTGGTATAAAAATGGGGCGTAGGTTAGGAAGAGCCATTAAAAAATCGTTTACTGGAAATAAAATATTTTTCCGAATTTTTCCCACAGCGCTAATTATGGCCATGCCGTCTAATCCTCCTAAAGGATGATTGGAGGCTAAAATAAACCTACCTTCCGGTCTTATTCGATCTTCGCCCTCCAAATCTATTTTACAACCAAAATCCTTTAGAATAGCGGTGGCAAAATCTATTCCAAAAAGATCTTTGTTTTTGAAAAGATAAGCATTAAGGTCTTGTTCATGTAAAATATTTTTGAGGTAATTAATAAGGAAGCGTGGTAAAAAGCGGTATAACTTTTTACTTTTTGATTGTATAATTTTTTCTATATCGATTGTTTTATTGGTTATTTTCAAATCTTTCATACGAAAATAATTTTAATAAATAGGACGTATGGAACTCCATGAGGCTTATTCATATTTTTTTTAATAGGTAGATCCTGTTTGTTTCATACGAAAATAATTTTAATAAATAGGGCGTATGGAACTCCACGAGGCTTATTCATATATTTTTTTAGTAAGTAGCTCCTGTTCGTTTTATAAGTGCAAATTTGAATCTTTTTGCAAAAATACATAAAATTCGCTCCGTTTCCATATTTCTATTCTTGGAAATAAAGAAACCTTTCTCCAACGTGCCAACGATTATATGCAGATAACCCTTGGTTTTCGTTGCCCATAATGTTGTTTTCGAAAAATAGAGAGTGCTTAAATTAAATAGAAATAACATTCAAATTATGAAGCACAAACAAATACGAGCGCAGATACTCTCTCAAAATACTGAAAATAAATATTATAGTATTAATAGAACCAGCGATCACTTGCCTTGGTAAGGCTAAAAATCATGTTTTAGTCTACATCTGCTACTATTATTTTTTTCTTCTTAACGCAATCGTTCCATATCCCCTGTTTCTGTAATTTATTTTAATATAAAATTGTCTATTTTCAAAAAATACTTCAAAATGCTTATTATCAGCTAATAATACTTCAAAAAATAATAATTAAAGCCCTGTATTTTGCTTTTTCAAAGAGAGTTAAAAATACACTTTCGGCTTAAATGGGAATTTTTGGTAAAAAATGAAATATTTATTAACAATTTGGGATTTTAAAGAAATTTATATGTAATTTTACATCGTTTTTGAAAACAGGGATATCATGGCCATTTTAGTTGGTAAAGAATATTGTAAAGTTGATCCTGCGGGACGATTTAAGTTTCCATCGGCGTTAAAAAAATTATTAGCATCGGTGATAGAGACAGGCTTTGTTATTCGTGAAAGTATTTTTGACGACTGTTTGGAATTATATCCCCGCTTAGAATTTGAGGCAGAAATAGCCAATAAAGTTGCCAAATTAAATCCTTATAATAAAAACGATAGGCTGCTTATTCGAAAATTATCGGAAGGAAATCCGGTAGAATTGGATGGGAATGATAGAATGTTGATCCCATCCGATCAAAAGAAATCCAAGCATATAGGCAAGGAAATCGTACTTATTTCCAAGATAAATATTATTGAGATTTGGGATGTGGCTGTTTACAACAAAATGAACGAACAGCAAATTGATTTTGCAGAGATGGCTGCACAAAGATTAGGGCAGATAAGTACAGAAGATATTTCGGAAAATTAGGAGGGTAGAATGGAAGAAGTCTATCACGATTCGGTAATGTTGACAGAGTCTATAGAGGGATTAAATATTTCTCCGAATGGAATTTACGTGGATGTTACTTTTGGAGGGGGAGGCCATTCTAAAGCTATTTTAGAACGTTTAAAAGAGAATGGGCGTTTGCTTGCATTCGATCAAGATCAAGATGCTTTGCAAGAAGGGTCACAAAAAAAAATCTTTCAAGAGGCTGGAAATCGTTTCACCTTAATAGATCAAAATTTCAAGTATTTAAAAAACTATTTAAGAATAAATGGAGTTACTTCTATTGACGGTCTTTTGGCCGATTTAGGAGTTTCTTCTCATCAGTTTGATGTGGCCGAACGTGGGTTTTCTACAAGGAGTAGAGGTCCTTTGGATATGCGTATGGATAGGCGGCAAAGCCTTACGGCGGCGGATGTTTTAAATACTTACGAAGAAGAGGCTCTATCGGAAGTTTTCTTTAAATATGGAGAGATTTTTGAAGCACGTAGAGTGGCTCGGGATGTGGTATCCTTTAGAAAGGTTAAAGAATTTGAATATACGGATGAAGGAGTTGCTTTTTTTCTTCGTTTTGCGAAAAAAGGGAAGGAGAATAAATTTTTAGCCATGGCTTTTCAGGCTTTGCGTATAGAGGTGAACCAAGAGATGAAAATGTTGGAGGATATGTTGCGCCAAAGTTTAGAAATGCTGAAACCGGGTGGACGTTTGGTGGTGATGTCTTATCATTCTTTAGAAGATAGATTGGTAAAGAATTTTATGAGGTCGGGGAATATGAGCGGAGAAATAGAGAAAGATTTTTATGGAAATAATCTTTCGCCTTTCGTTTTGGTGAACCGAAAAGTGATTTTACCGACTTCAGACGAATTGCAGAAAAACCCACGTTCTCGCAGTGCTAAATTGAGAATTGCTGAAAAAAAATAACCATGGCAAAGAACAAACTTAGGCCGAAAGATAGACAGGTAGAGATAGAAGAGAGAGAAGCTTCTTCCTTGGAAGATATAGATATGGGAATGGATGCCCTAAAAGAGCATGACATACAAATAGAAAAGACAAAAAAGACAGTACAGATAGAAAACAAGAAAACAACCGCTGTTTTAGTAAAGCAACGGATGAAAGGGGTGATGGATGGTTCTATCGTATTAAAAGACAGTCTGCAAACGCATTGGAAGTTGATCTTTTTTTGTTTTGTTTTGTGTCTATTGCTAATAGCCAATAATTATTTTTCAGAAACTATGGTTAGGGAAACAACACAAATAAAGAGAGAGTTGAAAGAACTTAGGTTTAGTCAAATATCTACCAAGGCAGAACGAATGTTGTTGGCTCGTCAGTCGTCTATAGCAAAAAGGTTGGATAGTACCGGCATTAAGGAGTCCGTGGTTCCACCTATTAAGATAATATATAAGGGAAAATAAAATGGAGAACTTGTTAATTGCGTGCCGTTTTCTACCTCTGTTCTGTTCCATACGCAACTTCGTAGTTTCCAAAATAACAAATACATGGTTTTGAAATAGGATAGATAGATTGAAATGGAAAAAGGTACCGGATCTGAAGCGAAAAAAAATGAAACATGGTGGAAGGTATATTTAATATATACGCTTATGCTTGTTTTTGCTGCTGCTATTGTGATAAGGACCTTAGTAATTATTTTCGTAGAAGGGGAAGATTTGCTTAAAATTTCACACCAACAAAGTTTAAGATACGAGCAAATTCAAGCCGTAAGAGGGAATATTTACTCCACGGACAATGTGCTGTTAGCTGCCTCTGTTCCTGTATTTACAGCCCGTATGGATTTACATAAAAGTGTGGTTGTAGCCGATACTTTTAGAAAATATTTACGTCCTCTTTGTGATAGTCTTCATGCCATGTATCCAGAAATGAGTAGTGCTGCATTCCGTAAAATTTTGGTTCAGTCCCGATTAAAAAACAAGAGAAATCTTTTGATTAAAAAGGATTTGACCTATGCACAATTAAAACGCATGAAGACATTCCCTTTGTTTAAAAAAGGGCAATTTAAGGGTGGTTTTGTGGTGGAAGAAAAGGAGCAAAGAAGTCGTCCTAATGGAGTATTGGCTGCTCGAACGATAGGTTATTATAATATGGAAACTCAATTTGGGGTAGGTTTAGAGCGTTCTTATAATACAGAATTGGCCGGTATAAGCGGGAAACGTTTAACGCAAAGGGTGGCTAATGGAGTATGGAGGCCTATTTATAGCCATGATGAGATAGAGCCGGAAAACGGGAGAGATATTATAAGTACCATCCATGTTCGGATACAAGATGTAGCCCAAGCGGCATTGAGGCGTTGTATGGAAGAAAATGAAGCTCAGCATGGTTGCGCTATTCTTATGGAAGTGTCTACAGGAAGAATAACGGCGATTGCCAATTTGATGAAACAAGCCGATGGGACTTATGACGAAAGTATGAATTATGCCATAGGCGAAAGTGTAGAACCTGGTTCCACTTTTAAACTTGCTTCTGTAATTGCCATATTAGAAGATGGTCGTTACGATACTTCCACTATGGTGCCTACGGGAGTTATGGAGTTTTCAAATCGGAAAATGGTGGATTCTCATAGAGGAGGTTATGGCCAAATTAGTTTGAAATCGGCTTTTGAAAAATCTTCTAATGTCGGAATTTCTTATTTGGTCTATGAGTCTTTTCATTCCGATCCTCAAAAATTCGTGGATTATCTCTATAAAATGGGATTGAATACAAAATTGGGTTTGGAGATTGCTGGCGAGGGAGCACCTTATATAAAAAGCACATCCAGCAAAACATGGTCGAAAATTTCTTTGCCGTGGATGTCTATAGGATACGAATTAAGACTTACTCCATTGCAAATACTTTCCTTGTATAATGCGGTGGCTAATGATGGAAAATTGATGAAACCTCAATTTGTAAAAGAAATTAAGCAAGGAGACAAAGTGGTAAGAGAATTTCAGCCAGTGGTATTAAAAGATCATATATGTAGTCGTTCCACTTTAAATAAAGTAAAAGGTTTATTAGAAGGAGTTGTAGAAAAAGGAACTGCACGCTCGTTGTCTCATTCTCCTTATAAAGTGGCTGGGAAAACAGGAACCGCTCAAATTAATTATGCTAATAGAGGAGTGCAGAAAATGAGTTATAGGGCTTCTTTCGTAGGTTATTTTCC
Source organism: Bacteroidales bacterium (assembly GCA_036653535.1). Taxonomy (GTDB): domain Bacteria; phylum Bacteroidota; class Bacteroidia; order Bacteroidales; family P3; genus JAVVTR01. The sequence continues at coordinate 67,643 of JAVVTR010000001.1, read as the reverse complement.
GGCAGATGATCCTAAGTATTCCTGTATAGTAATGATTACAAATCCTCAAAAAAATCGGCGTTATGGAGGGGAGGTTGCAGCCCCTGTGTTTAAGGAAATAGGAGATAAGGTTTATGCTACTTTATTGCAAAATTATAAAGGAAAAAACGTGGAGATACTAGGCGATAGCATTCAAAAAACGCCTTTGTTGGCAGCCGGATACGGAAGGGATATTCAAAAAATATATAGGGCTTTCCAATTGGTAGATGCGCAAGTAGAACCAACTGCTTTTGTACGTTTATCGGGGAGAGAATCGGCTAAAGAAGAGAGGGAAGAATTTCAAACTATTAGTTTGGTTAAAGATCAAATGCCAAATGTTTGTGGATTGGGTCTTAGAGATGCGGTGTTTATTTTAGAAAAATATGGACTTAAAGTTCAAATTTATGGTCGAGGAATGGTAAAAAAACAGTCGGTTCCAGTTGGAACCCCTTGTGTACACGGGCAAACTGTAATTTTAGAATTGGCTTAAAATTTATGGAAAGTGGAAAAGAAATTAAGTAATTTATTATTGGAGGTATCTAATGTAATTTCCTTGCACGGGGAAATCCATATTTCTATTGATGGTCTTTGTTTTGATTCTCGCCATGTAGAAAAAAACTCTGTGTTTTTTGCCTTAGTGGGAACCGAACAGGATGGGCATGCTTTTATTCAGAAAGCAGTAGAAAATGGTGCTGTTGCAGTAGTGTGTCAGCAATTACCTTTACACATAGATAAGCATGTAACCTATATACAAGTAAAAGACACTTCTATTGCTATGGGTTTTATGGCTTCCGCTTTTTACGAAAATCCTTCTTCAAAATTATCATTAATAGGTATTACAGGTACGAATGGAAAAACCACTACGGTTACTTTGCTCTATAGACTTTTCCGCATTTTGGGATATAAAGTAGGTTTATTGTCTACCATAGAAAATCGAATAGAAGACGAAGTCGTAGTAAGTTCTCATACTACTGGAGATGCTATTGAAATAAATAGGCTTTTGTCTATGATGGTAGAAAAAGGTTGCTCTTATGTTTTTATGGAAGTGAGTTCACATGCGGTCGTACAAAATCGTATTGCGGGATTAAATTTTGTAGGTGCGATTTTTAGTAATATAACCAGAGATCATCTCGATTACCACAAGACCTTTGAAGCGTATATAAAAGCTAAAAAACAATTTTTCGACAATTTGCCTGCCAACGCCTTTGCTCTTACCAATATAGATGATAAAAACGGAGCGGTTATGATACAAAATACCCGTGCTCATAAATACACCTATTCTTTAAGAACTCTTGCCGATTTTAAATGCAAAGTTTTAGAAGATGCTTTTAGCGGCCTTCTTTTGGAGATGGATCATAAGGAAGTATTTACTTCCTTAGTTGGGCGTTTCAATGCTTATAACCTTACGGCTATCTATGCGGTAGCGTGTTTGTTGGGCAAAGATAAAATAGAGGTGCTTTGTGCTCTGAGTCAATTACAAGCAGCCTCAGGTAGATTTCAGATTTTAAAATCGAAGCACAACGATAAAACCGCTATTGTGGATTATGCGCATACTCCGGATGCTTTACAAAACGTACTTACTACGATTAATGAAATTCGTTCTATAGAGCAAATATTGATTTGTGTGGTAGGAGCAGGAGGCAATAGAGATACAGGTAAACGGCCTATTATGGCTGAAATTGCTGCAAAATATGCCGATAAGGTCATATTAACGAGTGATAATCCGCGCATGGAAGATCCTCAAGAAATTTTAAACCAAATGGATCAAGGAATAGATAAAAGGAATCGTAAGAAAGTGATACAAATATTAAATCGAGAAGAAGCCATTAAAGCCGCTTGTTTTATGGCAGGGAAAGACGATATAATTTTAGTAGCAGGGAAAGGGCATGAAACCTATCAGGAGATACAAGGAGTGAAACATCATTTTGATGATAGAGAAGTTATAACCAAATACATAGATTAACTACTATGGGGAGAAATGCTCGGTTTTACACCAACGTATATTATAGGAAAATATCATACAAGAGAATTGAAAAGAGTTTATAAAACAAATAATTATGTTGTATTATTTATTCAGATATTTAGATAAAGGCTTAGATATTCCTGGAACAGGAGTATTTCAATACCTGTCTTTTCGTGCGGCTTTAGCGGTGGTTTTATCATTGCTTATTTCCATGGTATGGGGGAAGTATTTGATTCGTTTTTTACGTAAAAAGCAGATAGGGGAAAGTATTAGAGATCTCGGTCTTCAAGGGCAGATGGAAAAAAAAGGCACTCCTACTATGGGAGGGCTTATTATTATTGCGGCTATTTTAATTCCGGTTCTCCTTTTGGCCAAACTTAATAACGTATATATTTTATTGATGATTTTTACCACGCTTTGGTTAGGAGCTATAGGGTTTTTGGATGATTATATCAAAGTGTTTCGGCATGATAAACATGGACTTGCAGGTAAATTTAAAATTTTAGGACAGATAGGACTTGGTTTGATCGTAGGATTAACCATGTGCTACCATCCCGATATAGTGGTTTCTCAAAAGCAAATGAATACAGATTATGTAGAGAAGCATAATTTGTTTAATGATGGAGAATATGCCAAAGCAAAAACTTTATTTGAAAAAAATACGGAAAAAACGATGATTACCACTATTCCCTTTGTTAAAAATAACGAATTGGATTATAGTGCTTTTTTAACGAGTCTTAACCAAAATTGGGCCCAATATGCGTGGATAGTCTTTGTTCTTTTGGTTATTATCATCGTTACTGCTGTTTCGAATGGGGCTAATCTTACCGATGGCATAGATGGGTTAGCGACAGGAACTTCTGCGATTATTGGTGCTACCTTAGGTGTTTTAGCGTGGGTTTCTGGTAACGTAATTTTTGCAGATTATTTAAATATTATGTATATCCCTAATGCCGGGGAATTAGCCATATTCATTGCGGCTTTTGTGGGGTCTACTATAGGATTTTTATGGTATAATGCCTATCCGGCACAAGTTTTTATGGGAGATACTGGCAGCTTAACCTTGGGAGGTATTATTGCTGTGTTTGCTATCCTTATTCGTAAAGAATTATTGCTACCTATTTTATGTGGAATATTTTTACTAGAAAGCCTTTCTGTTATTCTTCAAGTGAGCTATTTTAAATACAGCAAATATCGTTATGGAGAAGGGCGTCGTATTTTTAAAATGTCTCCATTACACCACCACTATCAAGTCTTAGGTTATGCTGAACCCAAGATAGTGCTCCGCTTTTTTATTATAGGAATTATTTTAGCAGTAATAACCATAGTGACTCTTAAACTTAGATAAATATAGAAATTATGAATATAGATATATTGGCAAAACAAGGAAAAACGACAGAGTATGGCTCTATGGTGGAGTCGGTTGCAACTCGACTTTATGATCTGCGAAAAAAGGCAATAAAAGATAGATTTCAAGATTTTCAGAATAATGAACATCGTTTAGAATTTGTTGCTAAAATTAGAGGGGTGGAGTATATTAATGATTCTATGGCCTGTAATATCAATTCTACATGGTATGCTTTAGAAAATATAAAAAAACCTATTATTTGGATAGTAGGAGGACAAACAAAAGATACGGATTTTAAGGCCTTATACAATTTGGTTAAAAACAAAGTAAAGGTCATTATATGTATGGGTATAGATAATGAACCTATAAAAACAGTTTATAGTAGTATAGGTTTGAGTATAATAGAGACTGCTTCGGCCTTTTCGGCGGTAGAATCTTCTTATCTTGTTGCACAAGAAGGAGATGCAGTGCTGCTTTCTCCTGCTTGTCCGAGTTTTGATTTGTTTGAAAGCTACGAGGATAGAGGAGTTCAGTTTAAAAATGCAGTAAATGAGTTGTAAGATAAACGAATGCTAAGGTAATGGAAGGCAAGGGAATTTTTAAATATTTACATGGAGATAAGGGTATATGGTATATAGTCTTGATATTATCTTTTATTTCCGTGTTGGCCGTGTATAGTTCTACCGGTTTACTTGCCTATAGGTATCAAGGAGGACATACTGGCTATTATGTTTTGAAACATGCCATGATTTTGATGTGTGGTTGGGCCGTAATGTATATGGCTCATAGAGTTAAATACACCTATTATTCCCGTATTTCACAACTTTTGTTTATTATTTCCATTCCTTTGTTAGTGGTAACTTTATTTATGGGGTCGGTAAATGATGCGAGCCGGTGGATTACTATTCCTATTATTGGTTTTTCTTTTCAAACGTCCGACTTGGCCAAGTTGGCTTTGGTTATGTTTTTAGCGAGACAGTTGTCTAAACATCAAAAAGATATAAAAGAAAATAGAACTTTTTATAGTATAGTATATGCACCTCTTTTAATTTGTTTATTGATATTTCCGGAAAATCTTTCTACGGCGGCTATTTTAATGATTACCTCTTTGGTGATGATGGTCGTGGGTGGAATAAGAAGTAGGTATTTGGTGGGATTAATGGGAGTGGGGTTTCTTTCTGTTGGTTTTTTGGTAGCTTCCTTTTATTTAATTCCAGAATCGAAACTACCAGGTAGATTTGCTACATGGAAAAATCGGATAGAAAATTTCAAAACGGCAGATCCGGAGATGAATTATCAGGCAACACAGGCTAAAATTGCGGTTGCAGGGGGTGGTATTATAGGAAAATTTCCAGGAAATAGTACTCAAAGAAATTTTCTCCCTCATCCATATTCCGATTATATATATGCCATTATTATAGAAGAATATGGATTATTAGGAGGAATATGTGTTTTGTTTTTGTATTTATGGCTTTTTAGGCGTGGAATTATTATAGCTCGCAAGTGTGAGGGTTCTTTTGGTTGTTTTTTGGTGATAGGTATTTGCTTTTTACTTACTTTACAAGCGATGATAAATATGGGGGTAGCAGTTAATTTACTGCCTGTTACTGGGCAGCCTTTACCTTTTCTTAGTATGGGAGGAACCTCCCTGTGGTTTACAGCTCTTGGTGTTGGGATAGTTTTAAGTGTAAGCGTAGCGGTAGATAAGCAAGGAGAGGGGAAAAATATAGATAGTCTGCAAGAGGATGACGGGAAATTATTAACCGCTGTTTCTGCAAATAAATAAAATAGCTTGGGTTATGGAAAAGATGGAAGATTCTATGGAGGCAAAAAAAATGGATGATAGTATGAATGTGGCCAAACCATTTAAATTAATTATTAGTGGTGGTGGTACAGGTGGACATGTGTTTCCTGCTATAGCTATAGCTAATGCAGTGAAAGAATTTAAGCCCGATGCAGAGATTTTGTTTGTTGGAGCCAACGGACGTATGGAAATGGAGAAAGTGCCTGCTGCTGGTTATAAAATTATAGGACTTAAGGTGGTGGGACTTAACCGTAAAAAATGGTGGCGTAATATTACTCTTCCATACAAACTTTTGTTGAGTTTTATACAAACCCATAAAATATTAAAGAATTTTAAACCAGATGTAGTGGTTGGTGTTGGTGGATATGCCAGTGCTCCTACTTTGTTTTTAGCGGAAAGAATGGGTATTCCTTGTTTAATTCAAGAACAAAATTCTTTTCCTGGAGTTACCAATCGTATACTAGGGAAGAGAGCTTGTAAGATATGTGTCGATTACGAACACATGGAGAAATTTTTCCCAAAAGAAAAAATTGTTTGGACAGGAAATCCTATACGTCAAGATATAGTTAATTTATCCATTAAAAAAGAGGAAGGTTTAGCCTTTTTTGGCTTGGATATGGATAAAAAAACCATATTGATAATAGGAGGAAGTTTGGGAGCCCGTTCTATTAACACAAGTGTAATGGCTTGTTTGCAGAGTCTTTTGGAACAAGGGTATCAGGTATTGTGGCAAACGGGAACCTATTATTATGCGCAAGCTCGGCCATTGATTCAAGATTTGGAACATGTCATTATGGTTGATTTTATTCGACGTATGGATTTAGCTTATGCAGCAGCAGATATTGTAATTTCTAGAGGGGGAGCCATTGCTATTTCTGAACTTTGTGTAGTAGGAAAGCCAATCATTATTATACCCTCTCCCAATGTGGCAGAAGATCATCAAACAAAAAACGCACTAGCGTTGAGTTCGAAAAATGCCGCTATTTTATTGCCGGATGATAAGGCTCAGGAAGACTTAGGACCAACGGTGCTGGCATTGATGCAAGACGAAAGGCGAAAGGAGTTAATGTCTGAAAATATATCCCGTTTAGCTAAAACTTCTGCCTCTACTGCTATTGCCAACGAAATATTTAAATTACAGAAAAAATGAAATCTATAGAACAGGTAAAACATGTTTATTTTTTAGGGATAGGTGGCATTGGAATGAGCGCCTTGGCCTTGTTTTTCCTGCATAGAAAATGCAAAGTTAGTGGTTATGATAGGGTACATACTCCTATTACAGAAGAATTGCAAAAAAGAGGTGCAGATATACATTTTGTGGAGTCTGTAGATTTGCTTCCTAAAGATATAGATTTAGTAATTTACACCCCTGCAATACCGGACATCCATGTTGAATGGTCGGTATTACGAGAAAAAAACATTCCTATTTGTAAAAGATCAGAAATTTTAGGTCTTATTACCTGTCCATATAAAACGTTAGCAGTTGCGGGAACCCATGGCAAAACGACCATTAGTACCTTGGTGGCTTTTTTATTACACAAAACTATAGGTTGCAATGCTTTTTTGGGAGGAATTTCCAAAAATTTCGAAAGTAATTTTTTGTTTTCTGAGCATAGTAAGTATATGGTGGTAGAAGCAGACGAATATGATCGTTCTTTTTTACACTTGCATCCTTGGTTTTCTTTAGTAACATCTATGGATCCCGATCATTTGGATATATATGGAAATGCGGCTTGTATGCAAGAAGCCTATGCGGAATTTATGTCTCAAACCGATAAAGCGGGTGGGGTGATTTTAAAATACGGCTTGAACCCAAACTTAAAGAGTAAATACACCTATGCTCTGCAAAGTTCAGAGGATAATTCCCATGCGGTAGATGCTTATGCCGACAATATACGTATAAAAAATGGAGCTTATATTTTCGATTATATTGGACCGAAAATGTGTATTAAAGATTTGGTTTTAAACTATCCTGGATTGCATAATGTGGAAAATGCAGTAGCAGCTATTACTTTGGTAGCGGAAACTGAAATTACGGCGGAGAATATAAAAACAGTATTACCTCTTTTTAAAGGGGTGAAAAGACGTTTTGATGAGCAAATAAAGAGGCAAGACTTTCTTTTTATAGATGATTATGCCCACCATCCCAAGGAAATAAAGGCTTGCTTAAATTCTTTAAAAGAATTATATCCCAACAAAAAAATAAGTCTTTTATTTCAACCGCATTTATATTCTCGAACCAAAGACCTCGCAGAAGATTTTGCAGATAGTTTATCTATGGCGGACGAGCTTATTCTTTTGGATATTTATCCTGCAAGAGAATTACCTATAGAAGGAATAACATCTCATATCATAGGAGATAAAGTTTTTGGAATTCCTGTGTATTATGTAAGTAAAGGAGATGTTTTAAAATTTTTAGAGCGGAACATCAAAACGGATATTTTAGTTAGCATGGGGGCGGGAGATATAGATAGGTTGGTTCCTGTTATAAAAGATTTGTACGAGAAATAAAAATGAAAAAGAAACTATTTTTTTTATTTACTCTTTTGTTGACTGGATGCGTGCTTGCAGGGCTTATTTACTTACTTGTTTTTTCATCACAGACTGGGGAAATGACTTTATGTAAAGAAGTTTGCATAAAAATGGAAAGAAATGGGAGACCTGTTTATTTGCAAGAGAAAGAGGTTTCCGATTGGCTGGAAAAACACAGAATGGAAATGAAAGGAAAGGCTGTAGGTACCATTAACACTTCTATGTTAGAATATGTGTTGAATGAAAATCCTTTTATAAAAGAGGCTCAGGTTTATTTAACAGAAGATGCCGTATTACATATAGAAGTTTCTCAGAGAAATCCGATGTTAAAGGTTTTTAATACCAACGGACAGGTATTTAATATAGATGAGGATGGAGTGGAGATGCCCAATAATTCCAATTTTCCGTTGAGAATAAGAATAGCAAATGGAAATATTCCGTTTATAGGGCACCCAGGTTTACGAATATGGGCCATTGCGGATACCTCTCCCGCAAAAGTATTAAAAGAGGTTTTTTTATTGTCGAATAGTATTAGCAAGGATACGGTTTTAGATGCGTTAATAGAACAGATTTATGTAAATGCAATAAGTGAATATGAATTAGTTCCTAAGGTGGGTGGGCAAATTATTGTGTTTGGTTCCATAAAAGATATGGATGAAAAATTAGAAAGGTTGAAATTATTTTATATGCAAGGGATAGCCAAGAGAGGATGGGATGTTTATAGAATTTTAAATTTAAAATATAAAGATCAAGTAGTTTGTACTAAAAAATAGTTGAAGTTTAATAATGCTTATAATTTTATAAAAATGAAGGAAAAGGAAATAGTTGTCGGATTAGACATTGGTACCACTAAGGTGGTAGTTATAGTTGGTTATAAGGATGATAATGGGAAAATTCATGTCTTAGGATATGGACATACCGAATCGGTGGGTGTTTTGCGAGGTTCGGTTATTAATGTAGATAAAACAGCTGAATCTATTCGTGCTGCGGTGGAAGAAGCCGAGTTGCGTGCACAAGTGGATATTCATGAAGTTTATGTGGGTATTGCTGGTCAGCATATCAAAAGTCGTCAGCAATCTGGAGGGATGGTTCGCCAAAATCAAGAAGAAGAAATTTCTCGCGAAGAAGTGGTGCAATTGATAGAAAGCATGAAACGTTGTCAAGTGGATCCTGGAGAAAATATTATTCATGTTATTCCTCAAGAGTTTATTGTGGATGGGGTGCATGGGATTAGTGAGGATGATGTTGTGGGGATGTCAGGCGCTAATTTAGAAGCAAATTTTCATATTATTACCGCTCATTTTGCGGCTATGCGTAATATTCAGCGTAGTGTTGAAAAAGCAGGCTTAGAAATTGGTGGTTTTGTTTTGGAGCCTTTGGTATCGGCGGAAGCTGTGTTGGATCAGAACGATAAAGAAGCGGGAGTAGTTTTGGTAGATATTGGTGGAGGTACAACGGATGTGGCTATATTTAATGATAGTGTATTGTGCCATACAGCGGTTATTCCCTTGGCTGGAAATATTATCACCAAAGATATAAAAGAAGGATGCGGTATTTTACCCAAACAAGCAGAAGCTTTAAAAATTAAGTTTGGTTCAGCCTTACCAAGTGAAAATAGTGATGAAAAAATTGTTTCCATACCCGGTTTAAGAGGACGTTCCCCCAAAGAAATTTCGCTCAAATCTTTGGCTAATTTTATAGGAGCACGCATGGATGAGGTGCTGCAAAACGTGGCCTTTGAAATTAGCAATTCAGGATGTAATAGTAATTTTATTGGTGGCATAGTGCTTACAGGTGGTGGTTCTAAACTAAAGCATGTGGTACAGTTGGCCGATTATGTAACGGGTATAGAATCTCGAATTGGATATCCCAATGAACATTTAACAGAGGATTCGCCAAAAGAGTTAAATGATCCAATTTTTTCCACTGGTATAGGTTTGGTTATTTATGGTATCCGTTGTGAGGAGGAAAAGACGGAAAGAAAAATGGCGGTAGAGGAATTAAAACGTGTGGATTTTAATAATGTTTTGACGGAAGAACCTATAGAAACAGACTCCGAAGAGAAGGATAAAAAGAAAGACAAAAAGAAAAAATGGGGAGGATTGTGGTCTTCGGGTAGTGCTTTAGATAATTTAGTAAAGTTTTTTGATGATGATAGTGTAAAATAAAATCGCTAAAAGTTTCCTACCCTTATAAACATACAATAGTGAATAAAAAAACATACAGTTTTATTATAAACGGAGCTCTAATAGTACCTTTGTAAATTAAAAAGTAAAATCGATGGAAGATAATATGAATCAGGGAGACATATTGAATTTTGTGTTGCCTAAAAACCAATCTTCATATATTAAAGTGATAGGAGTAGGTGGTGGAGGAAGTAATGCGGTGAATCACATGTATAGACAGGGAATTAAAGGGGTGGATTTTGTGGTTTGTAATACGGATGCGCAAGCCTTGGATGGAAGTCCTGTTCCTAATAAAATACAATTAGGTAAAGGCTTGGGAGCGGGTAACGTTCCTGCCGTAGCCCAAGAGGCGGCTCAAGAAAAGCGAGAGGAAATAAAAAAGATGCTTTCCGATAATACCAAGATGCTTTTTATTACAGCAGGAATGGGGGGTGGAACAGGAACTGGAGCAGCGCCCGTTATTGCTTCTATTGCTAAAGAAATAGAGGTGGATGATGAAGTAAAGAAAATTCTTACGGTAGCTATTGTAACTACGCCATTTTCTTTTGAAGGTCGTAAAAGAGAAATGCAGGCGAAAGAAGGTATAGCAGAATTAAGAAAATATGTGGATGCTATTTTGGTTATCAACAACGATAAATTGCGGGAATATGGTAATATGACCATGAACGAAGCCTTTGCGACGGCCGACGATGTTCTTTCCACTGCGGCCAAAGGTATTTCCGAAATAATTACGGTAAGTTCTTATGTGCAGATAGATTTCAAAGATGTAAACACTGTTATGAATAATAGCGGAGTAGCATTGATGGGATTTGGTAGTGCTGCTGGAGAAGGAAGGGCTAAGGAAGCTGCCATGAAAGCAATGGATTCGCCTTTGCTCAACGACAATAGTATAGAAGGTGCCCAAAACATGTTACTCTATATTGCTTATAGCAACGATATGCCTCTTACCATGGACGAAATAGAAGTTATTACCAAATTGATTTTGTCTAAAGCAGGGGATGGGGTAGATTTAATTTGGGGTGCAGGTGCCGACGAAACCTTAGGAGAAAATTTAAATATAACCCTTATCGCTACTGGCTTTAATGAAAAAAGTGCCTTGCATGAAAGGACCGTGGAAAGAATTCGTTTGGAGACAGAAATACCGGGAACTTATACTAAAACAGGGAATGCACTCAAAGTTCCGTTGGCGGATAAAACAATGAACCCAAGCCCTGTGTCGGTAAGGAATGAAAATCTTACAGATATCTCTATAAAAGGAGAAACTAATGCTATGGTTATACCTAATTCTGTGGAGGTTTCTTCTTTTGAACCCAATTTTACCAAGGAGGTTCCTATCCAAATGCAGGTTGATTTGAATTTTGAAATTCAAGAAAAGGAAACACCCAATTTAGAAAAAATTCCCGTAGTTGCAGTGGTAGAAAAACCCGAAAAATTGGAAAAGGAAGAAAAGGTAGATAATGATTTATTAGATGGATGGTTTTCTCAAATTAAAGAAGTAACGCAAAAAGAAAATACGAATATAGATCTTGCTTCTTGTATAGAAAAACAGGTAGGCTTGGAATTGGATGCTGCAGAAGAGATGGAATGTTCGCAAAAGAGCAAAATGCAGGCGGTAGTTTCTCAAACAATCGTGGCCGAAAATACCACAAATACGCCGAGAAAAATGCAGGCATCTTGGATGAGAGAAGTTTTAGGGTCTTCGGTTTCTGCAGAAGAACAACAGGGAATGTCTATGGCAGAAATTAGACGCATATCGGATGGAATGGAGTTAGTTGACAAAACACAAACTTCTGTTTCTACAACCACAACCAAATTATCGGAAAATGAGAATAGTTCCCATACGGCTATATTAGAGGAGAAAGGGATATATAAAGAGAGAATGGATAGGTTGCGTGTTTTTAGAAACAAACTTAAAACTCCGGAAGGCTTAGAACAGATAGAAAATATACCTGCATATATTCGTCAACACATACAGATAGATCCTGTGGTACCTTCTTCGGTATCGGAAGCAAATTTAAGAACGATAACTAAGGATGGAAGGGTTACCAATAATTCTTTTTTACATGATAACGTGGATTAAAGTTAAAACCGCTAAAAAAAAATTAGCGGTTTTTTTTTTAGTATTTATAATACTTGTTATAAGTGCTCCTTCTTATAGTCAAGATTCTATGGTCTCTTCTTGCCATTATAGGTTAGATTTAATAGGGTCAAAATATAAGACAGAAGCTAATCCTATAGATTCTTTGTTACGGCCGTACAGATTGCAATTGCATCGTATAATGGGGAAAATCGTTGGGCATACGGAGGCCCTTCCATTAAATAACTTTCCAGAGGGGAAATTATCTAATTTAACGGCGGATATTATGGAGGCCTCTTTGCAAAGACATAAAAGAATTGCCGCAGATTTAGCTTTATTTAATTTTCGTGGGTTGCGTAAGGGTTTAGATAGTGGAGCTATTTCACTTTCTGAACTATACGAAGTATATCCCTTTGCGAACGAATTGGTGTACGTGCAAATTCAGGGGGTATATTTACGTGAAATTTTCGAGCTTCTATTGAAGAACAAATTAATAGGAGTAAGTAGTTCTGTGCAATTACAAACAGATTCTTCTCGTAGTTTAATATCCGCACGGATTAAAGGGCGGGTATTGAAAAATAATCGTATTTATAATATGGTTACTATAGATTATCTTATGCAGCCCAATGCAGGTATAGGACCGGTTATGCAGGCTAAAAAAACAGAGAGTATAGGATGGAAAATGCGGGATGAAATATTAGAGTATATACAAGAAAAAGAAAGAAAAGGAGAAAGAGTGGAGGCACAGGAGGATGGTCGTATTTTTATAAAACCATAATTATCTCCTATAGATTTTGGATTAGTGTTGTTGCAATGGTTTTATGAATTTAAATAAGGAGAGAAAGAAAGGCAAAATGAAAAGAAATAAAAAGAAAGGGATGACATATCGTTTGCTTCTTTTAACAACTACTCTTTTTTTATCTATAAATACTTGGGCGCAACTTCGAATTTACCATAGTAATGATACGCATAGTCAGTTAGATACTATTACTTATGGACCGTATGTTGGGATGGGTGGCGCTGCTTTGCGATATGGATATTTATATCAAGAAAAGGCGTGGAAAAACAATTACGATAGCTTGGGATTAGATTCTTTGGAAAATTTAGATTTTCTTTTATTAGATGCAGGAGATGCGGTACAAGGTACTCCCTATTTTAATTTGTTTGAAGGAAGAGTGGAAACAGAGGTGATGAATGTTTTGGGCTATGATGCTACGTGTTTGGGAAATCATGAATTTGACAATGGATTGGAGGCTCTAAAAGAGAGAATCCGTTTGTCTCGTTTTCCTGTTTTATGTGCCAATTATGAAACCAAAGCTACTGCTTTGAGTGGGCTTCTAAGGCCCTACATTATTTTAAAAAGAAAAGGATTAAAAATTGGAATAATTGGTCTTACCATTAATTTAGACGGAATGGTTAGTAAAGATAAAATTAGGGGGCTTACTTATCAAAATCCTATCACTATGGCTAATTTATATGCCGATAGTTTGAGAAATATATACCATTGTGATTTGATTATTTGCTTAAGTCATTTGGGTTATAATACGACAGAAAACATAGATGGTTCCAACGATTTGAAATTGGCTCAAGAAAGTAGAAATATAGATTTAATTATAGGAGGACACACGCATACTTTTCTTGAAAAGGCAGAGGTCCAACAAAATTTAGATAATCGTTCTGTATTTATAGTGCAAAGTGGCGCTTTGGGGGCCAAAATAGGTAAATTTATTTGGAATAAATAAGCACGACCACAGAAGCGGAAATTCCTTCTTCTCTTCCCTCAAATCCCATTTTTTCGGTGGTAGTAGCTTTTACAGAAATGAAGTCCTTGTCTAAGGAAAGTACCTTTGCTAATTTTTCTCTTATTTCTGGCAGATAGCTCGCTATTTTTGGCTTTTGTATACGTAGGGTAGAATCTATATTTCCTATGATATATCCACGTTGAGAAAGAAGTTCTTGTACTTTTTGCAAGAGTATGCTGCTGTCTATATTTTTATATAAAAGAGAGGTATCGGGAAAGTGTAAACCTATATCTCCTAAAGCGGCTGCACCCAAGAGAGCATCACAGATAGCATGAATTAGTACGTCCGCATCGGAATGTCCAAGTAAGCCTTTGGTGTATGGGATTTCAACGCCTCCTAAGATCAACTTTCTGTTGAATGCAAGAATGTGGGCATCGTAACCGTAGCCTATGCGAAAATTACTCATTGGCTGTTGGAATTTGCTTTTTCTTAGTGGTAGCAAAATTAAACAGTATAGAAATACGAAGGGTGTTTTTAAGAGGATTAGAGCCAGCGATAGTGGAGGTAGGAATTAGGTAAGATAAATCTAAACCAAAAATATTGTATCGAATACCTGCCCCTATGGTAAAGTACTGACGAGCCCCCTTATATTGACTTTCGTGAAAATAACCAATTCTTACAGCTAATAATTTTTTATACCAATATTCTGCCGCTAAACTCCATTGAATTTCCTGCATTTCCTCTTTAAACCCACCAGGGGCATCGTAAAAAGAATGAATTACACCGGTCATAGAACTTACATTATCGTCCATCCCTGCTATGATTTGTGTTTTGGATGTATCATAAATAGGAGGGGTAGGAACTAATAATTTATTAATTTCTGCCATAAAAGCGATAGAGTTATACTTGTCGACATGAAAGTCAAAGCCTAAGCCTAAACGAATATTGGCAGGTATAAAGTCTTTATCAAAGGTGGATGCATCTTGAGAATAAGATATCTTATTTCCTAAATTGGTGATACTCAAACCTGCAGTAAGGGTTCCTCCTTCAAATTGAGAACCAACATTAAAGTCTTGCGAATAAAAAAGGCCTATATCAGCCGCTCCAGCTAAGCCTGGTTTGGATCCACTTCCTCCTACATCTTGCCCTAAGGTAAGATTAGAATAAATAAATCGTCCAGTAACCGCAATAGATAATTCATCTATAAGCTTACGAGAATAACTGGCGTCGATGGCAAATTCATTTGGATTAAAAGGGGTTCCACTTTCTCCTCCGTTTTGCGTAAAAATAACTTCTCCCATAGAAAAGAAAAGTAAAGAAAACGAAACAGTACTTACTTTGTCTATTTTCTTTGCAGCGGTAAGGTAAGCCAAGGACATATCTGGAACCAAGTTCAAGAGCCAAGGGCTGTAAGTAAAGGATAAAGAAAGATCCTCCGATATGTAAGGATATTTTGCTGCATTCCAATGCTGAGAATAGGGGTCAGCAGAACTGGATACACCAATGTCTCCTAAGCCGCCTGAACGAGCATCCGGGGATACAAGTAAAAAAGGAACCGCAGTAGTTATAGCTCCGCTATGTTGATTCAAGACTGCACTGGGATCCTTGTCTTTTTGAGCCATTAGTAACGGCTGAGTTAAGAAAAAGATCGCCGCGACTAATAATGTTTTTGTGCGCATTTAAAGATGGTTTGATTATAAATCAATTCGCAATAGGGAGCAAAGATACGAAAAAATATAGATAGACCAAATGGAATATTTACCGAAACTATTCGTAAATTTGTTGCTTACTATTTCAATGTGTATATTTGCAAATTATTTTTTCGCTGAAAAAAAATGGAGAGTGATATTTATTAGATTTATTTACGCAGCCTTTTTATTGTTAGTGTTGGTTTTGTCTAGCTTGTCTTCAGCACAGGCGCAGGATCCTCACTTCTCTCAATATTTTGCAAATCGTTTATATATTAATCCGGCTTTTGCAGGAACAGGGGTTTGTCCTCGGATCAACCTTTCGTATAGAAATCAATGGCCTAACATAGGAGGCGGATTTTCTTCTGCCACTGTTTCTTACGATCAATATATTAAAGTTTTGCATGGGGGCATTGGGGCCTACGTACTTAGTGATATTCAGGGAGGGGGTACTTATCGCAATATTTCAGCTAATTTTATGTATTCTTTCAGAGTACGGCTTGGGGATAAAACCTTTTTAAGTCTTGCGGCGGAAGCTGCTTATGTGAACCGCTACGCCAATTGGAATTCGCTTACATTTCCCGATCAGTTCGATCCTCTATTGGGTTTGGTTCGGCCTACTACAGAAGAAGAATTAGCAAATACGCCGGAAGATAAAAATTATGCAGATTTTAAGGTGGGAGCAGTGGTGTATGGAGAAAATTTTTATGTTGGTCTTTCTGTTGGTCATTTAAGCAGACCCAACGATGCTTTTATGGGACTACAACGTTTGCCCATAAAGTATACAGCCCATGTTGGAGGAATTATTCATTTTACTAAGTCTTATGGACAAAAACGCAGTGAGAGGGAAATAACTCTTTCTCCTAATTTGATTTTTACACAGCAGGGGAAAATGGAGGAATTAAATTATGGGATGTATCTTAATGTATATCCTATGGTTATGGGGGTGTGGTATAGACAAAGTTTTTCAAATAGCGATGCTTTGATTGTTTTACTTGGTGCAGAGTACAAAGGAGTTAGTTTAGCCTATAGTTATGATATAAGCCTTTCTAAATTGAAAGGAAGTGGAGGGGCTCATGAAATCTCTTTGGGATTTAAATTACCTTGTACAAATAAAACAAAGCATAATAAAATACAGCCACTTCCTTGTCCCAGTTTTTAGAGAAAGTTGTCTTTTTTTTAAAAAAATTATATATTTGCACCCTTAATCATATTTGCAAAACCCAATCTGAAATGATAAAACATATTTCTAACATCACGCTTGTTCTTGGCTTTTTAGTTGCTTTTACGGCGTGTACGACTTCTAACCAGTCGCAGTCTACTGGTTGGGGAGTTAACGATCCTAAATGGGGCGGCTTTCAAAGGGTGGAAAACTATGTACAGCCAGTACCCTTACGCTTCGTTTTTATTGAGGGAGGCGCATTTGTAATGGGGCTCAATGAAGAAGATCTGATGTATAAGCATAATAATATTCCTCGTCAGGTTACGGTTAGTTCGTTTTATATGGATGAGGTAGAAACTTCTAATGCCGATTACAATGAATATTTATATTGGTTGCAGAGAGTTTATGGTGCAGAATATCCGGAAGTAGTTAGAAAAGCTAAACCGGATTATGTAGCATGGAATAGCAAGCTTTCGTTTAGAGATGCTATTTCGGATAATTATTTTAGTAGTCCCGGTTTTGATAACTACCCTGTAGTTGGTGTTAATTGGGATCAGGCGAACGATTATTGTTCTTGGAGAACCGATAGGGTTAATGAAAAAATTTTGGTGGATGCAAAACTTATTAAATTAGATTTGGCTCAAACACCAGATAATAATTTTAATACGGAAGCTTATTTGGCTGGTCAATACAGTGGTATCGTAAATAAAGGTCTTCAGGATATGAACCCTAATGCTGCGGAGCCTATGAGACAGGTACGTAAAAGCGATGGCGTTTTAATAGAAAAATTACGTTTGCCAACAGAAGCTGAATGGGAATATGCGGCTTTGGCATTAATTGGAAATAGCTACCAAGAAAGAATAGTAGATAGACGTATCTATCCTTGGAATGGAGGAGGAGTTCGTTATGCTAATACTCCTTATAGAGGACAAATGATGGCTAATTTTGTTCGTGCAAAAGGAGATTATATGGGAACGGCAGGGGCTCTTAATGATGGAGCTGCTTATACGACGGTAGTGTATTCTTATTTTCCTAATGATTTTGGGTTGTATAATATGGCTGGAAATGTAGCCGAATGGTGCTTAGATGTATATCGTCCATTTACATTTGAAGATGCGAATGAAGTGGATCCTTATCGTGGTAATATTTACAAGACGTTGGAGAGGGATGAAGATGGACAGATTGCAGAAAAAGACAGTTTAGGAAAAATTCGGTATAGAGAATATACTCCAGAGGAGTTAGCTAATCGTCGTAATTTCACCAAATCGGATAATCGTAATTATTTAGATGGAGATTTGGAATCGGCTGTAGTAGATGATTGGTTAGTTAAACCGGAGGGTGTTACCAATACGACCTCTTTGCTTTATGATTATGGTAAAACTTCTTTAGTTTCCGATAAGGCAAGAGTAGTTAAGGGTGGTTCATGGAAAGATAGAGCCTATTTTCTATCTCCTGGTACTCGACGTTTTTTGCAGCAGGATTTAAGTGCAGATTGGATTGGTTTTCGTTGTGCTATGTCTCGGGTAGGGGCAGCCAATAGAGGTCAAATTGTTACCAAATAAATTTATGAGTGAAAATAATTTAAAAAAAGCGCAATCTCTGCAAGAGGTTGCGCTTTTTTGTGAAAAGTTACGAGAAATAGAGCTCTTAGCTCCTGCTGGAAATCTTTCTATAGCCAAGGCTGCCATTTCTTGTGGGGCGGATGCGGTCTATATGGGAGGTCCGCAGTTTGGGGCTAGGTACAAGGCAGGGAATTCATGGCAAGACTTGCAGCAAGCAGTGCAATATGCACATGTTTACGGTGCTAAAATGTATTTAACATTAAATACAGTGCTCTTTGATGCAGAATTGCCTCAGGCATTGGATATGGCTCAAAGAGCTTATGATATAGGCATAGATGCTTTAATTATTCAGGACCTTGGATTATTAGCTTGTGATTTACCCCCCATTGCTTTACATGCTAGTACCCAATGCCATATAGATAGTATAGATAAAGCACAATTTTTGGCTTCTGTTGGTTTTAAGCGTTTAATTTTAGCAAGAGAACTTAGTGTAAATCAAGTATCCAAAATAGCACATTCTATGGAAGCGGAAGTGGAAACGTTTATTCATGGAGCTTTATGTGTAAGTTATAGTGGACAATGTTATCTTAGTTGTGATATGCAAGGTAGAAGTGGAAATCGAGGGGAATGTGCTCAAGCATGCCGTTTACCTTATACCCTTGAAAACGCTTCTGGAAAAATTCTTTGTAGAGACAAGTATTTACTTTCCATGAAAGATCTTAATGCTTCTCTTTGGCTTTTGCAATTAATGCAAGCCGGAGTAAAATCCTTTAAAATAGAGGGTCGGCTGAAGGATGAGGTATATGTAAAAAATGTAGTGTCGTTTTATAGACAAAAAATAGATGATCTCTTGTGTGAAAAGATAGACTATAAAAGGGCTTCTGATGGAAATACTTTTTTTTATTTTGAACCAAATATAGAAAAAAGTTTTCACAGAGAATATACCGATTTGTTTTTAGATGAACAGCGTAAAGAGTTGGTTTGCTTACAAACGCCTAAAGCAGTAGGCGAATGTGTAGGGGAGGTAGAATCGGTTTTGTCCGACTCCTATGGTTCTGTTTTAGTAGTTAAGGCTAATAAAACAATGCAAGCAGGAGATGGCCTTTTTTATATGAAAGAGAATGGAGAATCGGATGGTTTCGGACTTAATAAAGTAGAAAAAGGATTAAGTATAACTCGCCTATACACCCCAAAACGAGTGAGTATTGATAGAGGAACTATTTTGTATCGTAATGAAGATAGGGAGTTCGAAAAAAAAGTAAGAGGAGAAATTACAAAGCGTAAAATCCCCATAAATATGGTATTTGGTTTTTTACAAAAAGAGGAGTGCTATTTTTTACAAGTGCAGGACGAGCGTGGGTTGCAGGCAAAATTTATTTTTGATTTCGGTGAAAAAAAATATGAAATTGCCTTGGATACCAATACCGCAAAGGAACATTTTGAAAAGCAGATGTCTAAAATGGGAAACACTTTTTACGAACTGTATAAATTGGAGAGTAGGGTAGAAAAATTTCCATTTATTCCAATTTCGGAACAAAATGCAGCAAGACGTGCCGTTTTAGAAAAACTTACAGAAAAAAGGATAAAGTATTTCACTCCAGTGGATGTTCCTTATACAGACTTGACCCATATGGATAAACAAGGGAATCAAGAATTAAAGGTTTTAGACTATAGAGCGAATATAACCAATAATAAAGCCGAAGAGTTTTATCGTTTACATGGAATGAAATCTGTGGAAAAGGGCTTTGAATTATTATCTAAAGAGCAGCAAAAAGGGAAAGTATTGATGGTCTGCAAACATTGTATAAAATATCAAATGAAACGTTGTCCTAAATATTTCTCACCAGATGTTGATTTTGAGCAGCCTTTATTTATTTCCTATAAACGGAATAAATTTGCTTTGCATTTTGATTGTGCACACTGCCGTATGGAAATATACAGAAACACCAATGTATGAAATTAATGAGGGCTAAAGAAAAAACAATTTCTATTTTACAAATTCTGTTGGTTTGTATTTCTTCCAGCATTCTCTTTACAGGATGTGCGACCTATTCGTCTGCTCCGGGTGGAGGTCCGCAAGATAAACATGCTCCTAATTTATTATGGGCGATTCCTATGGAAGGAACTACTAATTTTAAGGCGACCATAGTGAAACTTGGTTTTGATGAGTTTGTGGAACTAAAAGAAAGTGAAAAAATTATTTCTTCTCCTCCTTTAAAAAAAACGTATTATAGCTACAATCTTAAACAAGTCAAAATAGAAATTCAGGATTCCTTGCAAGCAGATAGGACCTATTGTATTAATTTTAAAAAATCTTTGGTAGATTTACACGAAGCAAATCCTGTTACCAATTTCAAATATGTCTTTTCCACCTCCAATGTTATAGATAGTGCGTATCTGAATGGATATGTGTACGATGCTCTTGCTTTAAAACCCGCCAAAGAAGCGCATGTAATGCTTTATTTTAAGACAGATACTAATTTGGGCTTCCCTATTTTAAAAGTTCCACAATATGTTTCTGTAACGGACGAAAATGGATATTTTGAAGTAGATTATATAAAACCTGGTTGTTATTATGTTTTGGCAGGGAGTGACGAAAATCGGGATTTTTTCATAGAACCCTTGAGTGAAAACATGGCTTATTCTTCGTTTTGTTGGACTACGGAAACCTTACAAAAACAAGTAAATTTTGTAGAGGATACGGTATTTGCTTTGGGTGATAGTTTAGCTCGTCATCGCTACGATTCCTTGAAAATAGTACAAGAAAATGCAGCTCAATATTTGGCTATAGAGAAAGGTCATATCTTGTATATGTATAAAGATAGATTAAAAAAACATTTTCTTGGTGAAGCAAAATTGGATAAAAAAGGGTCTATTAAAATGAATTTTAATTATCCTATAGATCAATTGACGTATGAGTTGTTGCCGGTAGATACCAATATGCTTCCTTTTCGTAGTGCTATAGAATGGAGTATGGATCGTCGTTCCGCCAATTTGTTTTTTTCCAACATGGATATAGTGGAAGCAAAACTTATTTTACATCAGGACACTTATACCGATACGGTGGAATTGTTTATGAATGAATCTGCTCAAAATGCAAGGGATACGACTGTATTTAAAATTAGTAGTAATGCGAAAACACACTTTTTTATTACAGATACTTTGTGCTTGTCTTTTTCTTTACCTTTAATAGGAATGGATACTACTAAGGGGAAATGCTTGGAAATTGGAGAAAAAGACACGACTATAGTGCATGGAAAATGGATTCAAACCGCAGCAAATACGGTTCAAATAATTTATGAATGGAAACCAGAACACAAATATTTGTTGTTTTTTCCACCTAAGTCTTTTGTGGATATATTTGGACGAACGAACGATACTACGTTTATACGTTTAAGCACAGATGCATTAGATCATTATGGTTCTTTGGCATTGCATTTGCCTAAATTACCCAAGGGCGATAGGTTTGTTTTGCAAGTGTTGAACGAAAAACAAGAAGTTTTAAGTTCTAAAATAGTATTAGATACAGCTTGTATAGAGTTCCCTTATTTGGAACCTGGGCAAATTACCTTTTGTTTATTTCGCGATGATAATAAAAACGGGCGTTGGGATCAAGGTGTTTATGTAGATAAGATACAACCGGAAAAACGTTGGTATTTCCCCAAATTAATACGTATAGAAGAGGATTGGCGAGTGGAAGAAAAATGGGTTTTACCGGAGGATTAAGCTATAGAAAAGCGGCATATAGTAGTATTTTAAATAAGATTCTATGTTTTATAAAACCATTAGATTACAGCCTCGTATATCGCTTTGATCCAACCTGCCATTTACTTCAAAACGTCCATCAAGGTAATTTTTTCCAATATCTTGAGTGGCTATAAAAGGGCAGGAGTAAAGGTTACACAAGTCTATAATATTAATAGCGCCACTACTTCCGTTTTCTTTTATACACAAGGGGTTATGAATATCTCGAATTAATATTTTCATCCAAGGAGGACTTACAAATTTTTGATCTTTTTGCAAATATGCTTGAGAGAATAATTCACACATACCGTATTCAGAATAGATGGTATCACAATGGAAAGATTGTTTAAGGATAAGATGCAACTCTTCTCTTATTAATTCTTTGCGTTTGCCTTTCATACCTCCTGTTTCTATAATGTAGGTGTTAGATAGAGGCATAGGATAACTTTCCGCTAAATCTAATAAGGCAAAACTAACACCAAATAAAATGCTTTTTTTCCCTTGTTTTTCTAATGCGATTAATTTATTTACTAAACTTGGATAATCATATAGATAAAAACCATTGTCTATGGAGCCGCTGAGGTCCATTAGTTTTTTTATCATGTAAATGAGAGAGGAGTGTTTTTGCTCTAAATAGTTTGGGAGCAATGCTAAAATGGTATATTCAGAAGGATCCCCCCAAGACAAAGAAAAACCTTTTAAAAAACTTTGTTCATAGATAGAAAAGTCTACTATGTAGTGTTTGCTTTTCTGTTGTTTAGTGGTTCCAGAACTGGAAAAATAATCTAAAGCTTTATAAGGGGATAAAATAATTTGCTGTGTTTTAAATAATTCTATAGGAAGGAAAGGAATTTGCATATAATGGCTTACCTTTGTAGCTTGAAATTCGGGATAAAGAAATTGTATATATTGATTATATACGTTATTGCTTTGATAATGAAGTTGAAACAAAGAGATGGCTATGGAATTAAAATCCTCTTCAGAATTAATTTGAAAAATTTTCTCTGAGAGCAAAGAGAGTTTGTCCATTTCTGCTATTTTTTATAATTTTACCGGTTCAAAACAGTAAAGAATGAGGTTGGTGAAAATGTTTTCAAAGGTACTACTTTTCTTAGGAATTTCTATGTTTCTGTTGTTAAGTGCCTGTGTAAAGCCTCAGGAATTTTCCGTAGAACCTTATATTGAATTTAGAGAAAATACCATAAAATCGGATCTTTCCGGAAGAGAAACTTTATACGTTAAGTTTTATTTTCAAGATGGGGATGGAGATATTGGGCGTTATAGTACAGAGGAAACTCCTCCATATGTGGGCGTTTATAAATATAATTTGTATTTTTTATTGTATGAAAAAATGAAAGATACTACTTATCAACCCGTTTATTTAAGAGATTCTATGGGAAGCCATTGCATAGAGTATCCTTATATAATTAAATATATAGAACCTGTTAATTCCAATAAAGCTATGAGTGGAACTATAACGTGGGAAATGAATGATTTTCAGTTTATAAAACAGTATATGAAAGGGAAAACCATTAGATTCAATATTTTTTTATATGATAGAAGTTTGCATAAAAGTAATGTTATTAGTACGTCGGATATATTGGTGAGATGAAAAGAGTGTATGTAGAGCGGAGCTGGCTTATTGTGGTTATTTTTATTAGTGTATTTGCTATTTTTTGGCTGCGTCTTTTTCAACTTCAAATTTTAGATTCCAGTTATAAGGTGGATGCGGAGAATAATGCGTTTCGGAAAAAAATACAATACCCGGGGCGAGGTTTGATGTATGATCGCCATGAGAATTTATTAGTGTATAATGAAGCAGTGTACGATCTTATGGTTATTCCATCACAGGTAAAAAAAGCGGATTGGAATTTATTGGCAGAACTAATAGAAATTGACGTATCGGGAGCAAAAGATCGGTTTTATAAGGCTCAAGCTTATTCAAAATATGCGCCCTCTGTTTTTGAAAAACAAATATCCAAAGAAACCTATGGACGATTGCAAGAATACCTGTATCATTTTCCTGGTTTTTATGTGCAATCAAGGAGTTTGCGGCGTTATCCCCGTTCTGTAGCCGCTCATGTTTTAGGGGATGTGGGGGAAGTAAACGAAAAAGAATTATCTCGGGATTCGTATTATCGGACGGGCGATTATATTGGCAAAAGCGGATTAGAACTTTTCTATGAGCAAGATCTACGCGGACACAAGGGAATAAAAAGAATTATGGTCGATGTGTTGAATCGCGAAAAAGGAAGCTATAAAAACGGAGCTTTTGATAGTAATGCTGTAGCAGGAGCACGATTATATACCACTTTAGATTTGGATTTGCAAGCATATGCAGAAGAATTGATGCAGGGGAAGAGAGGAAGTGTGGTGGCGATAGAACCGTCTACCGGGGAAATTTTGGTTTTAGTTTCTGCACCTTCTTTTGATCCTAATTTATTGGTGGGGAGGGTACGTAGTCATAACTACAATGTTTTATTGAAAGATCCTGTAAGACCTTTATTTAATAGAGCTTTGCAGGCATTTTATCCTCCAGGTTCTATTTTTAAAATTCCTCAAGCTCTTATTGGTATGCAAGAGGGAGTTATTACCGAAAATTCTGGTTTCCCCTGTGATAAGTCTTTAGTAGGCTGCCATAATCACCCATCTGCTACTTGCGTTTCGGAAGGGCTTAAAATGTCGTGTAATCCTTATTTTTATGTTGTTTTTAAGCGCATAATTATGCAAGGGGTAAGTGAGAATAGGTTTAAAGATAGTCGTATAGGTTTAGGTATTTGGAATGAATATATGAAAAGTTTCGGCTTTGGTACACGATTGGATATAGATTTGCCTCATGTAAAAGCCGGATTTATTCCCAACGTAAAATTTTATGATAAGTGTTATGGCAAGGAACAATGGGCTTTTAGTACCATTTATTCTTTGAGTATTGGACAGGGAGAAGTGGGCTTAATTCCTTTACAAATGGCAAATTTAGCGGCCATAGTAGCAAATAGAGGCTATTATATTTCACCTCATTTGGTACGTTCTATAGGAGAAGAACATCGCAAGCCCAATTTGGACTTGAGTAAACATTATACGAAAGTAGATGCTGCTTATTACGAAACGGTGGTAAAAGGGATGTATGGGGCGGTTTACGAAGGGGGTGGGACTGCGCATAGAGCAAAAATAGATAGTGTTACGATTTGTGGTAAAACTGGAACCTCTCAAAATCCTCATGGAAAAGATCATGCGGTTTTTATAGGCTTTGCCCCTATGGATCATCCACAAATTGCTATTTCTGTATTTGTAGAAAATAGTGGTTTTGGAGGAACGTGGGCAGCTCCTATTGCCAGCCTTTTAATAGAAAAATATCTTACAGGAACGGTAAAGCGTCAAGCGTTGGAAAGCCAAATGAAAGAAGCATTTTTCACGATTACAAAATAAAAACGAGTATGAATTCCGGAAACGAAGTGTGGAAAAATTTGGATAAACCCATTCTAATAATCTATTTGATATTAGTAATAATGGGTTGGTTCAATATATATTCGGCAGTGTATGACCCGGAAAACGGAATGTTTTTTTCTTTATCTACGCGTTATGGAAAGCAATTGATGTTTATTGGTTTCGCTTTCATATTGGCATTAATGGTTATGATTTTAGATTTAAGATTGTTTTTGCAATTTGCTTATTTGTATTACGGGATAGCCATTTTATTACTGATAGCGGTTTTGGTGGTGGGAACAGAAATTTCAGGAGCAAAAGCTTGGATTCAGATAGGACCTATTTCGTTGCAGCCTGCTGAATTTGCTAAATTTGCTACCTGTTTAGCCTTTGCCAAATACACCAGTAGACCGGACTTGAATATGAGTCAGGTTTCCTCTCAACTTATGGCTTCGGCCTGGTTTGTTTTTCCGGTTATTTTAATTATGTTGCAGCCAGATGCAGGTTCCGCTTTAGTTTATGCTTCTTTTATATTAGTATTGTATAGAGAAGGAATGTCGGTTAATGTATTAATTATGGGTTTTGTAGCCATATTGCTTTTTGTATTATCTTTGGTTATAAATCAATATGTTCTTATTGGTATTTTGGCTGTTTTAATTTTTATTTTATTATTTTTTAATAAGAAAACATTCAAAAATATCTTTTTATCTATTGCCTTGTTTTTAACGTGTTCGGTTTTCGTTTTTGGGGTAGACTATGCTTTTCATCAAATGAGCGATCATCAGCGAACACGTATCAATGTATTATTGGGAAAAGACTTAGATCTAAAAGGTGCGGGCTATAATGTGAATCAGTCAAAAATCGCCATAGGTTCTGGTGGATTATTGGGGAAGGGCTTTTTAGAGGGAACACAAACTAAGTTTAACTTTGTACCTGAGCAAAGTACAGATTTTATATTTTGTACCATTGGAGAGGAATGGGGGTGGATTGGTTCTACTATACTTTTATCTTTGTTTTTGGTTTTGTTATTGCGATTAATAAAATTAGCGGAGCGGCAGCGAAGTGATTATGCACGAATTTACGGGTATGGGGTGGCGTGTATTTTATTTTGCCATGTCTTTGTGAATATTGGTATGACTATTGGGCTATTGCCGGTTATAGGGATTCCTTTACCTTTTTTTAGTTATGGAGGTTCTTCCTTATGGTCCTTTACCTTGCTTTTATTTGTGTTTTTAAAAATGGATACTCGTCGTCATGCAGGATAGTTTTTCTAATTTTGTAAAAAAATTGTATCTTCGCCATACCGTCTATAGAGTATAAAACAATAAAAAATATTTATTTATGAAAAAAATCTTGTTTTGCACCGGTTTGTGTGCGCTATTATTTTCTTCTTGTTGTAATAATAAAAAATGTGACGTGAAACAACAGAACGAAGAGGAAAATATTATGGGCTTCGTAAAAGTTCCCTTGAAAGTTGATTTAAGCGGATTGAAAGAGGATGAAAAACAAATGTTGATTTATCTTTGCGATGCGGCGGAAATTATGGATCGTATATATTGGAAAGAGGCGTTTAATGGCGATAAAAAAGAATTCTTAGCGGGAATAAAAAACGATACTTTACGCAAATATGCTGAAATTAATTACGGACCATGGGCGCGTTTAGACGAGAACAAAGCTTTTTTACCAAATTTTGAGAGTAAACCCCTAGGTGCAAATTTTTACCCTGTCGACATGACTACCACCGAATTTGATGCATGGAAAGAACCTTTAAAAACATCCCCATATACGGTAATACGTCGGGACGAACAAGGGAAATTGAAGGTAATGTGGTATCACGAAATTTTCAAAGCAGAAGTGGAACAAGCGGCTGTTTTATTAGAGAAAGCAGCGGGGTTGGCATCTAATGCAGAGTTTAAAAATTATTTAAACTTAAGGGCAAAAGCATTGAGAACGGATGATTATTATGAAAGTGATTTGGCGTGGATGAATGTAAAAAATTCTCCTTTCGATTTTGTGATAGGTCCTATTGAAAGTTACGAAGATGCTTTGAATGGTTATAAAGCTTCTCACGAGTCTTTTTTATTAATTAAAGATACTGCATGGAGTAAAAAATTAGATAAATTTGCGGCTATGTTGCCCGATTTGCAAAAGAATTTACCCGTAGAAGCTAAATATAAAAAAGATATGCCTGGTTTGGAATCGGATATGAATGTTTACGATGTAGTGCTTTATCGTGGAGATTGCAATGCCGGTAGTAAAACTATTGCTATTAATTTGCCTAATGATGAGAGAGTACATGTGCGTAAGGGAACCCGTAAATTGCAGTTAAAAAACGCCATGAAGGTTAAATTTGATAAAATTGTACTGCCTATTTCACAATTAGTTATAGATCCAAATCAGCAGAAAATGATATCTTTTGATGCGTTTTTTGAAAATGTTACTTTTCACGAAGTGGCTCATGGAATGGGAGTAAAAAAGACAATTAGTGGAAAAGGTACGGTTCGTCAAGCTTTAAAGGAGTGCTATTCTACCATAGAAGAGGCAAAGGCAGATATTATGGGTTTGTATTTGGTAGACCGTTTATATAATATGGGAGAACTGTCGGAAGGCGATTTAAATAATAATTATATTACCTTTTTTGCAGGTATTTTTCGTTCCGTACGCTTTGGTGCTGCCAGTGCTCATGGTAAAGCCAATATGCTTTGTTTTAATTATTTTGCAGATCATGGTGTTTTTGAACGCAAAGCAAATGGGATATATACAGTGAATGTAGAAAAAATGAAACTGGCTGTAGTTTCTTTGATGGGTGAAATTCTTAAAATTCAAGCGGAAGGGGATTACGAAGGTTTGCAAAAATGGATTTCTGAAAAGAGTGTAGTAAATGCAGATTTACAAAAAGATTTAGATCGTATTGCGGCTGCAAAAATAGCGAAAGATATTTATTTTGAGCAAGGGAAAGAGGTGTTGGGTTTGGTTCCCGTTAAAACAAAGTAATGGAAGTAAAGAAAAAGAATATTGCTGTTATTGGTGGCGGTAGTTGGGCTACCGCCATTGTAAAAATACTCCTTCATAATGTAGATCATCTTTATTGGTGGGTGCGGGAACCGGAAATAAAAAGAGGAATAGAAACTAATGGGGTGAATCCTTTATACCTTTCTTCTGTAGAATTTCCTATTCAGAGATTGACGGTAAGTAATGATATAAAAGAAATTATAAGCAAGGTAGAAGTGCTTGTTTTTGTTATACCTTCGGCTTTTTTTAAAGTCGCTTTGCAGGGAATTAAACCGGAAGATTTGCAAGGAAAAGATATATGTTCTGCTATTAAAGGGATTATTCCTGAAACGAACCAAGTGGTGGGAACCTTTTTACAGGAAGTAATGCAAGTAGATTTAAATAGGCTTTCGGTTATTAGTGGTCCATCTCATGCGGAAGAAATAGCCTTGGGGCGTTTAACCTATCTTACTTCCGCCTCCCAAAATGAGGGAATGGCTCGTAGAATGGCTTCTTATTTCGATTGTTCCTATGTAAGAACACGATTAAGTGAGGATGTATTTGGAATAGAGTATGCAGCGGTAATTAAAAATGTTTATGCTTTAGCCGTAGGAATTTCCAAGGGATTAGGATATGGAGATAATTTTTCGGCTGTTTTGGTTTCCAATGCTTTAGAAGAGATGAAAGTGTTTTTAGAAAGGGTATATCCTATTGATCGAAATCTATCCACTTCGGTTTATTTAGGGGATTTATTAGTTACATCCTATTCTCAGTTTAGCAGAAATCGCACTTTTGGTAATATGATAGGGCAGGGTTATTCTGTAAAATCTACTATTTTGGAGATGAAAATGGTGGCAGAGGGTTATTATGCGAGTTTGTCTGTGCATAAAATTAAAGAGGAAATGCACATAAATATGCCCATTTTAGAGGCAGTGTACGATATTCTTTATAACCATCAATCTCCAAGTCAAGTTTTTTCCATCTTGGAAACGAAGTTCGAATAGGGCGATAGTGCATTCAAATAGGGCGGTAGTGTCTTGTTCTGTTTCTAATGTAGTACTATATGCTTTTATATAAAGCCTTTGCATTGTCTGAAAAAAGCCGTACCTTTGTACGTTCGTTAGAGTAATAAATATATGAATATCAAATAATTATAAAAATCATGGCAAAAGAAAAGAAATTTTTAACCTGTGATGGAAATGAGGCGGCTGCACATATTGCTTCCATGTTTAGTGAAGTGGCGGCGATTTATCCTATCACCCCTTCCTCCCCTATGGCGGAACATATTGACGATTGGGCTGCTGCCGGACGTGTAAATATGTTTGGGGATAAAGTGAAAGTATTAGAAATGCAATCTGAGGCAGGAGCTGCAGGTGCATTGCATGGTTCCTTGCAAGCCGGAGCTTTAACAACCACCTATACTGCATCTCAAGGTTTGTTGCTAATGATTCCCAATATGTATAAAATTGCAGGCGAATTACTTCCTGCCGTTTTTCATGTAACTGCTCGTACTTTGGCTGCTCACTCCCTTTCTATTTTTGGCGATCACTCCGATGTATATGCCACTCGTCAAACCGGGTTTGCATTTTTGGCTTCCGGTTCGGTTCAAGAAGTAATGGATTTAGCAGGGGTAGCCCATTTATCGGCTATCAAAGGTCGTGTACCTTTTTGCCATTTTTTTGATGGATTCCGCACCTCGCATGAAATACAAAAAATAGAGATGATTGATATGGAAGACCTACAGCCTTTGGTAGATACCAAAGCTTTGCAGGCTTTTCGTAACAGAGCTTTAAATCCAGAACATCCTGTTACCCGTGGTACTGCTCAAAATCCAGATGTTTTCTTTCAAGCACGTGAGGCTTGTAATTCCTATTATGACGCTATTCCAGACATGGTAAATGATTATATGGTTCAAGTTGGTAAAATTACTGGCCGTACCTATCAACCATTTTCCTATTATGGAGATCCAAATGCCGAAAATATTATTGTTGCTATGGGTTCTGTTACAGAAACCATTCAAGAAACGATAGATTATTTGATGGCCAAGGGTGAAAAAGTAGGTTTAATTTCGGTTCATCTTTATCGTCCGTTTTCTGCCAAATATTTGTTAAATGTAATGCCTAAGTCGGTTAAACGCATTTGTGTTTTGGATAGAACCAAAGAAGTAGGCGCTAACGGAGATCCTTTATATTTGGATACCGTAGAAGTAATGAGCCATTTGTCAACACCTCCTTTAGTGGTTGGTGGACGTTATGGTTTAAGCTCTAAAGATACTACTCCTGCCCAAATGGTAGCTGTGTACGATAATTTAAAAGCGAAAGAGCCTAAAAATCAATTTACCGTAGGGATTGTAGATGATGTTACTTTCCGTTCACTTCCTTTATTACCAGAAATTAGTATTAGTCCAGAAGGTACTTTTGCTGCTAAATTTTATGGTTTGGGAGCAGATGGAACCGTGGGGGCTAATAAAAATTCTATCAAAATTATAGGTGATAATACGAATAAATATTGCCAGGCTTATTTTGCTTATGACAGCAAAAAATCAGGAGGTTTTACTTGTTCTCATTTGCGTTTTGGCGATAAAAAAATACGTTCTCCCTATTTAGTTACTACTCCCGATTTTGTGGCTTGCCACGTGGCTTCTTATATTTTAAAATATCCGGTTTTAAGAGGTCTGAAAAAAGGGGGCACTTTTCTTCTCAATTCTTATTGGGATGCCGAGGAAACCAAAAAACAGCTTCCTAATGAAATGAAGCGTTTTATGGCTGAAAATGACATTAAGTTTTATATTATCAATGCTACAAAAATAGCGGAAGAAATAGGACTTGGTAATCGTACTAATACTATTCTGCAATCGGCTTTCTTTAAAATATCCGGGGTTATTGATTATACAGTAGCGGTAAAGGAAATGAAAAAAGCTATTGATAAGTCCTATGGAAAAAAAGGAGAAAATATAGTTAAGATGAATTATGCGGCCGTAGATCGTGGTGCAGAATTTGAATCCATTGCTATTTCTTCCGATTGGAAAACCTTGAAAGAGGATGGGAAAATTGGCTATAGAGAAGACAAACGTCCCGATTTTATTGCTAAAATTGTAGATGTAATCAACGACCAAAAAGGAGACGATCTTCCTGTAAGTGCTTTTGTTGATAAGGTAGATGGAACCTTCCCCTCAGGTACCTCCAAATACGAAAAACGTGGAATAGCTTCTCATGTACCCGTGTGGAAATCCGAAAATTGTATTCAATGTAACCAATGTTCTTACGTTTGTCCTCATGCTGTTATTCGACCTTTTGTTTTAGATGCAAAAGAAGCGGCGCAGGTTCCTGCAGGAACGACTATGTTGAAGGCAAACGGAAAAGAATTGGAAGGCATGCAATTTAGAGTACAGGTAAGTGTTTTAGATTGTACCGGTTGTGGTAACTGTGCCGATGTGTGCCCTGCTAAGGATAAGGCGTTGGTTATGGAACCACTGATGGATCATATAGATGAAACTAAACGTTGGAACTATATGTTTGAAAATGTGAAGTCCAAAGCACATTTGGTAGAAGTAGACAAAAGCGTAAAAAATAGTCAATTTGCACAGCCTTTATTTGAATTTTCTGGAGCCTGTGGTGGTTGTGGGGAAACTCCATATATTAAATTAATAACGCAACTTTTTGGAGAACGCATGATAGTAGCAAATGCTACAGGATGTTCTTCTATTTACGGAGGCTCTTGCCCTTCTACTCCTTATACAACGAATGAACAAGGTCAAGGACCAGCTTGGGCTAATTCCTTATTTGAAGATAATGCGGAATATGGTTTAGGTTTGACCACCGGTGTTCGTAAAATGCGGGATCGTATAGAACAATTAATGACGGAAGCTCAAAATTGTGACCAATGTTCTTCTGAAATTAAAGCTTTGTTTAAAGAATGGATCATTTATCGGGAAGATGCGGCTAAATCGAAAGAAATTTCTGCAAAACTTAAGCCAATGTTGAGTTTGTGCTCTTGCTCTTATTGCCAACAAATAAACGCATTGAATCAATATTTGGTAAAGAAATCCATGTGGATTTTTGGTGGAGATGGTTGGGCTTACGATATAGGTTATGGTGGCTTAGATCATGTAATTGCTTCCGGAGAAGATGTAAATATATTGGTGGTAGATACGGAAGTATATTCTAATACTGGTGGGCAGGCATCCAAAGCTACGCCTATTGGTGCTATTGCTAAGTTTGCTGCTTCCGGGAAACGTATACGTAAGAAAGATTTAGGAGCTATTGCCATGACTTATGGTTATGTTTATGTGGCGCAAGTGGCTATGGGATCCAACCAAGCCCAGTATTTAAAAGTTCTTAAAGAAGCAGAAGCTTATCATGGACCTTCTCTTATTATAGCTTATGCACCTTGTATAAATCACGGCTTAAAAGCTGGTATGGGTAAAACGCAGAATGAAGCCAAACGTGCAGTAGAATGTGGTTATTGGCATTTGTGGAGATTTAATCCCGAATTGGAAGTAGAGGGTAAAAATCCATTTATTCTCGATAGCAAAGAGCCGGATTGGAGCAAATTCCAAGAATTTATTGATGGAGAAGTTCGTTATAATTCTTTAAAGAAAATGTATCCTGCCGAAGCAGCAGAATTGTTTAAAGCATCTCAAGATAATGCCTTGTGGAGATACAACCAATACAAACGTTTTGCGGAAATGAATTGGAATAAATAATTCTAATTTGTTAATATTTCTTTGGAACTTCCTATGGGAGGCGAAACAAAGAAAAACAATAAGGTCGTTCGATTAATTTCGGGCGACCTTTTTGGTAGAAAAGCGTATGAAAAGGGGAAAATAGAATAAAATTATCTATGCTTTTGTATCGTTTATAATGGGGTTGGTTTATTGTACATTTCTAAGTAATTTTGCTACATAAAGTGAGACCGCTTTAAATACCCTAAATAAATAAAGGAATGATAAATACAATAAGGCAGCTAATACTTATTCTATCTACCGCTTTTGTCTTTGTGGGCTTTGCCCAAGAGAAAGAAAAAAGCTATCAGATAGGTTTAATAGGTTTTTATAATTTAGAAAATTTATTTGATACCATTGATGATCCCACTACCATCGATGAAGAGTTTTTACCCAAGGGCTCTTACGCATGGACCTCAGAAAAATATAACAATAAACTTCTGAATATGTCGGAAGCTATATCTCGAATGGGAGGAAAAATTGCAGGGCAAGAAATTCGCTGTCCCATAGTATTGGGAGTTAGTGAAATTGAAAATAGCAGAGTGTTGGAAGATTTAGTGGCTATGCCGGCTTTGAAACCTTATAATTTCGGTGTGGTGCATTACGATGGTCCGGATCGTAGAGGGGTGGATGTTGGATTACTTTATCAAAAAGATAAATTTCAACTTCTCGGTAGCCGTTCTGTGCGTTTATACGATTCGGTTCAACCCCATTTTCTTACCAGAGATCAATTGGTCGTTACCGGTATTTTTATGGGAGATACCATTCATGTTATTGTTAACCATTGGCCCTCTCGTTTAGGTGGGGAAAGAAGAAGTTCGCCTAAAAGAGAAATGGCCGCTCGTTTGACCCGATCTATAGTGGATTCTTTATTTGCTATTAATCCCAAAGCCAAAGTGATTGTAATGGGCGATTTAAACGATGATCCTATTAATAAGAGCGTGGTTACTTATATGGATGCGCCTAAAATAACAGATCCGGCTAATTTAAAGCCGGGACAAATGTATAATGCTTCTTATCCAATATTTAAAGAAGGAATAGGAACACTTTGTTATAGAGACCAATGGAATTTATTTGATCAAATAATTATAAGTCAAAATTTAACAGGAAAAGATAGAAGTTCACTTAAAATGTTGAATTATCGTATTTTTAATGACAATATGTTAAAGCAAAAAGATGGTCGTTATAATGGATATCCTTTGCGTACTACGGCTGGAGGTATTTATTTAAATGGATATAGTGATCACTTTCCTGTTTATTTAATGATGATAAAGGAAAAATAAAATTATAAATCACAAAAATAAAAATTATGTATAAGGTTGTTTCTGCAGAAGAAGCAGTTAAGGTAATTAAAACTGGAGATAGAGTTCATATTCATTCTGTAGCTTGTGCCCCACAAAAACTAATACAAGCTATGTGTGAAAGAGGAAGACGTAAGGAATTTAAAAATGTGCGAATACAGCATCTTCACACAGAAGGACCTGCACCTTATGCTGCAGCAGAATTTGAAGGAGTTTTTCAATTAGAATCCTTTTTTGTAGGTGGAAATGTACGTAAGGATACGCAAGCAGGTTATGCCGATTATATTCCTATCTTTCTTTCAGAGACCCAGCGTTTGATACGGGAAGGGTATTGTCGTCCTAATGTAACCTTGGTTCAAATTACGCCTCCGGATAAGCACGGATTTGTGTCTTTGGGTACTTCTGTAGATGCCACTTTAGCAGCTGTAGAAACCGCAGATACTGTAATAGGGGTTATCAATAAAAACATGCCAAGAGCCTTTGGAGATGCGATGATTCCTATGAATATGATAGATATTTTTACAGAGGATGATACTCCATTAATTATGGCCAAATTTGCTGAACCTACGGAAGTGGAAGTACAGATAGGGAAAAACGTGGCTGCACTAATAGAGGATGGTGCTACTTTGCAAATGGGCATAGGAAGTATTCCTAATGCGGTTTTATCTCAGTTGGGAAATCATAAGAATTTAGGGGTACATACGGAAATGTTTGCAGATGGTGTTTTGTCTTTGGTTCACAAAGGAGTTATTAATGGAGCAGCAAAAAAAATAGATAAGGGTAAAATTGTATCTACTTTTATTATGGGAAGCAAAGACGTATACGACTTTTTGGACGATAACCCCAGTGTGTTAATGATGGATGTAGGTTATACTAATAATGAATTTGTAATTGCAAAAAACCCTAAGGTTACTGCCATTAATTCCGCTTTGCAGATAGATTTAACCGGTCAAGTTTGTGCCGATTCTATAGGAACCAAATTCTATTCGGGAGTTGGAGGTCAAATAGATTTTATGCGTGGTGCTTCTCTAAGTGAAAGAGGAAAGGCTATTGTTGCTATGCCATCTACAACTAATAAGGGGCTTAGTAAAATTGCCAATACGCTTACTTTGGGAGCCGGTGTAGTTACAACTCGCAGCAATGTACATTGGGTAGTTACCGAATTTGGTGCTATTAATTTGTACGGAAAAACCTTGCAAGAAAGAGCAAAATTACTTATATCTATTGCCCATCCCAATCACAGAGAGGAATTAGATAAGGCTGCTTTTGAAAGATATGGATCGCACTTTCATTTTGTAGGATAATTATTTTCAACACTTTCTTTATAAAAGGAGAAGGTGGGGATAAAAAGGATGCTATAAGCATTCTTTGTTTTCGGGTATTTTGGATGTTTTATTTATGTTTTGTGTTTTTTACAAAACATAAATTCTAATTAAAATAAGAATTAATAGCAGATAAAAGAGACTTTCCCTTAGGAGAGTCTCTTTTTGGTGTGTAAAAAAATTACTTGCAAAAAAAGCCATGGGGATAAACAGAGGGAAATAATTAAATTGATTTAAACCGAATGTAAGAGAAAAAACTAAGAAATAGAAAAAGAAAACCATAATTACCGTAGTCTTCTTTCTTTTAGGAATTTCTAAGTCGTAAAATCCTTGTTTGGTATGAAAAATAGAAAAGATACAGATCATAAAAACTAAGCATAAAATCAAGAAGGAATAATTAAAAACAGGCCAGTGGAAGCCAAATTGCAAAGAAGTCGAATAGGTGAAAATTTCCGAAAAATAAGGAGCATTGGTAATAAAGCAGAAAATAAACAAAAGGAAATAAGGTGCTATCATTCCTATTAGTGAGGTGATCCAAGCTCGCCACTTATTAACGGAATAGACTATTAAAATTAGCCACAAACAAGGGAGGGTGAGTAAAAAAACAGGATCCAATATAGTGGCGGTCGACCAAAAGAAAGCAGCATTGAATATACATGGATAAGAAAATTCGTTTTCATACATATGGAATAAGTAGTAAAAAGTAAGCAAGAGGATACAATTTATTCCAAGAATGGGACTCAAAAGCATATATTCTTGGTTGGAACAAATCAAAACAAGATATATAAGCCCAGTAAAAGCCGCATTTTTGGTTAATTTTTGCTTGTTTACTATAAACGATAAACATAGAGATTGCATTAATACTAATGCCCATGCAAGATAAATAGTATAATCTGAAAACGACGTGTTTATAAATGAGTTTCCCCAAAATATCAAGGATAAAATCACTAAGAGAGAGTATTGGGCTAACTGATTATTTTTGCCCGCTTTAATTAACATAGCGAAAGCTATTGAAATTTTAGTAACTTTGTAACTTTTAGATTGCGAAGATACAAAAATAAAAGGAGATTGTTCATAATATTTTCAACGACTCCTTTATCTTTACTTTTAAAATATGGTTTATTTTGGCAAACTACGTTTTTAAAAGTAAAGGAAGTTGTGCATTTGGAGAAGTTGCGCATTTGGAATTTTATAGATGTTTCCCAAAATTACTGATTATAAAAAAGGAAAAAGTATGAAAAAAATACTTACATTATTGGTTGTACTTTTGGTTATTGCTTTTTCTGTCCATTCTAAGGAGCTTATCCAAGAGGGGGCGGGTGCTTCTATACAAGAGAATTTAAAACAAAAAAAGCATAGATCGGAGGAAGATAAAATTTGGATTCCGGGTGCTTTAGAGTCCCAGCAATTTGTGGTGGTGGTTCAAAATATATTTGCACCGAGAGGAATAGTGCAACTGAAAGAGGAATCGCCTTTAGGCTTATATAGAGATTCCGCTTTTGCTAATTTACCTTATGTCGGAATTTTGACCTCTCCTAATTTAGCTATGGCCGATAATGCAGGAGTAGCTTTTGCTAATCCATATATAAATTATAAGGTGGTTCCGGCTAAGAAGAATTATTCCGTATATTTTACAGTAAAGAAAATAGGGGAAACGTTTGATATAAAATTAGTAGTAGATAAAAATGGCTATACAACGGTTATTGTCAATAGCTCTGCTCGAAATAGCATTAAATATTCCGGCATATTAAAAATGCTTTCCAACTCTAAAAAAACTTCTTTTTGATTTTTTGAAATGTAATGAAAAATTAACAGATAGATAACTTTTTTTTTATACTTTTGCGTACATTTTATGTAGCTTATACGTTGTAAATCATATATAATATGAAAAAATTCTTCATCATCATCATTTGTTTGATACTTACGGAACTCACCTTTGCACAAAATAGACTTACCGGAACAATTTATAATAAAGATACCAAAAAGCCGATTGCATCGGCTATGGTTACTGCAGGAACTGTAAGCGTAGTAAGCGATGCTAATGGGAGGTACGAACTTAAAAATTTTCCACAAGGGAAATTAACTATTACTATTACTGCTTTGGGCTTTGCCTCTAAAACCATAACGGTTAGTGGCAAAGGAAATACACAGGGAGAAGATATTTATATTAGCGAATCCTCTGCGGTGCCTATGGCTGATATTTCGGCTTCTGAATTGGATGCAGATGAGTCTACCGGTTATGGAGGGCAAGCGGTGAGCAGTCTGCTTACTTCCTCGCAAGATGTCTTTGATCGTAATGTAGGCTATGCTTTGAGTTTTGCCTATTTTCGTCCTCGTGGATACGACAATGAATATAATAGTATTTTTATCAATGGCGCTTTAATGAATGACGCCGAAAATGGAAGAGCTTCTTATTCTGAATGGGGTGGTTTAAACGATGCTACGAGAAACAAGGAAATAGTAAGTGGCTTGCTTCCCAATGATTTTAGTTTTGGAAATTTGGGTGGAGAACAAAATATTAATATGCGGGCTTCGGCTATACCCAAGCAGCACAAAGTTGGCTATTCTTTAAGTAATAGAACCTATTGGCATCGTCTTATGTACACTTTTGGATCCGGACTTACTCGTAAAGGATGGGCTTTCTCCGCTAGTATATCTCGGCGTTGGGGCAATGGTGGCTATGTGCCTGGAACAGTATATGATGGATGGGGCTATTATGCTGCAGTGGAAAAAAGATTTGGTACTACCCATAGTTTAAATTTAACCGCCTTTGGTTCCCCCACTAAAAGAGGGCAGCAAGGAGGTTCTTACCAAGAAGTTTATGATTTAATGGGAAGCAATTATTATAATCCAAATTGGGGATATCAAGATGGAAAAGTAAGAAATGCACGTATTCGTCAAACCTTTACACCTACATTCTTATTAACATGGGATTTTACACCGGATACTAAAACGAAATTAACTACCACTGCCAGCTATCAATTTGGTCGATATGGTACTACTGCTTTGAATTGGTACGATGCACCAGATCCTCGTCCCGATTATTATCGTTATTTACCGAGTTATCAAACCGATCCGGTAATTGCAGATTTAGTAGCCGATTTGTGGAAAAACAGTACCAATAAAAGCCAAATTGATTGGAATGCTTTGTATCAAGTAAATTACACGCAAAACGAGCAAGGGAAACAAGCGAAATATATTGTAGAAGATAGGCGTAATGATGTAAATGATTTTACGTTTAATTCTGTGTTAAATCGGGAATTGACCGAGCATATTCAATTAAATGCGGGATTGAGAATAAGAAATAGTATAAGCCATAATTTTAAAACTATCTCCGATTTATTAGGAGGAACCTATTGGAGAGATATAGATCAATTTGCCGAAAGAGATTTTTCTTCCAATGCTATTGAAATTCAAAATGATATAAATAATCCAAATCGAAAGGTTAAGGAAGGAGATATTTTTGGATATGATTATAATATACAAGTAGAAACCAATAAACTTTATGCTTTAGTCAAATTGGATTACGCCCATTGGGATTTTTATGGGGGAGCTGAAATTTCATCTACCCATTTTTGGAGGACAGGTCGTATGAAAAACGGTCGTGCTCCTCTAAATTCTTATGGACAGGGAGATATTCATAATTTTGTAAATTATGGAATTAAAGCAGGAGCTACTTATAAAATTAATGGACACCACTATTTATATGCCAATGTATTATGGCAAACCAAAGCTCCTTATGCGCGTTATGCCTATATTTCCCCGCGTATAAAAGACAATACAGCCGATTTAACCAGTGAAAAAGTGTTTTCGGCAGATATTAATTATGTACTTAAAACCCCGGTAGTTCAGGGGCGTTTAACTTTATTTCAATCTATGTTTTTCGATGGAATGACTTCTACCAGTTTTTATCATGATGAGTATAGAACGTTTGTAAATTATACGGAAACTGGAGTAGATAAGGTTTATCAAGGAATAGAATTGGGAGTAGATGTTAAGATTATTCCTTCTTTGTCCGCTTCCTTAGTTGCTTCTATTGGAAATTATAGATATACTTCTCGACCCACGGCTACAGTTTCTCCAGAAAATGGTTCTTTCCAAGATTATAAATATACGGTATATCAGAAGAATTTTTACGTAAGTGGAAGTCCTCAAATTGCAGGTTCCTTGAGTTTGAATTATCAAGCACCCTATAGTATATATCTTAGTGCGACTTTAAACTATGTGGATAAAATGTATTTGAGTTTTAACCCGGAAAGAAGAACGGATTTGGCTGTTAGTGGCTTGCTTCCCACGGATCCTTTAGTAAGTCAAATTTTGAATCAAGAAAAGTTGAAGGGGGGGTGTACCTTAGATCTTTCTATTGGGAAAAGTTTTAGGATTAAGAGAGTATGTGTTTTAAATCTCAATGTTGGAGTTACTAATGTTACCAATAATCGTAAATTAATAACCGGTGGATATGAACAAAATCGTTTTGATTTTGCTAATCATGATGTGGATAAATTTCCTCCTCGTTATTTTTATGCCTTTGGAACCACTTTCTTTATAAATGCCAGTATAAGGTTCTAGTATATTATTTTAAAACGGTTTAACGAAAAAAAATGAAAAAAATACAAAATATAAATAAGGCTATAGCAAGTTTCTTTTTGATTGCGCTGATATTTGTAGGTTTTACTTCTTGTGGAGGTGACTTTGACCGTCCTCCAATGACGCCCCCATCTTCCGATTTAAAAGCGAATATTACCATTATAGATTTGTTAGAAAAATATGATGCGTATTCAAATTATAATGAAATTACCGATACTTTGTATATTGAGGGTGTGGTGGTTGGAAATGATATTTCTGGAAACATTTATAAGAAAATGTACATAGAAGATTCTACCGGTGGCTTGGATGTGGAAATTGACCTTAAGTCTATTTATAATAAATATCCGATAGGACAAAAAGTAATTGTAAAACTTTTAGGGATGGCTATAGGTAATTATGCTTCACAACCTCAAATAGCTGCTCCAGGGGCAGGTTCCACGGTTCGTTTGACCGAGAAACAATGCGAGGAACATATAGTATTAAAAGGTTTTCCGAGTATTTTAAATGTGCCAGAACCCAAAAAATTAACGGTAAAGCAAGTAAATGAATCTTCCTTTAAATATATTGGTTGTTTAGTACAGATAGATAGTGTGCAATTTTTGGAACCAGGAGAAGCTTTTTCTGTTGGTGGGGCCGGCAATGCTACGGATAGATATTTAATGGATGTTAGAGATAATTCTAAAATGGTAAGTAGAAATAGTTTATATGCGGCTTTTGCAAATGAAAAAATACCATCGGGGACAGGTTCTGTATTTGGAATTTTAGGAACATTTAGAGGTACGCCTCAGTTGTTTTTTAGAGATATACAAGATGTGAAGTTTGCAAGCCTTCTTCAAAAAAGTCTTGCGCAAAAAAAACAATAATAGTAGTTTTTGTTTTGATAAATTAAAAGAGCAAACGAAGAAAGATGAAAAAAATAACAATTATAATCGGTTTTTTCAGTTTATTGTTTCTGAGTGGTTGTGTAAAAATGAGATTTGATGATGTGGAGAACCAAAGCTCATCTACTTATAAATTACCGGAAAATTCAGTAGTTATTACCATAGATGAATTAAAGGGATTTTATATAGGGAGTTTAGATTCTATATCTGCTTATGATGGTAGTAAGGATGTTTATATTTATGTTTCTGTGATTGGGAATGATGTTTCTGGAAATATTTACAAAAGCATGTATGTGAGAGATGAGAATGGAACACATCAGGCATTGAATATAGCGGTGGATAAAACCGGCTTATATAATTTTTATCCTATAGGTCAGAAAATATATGTAAAATGCAATGGTTTATTTATGGGGCGCTATAACGGTTTGCCTCAATTGGGCTATAAGTATAAACAGGATAATGGTGTTTATGAATTAGGACGTATTGCCGATGCTCTTTTTGACTTGCATGTATTTAAGGATGGTCCTGTTCCTAATAAAGAAAATTTGCCTAAGCCTGTAGTTATAACCACTGCTGCACAATTAGATAATACCGAATTATACAATCAGTTGGTTCTGTTAAAAAATGTACAGTTTAACGATGCAGAAGTGGGGTTAGAGTTAGCTCCGGCTCCTGCTTTAGGTTCCAATCCTACTTCTACTAATCGTAGTTTTACCATCCAAGGAGAGGGTTCCAATTTATCTATAAGAACCAGTAGTGCCTGTAGGTTTTATAAAGAAAAAGTACCTGGAGGAACTGGGGATATTACTTGTATATATACTGTTTTTGGAAACGACAAACAGTTTTATTTGCGGATGTATAGTGATATAGATTCGGGAAGTGGATTTGTTATGCATCCGGGAGAAATTACTATAGATAAATTATTGGATCAAACTATGAATAGTAGTTTAGGAAGTTTTACTCCGGTTAGTGTTTTGGGGGATCAACTTTGGAGTTATAGTTCTCAGTATAAATGTGCATTAATGAAAGGCTTGAATTCAGTAGAGAGTGGGAATGTGCCCAATGAAGATTGGCTGATTTCCTCTGAGGTAACTATTGCAGAAAGTTATGAAGAAATTTATTGTTCCTTTGATCAGGCTTTAAATTATATGCGATCTCAGGGATGGAGCGATTTCCAAATTCGTATATCTTCCGATTACAATCCAGTAAATAATAACGATCCAAATTCAGCTACATGGACCGCATTAAGCATTCCAATTTTGCCAACAGGGAGTGATTTCAATTTTGTTAATTCCGGAAAAATAGATTTAACCGCCTATAAGGGAAAACAAATCTATATAGCTTTCGTTTATAAGAGTAGTGTGGATAATGCGGCTACTTGGGAAGTAAAAAATGTTCAAATAATTGGAATCCAACCAAAGTAAAATACATCGGATATTAGAATTATACTGGGGGTACAAACAATTTCGTTCCTTGCAGGAAGAAATTATTTTGCATATTTTGGAGGGGAAAGATGCTTTAGCCCTTCTGCCAACCGGTGGTGGAAAATCTATATGTTTTCAAGTTCCAGCTTTAGTATTAGAGGGGGTATGTATAGTCGTATCTCCTTTAATTGCTTTGATGAAAGATCAAATAGAAAATTTAAAAAAGAGAGATATTGCGGCGGAGGCCATTTATAGTGGACTTTCTGAGGCGGAAACGGATTTGTATTTAAATCAAGCGGTGTTCGGAAGATTAAAATTTTTGTATGTTTCTCCGGAGCGTTGTAAAAATGAAAAATTTATAGCCCATTTAAAACAAATGAAAGTTTGTTTATTGGCGGTGGATGAGGCGCATTGCATTTCTCAGTGGGGTTACGATTTTCGTCCTGCTTATTTGGAAATAAGTTCTCTTAGAGATTATCTTCCGGGAGTACCATTATTGGCTCTGACAGCTACTGCTACCAAGGAAGTAGTGGAGGATATACAAAAAAAATTACATATTCAACCTTTCAAACTTTTTCAAAAAAGTTTCCAAAGAGA
The DNA here is from genome assembly GCA_036653535.1 of Bacteroidales bacterium. GTDB lineage: Bacteria > Bacteroidota > Bacteroidia > Bacteroidales > P3 > JAVVTR01. Next base: position 24,568 of record JAVVTR010000001.1, on the reverse strand, counting down.
TAATCTTACTTATTATGTTATTGAAGAAGAAGATAAATTTGGACGATTACTCCGTATTATTCGTAAAGTAAAAGGATCGGGAATAGTTTACGTAAGGAATCGAAGAAAAACGGTAGACGTGGCAGATTTTCTTTGTAGAAATGGTATATCGGCTGCAAGTTATCATGCTGGTTTGTCGACTTCTCTTAGAAATCAAAGGCAAGAGAATTGGAAAGAAGATCGTGTACAGGTTATCGTTGCCACTAATGCTTTTGGCATGGGCATAGATAAGAGCAATGTTCGTTTTGTAGTACATGTGGATTTGCCCGATACCTTAGAGGCTTATTTTCAAGAGGCAGGCCGTGGTGGGCGAGATGGAAAGAGGGCTTTTGCTATATTGCTTTATCATCCTTCCGACAAAAAAGAAGTAGAGGAACGTTTTTCTAAAACCTATCCGGAACTTGTTTTTATAAAAAACGTGTATGAAGCCTTAGGAAATTATTATCAAATTCCAGTGGGTATGGGCGAGGGTAGCGTCTTTAAAATAGATATTAAAGAATTTTGTAATACGTATAAATTACCCATAATAGAAACATTTAGTGCATTAGGATTTCTTCAAAAAGAAGGTCTTTTAACTCTTTCGGAAAATTTAAGAGATACCTCAAAGGTAAGAATGCTTATAGCCTATGAAGATGCCTATAAATTTGCCATAGAGCATCCTGATTATGAATTTATGATACAAGATTTATTGCGTTCTTATGGGGGGAGAATGTTTAGCGATTATGTTTCTATTTATGAAAAGGATTTAGCTCAACATGGGCATAGTACAGAAGAAAAAATAGTAGCCTCCTTGTGTCAACTTCATTCGTGGTTTATTATAGATTATCAGCCTTTACAACAAGGCATTTCTCTTACGTATGTGAGTTCAAGGGTGGATTTTAGAAAAAACGCATTAAGTCCACAAACTTATATGGATAGAAAAAAAAATGCGCAGCGAAAGTTAGATGCCGTTTTGGATTATGTTAGTGCTTCTAAAACTTGTCGTTCCTTATATTTGTTGCATTATTTTGGAGAACAGAATGAAACAAAATGTAAACATTGCGATGTATGTTTAGGGGATATGCAAAAAAGGGTTCATGCTTCCGAATATGAATCTATGCTTTGCGTTTTACGTCCGTTATTACAAGAAAAGGCCTTGGATATACGTCAAGTAATAGAATTATTTCCTCAGTTTGCAGAAGAGAAAATTTGTCTTTTTTGGCAACATTTATTAGAGGAGGATAATTTAGAAAAAGTGGGAACCAACTCTTTTCGCTGGAAAAATCAATAGTGGTGTTTGAATGGCGTTTATAGTTAAATGTTTTGTTCGCCCCAATTTCCCTTATCTAAGCAGCGATAATGAATAGCTTCGGCTATGTGTTCTTCTGTAATAACTTCTGCATGCTTTAAGTCGGCAATGGTTCGAGCTACTTTTAAAATTCTATGATAGGCTCTAGCGGAAAGATGATAAATATTGGTGGTGTGTTCTAATAAATTTTTACAAGAATCGGAGAGAACACAAAATTGTGTGATTTGACGTGTGTTCATTTGTGCGTTGCAGTGAATTTTGCTGTTTTTAAAACGTAAGTCTTGTAGACGTCGAGCTTCCATTACTCTTCTATTAATTTCCGCACTACTTTCTGCTTTTTCCTCTTTAGCTAAATCGGTGTACTTGACAGGAGAAACTTGTATTTGTAGGTCAATGCGATCTAATAATGGCCCGGAAATTTTGTTTAAATATTTTTGTATGGTATCAGGTTTGCAAGTACAGGGAATGCTGGGTGAATTATAGTATCCGCAAGGGCAAGGATTCATGGAGGCGACTAACATAAATCCGGCTGGATATTCTACTTTCATTTTTGCCCTGGATATGCAAATGTGTCTATCTTCCAAAGGTTGTCTTAATACTTCTAAAGTAGTTCTTGTAAATTCTGGTAATTCGTCTAAAAACAAAACCCCATTATGGGCTAAGGATATTTCTCCCGGTTGTGGATTGGAACCGCCGCCCACTAAGGCGGTGTAACTGATAGTATGATGAGGATCTCTAAAAGGGCGCTTGGTCATTAAAGAAGTGTAATTCGACAACTTCCCGGCTACGGAGTGTATTTTGGTAGTTTCCAAAGCTTCTTCTAAGGATAATGGAGGTAAGATACTTGGTAGTCGTTTGGCTAACATTGTTTTTCCGGATCCCGGAGGACCAATTAATAAAATATTATGTCCCCCTGCCGCAGTGATTTCTAAAGCTCTCTTTGCAGCTTCTTGGCCTTTTACATCGGAAAAATCTAAGTCATCTTCTGTATAGGGAGTACACTCTTTGTTTGGTGGATAATTCATGGCTTGTAAATGGTCGTAGCCTTTGAAAAAATCTATTACTTCTGTTAATTTAGTGGCTCCATAAACTTTTATCCCATTCACAATGGCCGCTTCTTTGGCATTTTGTATTGGCAATATAATGCCTTTAAAATGTTGTTTTAAAGCTTCTATAGTAAGAGAGAGAGCCCCTTTAATAGGTTGTAGATATCCATCCAAAGATAATTCTCCCATAATCATGTAATCTTCAATAGAATTTTTAATGGGTCCGGAATTCTTTATTTGGTTGGATGCGGCTAATATTCCAATAGCTAAGGTTAGGTCGTAAGCAGCGCCTTCCTTGCGAAGATCGGCCGGAGCCATATTAATGATAATTTTTCTTCCAGGAACATGATATCCTGTTTGTTGTAACGCAGTAGCTATGCGATAATGACTTTCTTTTACCGCTATATCCGGAAGTCCAACTAACATAAAATTCACGCCCAATTCTATGCTGGTTTCAACACGAATGCTTAGTGCATCTATGCCCACTAAGGCGCCTCCAAAGGTTTTGGCAATCATCTTTTTTTTTTTTTGATTTAATAAACGAAAATCAATTTTATGCAGACTATTTCGTTTTATTATGAAACGTTAAAAAAAGCAAAATAGCGAAATGTGAGTAAAAACGGGTAGTATTACATTTGAATTTTACTATCTTTGTTTCGTTTAACACTAAAAGAAGATATGCAAAGGAAAGTAATATGGGTGGTACTGTTGCTTGTAGGCTCTACCACCTCCTATGCTCAAATGGATAAATACTTAAAAGACAGTATCCCTAATGCTTGGGTAGAGAGTGAGTTATTTGACCCAACTTTACCTTCCGAAGATAGGTGGTGGAATACATTTAATGATAGTGTGTTGAGCCGACTAATAGTGGAAGCAGTGGAAAACAACTACGATATTCTTATGGCTGCCGATCGTATGGATCAATCTCGTGCTAATATGCGTATGCAACAAAGTGGATTTTATCCTAAAATTGGGGTGGAAGCGGCTTGGATGCCTCAGCAATCGCAAACAGGAAGAACACAACATGGAAGCGCTCAAGTCGATTTGTCTTGGGAAGTGGATTTAATTGGAAGTATTCGTAATCGTGCCAAATCACAAAAAGAAATGTTTAATGTTAGTCAATCGGAATACAATGCGGTATTAGTGTCGCTTTGTGCTCAGGTAGCTTCGACCTATATCAATTTGCGTGTGGCTCAAAACCAATTGTATGTGGCAAATATCAATCTTAAATCTCAGGAAGATATTTTAAAAATTGCGGAGGCAAGATATAGTGCAGGTTTAGTTTCTGCTTTGGACGTTGCCCAGGCTAAAACTGTGTATGAAAGTACCAAAGCGATTATTCCTGCATGGGAAGCACAAAGTATATGTTATAGTAATGCTCTTAGTGTTTTGCTTGGAAAATATCCTTGGCAAATGAGAAAGGAATTACAAGCATATCAGCGATTACCTAATCCTCCATCCAAAATTGCAGTAGGTATTCCAGCACAAATTGTTCGTCAAAGGCCAGATGTAACGGCTGCGGAGAAAACCATATTGTCAAAGGCTGCTTATGTAGGAGCAACCAAAGCGGATTGGTGGCCTAAATTTTATGTGCATGGTTCTTTTGGTTACAATTCAGAAAATTTCAAAGATTTTGTAAATAAGGATAATATGGTTTGGCAAATTGGTCCTTCGATTCGTTGGAATATATTTACTGGATTAGAAAATAATCAGGCTACTAAACTTGCCAAAGCTCAGTTAGACGAAAGTATTAATAATTATAATCAAACTATTTTAATTGCGTTGGAAGATGTAGATAATGCCATGAATTTTTATGCAAAGTCTATAGATCAAATTAAAGCCAATGCTTCGGCGGTGGACCAAGCGAAACTTACTCTTACTTTGTCGTTGGATTTATACACACAAGGATTGTCGGGCTTTCAAAATGTATTGGATGCACAGCGCTCTTTATTGAGTTATGAAAATGCATATGTAGATGTGGCTGGTACTTCACTACAACAACTTATTCTCCTTTACAAGGCTTTGGGTGGCGGCTGGCAACTTGAAAATGTTCCTACAACGGCTAAGAAAAAATAAATTAAAAATTGGGAAATTTAAACGAACAATGAAAAGATTTTTAAGTATCGGATCTATTTGCATAATGATGGCTTTACTCGGCGTTTTGGCTTATTCGTGTTCTTCTAAAAACAAATATCAAAGTCCTCCCTTATCGGAGATAGAAGTATCTAAACCCATACAAATGGAGGTGACTCATTTCTTTGAATACCCGGCCTATACACAGGCCCTAAATACGGTAGATTTGGTAGCTCGTGTATCGGGCTTTTTAGAATCTATTAATTATCAACCAGGGAGCAGAGTGAATAAGGGCGATTTATTATTTGTTATAGAACCACAAGCCTATAAAGACAAGGTAAATGAAGCAGCAGCCAATGTGTCTAATACACAAGCTGAATTACGTTTAACTCAAGAGTCTTTGAAAAGGGTATTGGAAGCAGCCAAAAGTAATGCTGTGAGTCAAATTGATGTAATTAAGGCACAAACTGCGGTTGATCAGTCGAAAGCTGCTTTAAAATCGGCTCAGTCGCAATTGGATATGGCTGAGCAAAGTCTTCAATACTGTTATGTACGGGCTCCTTTTAGTGGGCGTATCACTAAAAATCTTATAGATCAAGGAAATTTTGTAAATAATGCGCAGGTTTTGGCTACTATTTATGAAGATAATCAAATGTATGTTAATTTTAGGATAGAAGATTCAAAGTATATAATTTTATTAAAAACGCAGCCGGATCAGAAAATAAAAAAACAAGGAAAAATTCCTGTGGAGATTATGCTTAATAACGATAAGGATTTAATTTATGATGGTACTATAGACTATATCTCTCCTAATGTAGATTTGTCTACTGGAACCTTTGCTATGCGTGCTATTGTAAATAATCCCAAAGGGGAACTTTCTTCCGGCTTGTATGTACGGGTTAGGGTTCCTTACGAAAAAGATCCGGATGCAGTAGTTGTTCCGGCTATGTCTATAGGGAGCGATCAATCGGGTAGTTATGTTTATGTACTTGGGGATAGTAATGTGGTAAAATATAGAAGTGTTCAAATAGAAGCTGCAAGTGGGGATAATCTTAAAGAGATTACCAAAGGATTAAATCCTAATGAATTATTTGTTACAAAAGCCCTATTAAAAGTAACAGATGGACAAACCATTAAACCGGTAGTTGTTGATTTAACGGCTTCAAAATAAAGATAAATTTTATGTCAAAATTTTTTATCCATAGACCTATTTTTGCTACTGTATTGGCGATTTTGATTGTAGTGGCTGGTTTGGTAACGATGAGGATATTACCTATTGCACAATATCCAGATATAACTCCCCCTACTGTAAATATAACCGCTTATTATCCTGGTGCTAGTGCGGAGACTATAGCTCAAACGGTGGGTCAACCTATAGAAGAGCAAGTAAATGGAGTAGAAGGAATGATTTATATGTCCTCCTCTTCATCCAGTGCCGGGAGCTATACTCTTACCGTTACTTTCGATGTAGGTACGAATATAGATATGGCCACGGTTTTAGTGCAAAATAAGGTTAGTATAGCTATGAGTAATTTACCTTCGGATGTTACTCGATTAGGAATTACTACCAAGAAAAAATCGACCAATATTGTAATGTATGTGTCCATTAAATCGGATAATCCTGAAATTGATGGGCTTTATCTTTCCAATTATGCAAAATTGAATATTTCCGATGAACTTTCTCGGCTGAAGGGTGTTGGAGATGTGGGGCTCTTTGGAGCGGATGAATATAGTATGCGTATTTGGTTGGATCCAGATAAATTGCAAATAAGAGGCTTGACACCATTGGATATTATGTCGGCTTTAAATGAGCAAAACGTGGAGGTATCTGCTGGTAAAGTAGGGGAGGAACCTACTGAAAATCCTAAGCCTGCACATCAATATACGCTCAATGTACAAGGTCGTTTAACAGACGTTTCCGAATTTGGTAATGTAATTGTTAAAACGCTCCAAGATGGAACGATTCTACGATTGAAAGATGTGGCTACTATTGACTTGGGAAGTAAAAATTACAATGTAGAATGTTATTTAAAAGGGAAACCAGTTGCTTCTTTAGCTGTGTATCAATTGCCAGGTTCTAATGCGTTAGAAATTGCAGAAGAAATTCGAGCTAAAATGGACGAATTGTCCCAATTCTTTCCCAAGGGATTATCTTATGAAGTTACTTTGGATACCACTCAGTTTGTGGTTGCATCTATAGATGAGGTTTATGTCACTTTATTTGAAGCAATAGCTTTGGTGTTAATAGTAATTATGCTTTTTTTACAAAACTGGAGAGCTATTTTAATACCTACTTTAACTATTCCGGTTTCCTTGATAGGTACTTTCGCTGCCATGCAATTAATGGGTTTTTCTATTAATATGCTTACGCTTTTTGGAATTATTTTGGCTATAGGTATTGTAGTGGATGATGCCATTATTATTGTGGAAAATGTTTCTCGACACATGGAACTGGATCCAAAATTAACAGCCAAGGAAGCAACCTCCTTATCTATGGACGAGGTTACTGGGCCAGTAGTAGGGGTGGTATTAGTACTCTTATCTGTTTTTATTCCAACGGCATTTATAGGAGGTATTACGGGTGAATTATATAAGCAGTTTGCCTTAACTATTGCGGTTTCCACGGTATTAAGTGGCGTTTGTGCATTAACCCTTACACCTGCTTTATGTGCTATTTTACTTAAGACTCCTAAGGAAAATAATTTTTTTATTTTTCGTTACTTTAATAAGTATTTTGGAAAACTTACCAATATTTACACCTCCATAGTAACTACTTTTTTGAAGCATAAGAAAGTTACATTGCTTTCCTTTGCTTTCATCGCAGGTGCGGCTATGTTTGGTTTTTTAAAATGGCCAACTACTTTTGTCCCCAGCGAGGATTTAGGTTATTTTATGGTTAGTGCCCAGCTTCCAGATGGAGCATCGCTCCACGAAACTAAAATGAGCACGAATTATATTGAAAAAAACATATTGGATTCTTTACCTGGAGTAAAATCGTATTTAACTATTGATGGATTTTCTATGGTGGATGGAGCGCAAATTTCTAATTTTGGAAGTTTTGTAGTTATTTTGGAAGATTGGAGTAAGAGACAAGAGGAAGAGAGAAGCGTGGATGCTCTTGTAGCAGAGTATAATAAAAGAGCTTATAATTTACAATCTTGTAATAGCTTTGCTTTTTCACCTCCTGCTATTACCGGCTTGGGAACCTCCGGCGGTTTTGAATTTGTTTTACAAGATAGAAGTAAATTAGGAAGTTTGGAGTTGCAAAAAATGGCTACGGAACTTTGTCAAGTAGGAAATACTCAAAGTGGCCTTTCTGGTTTGAGAAACACATTTCGGGCTTCTATTCCTCAAAGATTTGTAAAGATAGATAGGGATAAAATAAAGGCTTTACATTTGTCTATGTCGGACGTATTTGCCACCTTGGCTTCTTACATGGGATCGGCTTATGTAAATGATTTCGTGAAATTCGGGCGAACCTATCAAGTAAAAATTCAATCTAATGGCGAATCCCGTTCTGTAGACAAGGATGTTCTTAAATTAAGTGTTCGTAATGCAGAAGGTCAAATGGTTCCTTTCTCTGCCTTCGCAGTGATAGATAATACGTTTGGACCGGAATTACTGCAACGTTACAATATGTACACCTCTACTATTATTTCCGGGAATCCAGCTCCTGGGAAAAGTTCCGGAGAAGCCATTGCTGTAATGGAGAGTATGTCTAAAGAGTTATTAGGGAATCATTTTAGTAGCCAATGGACCTCTATGGCTTATCAAGAAAAAGCGGCAGCCTCTTCTACTGCTATTATTTTTGCTTTGGCGATTTTGGTGGCATTCTTGGTGCTTTCCGCTCAATATGAAAGTTGGACAAGTCCTATAGCAGTTATTATGGGCTTACCTATTGCTTTATTAGGGGTTATTATTGGGTGTATGCTTTTAGGCTTGCCTATTAGTGTATATACTCAAATAGGAATAGTATTATTAATAGGACTTTCTGCCAAAAATGCTATTTTAATAGTAGAATTTGCGCGAGATTTTCGGGCAACAGGAAAGAGCATAGATGAATCGGCTATAGAAGCGGGTCGAGTGCGTTTCCGTCCGATTTTGATGACCTCTATTGCTTTTATTTTAGGCGTATTTCCCTTAGTTGTAGCAACTGGAGCCGGTGCGGCCAGTAGAGTTTCTTTAGGAGTAGCTGTGTTTTTCGGAATGCTTGCAACGGTGTTTATTGGTACTCTATTTATTCCTAATTTTTATAGTTTATGGCAAAATATTCAGGAAAAATATTTAGATAAAAAGAAAAAATAGGGTATTTGCAAGCACTCTATTTTATTTGGAATAACCAGCGTAAACCAACAAAAATACTAAATTCGTTTATGCTTTTATCTTGAATAAGATCGCTAATAGGCTTGTATTTATAATCGTAATAGCGATAATATCCTGCAATATGTGCTTGTAATGGAAGTTTCTTAAAGGGATAGTATTCTATGGCTGCGGATATACTATAGCGATTGAAAGTAACATGCTTGAAAATTTTGTCGTAACGATTGTCGAAAGTGCCTTTTAAAATAACATTCCATTGTGGTAAAAATTTATATTCAATATTTAAGGCTAAGGATTGATCAGAAACATAGTGGGTTATATTAGTGTCTATCTTTCCCGATTGCAGATGGGTGGTTTGTATATAATTTCCATAGTAATAATCTAAAGTTGCCGTCCATTTTTCGTTTTTGTATTTTAAACCAGTAGTAAGAAAAAACAATCCTTTTTCTATTGCATTATTTATGAAGGTATAAGAAATAGCAGGTTGCCAGTGACCACCATCAAAACTTCCTGTATAGTTTAGGGTCCATGCAAAGGAGTTTTTGGTATTGCTAAAGTTGACGGGACTACTGTTTAAAATCTGAAAACCAAAACTTTGATTAAAGGGGGAGTAGTTAACTGTTACACCGGTTCCAGAACCATCAATTTGGTCGTTTACTACAGAGGAAATATACATGTCTGCATAGTTTTGATCGTATTCCCAAGCGGCAAAACTCAAATCTTGTTTTCCTACTTTAATGGTGAATTTTTTTAGATCAATGGCAATCCATGCTTGATTTAGTGCTTCTCCGGAATTATCTCGGTGATTGGGCGAAGAAGAGGTTAAACGAAGTTTAACAAAATAGCGAACTTGAGGGATGATGTGTCCATCAAATCTTAATTTCATAGATTGTACATGGAAGTTGATATCATTATCTCCTTTTGCTGTTCCTTGGTATTGAAAGTCCACACGAGCATCTATAGCAAAGCCAAATTCTTTCCATAGATTATTTATAAAGTTTATTGCTTTTTCTCCTGTCTTTTTAGTTTTAGTGGTAAGAGTGTCCTTGGTGTTATTCGTAAAAGGAGTGGAGGAGATAGAGTCGGTGGAATTTGTAGAAAGAGTATCTAAAGTAGTTTCATAGGAGGAATTAGGGGGGTATTTATTTATTGTATTTATGTTTTGCATGGATTCTTCTAAGTGGCTTTCATTTGCATAAACCTTGCCAAATAAACACCCAAGTAAACATATGGAAGAAATGTAGTTTTTTTTCATAAAGTAATGCATTAGGGTTTATATGAGGATTCTTTTAATATTTTTTGTGCTGGTTCTTGCAAAAGAGAATTCCAATTATTTTTATGTTTTTTCATATATTTTTTTACAATTTGCCAACCTAAATATTGGGTAAGACGAGGGGGCGCTCCATCGAAAAGCAAATTTCCGGGACCATCGTTTACAAAATATTTCACCTTAAATAGGTTGGTTTCATACAATAAATTTTCTTTCATTAAATACTGCCAAACTTCTTTTTCGTGCGTTTCGCTCCAAGAAAGTTGCTCCGGGGTATAAGCTAATTTTATCTCATTGGAAACTTCCGGTAATACTTCGTTTAAAAAAAACAGGATTTTACCTTGATAAATAATTTCCTCTAATAAATTGGAAGAAGGATTGCCTTTGCGTATAAGGCGTGTGGCAATAGATCGCATAACATCTGGAACTAAATATTCCGGAATACAGCGACTACTGATATAACGGGGAATACCAACAGAATTATAAAAAGCATCATTGCCATTTAGGTACAACTCTAAACTGATAGATAAAATAGAATCTAAGTACAGAATTCTATTCATATAGTCGAAGTAAGAGATATATGTAAAAACAGTAGGATTTTTAAAATGGGGGAAAATAGAACGGGTAAGTGCAAAAGCCTTGGCTAAGGTTTCTTCTGTTTGTTTTCCGCTTTTATAGGTTTCATTGATTTTTTTGTAACATTCTATTACTATTGGATCGGTGATAAAATTAGAAATACGTAAAAGATTTAAGGTATCGTTTAAATCGGCTCCTTCTAAATAGAGAGGGAATTCCTTTTGTATGGCTTTAAGGCCATAGGAAATACTATCGGGAGAAATTTGCATTAAAGCTTGTTCGTATCTATGTAGTTTAACGGGGGGTATGGAAACGGGTTTCCGAGTACAGGAGTTACATAATATGCTTAGAAATAATAAAAAAGTAAGGAGATATGTTTTCATCGTTGCAAATAAAAATTATTGCTTGTTTGTAAATTAAAGGATGTGAAAGCCTACTAAAAAAGAAAAACTTCCAGTGTATATTTTTTGATTTTGTATTTTAATAATATTATTACACTCATATTCGTATCGTAGATCCAAAGAAATAAATTTATATCGGAAGCCTAAGTCCAACATGGCGCCAAAAGTAATTTGCTGTAAATTTTGTGCTATATTTTGTTTGTGAATACTAATGTTTATATTTTTTTCTTGTGGAAAGTTAAGCACGGCACAGGCTAAAATATTTATGTTTAAAGGACCTCCCCGTGGGAAAAAATAATACCCTATACCGAGAGGAACGCCTATGTTCGTATACTTAGACGATAGTTCAAAGTTACCTAATGCCGTATCCATAGAAAAACCTTTACTTTCTATACGTCGCATGGATACGCTAAGTTCTCCGTGAACAAAAAAATGTTTAGCAAAATCATATCTAAAAAAGGCGCCCCCCGTAACCCCCATAAAAGTTTTGTTTTTATCGAAATTCCAAGGTCCGACATTAGGAAAGGTGGTAGTGCCAATACCTCCTATAGATAATCCAAAATGTATGTTTTTTGATTGCTGTTGCGCTTTGGAGGAAAAAGAAAAAAAACATACGCATAAAAAAAACAGAAAAAAGCTTAAGACCGTTTTCTTCTTTTTTTCTATTAAAATAGCGTATTTTTGCATATTCCGCCTTGTTAAAATTAAAAATCAAAATTAAGCAAAAATTATGAAAAGGCAACTATGTTTATTTCTGATTGTTGTGCTGGGTTCTACCGTATATGCTCAAAGCGAATCTTCTAAATTTATAGATAGTCCAGCTACGGTGATACAAGCATTATCTCGTTCGCAAGGGGAGGAATATACCAATGCAAAAAAGCCAAAAGAAAAAGCAAAATCTTCAGTTCCTGTTAAAAAGAAATTGGTATATACAAGCATACAACTAACTCCTTTGATAAATTGGTATGCCAATATAAATCGTCCATTCGATAGAGAAGGGGTGCGGGTAACGGTAACACCGGCATTAACGGTGGATTTTAATTTGGGCCATCATATGTTTTTAGGCACTGGCTTAGTTTTTAACACTACTGGCGGGCGCTTATCTTATCCTGCCGATTATATAAATGCACATCAAGAGGATGGCTTTAAGGCATATAGTGATAAAACACGGTCCTATGCAATCTCTTATATAGAAATACCCATACAGTTTAAAGCGCAAACCAACCCCTTTGGTTCTTCTTCCTGGGCTTTCTTTGGCTCTTTGGGTGTTCATTTTGGAGTAAAGGTGCGGGCTATATATAAAGATTTGTATAAGGATTTTAAATATGAGGATGTGCAAGATGGAATTTTAATAGAAGGGAATTTACTTAAAGAGGGTAAATTAGGGAAGACTGCCAATCTTTGGAATGTTTCCGGAGTTTTAAAAATGGGGGTTTCCTGTCAGGCTTTTAAGGCAGTGGGCTTTACTATGGGGTTGGAATATCACTATGGCTTTACCAATACACTGAGTACTAAACATGAGCGTCCCGATGGGGTAAGGGCTAAAGTTAAAAATCAACAAATGGGCGTTTTTTTGGGTATTGTGTTTTAGTAGGTAAATTGTTTAGTAGTCAAGGGTTTTTGCAAACAACCTATGAAAAATTTGTGTGGAATCTATAGACGTTAAAATAGAAGAGAGATGAATATAACGGTGATCCAGCAAGGGTTTCGGCCCGGTCGGATAAATGAAAATTTAAAAAAAATAAAACAAGCTTATAAGAAAGCGGAAGTGGAAAAATCGGATTTGATGGTTCTTCCAGCTCAAGCCATTTGCGGTTTTCGACCCGGAGATTTGCTAAAAATGCCGTCTTATCTACAATCTTGTAGAAAGGCATTAGACAATTTGGCCAAGAGTAGTGGCGCACTTGCCATAATCTTAGATATGCCTACCATCTCCATGGAAAATGGAGAGTGTAAGAATAGTTTTTTTTTGCTTCATTCCGGTAAAATACAAGCGTGTATAGACTCTACTTCTTCCGTTCTGCTTACCGAATGGAATTTTAAATACAAGGAAGAGAGGATAAAAATTTGTTATGCGGAGGATTTGTTAAACCAAACGCTATCATGTACTATGCCGGGTTTAGTTCTTGCCTTGGATACTTATGCTTTTAATGCAGATAGGGACAAAGAAAGGAAAGAAAGATTTCTATCTATAGCTAAAGAAATAGAAACATTGATATATGTGAACCAATGTGGGGGACAAGAAGAGTATATTTTAAGAGGTGCTTCGTTGGTGGTGTGCGGATATGGTAAATATTATCGACAATGCAAGGATTTTCAGGAGGAATATTTCACTTCTACTGGTTTTAAAGATTGGAATAATACCATGGAGGAAAGGATAGAAGAGATACCCAAAGGGAATAAGGAGCAATCTAAAAGAGTAGGTTCCGAACAAGATATTAAAACGAAATTAATATATGAGGCTTTAGTGGTGGGAATAAGAGATTATTTCAAGAGATGTGGAGCAAAAACAGCAATACTGGGGCTTTCCGGTGGGATAGACTCTGCGGTGGTTTTGCCTTTGGCGGTAGATGCTTTGGGTAGAAGTAACGTTTTTGGCTTAATGATGCCTTCGCAATTTTCAACGGATCATTCGGTGGAAGATGCCGTAAAATTGGCGGAAAATTTGCAAATATATTATCAGATTATACCTATCAAATCTATTTATAATGCCTTCTCCACGCAACTACAGCCTTTATTTAAGGGGACCCAATTTGGATTGGCGGAAGAAAATATGCAGGCGAGAATAAGAGGAAATTTATTAATGGCTGTGGCTAACAAATTTGGACATTTATTATTGAATACATCCAATAAGAGTGAAGCTGCTTGTGGCTATGGTACTATGTATGGTGATCTTTGTGGAGGATTGGCCGTTTTAGCAGATTTATACAAAAGTCAAGTGTACGATATAGCCCATTATATTAACAGAAAAAAAGAAATTATTCCAGAAAATTGTATTACAAAAGCCCCTTCTGCAGAATTGAGACCCGACCAAAAAGATAGTGATTCCTTGCCGGATTATAATTTAATAGAAGCTATATTAAGGATGACATTGGAAGAACACATGGATGCTAAAAGTATTATTGGGCGTGGATATTCCAAAGAAATGGTAAATAAAATTTTGAATTTATTTTATAAAAGCGAATATAAGCGTAGACAAACTCCTCCAGCTTTACGTATTAGCGGTACAGCATTGGGGATAGATCGACAAGTTCCTATGGTTTTATAAGGGAGCATTAGAAACAAGAATTTTTATTTTTGTTTCTAAGTTTAGTTGGTTTCGTGTAATGTTTATTTTGTTGCAGACTTTGGCTTTATTCCCTTGCTTCCTTAGGAGGGCTTATTGTTTTGGATGGGTTTTTAGTGGTTTTCCTTTCGTATAAAATCATTTCTATGCGCAAGTGTCGTAATTTTATGATGGGAGTGTAGTGTTTTTGTAAACACTCTATGGCTTGATCAGAAAGATTAAAAACGCTACAATTTAAAACGTAGGATGCTGGGGCTGAAGAATCGTTTTTTATTGTTTTGGGTTGAAGGTCTCGAATCTCTTGAATATCCTCTATCTTTTGAATACTTTGAATATTTGGAAGGTCTTGCCAAGGTTTAAATTCAGAAAAGGCACGTAAATCATTAGACAAATTATCCACCTCAATTGCATAGAAATTTGGAAAAAAACTGGCGGTTTCTTCTATGGGAATATCTCTTTTATCCATTTGAAAAATCATCTCTTTTTTCAGGGTATAGTAAGGAAGATAAGCCATAGTGGAATCCCATCCTTGGGCAATTTTTTCGGGATAAATCCATAAATTACCAGAGAAAAGAAAGATACTAAGGCTTACTAATATTATTTTAGGGTGTTTAGTGTAACAAATAGTGAGGTAGGCGGTTAAGAGAGAAAAAAGAATATAAGAAGCTATAAAATATCGGTGCCCCATGGGATTGATAAGGCAAAGGCTTAAACCACCTACTACCAATATGCTACATATGCACAGCAAGCCGAGATATTGTACGGTGGGGTTCTGAAATATTTTTTGCTTTCGTAATGAAATACACAAGCCCACAAAATAGAGAAAAACAAAAATTCGTCCATAGTCTAATAATCGGTTTCCTAATACGAGAACATTTCTAAAAAAGCCTTCTATAGTAGTTAGGTTTTGAAGGGCTAACCAAGATCCTTGGTCGGTTCCAAATATAGAATTCTTAGTTTGATAATACCAAAAGTAAAAAAACACGGCAGGAAGAGAACCGAAAATATAAGGCAAATAAAATATAAAAGAGGTGTGTTTTTTATAGGTTTTATCAAAGAAAAAATGGTAAAAAAAGTCAAAAACAAATAAAGATACAAATAACAAAAGACTTCGAAAAGAAAGAATAGAAAGGAAAAAAAGATAAACAGTAAGAGTTTTCCTTTGACGCCGAAGAATGGTATTTACAGCTCCGAAAAACAAAAAATACTGGGTAATTTCGTAATTAATAAAAGTGAGTTGAGCACAAAGACTTGCATCGGCAAAAAGTAGAAAAAAAACATACCAAGAATAAGTTTTAGCTTTATATTTTTGAGCGATACCCTTTTCTTGCAAGACATAAAAAACGAGTTGGTAAATTTGCCAAGATAAGCCGAAAATAAAAGGGAAAAGTAAGAGATGGCTTACCATGGTGCTTTTTCCAAAGCAAGTCCACGCTACAGCATGTAAAAAGGCAAAAATCGGTGGAACTCCAAGGTCTATATTATCTGGCAGTTTCCATGCAAATAATCCATTTTCATATAGCCAATTTGCAGGTTCGTATACTTGAGATATACTATCCCAAAAAAAACCGGTATAAGAAAAAGCCAAAGTCCAAAACAGAGAAAAAACGCATATAATCAATAGTGGCATCCCTATTTTTGTTTTGGATTTAGTCACTGTTTATGCTTTTGAATTTATAATTTTAAGAAGACCGCCCATCCAAGCTCCAAGAGAAATATTAGGGAGGCTTTGGGAGCGGTCTTTTTTATTTAGAGGCCATTCTACTATTAGAAGTTTTAAATTGATTCTACCGATTTAATTTCTGGAATAATTTTTTTCAAGGTGCTTTCTACTCCTTGTTTTAAGGTAACTTGCATGTGAGGGCAACCGCCACAAGCGCCCTGTAATTGCACCTTAACTATCATTTCGTCTGTAAGTTCAATAAAGGCAATATCTCCTCCATCTGCTTGTAGATAGGGTCTTATTTCATTGATGGCTTCTCTCACTCTTTCTACCATCTTTGTTTTTTCCATACCGTCCATAGTTTTGTTTTTTATTTGTTACTTATTGGATGCTTTGTTCGTTAAAATAGAAATAGATTGTGCAGTCTTTTCCGCTAATTCCTTAAAAAATGGACGACTATTTCCGTTTTCTGTCAATATGGCCGGAGTGCCTTCATCTGCCGACTCTGCCATAGATTGGATTAAAGGAATTTGCATTAATAAAGGGAAGCCAAATTCTTGCGATAAAGCACTACCTCCTCCTTTGCCAAATAAATAATATTTATTATTAGGCAATTCGGCAGGTGTAAAGTAAGCCATGTTTTCTACAATACCCAGTATAGGAGTTTTTACAGAAATAAACATATCTGCTGCTTTACGTACATCGGCAACCGCCAATTGTTGAGGTGTACTCACCAAAATTACGCCACTTACTGGAATCATTTGAGAAATGGTAATTTGTATATCTCCAGTGCCTGGAGGTAAATCTACTACCATATAATCTATTTCATCCCATAAAGTTTCCATAAACATTTGCTTTATAGCATTGGAAGCCATGGGACCTCTCCACAGTACCGCTTTGCAAGGATCTACAAAAAAACCAATAGACATAAGTTTTATGCCATGCTTTTCAATGGGTAATAGCCACGTCTTTCCCTCTTCTTCCACGCCCTTGGGTTGAGCATGTAATAGATTAAAAAGGGTGGGTATGGATGGGCCGTAGATATCGGCATCTACTAAGGCAACTTTGGCGCCACTTGCCGATAAGGCCAATGCTAAATTAGCCGCTACGGTAGATTTTCCAACGCCACCTTTTCCTGAACCAACGGCAATAATATGTTTTACCTTTTTCATACCCTCGTTATCGATAGTATGGGGGGAAACCACTTTTGCAGTGAAGTTTATTTGCACTTCTACCTCAGGGGAGATAGAAGAAGCAATAGCTTGTAAACAATCGTCTTTCATCTTTTGTTTCATGGGGCAAGCAGGAGTGGTAAGAACTAAATCGAAAGAAATAATATTGTCTTGTATAGCAATATTATCAATCATATTTAGTGTAATTAAGTCTTTCCCTAAATCTGGATCGTTGACATGACTTAGAGCTTGTTTAATTTGATCGATGGTAATATTCATGATTTATCGTTTTTTTTGGGCCCCTTTCTCAATGCAATTACATACCTCTTGGAAAGAGGTACTGGTATCGTTTACGTCTTTTACGTTATAAAGGATATCTTGCTTTTCGTAGTATTCTAAAATTTTTGGAGCATTCTCTTCGTAAACCTCTAAACGATGAATGATAATTTCAGGGTCGCAATCGTAAATGCGAGCTTCTGGAGATTTTCCTCTATGAGTAAGTCGTTTCATACATTGTAAAGAAGAGGATTCAAAATTGATAACACAAGTAACAGAAGAACCAATTTTGTTCAACAAACCATCTAAAATATAGGCCTGCACAAAGGTGCTTGGAAATCCTTTAAAAATAAATCCCTTTGCATTGGAAGAGGTTTTTATTTTATTTTCGATAAGGCGTATTGCCAATTCATCTGGTACATTTTCTCCGTGTTCTATTAAAGGTTTAGCAACGTTACCTATTTCCGTACCTTTTGCTATTTCTTCTCTAATAAGTCTACCGGTAGATATAGGTATAAGGCCATATTTTTCTTCTATTAGTAAGGAATGAGAGCGTTTGCCCGATCCAGGAAATCCACATAAAACTACATTGAGTAAATTTTTGCTGGCTTCTCGTTCTATAACGGTAGTAAGTCGTTGAAAGATATTCTCTATGGATCCTACTCCATTAATTGGAAAATATTTCCCTTTTTCTTTATAAAAATCTGCTACAGGAAGGGTCTTCTCATCGTATTCTTTCAATCGGTTTAGTATAACTTCTTCTTTGTCGTCGGAACGGCCGGAAATTTTTCCTCTTTCTAATAGACGTATTCTCAATTCTTCCCGAGGAACTTCCAAACTAAGCATACATAATAATTTTGTATGCAGACGTTGCATGAGGCCATCTAAAATATAAGCTTGTACTACTGTTCTTGGAAATCCATCAAATAAAATCCCATTAATATTTGGGTTCATTTGTATACGATTTTCAATAATCTCTACAATTAGTTCATCGGAAACCAAACCTCCTTTAGCGATTATGTCTTTCGCTTTTAGACCAAGTGGAGTGTTGGAGGTAATTTCTTCCCGCAACATATCTCCAGTAGAAATATACATTAATTTGTATTTTTCTATTAACATTTTAGACTGTGTACCTTTGCCCGCACCCGGAGGGCCGAAAAGAGCTATATTCAGCATGATATATTAAATTTATGCGTTTAATTGATAAATACAAGGTAAATTACGCCCATAACCGTCGTAGTCAAATCCGTAACCCACTACAAAATCATCAGGGATAGATCTTCCTATATAGTTAATTTTATAGTCTTTAGAAAAGCTATTGGGCTTAAATAACAAAGAGCAGATGGCCATACTGGCTGGTTGATGGCTGCTTACTGTTTTTAATAAGTACTCCATGGTATTGCCGGTATCAATAATATCCTCTACAATAATTATGTGTTCGTTTTTTAAACTTTCTTTCAGACCTATTAAGTTGGAAATTTGATTGGTGCTTTCTGTACCTTGGTAAGAACTGACTTTAATTAAAGAGAGTCTACAAGGAATAGTAAGTTTTTTGCACAGATCGGCTGCAAAGATAAATGCTCCATTGAGAACTATAATTAGAAGAGGATCTTTATCTGCATAATCTCGGTTTAATTGTGCAGAAAGACTATCTAATATTTCGTTAATATCCTCTACCGACATATAGGGCCGAAAGATTTTGTCTTTGATTTGAATAGTTTCCATAGGGTTCTATTTAGAGATAAGTTGCAAAATTACGTTTTTTTTTCCATTTTGGCTTTAGATTGGATGGTGATTTGCTAAAATCTGTGTAGATTTGCTCTTGCTAAAAAACAGAAATGAAAAATATTTTATCTCTGTTTGAACCATAAAACTTTTTTAATAGTATGGCAACGGCCTATAATAGGTTTTTTGTGTTTTACTATATGTTTAAAATACATATGATTTAGGTTTATATGGTTCCAGTTGCTATTAAAATAGATATAATAATTTATTAAAAATGAAACAGAAACAGCCTTTGGTAAGTTTAATTATGGGCAGTACGTCGGATTATCCAATTATGGAGGCGGCTGCTAAATTTCTTGATGAAATGGAAATCCCTTTTGAAATTTTTGCCCTTTCGGCCCATCGAACTCCGGAAGAAGTTTTAAGTTTTGCTCATGGAGCGCACGAAAAAGGAGTGCAGGTAATTATTGCCGCTGCTGGTATGGCAGCACATCTTCCAGGGGTTATTGCAGCCCTTACACCACTACCTGTTATAGGCGTGCCCATCAAGTCGAGTTTGGAGGGAATGGATGCGGCTTTGGCTATGTTGCAAATGCCTCCAGGAATACCAGTAGCTACGGTGGCTATTAATGGAGCCCAAAATGCTGCTATATTGGCTCTCCAAATTTTAGGAACTGGCAATGATTTATACCGAAAGAAGATGATAGAATTTAAAAAAGGATTAAAAAAGAAAATTGTAAAAGCGAATGAAGATTTAAAGAATGTTAAATTTACTTATAGGGTAAATTAAGGTTCGATTTTACGGAATAAGAAGCGTTGTATATAAAAAAGATATGCAACGCTTTTTTATTTTATTTTTTTCTGTCTGTAAAATTTTCACTATAAAATGTAGCGAAAATATATGGCGTGGCTTAGCTTTTGGAATAATTTGTCTCTTTTTTATTTCCGAAAAGACTATAGCACAACATTCTCCTTTCCCTTTTTCTTTGGCAGATGTGTATCCCCTAATGAGTCCTCCTTTTTCTCTTGAGGAGCATCCTGCCATAAGTGTAGATACAGGAACGGGTCTTGTTTTAGGGCTTTTTTCTCAAATTCGATATATAAAAGAAAATAATAAATCCGGACTTTCATTTGCGTTCAAGCGTAAAAATCAGGCTTTTGGAGTACATTATAATTTTTCCGGATTTTCTCTTTATCATCGGCATGAAATTGGTTTTTCTTATTCCCGTATTTTTTGGAGAAATTTTCGTGCCGGCCTGAACCTATCTTACGAACAAGGTAATCGTATAGAAAATAGATCGGGAGATGCTTTTTTGAATTTAAATTTTTCTTGCGCATATCGCTTAAAGAAAAATTGGCGGATGGCTTTTTCTTTAAAATATCCTTTTGTTTTGAGTGCCTCCGATAAAAAAATATGGAGCAAAGCTTTGTATCTTCGTTTGGGGGTTGCTTATCGTATTACGGAAGACTTAGCCATAGGGGTAGATGTTAGTAAAGATATGCGCTATCCCATTCAAGCTACTTTAGGCATTTCTTATTTTATTAAACGCTTAATTTTAATTTATGGTAGTACCTCTATTTATCCTTTTATTAATACTGTTGGCATAGCATATGCTTCTCCTCATTTTGATATAGGCTTATCGGGTTCGTATCAATCGCCTCTTGGATTTTGTGCCCATATTTCTTTGGTTTGGAAATCGTCTTTGAATCTTCGTTGAAAAAGGGGGAGGAAAGACCAATGATTTTCAAGAAAGGCTTTTTGGTATTTATATGTGGTATCTTTTGTTTCCAACTTATGGGACAAGGCCCTATTTATCAAAAAAAAGAGTGGGGGACTAAAGACTCCTTAGGTTTTCGATACAAAAAAAAAGTCGGCTATAAAAAGAAAATTAAAATTGTTGTTTCCTTATTGGATACTATCATGGCAATAGAGGAAAATCCCCTTGGCTCTGTAGCGGATAATTTTATATTAGAATCCATGGGGGAAGAATCGTTTGCACAGTATATGGAAGAACGTGGCGATTTGCAAAATAATCCTATTAATTTAAATATGGCTAATGAAGAGGATTTGCAGCGACTCCATTGCCTTTCGATTTGGCAAATAGAGGCTTTATTGAAATACAGACAAGATTATGGCAGAATATTAGGGATACATGAACTATTTTATATACAAAGTTTTAATAAACAAACCATAGAGTGTTTAAAAGACTTAGTTTGTTTTGAGGAACTATCTCCATTGTCTTTAAAGTTACGAGACGTGGTAAAATATGGAAAAAGTCAACTGTTGCTTCGTTATGGAAGAGTATTAAAGAATGCTAAGGCTTATAGTAATGGAAAATATTTAGGGGCTCCAGATCGATATTATTTACGTTATACTTTTAATTATGCGGATAGATTGTTGTTAGGTTTTTCTGCAGAAAAAGATCCGGGAGAACCTTTTTTTAAAAAGCCACAAAAAGGGTTTGATTTTTATACTGCTTATTTAGCATTTGGTCAAATGGGTATTGTGAAAAAATGGATTATTGGAACCTATCAATTATCTTTTGGACAAGGTTTACACATAGGTCTTTCTAATTCTATTTTTTCATCTTCTAATCCAGATTTATTAGTTACCGCAGGTAAAGGGCTTAAACCATATGCTTCTTCCGGAGAATATGGGTTTTTAAAAGGTTCTGCTGTAACTTTAAATTTTAAATCTTCTTGGGATTTAAGCTTGTTTTATTCCAATAATCGGATAGATGCTGGATATTATACGGCCGTGAATAAATATGCAGAAATGGAAGATTTAATAAAATCTATGTCTGAAACGGGCTATCATAGAACATTAACCGAGATGGGGCAAAAGCAAATGCTTAGAGAACAATTGATAGGTGGATGTTTAGAAAAAGCATCGGATAAATGGAAAATTGGAGCCCTTGTTTCTTATACTAGCTTAGGGGGAACCTACAGTCCTATTCCTGTAGAATATGCTTCTTCTGTTTTGAAACCAACTCGCTTAGGGATTGCTTCCATTTATTATCAAGTGTTGCTAAAAAAAACACATTGCTATGGAGAGCTTGCGCTAAGTTGGAATGGTGGGGTAGCCGTTTTGCAGGGGGTACAGTGGAAACCTCATGCAAGGCTTAGTTTAATCTTATCTGCTCGCTATTATAGTTCCAAATACCATAGTTATTTTACATCTATACCCAGTAGAGTAGGATCTGCAACCAAAGAATACGGTTTGGAAACACGGCTGAAATTTTTGATCTATGAGGGACTTTCCTTAGAAACCATGACGGATTTTTCGGTAAAAGACCCTGCTTCTGCCCCCTCTTTGTTTTATGGGCGAAAATGGTCGGTACGTTTAGTGAATATGGGGCGGTACACGGAAACATATATTCAATATGCCTATCAAAATGGGTTAAAACGTAAGGGAGGTGCTTTGCGAGTGCATTTTTCTTATAATGCCATGTGTGGCTTGTTTTTGCGTTCCCGTTTGGAATTAAGAAATTGGAATAAAGCTTATTTGATATATCAGGATATAGGATATGATTTTCAAAAAGTTCCCTTAAGTTTTCGTTTGCGTTTTGCTCTATTTGATATTAAAAATTACGATAATCGTATTTTTGCTTATGAGTCGGATGTGCTTTATGCAGCTGGTATTCCTGCTTATTTTGGGCGAGGATATAGGTTTTATATAGTTTTAAAATATAAGCCGTTTGTCTGGCTAAACGTAGAATTAAAGGGAAGTTATACTTTTTATGATGAAGTTTGTACTATAGGCAGTGGAAACGAAGAAATAAATGGAAATGTTAAGCCTGAATTGAAAGTGCAAATAAGATTTAAATTTTAAATAAAAACAGGATGAACCCCTTCAAATGTGGTGCTGTTATTTTGTAATTATATTTAATTGTTTTGTATCAATTTTATTGCAAAATATCTGAGAATACAATTTGTATATTCGGGTTCAAATATTTACCTTTGCACCTCTGCTAAAAGTAGCATAAATTCCATTTGTTTTGTAACTATTACTCATGGTAAGCACTCGTACAAATTACTAAAGATTGTTTTTTGTATTCTTGTGTATTACAAATGATAAGATTAAGTGAAAGTTGCGATAGGAAGTATGAAAATTGCAAAGAACACGCAAAAGATAAGAACACATTATGTATCTTCGATATTTTAAAAGAGTTTTGGATGTAGTGATAGCTTTTATTTTGCTTATTCTATGTTTGCCAATCTTTTTGTGTACTCCTATAATTTCTATATTTTTTCATGGTCCTAAGGTTCTGTTTATTCAGGAACGTGTTGGTTATCAAGGAAAATTATTTAAGTTGATTAAATTTAGAACCATGACCAACAAAAGGGGGGCAGATGGTAAGTTTTTGCCGGATAAAGTTAGAGAAACTCGTTTTGGAGCTTATATGCGAAAAATATCTTTAGATGAATTACCTCAACTCTTGAATGTTATTATAGGGGATATGTCTTTAGTTGGGCCTCGACCTTTAATGCCAAAGTATGTGTCACATTGTACGCCCTTGCAACAAAAAAGGCATGATATTCATCCAGGTATGACAGGATTAGCTCAAATTTGTGGTCGAAACACTTTAACGTATACGCAAAGATTTAGATATGATGTTTGGTATGTCCATAATGTTAGTTTTAATTTAGACGTAAAAGTGTTTTTTCGTACAGTAAGAGTGGTTTTTTTTGATAGAAAAACTACCCAATACGATTCGGTTATAGAAGATAGTTATAGAAATTCCATTACCAAAGAGATAAAGAAATAAATAGCATATATATAAGTGGCTTTTTAGAAGAGAAAAATTGGCTAAAGAAATAAATTTCGTGTAAATTTTGAACTTTTATAAAAAAAGTATATCTTTGCCCTCCATTCGGGATTAAAATATTGTAAATACTTTTATATTAATAATATGACAAAAGCAGATATTATAACAGAGATTGCCAATAAAACTGGCATTGAAAAGGTTACTGTTTTAGCTACTGTAGAGACGTTTATGGACGTAGTTAAAGAAAACATGACCCAAGGGGAAAATATTTATTTAAGAGGCTTTGGGAGCTTTATTATCAAGCAAAGGGCTAAAAAAACCGGGAGAAACATTACGAAGAAAACCTCCGTTATCATACCGGCTCACAAGATACCGGCTTTTAAACCAGCCAAGACATTTATGAATGATGTAAAAACCAAATTAAAAGTAAAATAAACTCATGCCAAGCGGAAAAAAACGTAAAAGACATAAAATGGCAACGCACAAACGTAAAAAACGCTTGCGTAAGAATCGTCATAAGAAAAAGTAATCCGAAGATATAGTAAGAATTACTTGTAAAAAGAGTCAAACTAAAGAAAAGTTTGACTCTTTTTTTTGTACGCTCAGCATGTACGTAATCTCATGGGTGCAAGTCCCTAACGAACCCTAATAGTGGGAATCGTCT